>NZ_JBVHKV010000019.1:139783-158258 GCF_055559335.1 Streptomyces sp. NPDC024555
GGGGGGGGGGGGGGGGGCCCCCCCCGGGGGGGGGGGGGGCGCCCCCGGGGGGGGGGGGGGGGGGGGCGCCCCCCCCCCCCCCCCCCCCCGACGCGTATGCGCTCAGTGCTTCTCGACGCCCAGGACCGTCGCCTCCAGATACTGCTCCGGCCGCTCGTACTGGGCGACGTCGTCCGGGTTGTAGCGGGGCGTCTGCCGGGACCAGTCGAGGTTCCCGCGCATCCAGCTCCGCATCCCGTCGAGATACGGCCGCAGCATCGGGGCCAGCTCCGGATGGGCGGCCAGCAGCTCCGCCTCCGCGTGGAGGAAGCGCTCGGTCTCGGTGGCGATCTCCGCGCAGACGTGCTCCAGCGCCTCCTGCTTGCCGTGGCCGCGGTGGTGGCGGACCAGGTGGACGAGGTTGTGGATCTCGCCCAGCACCTGCTCCTTCTCGTACGAGTACACGTCGTTCGCCCAGCACACGACGTTGCACGAGGCTTCCAGCGCGGTGATGAAGCGCGGGTCGTTGTGGATCGACTGGGGGGCCTCGATGCCCTCCACGATCTCTATGAGGTCCATGCAGACATGTATCGCCCCGGTGTGGCGGCGCTTCTCGATGTAGGTGGCCTCCGCGGGGACGACGCCGGCGGCGCGGTTCCCGGCCTCCCAGGTGGTGGCCGTCGTGAGGTAGGTGATCAGATGCCAGGCGAACCGCCGGCGCCAGTGGACGGCCGCGGTGGGAGTGGTGCGTTCCCACAGGTCGATGAGGGCGACCACCGCGGCGGGCAGCTCCTCGTTCTCCAGGACGCCGGTGCGGCGGCCCTCGACGACGTTCTGCATCAGCGCGACCACGTCGCGCACCCGGTCGGGGCTGCGGCCGAGATGGCCGTCGTCGAGCTGGTCGTCGACCAGGAACAGCCAGACGAACCAGTCCGCCACCAGGTCCAGCTTCTCGCTGTCCGCCGTCGGGTAGACCATGCCGACGAAGGCGCCGAAGTCCGCCTGCTCGAAGCGCTCCCTGGCCGATTCCCGGTGCACCAGACCGGTCTTGCGCGTCCAGCGGTCCAGATGCTCCCGCACATGCGGCACGTGCGGATTGGTCTGCGGGACGAACGGGCAGTAGATGTCCGGAAGTTGGCTGTCCACGGGCGGCACGTGATCCTCTCCGGTCGTGTGTGCGGCGCGAGTTGGGGCCGCGCCGCCTGTTGATCCGGGGCGTTGGGGAGACCCGCGGGACCTGCGCGTTTGAAGCTACCTGACCCCCAGTCACCAGGTCCAGGGGGGATGATCACGAATGATTCGCACGCCTGTCGGGTAGGGTCTGCGGGCAAGGCAGGTTCCACTTGCCCGGGACTCCCGAGATCCTCCCTTGGAGGAACATACGAACGAGGGAGTCATTTGCTGTGTCTTCGTGGAAGCGACCTGCGCCGTTTCGTATGAAAAAATGAGCCTTATGCGTTTTCTTGAGCCCGGCACCGGTCGTTACACAGAGTCCCCTTCCGTCCCGTACGACCTCACGTACGACGACGTCTTCATGGTTCCGGGCAGGTCGTCGGTCGGATCGCGCCAGGGCGTCGACCTGGCCTCGCCCGACGGCACCGGCACCACCATCCCCCTCGTCGTGGCGAACATGACCGCCATCGCGGGCCGCCGGATGGCCGAGACCGTCGCCCGCCGCGGCGGCCTCGTCGTCATCCCGCAGGACATCCCGATCGAGGTCGTGACCGACGTCATCGGCTGGGTCAAGACCCGCCACCTGGTGCTCGACACCCCCATCGTGCTGGCCCCCGGCCAGACCGTCGCCGACGCCCTGTCGCTGCTGCCCAAGCGCGCCCACGGCGCCGGGGTCGTCGTGGACGCCGACGGCCGGCCCGTCGGCGTGGTCACCGACCACGACCTGACCGGCGTCGACCGCTTCACCCAGCTGACCGAGGTCATGTCCAAGGACCTGCTGCTGCTGGACGCGGACATCGACCCGCGCGACGCGTTCAACAGGCTCGACGGCGCCAACCGCAAGCTCGCCCCCGCCGTCGACGCCGACGGCAGGCTCGTCGGCATCCTCACCCGCAAGGCCGCGCTGCGCGCCACCCTCTACACCCCGGCCACCGACGGGGCGGGCAAGCTGCGGATCGCGGCCGCCGTCGGGATCAACGGCGATGTCGCGGGCAAGGCCAAGCAGCTGCTCGACGCCGGGGCCGACACCCTCGTCGTCGACACCGCGCACGGCCACCAGGAGTCGATGATCAGCGCCGTGCGCGCCGTGCGCGCCCTCGACCCGCGAGTGCCGATCGTGGCGGGCAACATCGTCGCCGCCGAAGGGGTGCGCGACCTCATCGAGGCCGGCGCGGACATCATCAAGGTCGGGGTCGGCCCCGGCGCCATGTGCACCACCCGCATGATGACCGGCGTGGGCCGTCCGCAGTTCTCCGCCGTCCTGGAGTGCGCGGCCGAGGCGAGGAAGTACGGCAAGCACGTCTGGGCCGACGGCGGTGTCCGCCACCCCCGCGACGTCGCCATGGCGCTCGCCGCCGGCGCGTCCAACGTGATGATCGGCTCCTGGTTCGCGGGCACCTACGAGTCGCCCGGAGACCTCCAGCAGTCCGCCGACGGACGCTTCTACAAGGAGTCCTTCGGCATGGCGTCCGCGCGCGCCGTCAAGAACCGCACCTCCGACGAGTCGGCGTACGACCGGGCCCGCAAGGCGCTCTTCGAGGAGGGCATCTCCACCTCGCGGATGTTCCTGGACCCGGCCCGCCCCGGCGTCGAGGACCTGATCGACTCGATCATCGCGGGCGTCCGCTCCTCCTGCACCTACGCCGGTGCGGCCTCCCTCGCCGAATTCACCGAGAAGGCCGTCGTCGGGGTGCAGAGCGCCGCCGGTTACGCGGAGGGCAAGCCGCTGCACGCCAGCTGGAGTTGATCCCGCAGGATCGCAACCACCTCGCCCCTTCCGGCCGTTCGTGCCGGAAGGGGCGTTGTCGTGCGTGCCCCGCGGTGATCCCCGTGGGCGTGGCGGCAGGCGTCGGACGGAGCCCCTCGGAGCCGTACCAACTCCGTTGGAAGATAAGTAATATGAATCCGATTCAGCTGTCCGCCCCTCTCCGGTAAGGGATCCCATGTCCTTCTTCACCGAACTGGCCCATCAGTACATCGACGGAGAGTGGAGGCCGGGCAAGGGGTCCTGGGACATCGTCGACTTCAACCCGTACGACGGGGAGAAGCTCGCCTCCATCACCGTCGCCACGGCCGACGAGGTGGACCAGGCGTACCGCGCCGCCGAGAGCGCCCAGCAGGCGTGGGCGGACACCAACCCCTACGCCCGCCGGGCCGTGCTGGAGAAGGCGCTGCGCATCGTCGAGGAGCGCGAGGACGCCATCGCCGACGCGATCGTCGCGGAGCTGGGCGGCACCCGGCTGAAGGCCGCCTTCGAACTGCACCTGGCCAAGGAGTTCCTGCGCGAGGCCGGTGTCCTCGCGCTCCGCTCCACCGGGCAGATCCTGCCCTCCCCGACCCCGGGCAAGGAGAACCGCGTCTACCGCCTCCCGGCCGGGGTCGTCGGCGTCATCAGCCCCTTCAACTTCCCCTTCCTGCTCTCCCTGAAGTCGGTGGCGCCCGCCCTCGCCCTGGGCAACGCCGTCGTCCTCAAGCCCCACCAGAACACGCCCGTCTGCGGCGGCACCCTGGTGGCCAAGGTGTTCGAGGACGCCGGGCTCCCCGCCGGTCTGCTCAACGTCGTCGTCACCGACATCGCCGAGATCGGCGACGCGCTGCTGGAGCACCCCGTCCCACAGGTCATCTCCTTCACCGGCTCCGACAAGGTGGGCCGCCACGTCGCCACGGTCTGCGCGGCGAACCTCAAGCGCGCGGTGCTCGAACTCGGCGGCAACAGCGCGCTGATCGTCCTCGACGACGCCGATGTGGACTACGCCGTCGACGCGGCGGTCTTCAGCCGGTACGTGCACCAGGGACAGGTCTGCATGGCCGCCAACCGCATCCTCGTCGACCGGGCGGTGGAGCGCGAGTTCACCGAGAAGTTCGTCGCCAAGGTCGCCTCCCTGCGCGTCGGCGACCCGGCCGACCCCGCCACCCAGATCGGCCCGCTGATCAACTCCACCCAGGCCGAGGCGATATCCGCGCTCGTCGACCGCACCGTCGCCGACGGAGCGACCGCCCTGCTGCACGGCCGGGCCGAGGGCAACCTCGTCAGCCCCTCCGTCCTCACCGGCCTGCCCGCCGGCTCCCCGGTCCTCTCCCAGGAGATCTTCGGCCCGGTCGCCCTGCTGGTGCCCTTCGACGGCGACGACGAGGCCGTCCGGATCGCCAACGACACCCCGTACGGCCTCAGCGGCGCCGTGCACAGCGGCAGCGTCGAGCGCGGCGTCCGCCTCGGGCAGCGCATCCGCACCGGCATGATCCACATCAACGACGGCACGGTCCACGACGAGCCCGTCGTCCCCTTCGGCGGCGAGAAGAACTCCGGGCTGGGACGGCTCAACGGCGACTCGATGCTGGAGGCCTTCACCACCCAGAAGTGGATCTCCGTGCAGCACGGGCGCTCGCAGTTCCCGTTCTGACCCCGCACCCCCCGCGGTGAGCGCGCCCCGAGGGGCGGGCCGTGGTCTACTTCCGAGGGCGACACCGCCCGGCCGGCCACCACGACCCGCCCCGACCGGGGCCAGCGCAGAGAAGTGACCCGTACGACGTGCGACTGAACGACCTCGACGAACGCATCGTCCACGCCCTCGCGGAGGACGCCCGCCGCTCCTACGCCGACATCGGCGCGCTCATCGGACTCTCCGCCCCCGCCGTGAAACGCCGGGTGGACCGGCTCCGCGCCGAAGGGGCCATCACCGGCTTCACCGTACGGGTCGACCCCGCCGCGCTCGGCTGGGAGACCGAGGGCTACATCGAGATCTACTGCCGCCGCAACACCTCCCCGGAGTCGATCAAGCAGGGCCTGGCCCGCTATCCCGAGGTCGCCTCGGCCTCCACCGTGACCGGCGACGCCGACGCCCTGGTCCAGGTCTTCGCCGCGGACATGCGCCACTTCGAGCAGGTGCTGGAGCGGATCGCCGGCGAACCGTACGTCGAGCGGACCAAGTCCGTGCTGGTGCTCTCACCGCTGCTGCGGCGCTACTCCTCCGGCTCGCCCGGATAGCACCGGCCCCCGCGCAACGAATCACCGCATCCGCGCGCCCACGCGCAACGGATCGACGGTCGGTGCGCAACACTCGCGCCTTGTCCGGGGCGAATCACGGAACGTACCGTCGATACGTCTCCCCGTCCCGCCCGCGTTCCCCGAGGTCAGCCATGCCGCCGTTGCGCACCGCCCTGCTCCAGGACTCCGGATTCCCGGGCTCGGTGGCCCGCAATCTCGACGCCCTGGACGGTGCCGCGGGGCGCGCCGCCGCCGCGGGCGCCCGGCTCCTCGTCTGCCCGGAGCTGTACCTCACCGGCTACGCCATCGGCGACGACGTGCCCCGGCTGGCCGAGGCCGCCGACGGGCCCTCCGCACGGGCCGTCGCCGCGATCGCCGCCCGCCACGGGCTGGCCGTCGCCTACGGATACCCGGAACGCGAGGGCGACACCCTGTACAACGCGGTCCGGCTCGTCTCCGCCGACGGCACCCCCCTCGCCCACTACCGCAAGACCCACCTCTACGGCGAGTTCGAGGAACGCTGGTTCACCCCCGGCGACCGGCCCGTCGTCCAGGCCGAGGTGGACGGCGTCCGGGTCGGCCTGCTGATCTGCTACGACGTCGAGTTCCCGGAGAACGTACGGGCGCACGCCCTGGCCGGCACCGATCTGCTCCTGGTGCCCACCGCGCTGATGCACCCCTACGCGTTCGTCGCCGAATCCCTCGTCCCGGTCCGCGCCTTCGAGAACCAGCTCCACCTCGCGTACGCCAACCGGACCGGCACCGAGGGCCCCTTCGAGTTCACCGGACTCAGCTGCCTGGCCGGACCCGACGGCACCGTCCGCGCCCGCGCCGGACGCGGCACCGAACTCCTCGTCGGCGACGTCGACCCCGCGCTGCTGGCCGCCTCCCGGGCCGCGAACCCCTATCTCCGCGACCGCCGCCCCGGCCTCTACGGCTCCCTCGTCTGAGCCCGCCCCGCCCCTTCCCTTCACCCGCCAGGAGCCCGTACCCCATGACCGCAGTGCCCCCCGCCGTCCAGCACACCGAGGAAGCGGCCCCGCCGATCACGATGTTCGGCCCGGACTTCCCGTACGCGTACGACGACTACCTCGCGCACCCGGCGGGACTCGGGCAGATACCGGCGACCGAGCACGGCAGCGAGGTGGCCGTCATCGGCGGCGGGCTCTCCGGCCTCGTCACCGCCTACGAACTGATGAAGATGGGACTGCGGCCCGTCGTCTACGAGGCCGACCGCATCGGCGGACGGCTGCGCACCGTCGCGTTCGACGGCTGCGCCACCGACGGCGAACCCCTCACCGCCGAGATGGGCGCCATGCGCTTCCCGCCCTCGTCGACCGCGCTCCAGCACTACATCGACCTGGTCGGCCTGGAGACGAAGCCGTTCCCCAACCCGCTCTCCCCGGCCACCCCCTCCACCGTCGTCGACCTCAAGGGCGCATCGCACTACGCCCGCACCATCGACGAACTCCCGCAGGTCTACCGCGATGTGATGGACGCCTGGAACCGCTGCCTGGAGGAGGGCGCCGACTTCTCCGACATGAACCGGGCGATGCGCGAACGCGACGTCCCCCGGATCCGCGAGATCTGGGCCCGGCTGGTCGAGAAGCTCGACAACCAGACCTTCTACGGCTTCCTCTGCGACTCCGACGCCTTCACGTCGTTCCGGCACCGCGAGATCTTCGGCCAGGTCGGCTTCGGCACCGGCGGCTGGGACACCGACTTCCCCAACTCCATCCTGGAGATCCTGCGCGTCGTCTACACCGAGGCCGACGACCACCACCGCTCCATCGTCGGCGGCAGCCAGCAGCTCCCGCAGCGCCTCTGGGAACGCGAACCGCGCAAGATCGTCCACTGGCCGCTCGGCACCTCACTGGCCTCGCTGCACGGCGGCGCCCCGCGCGGCGCCGTCACCCGGCTGCACCGCACGGCCGGCAACCGGATCACCGTCACCGACGACTCCGGCGACATCCGCACCTACCGCGCCGTCGTCTTCACCGGGCAGTCCTGGCTGCTGCTCTCCAAGATCGACTGCGACGACGCGCTCTTCCCCATCGACCACTGGACGGCGATGGAACGCACCCACTACATGGAGTCGTCCAAGCTCTTCGTCCCCGTCGACCGCCCGTTCTGGCTGGACAAGGACGAGACCACCGGCCGCGACACCATGTCGATGACGCTCACCGACCGGATGACCCGGGGCACCTACCTCCTGGACGACGGCCCGGACCGCCCGGCCACCATCTGCCTCTCCTACACCTGGTGCGACGACAGCCTGAAGTGGCTGCCGCTCTCGGCGGCCGAGCGCATGGACGTCATGCTGAAGTCGCTCGGCGAGATCTACCCGAACGTCGACATCCGGGGCCACATCACCGGCAACCCGGTCACCGTCTCCTGGGAGAACGAGCCCTGGTTCATGGGCGCGTTCAAGGCCAACCTGCCCGGCCACTACCGCTACCAGCGGCGGCTGTTCACCCACTTCATGCAGGACCGGCTGCCCGCCGACAAGCGGGGCCTGTTCCTGGCCGGCGACGACATCTCCTGGACGGCCGGCTGGGCCGAGGGGGCCGTCCAGACCGCGCTGAACGCCGTCTGGGGCGTGATGACCCAGTTCGGCGGCGCGACCGACACGACCAACCCCGGCCCCGGCGACGTCTTCGACGAGATCGCCCCCGTCGAACTCCCGGAGGACTGAACCCCGGCCGCTACGCGGGCCGGCAGACGCTGCGCTGCCGGCCCAGCCCCGCGATCTCGATCTCCATCACATCGCCGTCCGCCAGATACGGGAACCGCCCGGACAGCGCCACGCCCTGCGGCGTCCCGGTGTTGATGACATCACCCGGCTCCAGCACCAGGTACTGCGACAGATGGTGCACCAGATGCGCCACGCTGAAGATCATGTCCGCGGTGGAGGAGTCCTGCCGGGCCTCACCGTTGACGAAGCTCCGCAGCCGCAGCGCCTGCGGGTCGCCCACCTCGTCGGCCGTCACCAGCACCGGGCCCAGCGGGTTGAAGGTCGCGCAGCTCTTGCCCTTCGACCACTGACCGCCCGACTCCTCCAGCTGGAAGGCGCGCTCGGAGACGTCGTTGCTCACCGCGTAGCCCGCGATATGGGCGGCGGCGTCGGCGGGGGAGTCCAGATAGGAGGCCCGGCGCCCGATCACCACGGCCAGCTCCACCTCCCAGTCCGTCTTCCTCGAACCGCGCGGGATCAGCACGTCGTCGTACGGGCCGACCACCGTGTTGGGCGACTTGTAGAAGAGGATCGGCTGCTCGGGCGGCTCGGCACCGGACTCCGCGGCGTGGGCCGCGTAGTTCTGCCCGATGCACAGCAGCGCGGAGGGCCGGGCCACCGGGGCGCCGACGCGCTGCCCGGTGATGTCGGTCTCCGGGAGCTTCGGCTCGGCGGGGATCAGGTGCGGGTTGTCGGCCAGGGCCGCGAGGAAGGCGCCGTCGATGTCGTCGGTGACGCCCGACAGATCGTAGTGACGGCCTTCGGGACAGACGGCGACGGGGCGCTCGTGGCCCGGCTCGCCGATGCGCATCAGACGCATGGTGGTGGATCTCCTGACGGTACGGGGATGAGGGAACGGGTTCAGTGCAGGCGGGCCAGGGCGTCGGCGGTCACGGCGTGCACCGGGGGCCGGCCGGCCAGCAGCCGCAGCACCTCGTTCACCGCGCTGGTGCCGAGCCGCTGCCGGCACTCCACGCTGCCCGCCGCCTGGTGCGGGGTCAGCAGCACGTTCGGCAGGGCGCGGAACGGGTGGCCCACCGGCAGCGGCTCGGCGTCGAACACGTCGATCGCCGCGTCGAGCCGCCCCGAGGACAGCTCCGCCAGCAGCGCGTCCTCGTCGACCAGCCAGGACCGAGCGGTGTTCACCAGCCCCGCCCCGTCCGGCATCAGGGCCAGCTGCCGCGCCCCGAGCATCCGGTGGGTCTCCTCGGTGACCGGGGCGTGCACGGCCACGATCCTGCTGCGCGACAGCAGCGTCTCCAGGGACACGGACTCCACTCCCAGCTCCCGGGCGTCCGCCTCCGACAGGAACGGGTCGGTGACGCTCACCCGCGCCCCCATCGCCCGTGCCAGCGCGATGTAGGCGCGCCCGGTCCGCGAGGCGCCGATCACCCCGATCGCGCTGCCGTGGATCTCGTGGCGCGGCGGGGCCTCGCTCGCCGCGGCCCAGTCCAGCCCGGAGCGCAGCGCGTGGTCGAAGCGGTGGACGCGGTGGAGCAGCGCCAGGGTGAAGGCGAGCGCCACCTCGGCGACCGGCCGGGCCATCTCGTCCCCGGCCTGGGTGACCCGCACCCCGCGCCGGAACACGTCCTCGGTCACATAGGGGGCGACCGCCGAACCGGTGTGCGCGACCAGCTCCAGCCGGTCCGCGGCCTCCAGCAGGGCGGCGTCCACCTTCGGCGCGCCCCAGGCGGTGACCAGCGCCCGCGCGCCGGGCAGCGCCGCCGCGACGGCCGCCCGGTCCCGGTGGTCGTCGACGACGACGAGGTGAGCGGCCCGATCCAGCTCCCGCCACACCGCGTCGGTGAAGAACTGCCCGCGCAGCCCCGGCGGCACGGCCACGACGACCCGGGGCCGGTCCCCGGCCGCCGTCTCAGGAGAGCCAGTCATCGAGGTGCTCCGCGACGAAGGCGTCATCGGTCAGCCAGGGGTAGGCGGCACCGACCCGGGAGATCTCCTCGGCCTGGCCCGGGGAGAGCGTCTCGGCCGGGTCCAGGCAGCGGATGGTGGAGAGCAGGCCCTGGCGGCGCAGCACCTCGTGGACCCCGGCGATGCAGCCGCGGAAGGCACCGCGCACATCGAAGACCGCGCTGTTGGCGTCGGTCAGCTCGGGGCGGCGCGCCAGGCAGCGGACCATGGCCTCGTGGTCCCCGGCGCGGGCCCGCCGCACGTCCTCCAGCAGCAGTGCCGCGGAGCGCGTCCACACCGCCCACTGGCCGAGCAGCCCGCCGGCGAACCAGCGCGGGGTGCCGGCCGCCGTCTCGTACGGGGTCAGCAGATCGCCGATGATGTCGTCGTCGTTGCCGGTGTACAGGGCGACCTCGTCGGCCCGGTCCGCGGCGGCCACCGCGCGCACGACGTCGGCGGTGCGGTAGCGGTCGAAGGGGGCGATCTTCACCGCGACGGTGTGCGGCAGATCGGTGAACGCCGACCAGAACGCGGGCGACAGGTAGCGGCCGCCCACGGCCTCCTGGAGGTAGAAGCCGATCACCGGAAGGACCTCGCCGACCGCGCGGGCCCGGTCCAGCAGGCCCTTCTCGTCCGCTCCGGGGACGGCGGGGCTCAGCAGCACCGCGTCGTAGCCGAGCGATGCGGCGGTCTCCGCCTCGGCGACGGCCTGCGCGGTGTAGCCGCAGGCACCGGCGACCTTCACGAAGGGCCGGCCGGCCTCGGCGTCGATCGTCTCGGCGGCCAGCTCCAGCACCGGGCGGAACAGCCCGACCTCGCGTTCGCGGATCTCGAACTGGGTGGTGTGCACGGCGACGGCCGCGCCGCCCGCGCCCGAGGCCAGGTAGTAGCGGGTGAGCGCGCGCTGGCGGCGCTCGTCGAACGTGCCGTCCTCGTGCAGGGCGAGCGGATGCGCCGGGATGGCCACGCCGTCGGCGAGCAGCTCCAGCGCGGGGGTGGACAGCGGGGTGGGGGAGGACATGGGGTGGATCAGAACCTTCCGTCGCGGACCTGGAACTTGGTGGGCTTGCCGGACAGCGGCAGTCCCCGGCGCAGCCAGTCCGCCTGCCAGGAGACGAGGGTGCGCAGCGGGACGTCCGGGTAGCCGAAGAGGGCGTGGCAGCGGCTCGCGTCGGAGAGCAGCGCGGTGGGCGCCTCTTCGCCGGCCAGGACCGGCTCCGCGCCGAACTCCTCGCCGAACCATGCGGCGAGGCGGCGCACCGAGGCGGTCTCGGGGCCGGTGAGGTTGAGGGTGAACGCCTCGCCCCCGGTGGCGTGCAGCAGGACGCGCAGGGCGACCTCGTTGGCGTACCCCTGCCAGACCACGTTGGCGTGACCGGTCGTGACATCGACCGGCTCGCCGTTCATGACCCGGTGGGCGATGTCGGCGAGGACGCCGTAGCGCAGGTCCACCGCGTAGTTGAGGCGGATGTTGGCGACTTTGGTGGACCGGGTCAGGGCGGCGTGGTCGAAGATCCGCTCCCGGCCGAGGCAGGACATGGCGTACTCGCCGACCGGGCCGACCGGGTCGCTCTCGGTGCAGCCGCCGGAGGAGACGGGCACCAGCGGGTAGACGTTGCCGGTGGAGAAGGCGGCGATCCGCGCCCCGGACCAGCGCCGGGCGACCCGGTCCGGCATGGCGGCGTTGACCGCCCAGGCGTGCGAAGGGGCCCCGGCGGAGCCGAACTTGGCCCCGACCATGAAGACGACGTTCCCGGCGTCCGGCAGGGCGGCCAGATCGGCGGCCGGGTCCATCAGGTCGAAGGCGACGGTGCGCACCCCGGCCGCCTCCAGCTCCGCGGCCGCCGCCCGGTCCGACCAGCGGGAGACGGCGTGGACGGCCAGGTCCGTGCGGCCCGCGGCGTCCAGCGCCCGGCGGGCCAGCCGGCACAGGCTGGGGCCCATCTTGCCGCCCGCGCCGAGCACGAGCAGATCGCCCTCCAGCCGGCCGAGATCGGCGATCAGTGCGGGGGAGGGGGTGGCGAGCCGCTCTTCGAGCGCGGCCTCATCGGTGAACATGTGTGGCTATCCCTTGATTCCGGACGCGGTGACGCCCTCGGTGAAGTAGCGCTGGCCCACCATGTACGCGGCGAAGATGGGCACGAACGCGATGACGGAGCCGGAGAGCACCACATTGAGCGGCACGTTCTGCTGCTGGAGCGAGGCGATGCCGACGGTCAGGGTGCGCATGTCGGTGGACTGGCCGATGACCAGCGGCCACAGGAAGTCGTTCCAGTGCCACAGGAAGACGAAGACGCCGAGCGTGGCGAGGATCGGCTTCAGCAGCGGCAGCACGATCCGGTAGAAGATCTGCCACTCGTTGCAGCCGTCGAGCCGGGCCGCCTCGAACAGCTCGTCCGGCAGGCCCTGGATGAACTGCCGCATCAGGAACACCGCCTGGGCGTTGGCCAGGGTCGGCACGATCAGGCCCCAGTAGGTGTCCACGCCGCCGAGCTTCGCGATCATCGCGAAGGTCGGAATCATCGTGACGTGGTACGGGACCATCACCATCGACAGGAACGACCAGAACATCGTCTCCCGGCCCGGGAAGCGCTTCTTGGCGAAGGCGTACCCGGCCAGCGAGGCCAGCAGCAGCACGCCGACGACCGAGACGACGGAGTAGATCAGCGTGTTGAACAGCCAGCGCGGCACGTCCTGGGCGCCCATGACCGTGTCGTACGCCTCGCCGGTCAGAGGCCACGGCAGCAGGCTGCCGGGGAAGTCGACCGCCGCGGACGGCTTCAGCGAGAGCACGACCATCGCGTAGAACGGGAAGACCGTGACCAGCGCGGCCACCGTCAGCAGGACGGCGCGGCCGATCCGGCCGGCCCGGGTGGGGCGCATGCCGTGCGGAACGGTGTCCTGCTCGGAGAGCTTGCGCAGCCGGCGCTCGGCGCGGCGCGCGGCGCGGTCCGGGGGCGCGGGGGCCGGAGCGGCGGGCGGGGCCTTCGTCTCGGCGGGTGCTGTCGTCATGGTGGTCACTGGTCCTTCCCGATCACGAGCCGCTGGATCACCGCGACCACCACGGTCAGCGCGAAGAGCGCGACGCCGATGGCGGAGGCGTAGCCCAGGTCGAAGTACTTGAAGCCCGCGTCGTAGAGCTGGAAGACGAGCGTGTAGCTGGCGTTGGCGGGGCCGCCGCCGGTCATCGTGTACACGGCGTCGAAGACCTGGAACGAGGCCGTCGTCTCGATCACCGCGAGGAAGAACAGGGCGGGCTTGAGCTGCGGCAGCACGATGTACCGGAACCGCTGCCAGGGACCGGCCCCGTCGGTGAGCGCGGCCTCCTCCAGCTCGCGCGGGATGTCCTGCATCCGGGCGAGCAGGATGAGCATCCCGTAGCCGAAGCGCGACCAGACCCCGACGAGCGCGAGCGCCGGCAGCACCAGCACGTCGTCGGAGAGCCAGGAGGACTCCGACAGGCCGATCCAGCCCATCACGGTGGACCAGGGACCGCCGGTCGAGAAGATCCACACGAAGACCGTGGCGGCCAGCACCAGCGAGGTGACGACCGGCAGGAAGAACACCGAGCGGAAGAACTTGGCGCCGCGGAAGGCGCGCCGGGTGATCAGCGCCAGCGAGACCGAGGCGATCAGGGTGCCCGGCACGGCCAGCACGGTGTAGAGGACCGTGACCTTCAGCGCCTGCCAGAACAGCGGGTCGTCCCAGAGGCGGGTGAAGTTGTCCAGCCCGATGAAGCTGCCGCCGCCGGTCAGCGAGTAGTCGGTGAAGCTCATCAGCACACCGGCGACGCCCGGACCGAACCGGAAGGCGAGGAACAGCAGGAAGCAGGGGAGGACGAAGAGCAGGCCGATCCGGGCCTCGCGGCGCGCCTGCGGCCCGCTGCGACGGCCCCGGCGGGTGGGTTCCGCGACGACTGCCACGGGGATCTCCTTGCGGTACGGGGGAATTGCGGGGGGTCGGGGGAGTCACCCCCCGTGGGGCCGCGGGACCGGGGAACCGGCCCCGCGGCGTCGGGTCAGCGGCCGAGCATCGCCTGCGCGGCCTTCTGCGCGGCGTCCAGCGCGTCCTTGGGGCTCTTCTTGCCGAGCAGCGCCGCCTGGATCTCCGGGGCGAGCACGCCCTGGACCTCACGCGCCTTGTCCTGGAGCGGGCCCACGGTCATGCTCGGCAGGGTCGCGCCGACGGACTTCTGGAGCGCGTCGTCCGGGTAGAGGTCGCCGCCGGAGGTGCGGGCCGGGAAGTAGCCCGCGGCCTTCTGGAGACCGGCCGCGTTCTTCGACTCGGCCACGAAGTTCAGCCAGTCGCCGGTGTTCTTCTTGTCGGCGCCCTTCAGCATCGACAGGGCGCCCACCGTGCCGTAGCCGACCGAGGCGGTCTCCTTCAGCGGCGGCTGGACGACGATGTTCTCCTTGCCCCAGAACGGCTCGACGTCCGCCGGGGTGTTCTGCCAGGTGCAGGCGACCTTGCCCTTGGCGGTCGGGGTCTGCTCCAGCTTGGGCGTGGTGGTCACCAGGTCCTTGTCGGTGTACCCGCCGTCGACCAGCTTCTTCAGGTACGTCAGCGCCTTGACGCCGGCCGCGTCGTTGAAGGTGACGTTCTTGCCGTCCTCGGAGAAGACGTCGCCGCCCGCCTGCCACAGCAGCGGGTAGAAGGTCATGTTCAGCGTCTGCTGGGTGTCGCCGCTGTAGCTGGTGGCGTAGTAGCCCTTGTCCTTCAGCTTCGGCGCCAGCGCCTCCAGATCGGCCCAGCTCGTCGGGTAGGTCTTCTCCCCGATCGCGTCGAACACGCGCTTGTCGCAGATCAGCGGGTTGGCGCTGGTCAGGATCGGGGTGGCGAGCGCCGTGCCGCCGACCGTCACGGACTTCAGCGCGAAGTCGGTGTAGTCGGACTTGGCGTCGGCCGGCATGTACTCGTCGGCCGGGACGATGCTCTTGGCGTACTTCGGCAGCTGGTCCGGGATCAGATAGACCGCGTCCGGGCCCTTGCCCGAGGCGATCGCGGTGGCCAGCGCGGTGTCGCGGTTGGCCCACGGGAAGGTCTCCACCTTCACCTCGACGCCCGCGTGCTCCTTCTCGAACGCCTTGATCAGACCGTCCCAGTACGCCTTGTTCTTGGCCTCGTCGAAGATGACCGGGTAGGTCCACATGGTGACGGTGTTGCCGTCGTCGTCGCTGGAGCAGCCGGCGAGCACCCCGGCGGCGAGCGAGGTGGCCACGACCGGCACCGCGAGGGCGCGCAGTCTGGAACGGCGGGAGATGCGGGACGTACGGGACATGAGGGGGTCCTCCGAGGACATGAGGGTGGGAAGGGGGGAAGTCAGTGCGCCGGGACCGTCTGGACGGTGCCGGTGTGCCGGGCGCGTTCGGCGGCGAAGGCCGCGAGATGGCTGCCGAGCGAGGTGGCGGGTCCGGAGCGCACGGCCCCGGCGTCGCCGGTGGCGAGCGCGGTGACGAACGCCTCGACGAGCGCGGCGTCCCCGCCGCCGTGCCCGTCGGCCGCGTTCGAACCGGACGCGCCGAGTTCGTGGACGGTGGTCCCGCCGGTCCGGAAGTCCTGCACGGTGACGCGCTCGCCGTCCCCGATGAGCCAGCCGTGCGAGCCGAAGATCCGGGTCTGGCGGTGGGTCTGCTCGGTGAACGCGACCATCTGGAAGGTCGCGGTCACCCCGTCCGTCAGCTCCATGGCCAGGACCTGGTGGTCGACCACGTCGTTGTCGCTCCGGTACACACAGACCCCGTACGGGCCCTCGCGCAGGGCCTCGATCAGCCCGGCCTCGTCCGTCGCCTCGGTCACATGGGTGACCGGCCAGACCGCGCCCTTCTCCCGGATCGTGGGGAGGTACAGCTTCTGCGCGCTGTACGGGCAGCCCGGCTCGACCGCGCAGTCGAGGCACCGCTCGGCGGACCCGGCCGGGGCGTTCTCCGGCCGGAAGTGCTTCAGCCCGCCGAAACCGGTGACCTGCTCGATCCGGCCGCCCATCACATACGTGATCCAGTCCAGGTCGTGACAGGACTTGGCGAGCAGCATCGGGGAGGAGTCCTTCTCGCTGCGCCAGGGGCCGCGCACATAACTGTGCGCGTAGTGCCACCAGCCGACCGGCTCCAGATGGTCCAGCGAGACCAGCTGCCCGAGCACCCCGGAGTCCACGACCTCCTTCACCAGGTCGGTGTACGGGGTGTACCGCATGACGTGGCACACCGCGAACAGGACTCCGGCCCGCTCCACCCCCTCGACGATCCGGCGGGTCTCCTCCTCGGTCGGCGCGAGCGGCTTCTCGGCGAGGATCGCGTAACCGGCCTCCGCCAGGGCCAGCACCGGCTCCACGTGGTCGCGGTCCTGGGTGGCGACGATCACCGCGTCCGCGATCCGGTTCTCCACCAGCGGCCGCCAGTCGTCGAACTCCAGGGGAGCGCCGGCGGCGGCCCGCGCGGCGGGGCGCGGATCGGCGACGGCGACGAGTTCGGCGCGCTCGGGGTGCGCCTTGATCCACTCGGTGTACGTCAGACCGCGGTTGCCGGCGCCGACGAGCGCGATCCGGACGGGCCGGCCGGTGATCGGGGTGTGCGTGGTCACGGGAATCCCTGGTGGTCGGGGGTGGGAGAGGGGCTGAGCGGTCAGAACCGCAGGGTGGCGGCGGTGTGGGCGATCCGGTCGCCCTCCTCCGGGACGGCGGTGCGCGCGGTGCCGTCCTCGACGCAGCCGGTGTGCAGCAGATGGCCGCCCGCGCCGAAGGCCGCGGGGCGCAGTTCGAGCCGGCCGCCGGTGAAGGTCGAGCCGGTGGCCCGGTAGCGGTTGGTGCCGTCGGTGAGCCGGATGTGGGCGGTGGCCTCGTCGGTGGCCGAGTCGAGACCGCTGAGCCGCCAGTCGACGGTGCGGTCCCGGCCGGTACGGGAGAGCAGGGCGCCCTCCTTGTTGGTGCCCGAGAGCCGGGTGCCGTCGACCCGCAGCCGCTGGTCCTTCGCCGAGGTCAGCCTGAGCCCGGTGTCGCGCAGTTCGCCGCCGAGCACGGTGACGTCGGAGTGGGCGAGGGAGACCGGGGCGGTGTCCTTCGAACCGGTCAGCGTGCACTGGTCGATCACCAGCGGGCCGGTCCCGTTGAACACCGCGCCGTCCACGTCCTTGAGCACGTTGCCCCTCAGGGTCAGCGGGGCGGTGACACTGGCCTGGGTGACCTCGGCGCCCGCCGCGAACGCGAACGAGGAGTCGGCGATCACATTGGGCCGGGCGGACAGGTCCGAGGCCCGCGAGACGATCAGCGGTCCGGTGGCCGTGCAGCCGCGCATCTGGACGCCGTCCGCGTTGACCCAGAGCATTCCGGAACCGGCCAGCGACTCCTTGCCGACGACCAGCACGTCCTCCAGCGTCAGATCGGTGATCTTGACGCGGGCGACGAACCAGGAGCAGGCGTGGCGCCGCACGGTGATCCGTTTGGCCCGGCCGCCCCAGGCCGCGCCCGAGTTGGCGAAGGTCATCAGCCCGGAGTTGCCGGTGTAGACGAGGTCGTGCTCGAACTGGCCGTGGGTGACGAAGGGACCCTCGTCGTCACCGTCGCCGTGGCAGTTGGTGACGTAGCAGTAGGCGGAGGCCGTGAAGTCGTTGAGGTGGCGGGCGTTGGAGGTGTGGCAGTCCTCCACGTGCCCGTACAGACAGTAGATCTGCTGGGTGAGGTAGCCGGCCCCGCCGTAGGTGACGGACTTCGGGTTGGTGAGCGAGCACTGCTCGGTGCGGTAGTACGTGCACCAGCGGCGCATCACCACGGGCCAGAAGGTGCCGATCGCCTCGATGCCCGAGACGTCGCAGCGCACCGCGTACTCGTAGGAGACCGGGTGCGAACCGGTCATCTCGTCCTCGCCCCAGCCCTCGAAGACCATGTTGCGCACATGGGCGCGGTCCACCGGTTCGATCCGGGTCCAGGTCAGGGTGCGTCCCGCCGCCAGGTCCCAGCCGATCTGGTAGTTGACCCGGATGTGCGAGCCGTCCACGACATCGGTGACCTGGACGAGGCGCTGGATCTCCTTCTCGTACTTCCCGGCCAGGGCGTTGATCTCGACGGCCCACCACTGGCCGACCGCGAACTTCGCGGAGTCCCCGACCTCGAAGAGGTCCGAGAGGTCCGGCATCGCCGCGCCCAGGGTGTGTTCGACGGTGGTGTCGGTGACGGTGCCGCGGAAGGAGAGGACGGCGCCGAAGGGGTTGTCGTGGGTGTTCTTCTCGATGCCGGTGGTGTGGAGGGTGTGGCCGCCGAAGTCGAGTTCGATGTGGGAGCGGTCGAAGAGGTGGCGTCGGGTGAAGAGGAGGTCGGTGTGGCCTTCGACGCGGTGGACGTGGGGGTCGTTGACCATGGCGTCGAGGGCGGTGTCGGCGGGGGTTTCGGCGTCGAAGTGGCCGAAGGTGCGGAAGTCGAGGGTTCCGTTGTGGAGTTGGTGCCAGCGCCCGGTTCTGGGTGCGTGGGTGGGGGTGATGACGGTGCCGCCGTTGTGCGGGGCGGTGGAGGTGGTGTTCCAGCGCAGGAGCATGCCGCCGCCGTCGCCGGGGGTGCGGTAGCCGGCGAGGAGGACCTGGGTGCCGTTCTTGAGGGGTTTGGTGTTCAGGGCGCGCAGGGCGGTGACGGTGTCCAGGTGCAGGACGTCGCCGGTGGGTGCGGGCGCGGCCTGCGCGGTCCCGGTGGCCACGGCCGTACCGGCCATGACCAG
>NZ_JBVHKV010000020.1:0-154993 GCF_055559335.1 Streptomyces sp. NPDC024555
CCGGTTGATCCCGTCGATCAGCGAATGACGGCAGCCGTACTTGTTGTCGAACTTCGACTTCGTCACCGCGTCGTTCACATTGATCGCCGGGAACAGCAACGTCCCGTCACGATGCATCTCGTACAGACGGTGCACACCCGTCGTCGTCTCCTCCGTCACCCCGCGGATCTCCGAGGCGAGGACGGACCAGTCCAGGGTGCTCCTCTCCAGCAGGGCGCGGACGACGGCCAGTTCCTCGTTCTCGGCGGCGGGGAGCACGCCCGTCTTCTGGTGCTCGACGCCCTTGTGGACGAGGAGGGTGGCGTCGCCGCCGTCGTCGAGGATCATGTTCGGACCGGAGTGGCCGGGCCAGGTCAGGGCCTGTTCCGTGCACCACCAGTACTCCTCCAGCGTCTCGCCCTTCCAGGCGAAGACGGGGACGCCGGCGGGGGCCTCGGGCGTGCCGTTCGGCCCCACGGCGATCGCGGCGGCGGCGTGGTCCTGGGTGGAGAAGATGTTGCAGGAGACCCAGCGGACCTCGGCGCCCAGGGCCACCAGCGTCTCGATGAGCACGGCCGTCTGCACGGTCATGTGCAGCGAGCCCATGATCCGGGCACCGGCCAGCGGCTGGGCGTCCGCGTACTCCTTGCGGATGGACATCAGGCCGGGCATCTCGTGCTCGGCGAGCGTGATCTCCTTGCGGCCGAACGCCGCGAGGGAGAGATCCGCGACCTTGAAATCGGTGAAGGCGGCGTTCGGTTGAGCGGGCATGCGTACTACTCCTTGGGAGGGGAAAGGGCTGGTCGGGGCCGTACCACCGGTCACGGAACGGCGTTGAGGGCGGGGGCGATCTCGTCCGCGGCCGCGCTGCCGTAGGCGCCCGCGAGCGCGGCGAGCAGAGCGTCGCGGTCGACGCGGTACGCCTGCGAGCCGACGGCCCCCAGGGCGGCCGCGGCGGTCACACAGCCGAGCCGGGCCGCCGCCTCCAGCGGCAGCCCCGCGCCGACGCCGGCGAAGAACCCGGCGCGGAAGGCGTCGCCGCCGCCGGTCGGGTCGGCGACCTCGACACCGGGCACGGCCGGAACCGTGAGCGTCGGCTCGTCCACGGCGTCGATGCGGACACCGCCGCCGCCCAGGGTGGTGACCCAGGTGTCGACGCGCTCCAGGACCTCCTCACGGGTCCAGCCGGTGCGCTCCAGCAGCAGGGCGGACTCGTACTCGTTGGTGAGCAGGCACCGGGCGCCCGCGACCAGGTCCCGGACCTCCTCGCCGTCGAGGCGGGCGAGCTGCTGGGACGGGTCGGCGGCGAAGGGCAGCCCGAGCTGGCGGCACTCCTCGGTGTGGCGGAGCATCGCCGCCGGGTCGTTCGGGCAGACGAGCACCAGATCGGGGCGGTCCCAGGAGCCGACCAGCTGCCACAGGTCGATCTCGCGGGCCTCCTCCATGGCGCCGGCGTAGAACGAGGCGATCTGGTTGGCGTCCTGGTCGGTGATGCACATGAAGCGGGCGGTCTGGTGCTCGGCGGAGACCCGCACGGCGCCGGTGTCGACCCCGTGCTCCTTGAGCCAGACCTCGTACTCGGCGAAGTCGGGGCCCACGGCCCCGACCAGCAGCGGATAGAGGCCGAGGCTGCCGAGACCGAAGGCGATGTTGGCCGCGACCCCGCCCCGGCGGACGTCGAGCCCGTCGACCAGGAAGGAGAGCGAGACATGGGCCAGCTGATCGGGGATCAACTGGTCGGCGAACCTGCCGGGAAAGGCCATGAGGTGGTCCGTGGCGATGGACCCTGTCACCGCGATGCGCACACTGACTCCTGAACTCTTGTAGTGCGGCCCGCATCCGGGCCGCGGCGAAGACGGTGCCGGGGGTCCCCGGTCAGGCGCCGACGGCGGCACTGAGGGCGGCGGCCCGGTCGGTGCGCTCCCAGGTGAACTCCGGCAGCTCCCGGCCGAAGTGGCCGTAGGCGGCGGTCAGGGAGTAGACCGGGCGGAGCAGGTCGAGGTCGCGGATGATCGCGGCCGGGCGGAGGTCGAAGACCTCGGAGACCGCCTGCGCGATCCGCTCCTCGTCGACCGTGGCCGTGCCGAAGGTCTCGATGAACAGGCCGACCGGCTCGGCCTTGCCGATGGCGTACGCGACCTGGACCTCGCAGCGGGACGCGAGTCCGGCGGCGACGACGTTCTTGGCGACCCAGCGCATCGCGTACGCGGCGCTGCGGTCCACCTTCGACGGGTCCTTGCCCGAGAAGGCGCCGCCGCCGTGGCGGGCGTAGCCGCCGTAGGTGTCGATGATGATCTTGCGGCCGGTGAGGCCGGCGTCGCCCATCGGGCCGCCGATCTCGAAGCGCCCGGTCGGGTTGACGAGGAGTCGGTAGTCGTCGGTCTCCAGCTTGATGCCGTCCTCGGCGAGCCGGGCCAGGACCACCTCGACGACATGACGGCGGATGTCGGGCACCAGCAGCTCGTCCAGGTCGATGCCGGAGGCGTGCTGCGAGGAGACGACGACGGTGTCCAGCCGGACCGGGCGGCTGCCGTCGTACTCGATGGTGACCTGGGTCTTGCCGTCGGGGCGCAGATAGGGGACGGTGCCGTCCTTGCGGACCTCGGTGAGCCGGCGGGACAGCCGGTGGGCCAGCTCGATGGGCAGGGGCATCAGGTTCGGCGTCTCGTCGGTGGCGTAGCCGAACATCAGGCCCTGGTCACCGGCGCCCTGCCGGTCCAGCTCGTCCTCCTCCTCCCGCGAGGCGCCCTCGACGCGTTTCTCGTACGCGGTGTCGACGCCCTGCGCGATGTCCGGGGACTGCGCCCCGATGGAGACCGAGACGCCGCAGGAGGCGCCGTCGAAGCCCTTGGCCGAGGAGTCGTAGCCGATGTCCAGGATCTTGTCGCGGACCAGGGTGGGGACGTCGGCGTACGCGCGGCTCGTCACCTCCCCCGCGATGTGCACCTGGCCCGTGGTGATGAGCGTCTCCACGGCGACGCGGGAGGACGGGTCCTGCCGGAGCAGTTCGTCGAGGATCGCGTCGCTGATCTGGTCAGCGATCTTGTCGGGGTGGCCCTCGGTCACGGACTCCGAGGTGAACAGGCGACGGGACATGGCTCTCCAGAAGGGTGCGTGGTCGGACGGTGGTCGTGCGTGGGCTCTTCCCGCACGTTCCGCGGCGGCTTGGATCACTGGAGCAGCCGCCGGTCACCCGAAGGTGCGCACGGCGATCGCGCCTCCCACGGTCGTGCCCGGGGCTTGAGAACGGTTCGAAGAGTGCTCGATCCGGCCGGACGGCCGGTGGAGCGGGGCAGGCGATCAGCTGCCGACCAGGGCGATGCGGGCGGTACGGGTGTGCGTGACGACGTTCCGCCGGCGGAGTTCGGTGACCGTGGCGGCCAGGGCGCGCGCGAACTCGGCGATGTCGGCCGGTGTGGTGCTTTCGCCGACCGAGGCGCACAGCGCGGTGGTGGCCGCCCCCGGCAGGGGGAGCAGCGGTGTCTCGTCGGCGACGGTCTTGCGCACCGCCACCCCGCGTTCGGCGAGTCCGCAGCGGATGAGCGCGGCGGACAGCTCCGGGTGGTGGAAGGCGACCATCGCCGACTGGTGGCGGCCGGGCGCCAGCAGTTCGACCCCGCCGACCGAGGCGACGGCCGTGCGCAGCGTCCGGGCCTGTTCGTCGTACGAGGAGGCCGGCCGCTCGGCGCGGTGGACCAGGGCGGAGGCGAACGCGGCGACGGCGGCGGTCGTCGGCACGGGCGAGACGACGGTGGTCGCCCGGGGGGCCCGGTCGCCCGCGTCCGCCCGGGTCAGCGCGTCGCGCAGCGCCGGCGCCACGTAGGCGAAGCCGACCGCGCGCGGGCCGCGCAGGAACCGCCAGCCGTCGCCGGTCAGCAGATCGCAGCCGATGCGCGCCACGTCGACCGGCACCTGTCCGAGCGCGTACGCGGCGTCGACCGCGTACAGGCAGCGGTGCGGGGCGAGGAGGCGGCCGATCTCCTCGACCGGGTTGACGATGCCCCGGCTCGCGGGGACGTGCGGAACGGAGACGAGGGCCACGGTGTCGTCGAGGTGGGCGCCCATCCAGGCGAGGTCCAGGTCGCCGTCGGGGCGCAGCGGGACGACCTCGATGCGGCAGCGGGTGCGGTCGCGCAGCGACCTGAGGGTGGCGAGGTGGGCGGCGCTCTCGTACGGCGTGGTCCAGACCCGGTCGCCCCGGCCGAGGGTGAGGCCCGACACCAGGGCCTCGTACGCGGCGGCGCCGCCGGTGAACAGTTCGGTGTGTCCGTCGGGGGTGTTGAGCAGCCGTTCCAGCCGGTGGTGGACCTCTCCGTGCACGAGGTCGCCGACCCGTTCCTCCAGTTCGTGCGGTCCGAAGCGGTCCTCGACGCGGACGCACTCGGTGAGAACCGTGCGGACCGAGGCGGGCATCCGGCCCTGACCTGCCGTATTCAGGTGAATCATGTTCAGGGCCTCCCCTGTGCCAGGAAATTGCCAAGCTGTTGGCAATAGATTGCCTACAGGGCGGGGAATTTGGCAACGCCCGCTCCAGCGGGGCTCTAGTTCTGGCAATACGCGGCATCGCGGCAAAGGGCGGCCGGCATCAGGAGGACGCGGGGGCACGTGCGGACACCCACGCGGGCAAACGGGTATCCACGCAGGTCAGTTGGGATGTGCGCAGATCGTGTGTGCGTTCCGCCGGGCGCGTTCCGGTCAGGGAATTGCCGTACTCCAGTAATTCTTGAGCACATCGCGACCGGAATCCAAGGCACAGTTGTCAATGTTCTTGCCAAGGAACAGCACGCACTGGCAGAACCGAGTCACAGAGGAGTCAGTCATGAAGGGTCTCGCCCGGGGTCTGGTCGTCACCGCCACGCTCGCCGCCGCGTTCCTCGCCTCGGCCGGGGTCGGCTCCGCCGACACCATCGGCTGGCCCGTCGCCCCGACCGCCTCGGACTCGACGAACGACACCATCGGCTGGCCCGTCGCACCGGGCACGACGGACACGAGCGACACGACGGACACGACGAACGGCACGATCGGCTGGCCGGTCGCCCCGGCCACCACCGGCACGACGGACACGACGAACGGCACCATCGGCTGGCCCGTCATCGGTGCGTGACGGGCGGCCGGCCTCCGCTCCGCGCCGGATCAGGCGCTGTCGGACTCCTTCACGAGCCCGGGGGCCGCGGCCGCGGACGACATCCGCAACTGGGTCAGCGCCTCCGCCAGCACCCGCCAGATCTCCGCGGCCAGATCGATGTTCCCGCTGGACTGCGCCTCCGCCGCCAGGGCACCGAGGCCCTGGACACCGCTCTCGTCGCCCTCCAGCACCCCCAGCTGATGGCGCAGGACGTCGAAGCGCACCCGGTCCCGGTACGTCATCAGCTCGCCGCGGGCCAGCTCCGCGAGCAGCGCTCGGGCGTCGTCGTAGCGGCCGGTGACGAACGCCAGGTCCGCCTTGAGACCGGCCATCTCCTGGTCGAGCGCCTCCGTGCGCACGAAGACGAGCGCCGATTCCGCCTCGGCGATGCGCAGTTCGGCCGCCGCCGAATCGACCGGGGACCGCTGCAGGTACAGCCGCCCGGCCGCCATCCTCAGCCGCACCCACAGGGTCAGGTCCTCGGCGCTGGAGAAACCGGCCAGGGCCTCTTCCAGGATGCGCCGCGCGCTCTCGTAGTCGCCCTGCCGCACCCGTACGGCGGCCACCGTCCACAGCGCTTCCGCCCACAGGCTGTCGGAGCGCCCCTCGACCAGGTCGAGGAGTTCGTCGACGTGGACGCGGGCGTCGGGCAGCCGGCCCGCCTCCGTCTCCACGGACGCCAGGGCCAGCAGGACGGCGGCCCGGTCCTCGACGCCGAGGTCCGCCTCGCAGGCCAGCCGGTGGGCGTCCTCGCCCAGGGCGAGCGCCGACTGGATCTCACCGACGGACCGCAGACAGCGGGCGAGCCGGGTCAGCCCGCGCACCCGCAGTTCGGGCAGCGCGACCTCGTCGCCCAGCCGGACCAGATCCTCCAGCAGGGCCCGCTCCCCCACATGGTCACCCTCCATCCGGCGGGACTGGGCCAGCAGCCACAGCGCCTGCCAGCGCAGCGCCGGTGATTCGTGGCTCTCGGCGTCGTACGCCTCGCGGAGCACGTCGACGGCGCTGCCGGCCCCGGTGGAGGTGGCCAGCGTGAGGGCGTGCGCGAGGGAGCCCGCTGCGGGCTCCTCGAACTCGGAGGGCTGCAGCCCGAGCCGTTCGGCGAGATAGGCCACGACGCGTTCGGTGGGCTGGCGCCCGCCGGACTCCAGCCGGGAGAGGTAGCCGGTGGACATGCCGTCCCCGGCCAGCGCGGTCTGCGACAGCCCGCGGGCCAGACGGATCTTCTTCAACCGGCTACCGAACGCGGGCTGTCGCAACATGGACCAATTCCTCAAGGAGAGCAGCGGGTCGGGACGCGTGCACGAGCGGGAGCGGCCGCGGAGGGGGACACGCGGGCCGGGGCCACGATCGGACCATGAGCGTACGGCCGCTGCCAAGGTCCGGGCAAACGTTTGCCAGCCCTCACGACCCGGTCTCCAACCCGGCTCACCTGGCGCTTCGGCCCCGCTCGACCGTCCCGCGAGCGGGGCCCGAGCCGATCACGAGCGTTTCGAGGCAGTATGTCGAGCAGCCGTGCCGGAGCGCGTGTCCTCGTAGGGGGGTCGCTGATGAAAGCCCTGGTGAACGCGTCGGGACCGGAGAAGTCCGATGACGACATCGGGTGGCCCTGACGGTCGGTTCAGCCCCGGGGGAGAATTCTGCGCGGTCCGACCTTCGGATGGCCCGGACGGCGCCACTCACGGGGGTAGCCGACGGAGACCTCCTCGAAGCGGACGCCGTCGTACCACGTGGTCCGGGGGATGTGCAGATGGCCGTAGACCATGGTGTGCACGGGGAACCGGGTGTGCCAGTCGGCGGTCCGCGCGGTGCCGCACCACTGCGCGAACTCCGGGTAGCGCAGGATGTCCATCGGCTGCCGCACCAGCGGATAGTGGTTGACGAGGACGAGCGGCACATCGGGGTCGAGCGCGGCGAGCCGGGCCTCGGTCTCCCGCACCCGGTCGCGGCACCAGGCGTCACGGCTGGGATACGGGTCCGGGTGGAGCATGAACTCGTCGCTGCACACGACGCCGGCCTCGTAGGCCAGCTCCAGCGACTTCTGCTTGGTGGTGACCCCGGGGGCGAGGAAGGTGTAGTCGTACAGCAGGAAGAGCGGCGCGACGGTGACCGGGCCGCCGGGGCCGTTCCACACGGGGTACGGGTCCTCGGGGGTGACCACGCCCAGGCCGCGGCAGAGGGCGACGAAGTGCTCGTAGCGCGCCACGCCCCGGAGCTGGAGCGGGTCCTCGCGCGGGGTCCACAGCTCGTGGTTGCCGGGCGTCCAGATCACCTTGGCGTACCGGCCGCTGAGCCGGGTCAGCACCCATTCGACGTCCTTGGACATCTCGCCGCAGTCGCCGGCGACGATCAGCCAGTCCTCGTCCGTCTCCGGACGCATCCGCTCCAGGAGCTCCCGGTTGTCCGTGAACGCGGCGTGCAGATCGCTCACGGCCCAGAGGCTCGCGTTCTCCTGGTGCGGCATATGCGGTGACCTTCTCCGTCGTTTCCGGTAACGCTCCAGTCGTACACGACTTCCGTCGCCCACGATGGAACGGAACCGGGCACCCCCGTCCCGGTGTGCGATCCGGCCCCGGGCCTCCACGTCCTCCCCCGACGGGACGGCCCGGGTTCTGGACTCCGTCGCGTGCCCGCTCTTCTCCGGCCCGGCTCCCGTCCGTTCAGGCGGCGAACAGGTCGAACGTCGAGGTGCGCCGCGGCCCCGACAGCACGTCCAGCAGCGGGTCGACGGCGAGCATCGCCTGGTGCAGCCGCTGGAGCTGCGGCGAGGGCTCCACCCCCAGTTCCTCGATGAGCCGGCCGCGGAGCCTGCGGTACACATCGAGCGCGGAACTCTGCCGGCCGGACCGGTAGAGGGCGACCATCACCTGGGAGTGCAGGCCCTCGTGCCGGGGGTGACGGGCGGTCAGTTCCATGAGTTCGGCGATGAGTTCGGTGTGCCGGCCCATGCGCAGATCCGCGTCGATCCGGCGCTCCACCGCCACCAGCCGGCTCTCCTCAAGACGCATGACCTCGATCTCCAGGACCGGGCCGAGCCGTACGTCGACGAGCGTCTGCCCCCGCCACAGATCGAGGGCGGTACGCAGACGCTCGGCGGCGAGGGCGTTGTCACCCTGTTCGAAGGCGATCTGGCCCTCACGCGCGAGTTTCTCGTAGACACGGACGTCGATATCCATTTCCGGTATCTGGAACAGATATCCGCCGTGCCGGGTGGCGAGGATGTCCTTGACACCTTCGCGCGAGTCCGGACCCATCGCCGTACCGAGTCTCCGGCGGAGCTGGAGAATATAGGTCTGCAGCGTGGTGAGTGCGCTCTGCGGCGGGTCCGAGGCCCAGATCTCCTCCATCAGCGTGGGGACCGGCACCACGCGGCTGGGGTACAGCGCAAGCAGTGCCAGGATCTGGCGCGGCTTGCCGGCGGTCGGGACGATCGACCCGCCGTTGACCTCGGCCGACAACGGCCCCAGAAGCTGAACCCTCATTCGCCCTCCCCGTTGGCGTCCGCTCGCCCATGGCCGTCAGTGGCCAGAAAGCTGCGCTGGGGAGCAAGCTATCGGGTCAGGACTCACCGAGTGATTTTCTCCAGCGACTCTGTAGCGGACTTCAAATAAATCGCTTTACACAAACGCTCTTTCTTTCTCTTCCTATAAATTCTTCCAGTGAAATGCACCGACGGGAACGGCCCGCGCCGTGCCCGTCAGCTGATGGGCACGGCGCCCGCGCCGCCCATCGGCATCACCGAACCGTTGAGCGGATTGCGGCCGTCGTCGACCGGCGTGGCCAGCAGCGACTTCTGCAGGCGGGCCAGACGGGCCGAGGGCTCGATGCCCAGCTCGTGGACGAGGGTGTTGCGCAGCCGGCGGTAGAGGCCGAGCGCCTCGCCCCGGCGACCGGAGCGGTGCAGGGCGATCATGAACTGGGCGTGCAGGTTCTCGTGGGTCCGGTAACGGCTCACCAGGACCGTCAGCTCCGCCAGCAGTTCGCGGTGGCGGCCCAGCCGCAGATCGGCGTCGATGCGCTGGTCGAGCGCGCAGAGACGGGTCTCCTCAAGACGCTTGACCTCCATCCCGAGCTGCGCACCGGCCTGCACCCCGGAGAAGGGTTCCCCGGTCCACAGGTCCAGCGCCTGGCGCAGGGTCTCCGCGGCGCGCGGGAAGTCCCCCGCGTCCATGGCGCGGTAGCCGATGCCGGCGAGCCGGTCGAACTCCCGGACGTCGCTGACCCCGTCACCGCTGACGAGCATGTAGCCGCCGGGCGCGGTGACCAGGACCTCCTTGGACGTCCTGGCGGGGCGGTCGGGCGGATCCTTGAGAAGCGCCACGGCAATGAGGTCGCGCACCTGGAGCACATAGGTCTGCAGGGTCGTACGCGCACTGCGCGGCGGCTTGCTCCCCCATAATTCCTCGACGAGGACCGAAACGGGCACGACCTGGTCGGCGTGGAGCGCCAGCAGGGCGAGAACCTGACGGGGCTTGGGCGCGGTCGGCGTGATGGAGACCCCGTTCTCACGGACCTCCAGCGCCCCCAGAGCATCTATGTCCACGCAGCTCGCCTCCCTGGCTTCCGTTCTGGTGCACAAGGCTTCACATTAAAAAACAGCACAGGCGGTTTGTCAATCAGGCCAGCCTCCACCCACCCTTGCTCGCAAGGGACTTGAGGGGAGGCGCGCCTGCGCTACTGAGGCGGGTTGCCGTGCTTGCGGGACGGCAGATCGGCGTGCTTGGCACCCAGCATGGCCAGGGAACGGATGAGCACCGCACGGGTGTCCGCAGGATCGATGACGTCGTCGACGAGGCCGCGTTCGGCCGCGTAGTACGGGTGCATGAGTTCGGATTTGTACTCCTTGACCATGCGGGTCCGCATGGCCTCGGGGTCCTCGGCGTCGGCGATCTGGCGGCGGAAGATGACGTTGGCGGCGCCCTCCGCGCCCATGACCGCGATCTCGTTGGTCGGCCAGGCGTAGGTGAGGTCCGCACCGATGGACTGGCTGTCCATCACAATGTAGGCACCTCCATAGGCTTTGCGCAGGATCAGGGAGATCCTCGGCACGGTCGCGTTGCAATAGGCGTAGAGCAGCTTCGCCCCGTGCCGGATGATCCCGCCGTGCTCCTGGTCGACGCCGGGGAGGAAGCCGGGCACGTCCAGAAGAGTGATGATCGGGATGTTGAAGGCGTCGCACATCTGCACGAAGCGGGCGGCCTTCTCGGAGGCCTCGATGTCCAGCACACCGGCGAGGGACTGCGGCTGGTTGGCGACGATGCCGACGACCTGGCCGTCGAGCCGGGCCAGCGCGCACACGATGTTGCGCGCCCAGCGCTCGTGGACCTCCAGGTAGTCCCCGTCGTCGACGAGCTCCTCGATCACCTTGTGCATGTCGTACGGACGGTTCCCCTCCGCGGGCACCAGCTCGTACAGCGCCTCGCCGCGGCGGTCCACGGGATCGTCGGAATCGACCGAGGGCGGGCTCTGACGGTTGTTCTGGGGGAGGAGGGAGAGGAGGTAGCGGACTTCGGCGATGCAGGTCTCCTCGTCGTCGTACGCGAAGTGCGCGACGCCCGAGGTCTCGGCGTGGACGTCGGCGCCGCCGAGCCCGTTCTGCGTGATCTCCTCGCCCGTGACCGCCTTGACGACGTCCGGGCCGGTGATGAACATCTGCGAGGTCTCACGGACCATGAACACGAAGTCGGTCAGCGCCGGGCTGTAGGCGGCGCCGCCGGCGCACGGGCCGAGCATCACACTGATCTGCGGAATGACCCCGGACGCCTTCGTGTTGCGCTGGAAGATCCCGCCGTACCCGGCGAGCGCGGAGACACCCTCCTGGATACGTGCCCCCGCACCGTCGTTCAGCGAGACCAGCGGGGCACCGGCAGAGATGGCCATGTCCATGATCTTGTGGATCTTCGTCGCGTGGGCCTCGCCCAGCGCCCCGCCGAAGATCCGGAAGTCGTGCGCGTAGACGAACACCGTCCGCCCCTCGACCGTCCCCCAGCCGGTGACCACACCGTCCGTGTACGGCTTCTTCGCCTCCAGACCGAAACCCGTCGCCCGATGCCGCCGCAACTGCTCGATCTCCTGGAACGAGCCGGGGTCCACGAGCAGATCGATGCGCTCGCGCGCGGTGAGTTTGCCCTTGGCGTGCTGGGCCTCGGTGGCCCGCTCGCTCGGCCCGCCCAGGGCCTGGGCGCGGATCGCGTGCAGCTCGGCGACCCGCCCGCCGCCCTGTCCCGCGCCCGCTTCCGTGCGGCCGGAGTCCACTGCCGACGTCATGTCCGTTCCTTCCCCGAGGGCGTGCGACATCCCGTCACCGCCAGCTGCCGGGCGCGCGGTACGGCTGCGGCTCCGGCAGCCGGTGCCGGTCCCGCTCCGGCCGCTCGGGGCCGCTCCGCCGGGCCCGCGGGCGCAGCCCGAGCAGCAGGACGGTCAGCGCCGCCACCTCCTCGGCGTCGGCCCGGCCGCGCTCCACGCGCAGCAGATCGCCCACCACCTGCCCGCCGATTTCCGGATTCGTCATGACGGCCTCCTCAGACCTGTTCCGATGTGCCCGGCGGAGCGCTCTCGCCCCACCGGGATCCGGGCGCGCCGCGCCGCGACGGACCGGCTACGCCCGGCCCGTCACCACGGACCGAAGCGCGGCCGCGAGCGCGTCCGCGCTCGCCTCGGCGCTCCCCGTGCCCACCATGACCACGACCGGATCCCGGCCGGACGCGACCGTGTGCGCGATCTCGTACGCCGTCACCGCGGCCGGACCGCACCCGCAGAGCAGCAGCCCGGACCCGCGCACCATCTCCGCGAGGGCGGACGGCAGCGCGAGCGGGGGTCCCTGGCAGCGGAGTTCGACGATGCGCTCGGGTCCTTCGTGGAGCCGGACGAAGCGGCTGTGCGCGCCGGGCGCGACGCCCTCCTGCGCGACCAGGCAGATGACGTCCGCCCCGGGTTCGCCGCGCCGCAGCGTGGTCAGGGCCGGGACGCCGGTCCCGGCCGCCCCGCTCCCGGGCGCCCCCGGCGGCGGCTGTGCCGCCCTCGGCACGTCCACGTCGTCCAGGACCGCGACCAGCTGGGCGACGGTGGTGTCCGAGCCGGGGAACTCCGCCAGCGCGCGCAGCATCCGCACGCACTGCGACAGCAGCAGGGCCGCGTCGTCGTCGCGCAGCACCGCGCGGTCGTAGAGGGAGGTCAGGCCGAGGCTCCCGTCGGGCTCGTGACGGGCCACCAGGGTGAACGGGCCGCCCGAGCCGCCGACGAGCCTCGGTACGTCGACGCGGATGCCGTGGGCCTCCAGCTCCGCGCGTACGGCCGGGACCATCGGCGGTCTGCTGTCGAAGTCCACGGTGGTGTCGGCCGGACGCACCGCGCGCCCGGCCCACCGGTTCAGCAGATCGTCGCTCGCCCAGGGGTAGTTGGCCATGTCCAGTCCGGCGTCCCGCAGCCGCAGCAGCAGCGCGTCCAGGCGTTCCGCCGGGTCGACCGTCACGGTGAGGGGGACCCGGCCGCCCAGCAGGCCGGGGACGTCGGCGGAGCCGGGCATCGCGACATCGCGCGCCGACAGCCGTACGCCGAAGGTCACTTCGGCCGGGCCGTCCGGGGTCTCCCGCGCGGCCCGGTGCAGTAACAGCGCCCAGACCAGGTGCAGCGCGCTGGACTCACCGGCGCCCCGGTCGGCCGCCCAGGCCCGCAGCCGCAGCGCCTGAGTGGGGCTGAGCCGGCGCCGTACGCGGGCGTCGCCGCTCTGCCGGGTGGAGCCGCCGGGCCGTCCGGGGCCCGACCAGGCGTCGGGCGGCGGTGCGGCGCACGCCCAGTAGGCGCGCGCGGCGTCCGGGGACTGCGCGGCCAGCCAGCGGGCGTGGTCACGGACGTCGGGGCGCCGCTCCCCGCCGGGCAGGGACCCGCCCGCCAGATAGGCGCGGTAGAAGGCCCGCAGCAGGATGTGCACGGCCCGCTCGTCCAGGAGGGCCCGGTGGTACGTCAGCAGGACCCGGGTGCACGGCACGGAGGCGTCCGGGGTGGCCGGGACGTCCTCGAACAGGGTGAGCCGCAGCAGCCCGGCCCGGTGCAGCGCGAATCCGCGCGCCCGGTCGTCCTCCAGCAGGTCGTTCCAGGACCGCAGCGCCGAACGGGAGCGGTGGGCGACCTCGATGTCCGCGTGGTCGTGCAGCACCAGCCGGGGGGCCGCCACCCAGTCGAAGGCGCTGCGCAGCACCGTTTCGCGGGCCGCGACCGACTGCCAGGCGGCCACGAAGCGGTGCGGGTCCAGCTGTCCGGTCCAGCGCAGGGCGACCTGCTCCACCTGGCGCCCCGGATCGCCGGGCGCGCCGACGGCGGCCCGGACCCGGTCGAGCTGGGTGCCCGACAGCGGCACGGTCCGCGCCCCGCCGGGCAGCAGCAGGAGATCGGCGAGGAGTTCGGGGGTCAGCGGCGCGCCCCGGGCGGGGTCGCGCGGGACGAGGGTCAGGGTGTGCCGGCTGTCGGTGAGACCGGTGACCAGGACGGAGAAGGCCTGGTGGCGCTCGACGATCCGGGCCGCGAGCCGGTCGGCGTCGGCGGGGGCCAGCGCGCCGTGCAGCTCGATCACATGGGAGCCGTCGGAGGACCTCGCGGACGCCGTGTGCGTCGCGCAGAGCACGCCTCCCGGGCTCGGGCGTCCGCCGCTCATTCCCGGTCCCGCGCGCCCTCGTCCCCCGCGTCCCGGCCGCCGTCGGCCGGGGACGGGTCCGCGGCCGGTCCGGGCAGCGGGCCGCGGTGGGCCTCGCTCACCACATACCGCTCCTGGACCTCGTGGGTGCCGAACGTCCAGGTGCCGGTGTCCGGAGCGGGTGCGGCCAGCCGGGTCCGCCCCTCGGCGTCCGACTCGAAGCCCACCCGGGAGAAGCTGTGGCGCAGGCCGTATCCGAGCGCCTTGGTGTACGCCTCCTTGAGGGTCCAGAGCCGCAGCAGTTCGGCCTGCTGCCGCTCCGGGGGCAGCTGGGTCAGCCGCCGCACCTCGCGGGGTGTGCACATCTCCTCGCCCATCAGGTCGAAGGGGATGGAGCGGTCGGCGCGTTCGATGTCCACGCCGACCGGTCCGGTGCGGCTGACCGCGACAACGAGGAGTTCGTCGGTGTGCGCGAGGCTCAGCGAGAGCTCGTCCCATCCCCGCACCCCGGGCCGGCCGCCGGGCCGGAAGGTGAAGTCGATGGCTCCGACGGGCACTTCCAGGGCCTCCGCCACGGTGTACTTCATGACGTAGCGCGAGGCCGCGAAGCCCAGCCGCTGACCGGTCGCGGGGAACTGCCGGTAGCGGGGCCAGTCCCGGCCCAGCGTCTGGCGCAGATCGGGATCGAGCAGCGCGGACGGCGCCCAGACGCCCCAGGTGGTGTGGACGACCACGTGACCCGCACTGCTGAAACGGTCCTGCACGGCATCCCACGGACCGTCCGGGCCGCCCACGTACAGCGGCTCCGTGCTCACGGCGCTCACCACAGGATCCTGGTGGCGTGGAGATCGGTGTCGACGCCCATCCGGTCGCGCCGGTCCAGCTCCGCCTCGACCCCGGCCTGGGCCCGGTCGAAGGGGCCGACCGGGGGCAGCCCGAGGCGCTGGACGGCGCGGGCCAGCGCCAGCGGTGTCCATCCCCCGGAGGCGAGGAAGCCGCTGCGGCCGTAGCGGGCCGTGTCCCGGCGGACCGCCAGCACCACGCAGGCGGTGAGGAGCTGGGCGTACCGCTCGGCCGCGGCGGCCCCCGTCCCGGGCACCTTGCGCTCCGGTCCGGTCAGCAGCCGGCGTTCGGCCAGCAGCCGTCCCGCGGCGCGGTCCCGTCCCGCCTCGGGGCCGTCCGAGGCGCCGGAGCCGTCCCGGCCGGCGGCGGCCGCGTCGAGCAGTCCGTGCAGATCGGCGACCGGGTCGGTGGAGAGCGTGCCGTCGTCCGTTCGGCCGGAGTACTCCCCGGCCGGGCGGGCGGCCGCGCGGCCGCCGCCGGGACCGGCCGACGAGGGCAGCGCGCGCAGCAGCTGGGCCCTGCTCTCGGCCGTACCGCTCGCCTCGCGTACCCGGGCCGTCCCGTCCGCCGCCCGCAGGCACCAGCGCAGGGCGGCGCTGTCGCGCCCGTGGCCGCATTCGCCGAGCGTGAGCACGGCCTCGTCCAGGATCTCGGCGGCGAGCGCGGGCACGACGCAGCCCGCGGCGGCCCGCAGCACGGCGTCGCCCGTGCCGGACGGACGGCTCAGCGAACGCAGCGCCACGGCCGTCAGGCTCTCGCAGGCCAGCAGGTCGGCGAAGCTCCGGGCGAGGGAGGCGCGCCAGCGCGACAGCCCCGGCGTTCTGCGCTCCCCCTGGGCGACGGCGCGCACGGCGGCCCGCAGCGCGGTTCCGGCGGCGGCGCCCAGCGCGGCGGGCCCGAGCAGCCGGGCCAGTTCCACGGACCGGTCCGGCAGCGGGGCCCCGGGCACGGCGGCCAGGGTGGAGGTGACGAGGGTGTGGCCCAGCTCGGGATCGCGGCGCAGCAGCGGCCGCAGCGCGGCGGCCAGCGCCTCGCCCCCGGTGAAGTGGCCGCCCTTGGCGACCGGCAGGATCTCCGACTCGACCAGTCCGCCGAGCCCGTCGAACGGCCGGCGCCCGGCCCCGTGGGCGAGGGCGTGGTGGCCGTACGGGTTGCTCCGGTCGCGCGGGTCCCCGAGCAGCCCCTCCAGGCGCCGGGCGCGCTGGAGGACGGCGGCCGGCAGCGGCTCCGCCACGTGGAAGGGCGGCAGCACGGGTCCGGCCGGCCGCTCGTCCGCCAGGAGCGCGCCGCGGCCCGCCGGGGTCCGCGGGTGGACCTGGCCGGATCCGTCGGCGGCGTCGGTGTGCCGGGGGGCACCGTCGGCGGGCACGGCCGCGCCGCCGCGGTTCCTCGCTCCGGGCTGCTGCAAGCGCAAGACCCTGCCCATCGGCGTGCTCCTCCTCGTCGGTCCTGCCGGTGCGGTCGCTGTGATCACCCCACGTGGCGCAGGGCGCTCTCCGCATGCCACTTGGCCAGCCCGAGGATCTCGGTGGCCGTCTGCCCCAGCCCCGTACGCACCTCGTGGCGCGCGTCGGTGAGGGTGGCACCGGCACCGAGGAACGAGGCCAGCGCCTCTTCCCTGAGCATCACCGAGTGCGTACAGGCCACCGTGAGTCCCGAACCGTCCGGCAGCAGGGACCACCGGACGGTGTGCCCCGCGAGGATCTGGGGCGCCACCACGTCCTTGTGGACGAGGTATCCGGCGGCCGGGAAGCCGAGCCGGACGGCGCCCGAGGTGACGGTGTCGCCGCCGTCCCAGGCCGTGCTGTCGATGTCGACGATCTGGACGCCCGGGGCGTCCGTCCCGACCTGGACCCGGTCGATGTGCGGGACCAGATCGGGCCAGTTCTCGATGTGCTGGAGGAAGTCGTAGACGAGTTCGGGCGGGCCCGTGGTGCGGACGCTGTCGGAGAAGGCGAGCAGCAGTTCGTCCAGCCGCTCCCAGCGTTCGGCGACCGCTCTGACCTCGTCGAGCCGGGACCTGACCTCGGTGTCCGGCGGCTGGTCGGCCCCCGGCGTCCAGGGCGCGGGGAACGGGGTGGCCACCCGTTCGCGCCGCAGGCTCAGGACGCTGCCGCCGTTCCCGTCGGTCGTCACCCGCCAGACGCCGCGTCCGACGGTCTGCTGGGTGGCGGGGTCGATCCGTTCGGTCGTGATGGTCCGCTCGTGCGGGTACAGACGACGGCGTACGTGCAGGGCGCGCGGCCCGTCGCTCGTCATGTCCCACAGGTGGAGCAGTTCACGGGAGCCGTCGGTGTCGATGCGTTCGGCATGGACGTACGACGGGAAGAGTACGGGCCATCGGAGCGGGTCCGCGAGCAGGCCGTAGACCACGCCGACGGGAGCCGCGACCGGGATCGCGTACTCGGCCCCCTGTGCTGGGTGCGACGACATCCGTGCTGGCCCCCTCTCCAACGGCCCGGATCAGCGGACCAAGGATGCGGTGTCGTGCTGGAGTACGGCTCAAGGCCTGCCTGATCCGACGCCGCGTCAGCCCGGGGGGAACGCCCGGTCGGGCATCCCCCGGCCCACGCCCGGCCGCTGCGGCAGCGACACGGCGAGCCAGGAGAGCAGGAACTCCCGGAAGGGGACCATGCCCGCGCACGACCCGTGCTCGGATCCGCGGACTCCGTCGAGGAGCACCACCCCGGCCAGGGCCGCGGAGATCACCGCCGCCGCGCCCTCCGGGGAGTGCTGCTCGGGGAGTTCGCCGCTCTCCCCGGCCCGGACGAGCAGTTCGCCGACCCATCCGTACCACCAGGCGAGGACGCCGCCACCGGACTTGCGGGAGGGGTCGCCGCCCAGCCGCAGGCCCGCCCGTGTCACGGGGTCGGAGACGACGGCGTCGAGCAGCCGGTTGATCGTGCAGGCCAGTCGCTGGAGGTGCGTCGTCGCTGATGCGCCGCACTCCTCGACCAGGTTCCGCAGGGCCAGCTCCGCCGCCTCCTCGACCGCCGCCGCCAGCGCGTCCTTGTTGGCGAAGTGGAAGTGGAGCGCCCCCGTGCTCACGCCGGCCTTCTTGCTGATCGCAGGGAGCGAGGCGAGGGCGTATCCGTCCTCGGCGAAGACCTCCGCGGCCGCGATGATGAGCGCACTACGGGTGCGGGCGGCCCGCTCCTGCTTGACCATGGGTTCCTCCTCAATCCGCCCTGAGCGGCACGCCGAGTCCCCCACTCCGGTTTTCCGCGGACAGCGGTGTCCTGACCCCGGAAGAATAGCAAACCGCACGTCTGGTTGGTTTATGACGGGGTGCCGGATCCTGGACCCAGGTCCACCGCGATCAACGCCTGAACTGGGGGAAAGGGCGGATTCACGCAGGTACGGCGGCCGGACGGACCACCGTCCGCCACCGATACCGCCGCCGACCGCACCGGATCACGGTGGGGTCGGCGGCAGCGGAATTCGAGGCGCTCTCGAGCGGGGCGTGCTGTCACGCCTCGGCGGCCACGAACTCTTTCACGGTCACGCCCTGGACCTCGGCGAGGACCCGGGCGCCCCGGTCGGGTGCGGTGTCCAGTCTGATCAGCGCCGCGGGCGTGGCCACAGCGGGAAGTATGTGGTTGTAGAGCACGGAGACGCGCTCGTCGAGATCGGTGAAGCCGGACTCCGCCTCGGAGACGACCTGGGTGCCGATCCACGCGCCGAGGAAGCACTGAGCGGTCTGCTCGGGGTCGACGTGCGGCAGCACCTCGCCCTGTTCCTTGGCCTCACTGAGGAGCTTGGTGCCCAGCTCGGCCCAGGCCGGCCAGGCGCTTCCGAACATCTTCCGCCCGTGCATGTCGGCCGAGAGGCGGATACCGGCGAGCAGGATGACGTCACGGGGAATGCGGTGGGCCAGCGTCATCCCGACGTCGACCCATTCCTGGAGCCGTAAATCGCGCGGGGCCCACTGCCCGGCTTCGATCTGCGCCTCGATGACGCCGCGCGCCAGCGCTTCCTTCGAATCGAAGTGGAAGTAGAGGGCGCCCTTGGTCACTCCGGCCCGCTGGAGGATCTCGGCCATCGTCGCCGCCGTGTAGCCCCGTTCGGCGAAGACTCCGGCAGCACCCTCGATAACAGCCCGCCGGGTCCGTATTGCACGCTCTTGCTGTGCCATGACCCTCCTCCGACGGCGAACAAAACCAAACGGGTCGTACTCTACCCCGAACCCGCCTGCGTGCGCTGCTCCTTGGGAAGGTCGGAGTCAGGGAGCAGCGCCACGCTCCGGGCTCACCAGGCCGTCCTGCCTCCGTCCACCGGCACGGTCGCCCCCGTCACGAAGCTCGCCAGATCGCTGCAGAGCCAGGCCGCCGTCTCCGCCACCTCCTCCGGATCGGCCGCACGACCCTGGGGAGCGGACCGGTGGGCCCGTTCCTCCGCCTCCGGCGAGCTCGCGAACCAGGCGTCGATCATCTCGGAGCGGGTCAGCCCGGGGGCGATCGCGTTGACCCGTATGTTGTGAGAGGCGTATTCGACGGCGGCCGCCTTGGTCAGGCCGATCACCGCGTGTTTCGAGGCGATGTAGGGCGCCCCGGTGGAGGAGGCCACCAGCCCGCCGACACTGCTGGTGTTGACGATCGCGCCGCCCTTGCCCTCGACCATCGCCGCGAGTTCATGGCGCATGCAGTTCCACACGCCGGTGACATTGGTCCCCACCACGTGCTCGTACGTCGCGTCCTCGATGAGGTGCATGGGGGTTCTGGGCAGGCCGACGCCGGCGTTGTTGAAGGCCGCGTCCAGGCGGCCGTGCCGTTCCACCGTACGTTCCACGACGCGCCGCACGGCCTCGCCGTCGCGCACGTCCAGGACATGGTGGGAGGCGTCGGCGCCGGTGGCGCGCAACTGCTCGACCAGGGCGCGGAGCCGGTCCTCGCGACGGGCCGTCAGGACGACGGCGGCGCCGTGCCGGGCGAACACGCGGGCGGCGGCGGCACCGATGCCGCTGCTGGCGCCGTGGACCAGCGCGACCCGCCCCTCCAGGACGGGGGTCACCGTGCCGCTCATGCGTACACCGCCTCGGCGGAGTCCCGCCACACCGTGCCCTCGGCCGCCTCGTGATCGAGTCTTCGCAGCAGGTCCTCGTCGATCTCGTCCAGGGAGCCGACCACGTGCCGGGCGCCGGTCTCGCGCATCAGGGCCGGCTGGAATCCGTGCTCGAAGGCGCTGGGGTGCCCGATGAAGGGGACGTCCAGCTCCCGGGCGCGGGCGGCGAAGGAGGCCGCGTCGTCGATGAAGAGGACCTGTTCGCGGCGGAGGCCGAAGACGTCCTCGACGATCTCGCGGATCCCGGGACGGAAGTCGTTGGTGCAGACGTATCCGGGGGCGGCGAACCAGGACGCCCGCTCTCCCAGATGGCGTTCGAAGTGGGCGGCGCCGAGGCCTCCGTAGCACACCAGGTCCAGACCCATGCCCTGCAGGCGTTCGAGTAACCACTCCGCGCCGTCGAGGAGTTGGACGGGGTGGTGCTCCACGTAGCGCTCCCGGGCGGCGAAGTAGGCGCGGATCAACTCCTCCTCGGTCGCCTTCATCCCGGTGGCCTCGGCCGCGGCGCGCGCCGCCATGGTCTGGGTCTGCGAGAGCAGCCGCCTCTCCAGATCGGCGGTATAGGTGCCGCCCCACTCGACCACGAGCTGATGCAGTACGGGGCTGAAGGTGTCGTTGAGCAGAACGCCGTCGATGTTCACAGCGGCCAGACGGAGCGTGCAGAGGGGTGCGTTCATCTAGTGATCTCCCTGTCTGTTCTGACGGTCGCCCCGGCTTCATTACGGAAAACAACACGCGCACCGGGTTTCTTTACTGACGCTTTTACTCGCTCCAGGATCAACGGATATCCGTTACGTCCGCTTATCTCAGCGTTTACTCCCCTTTTGAGGCCGCCCAGGACGGCACTAAGCGGAATGCTCCCCTCAAGTAACCGGGCCGCACTTGGTGAAGATTTTACTTTAGGGCTCACGCGAAGAAAACCGGTAGGTCCGTATCTTATAGTCGTCGTCGCTGACCGCACGTTCAAGATGGAGGTCCTCATGGCTCTGTCCATCGCCGGTGGAAGTACCGAAGTGCCCGAAATGCCTCAGCTCACCACGACGGTTCCCAAGGAGTACGTGCACCGCGCGTCCTTGGCCGAGGTGTTCCTCACCGGCTGTACAGCTCAGGGAGATCTGCGCTTCACGCTCACCGGCCAATGGCCCCGGGCCCATACGCTCTTCAGCAGCCCGGACGGGCGCAGCCACGATCCGCTCCAGGTCGCCGAGACCTTCCGGCAGGCGGGCATGTTCCTCGCCCACGCCGAACTCGGCGTCCCGCTCGGACACCACTTCGTGATGTGGAACCTCAACTACACGACGTTCCAAGAAAATCTACGCATAGGCCCGCACCCGACGGACTTCGAGATGGACGCGCGCTGTACGGACGTGACGTACAGCGGACGAAGAGTCAGCAAGCTCCACATGGAGTTCGAGATACGCAGGGACGGGACGACCCTGGCCCATGCGGCGGGACACTTCTCCGCCATCACCCCGGGCGTCTACGCCCGGCTGCGCGCGAGCCGCCCGGAGCGGGACGACTCCGGCACGCCGTTCACCCCGCCGGACCTCCCGCCCATCACCCCGGCCTCCGTCGGCCGCCACTCCCCCGCCGATGTGGCGCTCACCCCGACCGCCGATTCCACGCGCTGGCTGCTCACCCCGGATCTGAACCACCCGATCCTCTTCGACCACGCCGGGGACCATCTGCCGGGGATGGTGCTGCTCGAAGGCGCCCGCCAGGCCGCCTGCTCGCTCGCCGCACCGCTGGTGATGCGCCCGTCGAGCGCCGCCACGTACTTCCACCGTTACGCCGAACTCGACCGCCCGTGCTGGATCGAGGTGGACCGGCTGTCGGCCGAGCACTGCGATCTGATGACCGTCCGCGTGGTGGGCCGGCAGGACGGCGAGCCCGTCTTCACCTCGACCATGACCGGGCCCGTACAGGACTGGTGAGCCCGGCCCGGTCCCTGCGCCATACCCTCAGTCAGGAACCCGCCGGCACGGTCTCCGCGGTCCCCTGCGAGCGGCTGGTCTTCTCCCCGACCGCACCCGGCGCCAGTGTGCGCGGGTCGACGGCTTCAAGGGGCGAACCCACCTTGTAGGGGCACTCGGGGTCGTCGGGCCGGTTGGGGCGGTCGTGCGGCAGCAGATAGAACGTACGCCGCGCGAACAGCCCGCTGCCGAGGGAGCGGGGGGCCTTCGGGGCGAGGTTGGAATAGCCGATGAGGCGGCCGTCCCGCTCGTACCGCGGCCTGCCCTTGCGGGTGTTGACCTTGTCCAGGGACTGGCGGACGTAGTCGAGACCCCTCGGGTCCTCGAGCCACACGATCTCGACCTCCTGGGCAACATCGCCTTCTTGGGGCAGCGCGCTCATCGTCGGCCCTCCTGCGTGTGGGCGGCCGCGGGTCGGCCTGGTGGTGTGTCGTTCGCGAAGCCGGGGTCCGGACAGGTGGAACGAAGCCGTCCGGAACTTCCGCCCCCATCGTACGGGTGCCCTACGGGAGCGGGCAGGGCGCAGTGCGTCATCGTGCGCCCCCCTCCATGCTCTCCGCAAGCAGGGCGATTCCCGGATAGAGCTTGGTCGCGTTGTTCTTGATCATGTCGGCGGGCGAGGCGAGGCCGAGTTCCTGGCGGATGCGGCTGGCGAAGGCGCGCGGTGTGGAGGCGCGGATCCCCTCGTCCAGACACCAGCGGCTGTAGGTCTCGTACAGCAGCTTCTGCTCGACGCGCAGCTCCGGGTTGGGCCCGTCCCCCTCGCCCTTCGTACACCGCTCGGTGACGAACCGTCCGACGTGGTCCTCGGTCGTCTCGTACGCGGCCGTGGCGACCCGGACGGAGGCCGGACCGGCCAGTGAGTCCCGGGTGGCGAGATAGCGCTGGGCGCCCTCGATGAGCCACTGGAGAATGCCGGGGCCCTCGTCGGCGACGAGCTCCGCCGCCAGGTTGTCGATCTTGCGTTCGTCGGGCACCCGCCGCTCGAAGGGGATGATGCGCATCCGGCGCCAGAAGGCGTGGCCGCCGGTGCCGACCTCGGGGCGGTGGTTGCCCAGCAGCCACAGCTTGTGCGTGGGCGTGAAGGTGAAGAAGTTCTGCCGCATCCGGCGGGCGGTGATGGTGTCGCCACCGGTCAGCAGCTTGACGCGCGCCTCGTTGAACTTGTCGTTCGGCTTGAGCTCGCTGCACACGACGATCCGCCGGCCGTGCAGCTCGGTCAGTTCGGTGGAGTGCTCGGTGAACTTGCCCTTCTCCATGAGGAAGCCGGGCGGCGCGGCGTTCGCGTAGTCGCCGAGGATCTGCGTCATGACCTCCAGGAGCACGGACTTGCCGTTGGCCCCGGAGCCGTACAGGAAGGGCAGCACCTGCGCGCCGACGTCCCCGGTGATGGAGTAGCCGAGCAGCAGATGGAGGAAGCGCGTGGTCTCCAGGCCCTGGTCGTCGGCGCCGAAGGTGTCGCGCAGGAAGCTGTCCCAGCGGGGCACCGGCATCTTGAGCGGGGCGACGGTGGTGGCGCGCGAGTGCATGTCGGTGAGCGGATCGGGCTTGCGCAGCTCGCCGGTGCGCAGGTCCACCACGCCGGTCGGGGTGCACAGGGCGTAGATGTCGCCGTCCAGGACGTCGGGGTCCAGCCGCAGACCGGGTGCGGCCTGGGCCTGGAAGAGCAGCGCCTTGACTCCGGCGGTCGACTCCGAATGCCTGCTGTGGCCCGCCAGTTGACGGTCCGTGAAACGGCCGCTCGGGTCGTGCTCGGCGTACCGCTCGGCCATCTCCCCCGCGGCCCACACGGCGGCCTCCTCGCCGCCGGTCAGCTTCCAGCGGTAGGTGTCCCAGCAGTGCCAGCCCATCCCGATGACGTACCGGAAGCGGTCCCGGTAGAGGCGGGCGAACAGCTTGGCGTTGCCCCGGTCGGTGAGGGAGGTCGGCAGCAGGCCCAGGGCGCGGGCCGGGGGCGGCGCGGCGGCCGCCTCGCTCTGCTGGGCCGGGAGGCTGGGCTGCTCGTGCAGGGCGAGATCGAGGCTCTGCTGATGAATCTGCCGGGCCGCGGCCACAGCGTCGAAGCGCACGGGTTCTGCGCTCATGAGCATCCTCGTCGGGAGAACGGGCGCTGCGCGCCGAGGGACAGGACAGCTGCGGGTCGGGTCCCCCGCGTGTCCGAGGCCCGCGCCGACGGGACTACGGGACCGAAGGGACTGAGCTTCTGAGTTGACCAAGCAGAGCGTAGCCCACCGAAGGCCTCCGGAACGGGAAGACTCACGTGTCGGGAAAATTGAGTCCCGTCAGTCCCGTACCCCTCGGGCAAGGCGCCTCCCCCACGGCCGGTTCAGTCCCGTGCGGGCCCCCAGCCCTTTGGACCCGTTCAGTCCCGTTGCACAAAAGTGCAGGTCACAGCCTTGGCCTGGAGAACTACGGGTCTGACGGGGCTCAACCTCGTAGTTATCACCAGCATAGAGAAACAGACGTCGTACGCGCGCGCACATGTGTTCCCTTGTTCTTGAACAGCTGATAACTACGAGGTTGAGCCCCGTCAGTCCCGTGGGAAAAGAGCAAAACCGCTCTGACCTGCGGTTTTACCGGGACGGGACTGAGAGTCCCGTTCAGGCCCGTTGAGCCCCGGGCCCGTTCAGACCCGTGCGGTCCCGTGGGAAGCTGCAGCCGGGCCGGGCTGATCGTTGAGCCGGGCTGGATCACTCCTTAAGGGCGGGCGACGCGCGGTCAGTCGGTCCGGAGCGTGGTGAGGAACGCCCGGACCTCGGCGGCGAAGGCATCGGGGTCCGCGGTGCAGACGAAGTGGTCGGCGTCCAGCTCGGCCGACACCGTGCCGGGGCGGCGCCCGGCCATGGCGCGGACCTGCTCGGGCGGGATGACTCCCCTGGTGCCGTGGACCAGCAGGGCCGGGCAGGCGGTGGCGGTCCAGTCGTTCCAGTGGTCACCGTGGACCTGCTCCTCGGACCGGTACATGTCCTGGGGGTGGAAGGGCAGCCTCCAGGAGCCGTCCGCGTTCTCCCGAAGCCGGTCGGAGAAGTACGGCGCGGCCGCCCCCAGGCCCGCGACGAGCGCGTCACGGGTGGGCGCCTCGTAGGGCAGTTCCAGCAGGAACCCCAAGGGGTTCGTCCCGTCCAGACCAAAGGCGACAGGGCCCTCGGCGTTGACGAGCGCGCGGACCCGCTCGGGGTGGCGGGCAGCGAACTGGTAGGCGTTGACACCGCCGAGGGAGTGGCCGAGCAGCACGACCCGGTCCAGCTCCAGGTGGTCCAGCAGGGCCAGCAGATCGGCGAGATACCCCTCCCGCGCGTAGTCGGCGGCGCGGTCGGACTCCCCCTGCCCGCGCTGGTCCGGAGCGATGAGCCGCCACTCGGGTCCGAGCGCCCGGGCGAGGTGGGCGAACGTGGCGCCCTCGGACAGATGACCGTGCAGCGCGACGATCGGGCGCCCCGTCCCGCCGAAGTCGAGGTACGACAGCCGGCGGCCGTCAATGACGAGCTCGGCGCGGGTGGCGGTGGCGTTCGCGGTGATGTCACTCATGGCGGATCCCCCATCTCGGTTGCGATGGGAAGGACTCTAACGAGGATTTGGGCACTTGTGCAAGACAGATGTATGAGGCGATCGCGCTAGGTATGGCCGCCAAGCCGCCGGGCGATGCGCGTGGTGGTCCGGCAGCCGTCTGCCGGGCCACCTGCCGGTCATGGGGTGCCGGTGCGCTTTTCGAGACGGGTGCCGTGACGACGGGTGATCGACATGAGGTCGCTGGGGGCGTCCAGTTCCAGGCGGTGCCAGCGGCCACGAGGGACGATCACGGCGGCGCCCGGGCGCAGCAGCACCATGTCCTCGGCGTCTCCGGGCGCATCGGGGCGGAAGTGGAGGCGGATGCCGCCCGACAGGCAGCACACCGCTTCCTCGGCCTCCGGGTGCATCTCCCAGTGGTCGGCGTCGGTCTCCACGTGGAACGCCGCGATCTGCCAGGCGCCGGAGTCGCTGCTTGTCATCTGCCGTTCGCCGGCTCGGACATCGCCGGCGGGGTGAAAGTGGAGCGCCGAGGCGAACAGGTCGACGGTGGTGGTCGTCATGACGGTGTTCCTTCCAACTGGTTCTCTGTGGGGGCGCCGGAGCGCGGGGCCGAGGTGACGGCGCGGCGGCGCGGCAGGATGCCGATGGCCACGACCGCCGCCAGTACGAAGACGGCGGCGGCGAGGGCCAGGCCCAGCGCGTAGCCGTCGTTGAGCGCGGCGGGACCGGTGACCGTGCCGGTGTGGTGCGCGGCGACGGTCGCCAGAACGGCCAGACCGATGCAGCCGCCGAGTTGGCGGGAGCTGTTCATGAGCCCACCGGCCATACCGGCCTCGTGCGGAGCAACGCCGGTGGTCGCGGCGGCGGCCACCGGGGCCAGGACCAGCCCCGCGCCGACGCTGGTGACGAGGGACGGGCCGAGTACGTCGGCGAGGAAGCTGCCGTCGGGGCTGATGAGGGCGAACCAGGCCAGGCCCGCGGCGGCCAGCAGGGCGCCGGGCACCAGGGACGCGCGGGGGGTGCGGGACGTGGTGAGGCGCGTGGCGACGACGGTTCCCGCGACCAGCCCCACGGAGAAGGGCAGGAAGGCGGTGCCGGTGGCCGCGGCGCCCATGCCCAGGACCTGCTGCATGTACAGGGACACGAAGTAGAACGCCGTGAACTGCCCGGCCGCGGCCAGAAACACCAGCACGTTCGCACCGGCGACCCAACGGCTGCGGAGCAGACCGAGACGCAGCAGCGGCGCGGCGACCCTCGCCTCGGTGACGGCGAAGACGCCCAGGAGCACCGCGGAAGCGGCGAGGGTCGTCCATGTGGCCGGGGAGCCCCAGCCCAGGGTGTCGGTCCGGACGACGCCGAGCACCAGCAGCCCGACTCCGCCTGTCGCCAGGACGGCGCCCAGTGCGTCCAGCCGCTCGCGCCGGGCGGGTGCCGCATCGGCGGGCACCCCTGCGGGGACGAGCACGAGAGCCGCCGCGACGATGGGCAGGTTGATCAGCATGACCCAGCGCCAGCCCGCGTACTCGGTCAGGAGTCCACCCGCCAGCACGCCCAGCGCGCCGCCCGCAGCGTTCACCGCGCTCCACACCCCCAACGCCCGGACGCGCTTCGGGCCTTCGGCGAAGGTGGTGGTGAGCATCGCCAGCGCGGCCGGCGCGGCCGCGGCGGCGCCGAGGCCCTGACCGGCGCGTGCGGCGATCAACTGCCAGGGGGTCTGGGCCAGTCCGCCCACCAGGGAGCACAGGCCGAAGACGGCCAGCCCCAGCACGAACATCCGGCGCCGGCCGTACAGGTCGCAGGCGCGTCCCCCCAACAGCAGGAACCCGCCGAACGTGAGCGCGTAGACATGCACGACCCAGGACAGATCGAGCGGCGCGAACCCCAGCGCGGTGCGGATCGCGGGTAACGCGACGTTGACCACGGACATGTCCAGGGCGACGACGAACTGGGCGACGGCGGCAGCCGCCAGCACCACTCCGGGTCTCCCGCGAGAGTTTCTATACATGTAAGAAAAGTAGCGTCAGGGTTCGCCGTTGTCGACGCCTGGGGAATGATGGGGGGCATGCCGCAACCGTCCGCACCGCGCAAAACCCTGGGCCGGCCTCCCCGTATCTCTCGCGAGGAGATCATCGGGACAGCCCGCCGGATCGTGGACGAGGGAGGCGTGGACCGGCTGACCATGCGGCGGCTGGCCACGGAAGTCGGCAGTACGCCGATGGCGCTCTACCACCACGTCCGCGACAAGGAGGAACTGCTCGTCCTCCTGCTGGACGACTACGCGGCCCGGAGCCTGCGCCGGCCGGAACTGCCCGCCCACCCCCGCGAGCGGATCATCGCGGCGGCCGCCGCCGTGCACGAGGCGCTGGCCGCCTGCCCCTGGATCGTGGAGGTACTGACCGCCGACGACCTGCTGTCCACGAACGCGCTGTGGTTCGTCGAGCAGATCGTCGACGGTCTGGTCGACTGCGGTCTCTCCCTCGACCGGGCCGTGCACGGCTACCGCGCGATCTGGTACTACACCGCCGGAGAGATCGTGGTCAGGGCAACAGCGGCCCGACGGCGCGCAGCCGATGACCGTGCCACCTACCGGGAGCAGGTCTTCGCCGATCTCGACCCGCGCGAGCTGCCCCGCCTGACCGAGGCCGCGGACCGCTGGGCCCCGCTGACCGCCGAGGACACCTACCGGGACGGGCTCCAGGCCTTGGTGGACGGCCTTCTCGTCAGCCGATGACCGAGCAGTCGCCGGCGACAGCGTTCGTACCGGCACCCAGAAGGTGAAACGGGCGCCGGTCCCGGGGACTCCCCCACAGGACCGGCGCCCGTTCGCGCGCCGGTGTTCCGGCGCTTCGAGGTTTCCGTGCTCAGGCGTCCCTGCGCCCCGGGAGGTACTGGTCGAGCACGATGGCCAGGAACTTGGTGTGGTCGGGCAGCCCGGCCTCGGTCACCAGTCCGTCGATGACACCGCGCTGGGCCCGCGTCGGCTTGTACTGCAGCTGTACGGGGCCGAGCCCGCGCAGGTCCGTGTTGTCGGGGGCGACGGCGAACAGCTTCGACTGGAACTTGGGGGCGCGCCTGGCCTCCTCGACGACCTGGGCGAGCCCCTTCTCCACCGCGGCCTCGACCGCGAGGAAGACGATCTGGGTGTGCGTCAGATCGCTGGTCTTGCGGAGCTTGCGGAAGCGGGTGGCGACGTTGGTCGAGACGTAGAACCCGACCGGCTTCGCCGTGTCCGCGTCCGCGACCGAGGGGGCCTGCTCCTCGGCGGGCTCACGGCTGGGCTGCGGGACGACGACGGGGCGGGCGACGGCCGTGGGCACGGGCTGGGCGGGCGCGGCGGCGGGTGCCGCGCTCTGCGGCTTGGCCCAGCCGGCGAGCGCGCCGGACGGCGCCCCTCCCCCGCTGAACAGGTTGCCGACGCCCTCGTCCGACATGCTCTGCTCGTCGTCCTGGGCCTCGGTCCTCTTGTTCTTCGGCGGTGTCATGCCGCGGCATCCTTCCTGAGCTCCAGAGCCCGAGCGAACATCTCTTCGGTGAATCCTTCGTAGTCCGAGTCGAGCCCCACCACGGCCTCGGGGATCGAACGGTCACCGCCCGACCGCTGGTCGGCCAGCTCATGGACCAGCAGACCCCGCTTGCGCACCAGCCGGGCCACGGACTCCGTGTGCCCGATGAGGTGCTTGAACATATGGGCTTCCTTGCCCAGCACCTTCTGCACCTGGAGCCGCACATCGGCGTGGATGCCGCTGTAGTTGCGCCCGGTGTCGAACAGCAGTACCCCCAGCAGCGCGATGTGCGGGTTGATCTGGCTGACGAACTTGACGTAGGAGAACTCCAGCCCGATCTGGGCCAGCCCGTCCTCCGCGCCGCCGTCGCTCTTCACCGGGATGACGAGCCATCGCGCACAGGAGAGCGCCAGGCGCTGGAGCGACGGGTTCTCCGGCGGGGTGTCCAGGACGATGATCTGGTACCGGTCCGCGATGGGCAGCAGGCACGTCAGCAGCCGCAGATAGGCCTGGGGGCCCTCCTTGGCGAGCAGCGTGTGGAAGAAGATCCCGAACTCGTCGCCGAGCGCCGGTCCGCCGAGCACGACGTCCAGGTTCTCCCGCACGTTCTCGACCGGGGTCAGGGGCGCGCCGGTGCGCAGCGACTCGATGAGCGCCGCTCCCCCGTCGTTCCACTCGGCGCGCTTGTACCCGAGCTCACGCGCGATGTTGCCCTGCGCGTTGCAGTCGATGATGAGGGTGCGCAGCCCGCTGCGGGCGGCCTTGCCCGCAGCGTTGGCGGAGATGGACGACTTGCCGACGCCCCCCTTGCCGTTGCCGAACATGAAGATGTGCGACAGCGACTCCCAGGGGATGCCGTGGGCCTGCGCATGAGCGTCAGGCGCTTCGAAGGGACTGGCCATGGATCCTCTCACTCTGGTTCAGGCCCGCATACAGGGCGCGTGGTGCCCCTTTTGAGCTGATACGGGTGGTCGCAGTTCGCTCAGAACGATTCTCCGCTCCGAAGCGGCCGAAGAGGGTGTCGGGTAGGGCCCGAACCCGTCCTCCACGGCATCGAATCGTCCTGCTGCCCCCTCGTCGTCGCAGCTCATACGGGTACTTGGGGTGGTGTCCCCCACAAGTGGTCCCGCATGGCCCCACGTTGTGGCCCTTGCTTGATCTCACGCCCGCCTCCTTGCCGCAACCGACGCTGACCATGCAGCGGAGAAGCCTGGTGACATCCCGGCGAGCATCATCACCTCCGGAGAAGCAGGAGAAGAGGGCGGGACCCAAGTTAGCACGACGATCATGAGATGAACGGGCACCCACACGCATGGATCCGCTTGCACCCCTGTCCCCCGGCCCACCGCACGGCAGACACGGCCGCCCGCAGGGCACTCACTAGATGTACCGGTGTGTCCGCCCGGTGACCCGTGGACCTGAAGTTGTATGGGCGGTGCGGGTGGTGGGCCTCGTGGCAGTGCCATGGGCGTACACGCCGACCTTCGTGTACGCCGCCGCACCGGCTGGCCAGTGGCAAGGCCTGTGTGCGGGGCGGCCAGGTCGTCTGCTCGCGGTCCCGTCAGGCGTCCTGTTCGGCTACAGGCGGGCCGTCAGGTGGAGCTGCTGGTGGGTGACCTGGTTGTCCCTCAGGCTGGTGAATTGGCTTGTCCGCATGTGTGCGGTGCTGTGGGCCGGGGTGATGGCGGAGCTGGTTGCGGGGGTATGTGCGGGCGGGGTTGCCGCTCGGTGTGCGGGGCGGGGTGCGGGCCTGCTGGGCACGGTGTTCGGTGGCCTGCGTGCTGACTGGTCGACATGCCTGCCGGTACACCTACAAGCCCTCTGGTGGGCGGGCGCGTCACCTCTCTCCCCTGCATGCCCATGCGCTGGGAGGTGGAGCGGCCTGCCTTCAGCCGTGCTGGCCGACCTCTGTGCGTACGTACGCGCATGCCTGCCGTCTGGTGGGCTGCCGGGCCCGTTCGTCCTCGCACTCTCGGTCACACGTGCCGAGGCGCATGCGGAGAGGCGGGCAAACATGATGATTGGCCTGCTGATGGAGACACGTTTGAAGGTGTGGAGAAGCAGACGTGCGGCCGGGTGTACCCGCATGGGTGTAGAGGGGTGGGAGACCAAGCTGAGTGACGCGCTTGTCAGCCTGCCTTGATGCTGGCAGGCGCCACGGTGTGCGTTCGTGGTGGAGTCACAGCAGATAAGCAAGCCTCTGAGACAACTGCTGAGTGAGCGGGAGTCAAAGTGCAGACTCATGCCGCTTATCACGCCGGAGTCCATGCGGTTGTACATGCATGCCCTCCCAGTTGCGCACAAGCTTGCATCGATGTTTGCAGAGATGTTTGTTTCCCCAGGTCAGAGGCCGCTTCCGGCGTTCTGATACCTGCACTCTAGCGTGATCGCACCTCGCCGTGTGAGTACCTGATCCTCTTCGGTCGAGTGGTGCTGCTCGGGGGATCGACGTCTCACATCTGCATCTCTTTCGTCATGCACGAGAACCCATCTTGATTCAGCGGCTCTTGCAGGTGGTCCACTCTCAGTAGATGACTTGCTGGCGCCAGAACGCCCTGCGCGGACCCTCTGTACTGACCCGAGCCTCCCGATGCGGATCTTCAGCACAGCGATGCATCGGACGGGATTGTCTCGATGGTGCACTGTTAGCCGCTCTCTGTTGATGCCCTGCGATGGCAAGGGTTTGGGCATCTTGGGTGCTTTGAGTGAGGTCACCGTTCTCCCAGTTCAGCCTGTCGACGTCGCCTCACATGTGCCGATCATCAGGGGAGGGATAAAGGACCTGTCACCTGCCCTCTCGCACCGGAGCTAGCCGAAGAGGTGTGTCAGATCAGAGCAAGCATCAGCACCACCCTGCCCGCTCTTATCACCACATTCGGAGTTACCCCAACCCTGTCGGACAGTGCCCAGCAAGGCTCATAAAGGAGTCTGTTCTCGCACGCCCCGTACGCCGACAGCCGACCCTTCGCTCACGCGTCCCGAGCACCCCTCCTCGCTCGTTCGTTTCGTCCATGATCAACTCATTGCCCTCAGGTCAAGAGGCTCGATACGTCTCCGATGCTCAAGCACCCACCCCGCCCACTGCACAGTTCCGACCACGCTCCGCACGGATGCGACGCCGCGAAGATCAGCTTCTCCGGCCCGCAGAATGCCCGGCTCTCGTCGGCACATCACCTGTTCGTACGTCCGCAATCCCTTGCCCGGAACGCTCAGCGCGGGCATCACGTACCCCTGGAGTGACCGACCACGCCACTCCGGGAACGGACGAATCGGAGTCAGGAGCGCTGTCGCTCACAGCCACGAAGCACCGATCAGCGAAGCAGCCAGGAACCTGGCACCCCACCTCCAGAACGCAGACCCCCGCCCGCCGCAAGCCCGCTCCACCCGACGTTCCTTCTCTCCTCCGCGTCCCGCCTCCGCACACCGGTCCCGGGCGGCGGCATCACCGGCGACCCTCCGGGCGGTTCGCCCGCCGAGCAGCGAGACCGGTGTGCCGTAGGGGGCGGGACGGTACGCGTCCGTGGGCCGCCGCGCTGATGCCGGCGAGCGCGTCGAGGCAGCGCGGGTATGTCGCCGGGCGGTGCTGGTCGGGGGTGGCTTCGGTCTGCGGTCGTCGTGTTCGGGTGCGGTGGTGGCGTGGGTCGTGTCGCGGCTCGTCAAGGGATCGGCTCGGGTGGTGGGGGAGTCGGCGGGCACCGGGACCGAGGTGGGGACGTGTGGTGCGGCATGTCCGTTTCGGGTGGAAGGGGCAGGGGTGGGGTGCCGGTTCGCGGTGGTGTCGTGGTGGGGGAGTGGGGACCGGGGCGGGGCCGTCGGGGGAGAGGGAGGGGGCGGGGCGAGGGCGTGGACCGGGGGTGGAGGGGCTGTTCGGAGCCGTTGAGGGGCGGTTCTCGCGGTGGGGCGGCGGGCGGGAGAATCGCTCTCACAGAAGTTGATCTTGATGGATCCCGGGGGGCTGATTCTGATGGACCGGTTCCGTCCGGGCGGGGGAGGAGCGGGGCGGGGGAGAGGTGGTCTCGACGGGGATTCGAGTGCTTCCCGAGGGAACCTCGTCCGGCGGGCCGCATGGTGGAGGATCCGAAGCGAGTGAAGGAGTCCCCGTGCTGATGGTGGTGACCGGTACTCCCGAGGCCGGAGGGGCCGGACGTGACGACGTTGCGTGAGGCGCTGGCGCGGCCCGAGCCGACGTTCTCCTTCGAGTTCTTCCCGCCGAAGACCGCGGCGGGGATGCACGGGCTGTGGCAGACGATCCGCCGGATCGAGCGCATGGCACCGGACTTCGTCTCCGTCACCTACGGGGCGGGCGGCTCCTCGCGGGACCGCACCATCGAGGTGACCAAGCGGATCGTCGCCGAGACGACCCTGCGCCCGGTCGCCCATCTCACCGCCGTCGGGCACTCCGTCGCGCAGTTGCGCCACATCATCGGCCAGTACGCCGACGCGGGCGTACGCGACGTCCTCGTGCTGCGCGGGGACCCTCCCGGCGACCCGAACGCACCCTGGATCCCGCACCCCGACGGCTTCCGGCACGCCCATGAACTCGTGTCACTCGTCCGGGAGCTGGGCGATTTCAGCATCGGGGTGGCGGCCTTCCCCGAGCGGCACCCGCGCTCACCGGACTGGGAGAGCGACATCCGGCACTTCGTCGCCAAATGCCGCGCCGGGGCCGACTACGCCCTGACGCAGATGTTCTTCCACGTGGAGGACTATCTGCGGCTGCGCGACCGGGTGGCCGCCGCCGGCTGCGACATCCCGGTCATCCCCGAGATCATGCCCGCCACCGACGCCCGCCAGATCAGCCGCTTCGCCGCGCTGAGCGGTGCGGCGTTCCCCGAGGAGCTGGCGCACCGGCTGAACGCCGCCCGCGACGATCCCGCGCAGGGATACCGCATCGGCGTCGAGTACGCCACCGCCATGGCCGAGCGGCTGCTCGCCGAAGGCGCACCAGGACTGCACTACATCACGCTCAACCGGTCGACGGCGGCACCCGAGATCCACCGTGCCGTGACCGGATCGAGGAGCGGCCGGCGCGTGGAACTGCTCCACGGCTGACGCTCCACCGACCTGCTGAGAGCGGAGGAGCACGTGCACGACACCATGGAACAGGAAGCCCGGTTCAGCTACGAGGCGGCGGAGTTCTCCCCGGGCGCGGTCCCGCCGCTGCTGCTCGCGGGCATCGACGAGGACGATCTGGCCGAGCCGCACGTGGTACGCGGCATCGACTGACGGCCCGGTGTGCCGCGCCGCGGTCCCGACAGGAAATCGACCGGGTCTCAAGTGCGCGCGCCGATACTCCCGATGACCCCTCGGCCGGAGTTCGAGCCCGCCGCGGGGCGCGGCACGACGACGTTCCTGTCACGAGCGAGAGCACCGTTGGATCGGAGTACGCAATGAAGGACGTCGTGAAGGACGTGATCCGGGAGGTCAGCGTCCGCGGGGCACGGCAGCAGCCCGAATGGAGCGACCTGCCCCAGCTGAACCGGGTCAGGGAGGCGCTGGCCGCGCGTCCCGCCCTGGTGCGGCCCGACGACGTGGCCGCGCTGCGGACGCTGCTGGGGTCCGTGGCGGCGGGCCGGGCGCTGGTCGTGCAGTCCGGTGACTGCGCCGAGGACCCCCGGGAGTGCGGGCGCGAGCACGTGGCGCGCAAGGTGGCGGTGCTCGATCTGCTCGCCGGTGCGCTCGGTCTGATCACCGGCCGGCCGGTGGTGCGGGCGGGGCGGATCGCCGGGCAGTTCGCCAAGCCCCGGTCGCGGCCGACCGAGGTCGTCGGCGGTGTCGAACTCCCCGTCTTCCGGGGCCATATGGTCAACGGTCCGGAACCGGACCCGGAGAGCCGCCGCCTGGACCCGCTGCGCATCCTCACCGGCTACATGGCGGCGGGCGACGCCGTGGACCACCTGGGCTGGCGCGAGCGCGGCACGGGGCACCGGGCGGCGGGCACGCAGGTGTGGACGAGCCATGAGGCGCTGCTGCTCGACTACGAGGTGCCGCTGCTGCGCACCGACGACGAGGGGCGGCTCTTCCTGGGGTCCACGCACTGGCCGTGGATCGGGGAGCGGACCCGGCAGATCGACGACGCCCATGTGGCGCTGCTCTCGCAGGTCGCCAACCCGGTGGCCTGCAAGGTCGGTCCGTCGATGGAGCCGGGGGAGCTGGTGGCGCTGTGCGAGCGGCTGGACGCCTGGCGCGAGCCGGGCCGTCTCACGCTGATCGCGCGGATGGGCGCGGACCGGGTCGCCGAACGGCTGCCGCGTCTGGTCGAGGCGGTCCGCGAGGCCGGGCACCCGGCCATCTGGCTGACCGATCCGGTGCACGGCAACACCGTCACCGCGCCCGGCGGCCACAAGACGCGCATCGTGGAGACCGTCGCGCTGGAGGTCTCGCGCTTCGTGACCGCCGTGCGCGGGGCGGGCGGTGTGCCGGGGGGTCTGCATCTGGAGACGACGCCCGACGATGTCACGGAGTGCGCCGACACCGAGGCGGAGCTGTCCGCCGTCGGTGAGCGCTACACCTCGTTCTGCGACCCCCGGCTGACCCCGGGGCAGGCGGTTTCCGTGGTCTCCGCGTGGGATGTGCCGTGACCGGGGCCGGCGCCCCGGACGGGCGCCCGCCAGGGGGCCGCGTGGTGCCGGTTCAGCCGCTCTCGGGTGCCTTGGGGGAGCGGGAGAGCAGTTCGTACAGCTCGTCGAGGTCGTACTCGGCGCGCTGCGGGGTGCCGAGGCGGGTGATCTTTCCCCGGCTCGCCCATTTGCGGATGGTGGCCGGGCTGACCCCCGCGGCCAGCGCGGCCAGTTCGGTCGGTACGGTGCGGCGGCGCCGTTGCTCCGTCATGCCGGACCGTTCGCCCGGCCGCCCTCCGTCGCCGGCTTCGCCCGGCCGGAGAGCAGCAGCCAGTCCCGGGGCGGCACCGTGTGCCCGGCGTCGCAGGCCACCCGGGAGTAGACCGTGTCGCTGGTGCCTCTCAGCGTCGCGCGCAGATGCGCCGTACAGCCGTGGTGACAACAGGTTCCCAGCGAGACCTCGTACGCGCGGGGGCCGAGCAGGGAGCGGGCGGAGTCCAGCAGCGCCGTCAGTTCGGCGTCCAGGTCCTGGGCGGCGGGGTGGGCGGCCAGCCAGTCGGCCTGGCCGGCCAGGAAGCGGAGCAGGGCGGGGACCTCCGTGCCGGGCACCGACGGCAGCCCGCGTTCGGAGACCACGAGCCCCGCCCAGGAGCACAGGAAGTCGGCGATCTGCGAGCGCAGCGCCAGCATCCGGTCGTCGAGGCGGATGCCCACCGACTGCGTCCCGCTGACACGTTCCACCGGGCCTGTGCGTGTGGCGGTCAGTTCCTCCTCGCTCTCCCGGTAGACCTCTCCGACGTCCCGCAGCCGTGCGCTCAGTCTTTCGACCGGTGAACCGGTGGCGGATTCCGCCCTGGGTGCGGGGGGATGACGTATGAATCGTTCCGATGATTCCGAGCAACCCTGCTGCTGCACGTTCTGGCCTCGCATCTCCTGTAGACCGAGCATCCGTTTCCTTCGGCCGGCGTTCTCGTATCGGCCGGAGAGTTTCCCTGCCTGTCCGTTCGCCTTGCGGTGACGCCCATACGTGTGCACTACAGTAATCGCGGCATAACCAAATCGGGCGAACGGCGCATTTGCTCCGTCGGCCCGTCGTTGGTCAATTTGTTCACCAATTGTCGCGCTCGTCGGCTCAGAAGTGTCAAGGAGATCTCATGTGGGTCGCGTCACCCTCGCACGGTTTATCGAGAGCCACTCAACATCGCGTGGAAAAACGGCTGTTGACATCTGCAGCGGCCGACTGTCACACTTCTCGCGGGCCACTGGTCTGCGCAAATCCCGATCGGCAAGCGATTGCGGAGCAGACACCAGGGCCCTCTCCCTTGTGCGGCCATCCCTAGCTCTTCGGTGGCCTTCACGCTTTCCGGTGCACCCCTTGCGTGCCCCGTCCGCAGCCGCTCAAGCGGTATTCAGGCCGGACTCCAGCGGCATTCATGCCGACCACGACACCCAGCCTTGAGGGCTTCATGGATCACCAGCACAGAAAAAACGGATACGCGCGGCAATGCGCCCAGGTGCTGAACGCGCTCCATTCCATTCCCTATTTCACCAGCGATTTGGCGGACGAAGTAGCGCCGTTCGGCATCGACGACCACTCCAGTGTCTACCTCGCCGGGCGGGCGTCCCCCCTGGGCATCGTGGACCCCGCCGTGGTGACCGCCGCTTTCAACTCCTTCGCCCCGCGTCTCGTGGCCGACCGCATTCCCGCGCTCTGGGACCGGGTGTCGCCCGAGCGGGCGCTCCGTGCCCGTGAGGACGCCTCCGCCGCGGCCCTGGAACGCCTGCTGGGCGCCGAGACCGTCCACTCCCCGAAGCTCGCCGAGGCGGCCAAGCTCGCGACGGTCGCCGCCGGGGCCTGCGCCCTGCCCGGCCGCCCGCTGTACGCGGCCAACTCCGTGCTCCCGCAGCCGGAGCGCCCCCACGCGGCCCTGTGGCACGCCGCCACGATGCTGCGCGAGCACCGGGGCGACGGCCACGTCGCCGTACTCGGCCACTACCGGCTGACCGGCGTGGACTCCCTCGTCATCGACTGCGCCAGCACGCACGGCATGGCCAAGGAGATCGTCATGCCGATGCGCGGCTGGACCGAGGAGGAGTGGGCGGCCGGACGGGAGCGGCTCGCCGAACGGGGACTGGTCGACGCGGCGGGCCTGCTCACCGCGCGCGGCGCCAAGCTGAGGGACGAGGTCGAGGCCGAGACGACCTGGCTCGACCGCCGGCCCTACGACGCCCTGGGCGCCGAGCACGTCGAGCAACTGGCCCTGTACGTACGCGACCTGGTGGAGACGGCCGCCGACGCCGGGCTCTTCCCGCCCCCGCTGCGCGAGTTCTTCGCCCCGCCCGCCGACGTGTGGAACGCACTCTGACCCCGAGAGGAACCGTCATGACGTTGTCGACGCGGACGCAGGCGCCCGCGGACCTGTTCTCGCCCGCCTACTACCAGGACCCGCACACCACGCTCGCCCGGCTCAGGGAGAACTCCCCGGTCCACGAGTTCCGCTTCCCCGCCGGTGACGTACGGACCTGGCTCGTCACGCGCTACGACGACGTCAGGACCGTGCTCTCCGACCCGCGCTACAGCGCGGAGGCCGCCACCTGGGCCAACGACGAGTTCCGGGCCGCCGGGCTCGTCGCCGCCGAGGGCACCATCCTGGGGCGGGGCATATCGGTGGTCGATCCGCCGTACCACACCCGGCTGCGCCGGCGGGCGATGGGCGCCTTCACCACCCGTCAGGTGGAGCGGTGGCGCACCACGGTGGGGCAGCACGTCGAGCGCGTCCTCGCCGACTGCGCGCTGCGCGAGACCTTCGACGTGATGGACGACTACGCGGGCGAGGTCTCCGCCGGGGTGCTGGGCGAGATCCTCGGGATGCGCATCGAACGCCACCGGGAGCTGGTCAGCGCGCTCAACGAGGCGTTCCCGTCGGACCCCGCGCTCATGCACAAGGTGCCCGGGGCGTTCGGCCGGATCTGCGAGTACGCCGCCGAGCTGGTCGCCGAGAAGCGCACCCGGCCCGCCGACGACCTGACCTCGGCGCTGCTGCGGGACGACGACGACGGCCGGCTGACCGAGGACGAGCTGACCGGTCTGGTCGCGGCCGTCATCATGGGCGGCAGCGACACCGTGCGCGGCTTCATCGGCAACGCGGTGCTCTCCCTGCTGGACCACCCCGCCCAGGCCGACCTGCTGCGGTCCGAACCGGAGCTGGCCGAACCGGCGGTGGAGGAACTGCTCCGCTACGACGGGGCGCTGAGCACCGCCCTGTTCCGGGTCACCACCGAGGAGATCGAGCTGTCGGGCACCGTCCTGCCCGTCGGCGCCCCGGTCATCGTCGGCCTGCTGGCGGCCAACCGCGACCCCCGCCGCTTCGACCGGCCCGACGTGCTGGACCTGCGGCGCGAGGGCCCCCGCCACGTCGGCTTCGGCCACGGGCTGCACAACTGCCTGGGCGCGGCCCTGGCCCGCCTCGAAGGGGCCATCGCCATCCCCGCCCTGTTCGAGCGCTTCCCGGAGCTGGTCCTGAACGCGCCCCGGGACTCCGTGCGCTACATCGACAACTGGGCGATCCGCCGCCTGGTCGCGCTGCCCGTCGCCGCCTCGCCGAAGGCCGCCGCGCGCGCCGCCCAGGAGGCCTGAGGTGGCCGCCGCGAGCGGCCCGGGGCGGCCGTCATGACCGTCTCCGCCCGGATCGACCGCACGCTGTGCCTCGGCACGGGGCTGTGCGAGTCGATGGCGCCGGACCTGTTCCTGCTGGACGACGACGGCATCGCCGCGACCCCTCGGGGCGTCCCGGCGGGCGACGCGGAGGAGCGGACGCGGCTGCTGCGCGCCGTCGCCGAGTGCTGCCCGACCGGGGCGATCACCGTCGTCTCGGGGGAACCCGGCACCCCCGTACGCGAGAACGCACACGAGAGCAGGGAGTGAGGGACGGGATGCAGGCGCAGTCCGCACAACGGGACACCCACGTCGTCGTGGCAGGAGCGGGACCCGCGGGGCTGATGCTGGCCGCGGAGCTGCGGCTGGCCGGCGCGCGGGTCGTGGTCCTGGAGCAGGAGAGCCGGCCGACCGCCGAATCGCGCGGCATGGGGTTCACCGCCCGCACGCTGGAGGTGTTCGACCAGCGCGGGCTGCTGCCCCGCTTCGGCGAGCTGAAGCGGTCGCCGGGCGGCCACTTCGGCAGTGTGCCGGTGGACTTCGCGGTCGGCGACGGGCGGCACGCCAGTGTCACCGGCGTCTCGCAGGCGCGTACGGTCGCCGTGCTGGGGGAGTGGGCGGCGGAGCTGGGCGCCGACGTCCGGCGCGGTCACCGGCTGACCGGGTTCACCGACCTCGGCGACGGCGTCGAGGTGCGGGCCGAGGGCCCGGACGGCGAGGTGCGGCTGACGGCCGCGTACCTCGTGGGGTGCGACGGCGGCCGCAGTACGGTCCGGCGGGCGGGCGGTTTCGGGTTCCCCGGCACCGACGCCACCGCCGAACTGCTGCTGGCCGATGTGAAGGACCTCGAACTCCCGCCGAAGTGGTCCGGGGAGCGGCGCCCGGCGGGCATGCTGCTGGCCGCCCCGCTGGGCGGGGGCATGGTCCGCGTCGTCGTCTCCGAACACGGCAGGAAGCCCCGGGAGCGCACCGGGCCGCCGGAGTTCAGCGAGGTCGCCGACGCCTGGAAGCGGGTCAGCGGCGACGACATCTCCGGTGCCTCACCGGTCTGGGTCAGCTCCTTCGGGGACGCGGCCCGGCAGGCCGACGCCTACCGGCGGGGCCGGGTCCTGCTCGCCGGGGACTCCGCCCATGTCCATCTGCCGGCCAGCGGGCAGGGGATGAACGTCAGCATCCAGGACGCCGTCAACCTCGGCTGGAAACTGGGCGCGGTCGTCACCGGGCGGCTGCCCGAGACGCTGCTGGACAGCTACCACGACGAACGCCACCCGGTGGGCGCGGCGCTGCTGCGCAACACCCGGGCGCAGGCCTCCCTCTTCCTGGGCGGGCCCGAGACGCAGCCGCTGCGCGAGGTGCTGGCCGAGGTGTTCCGCGGCCCGGAGGCGGCGCTGCTGCTGGCGGGGATGGTCAGCGGTCTGGAGATCCGCTACGACGTCGGCGCCGGGGACCATCCGCTGCTCGGCCGGCGGCTGCCGGACGTCCCCCTGGTGCTGGAGGACGGGGAGGAGACGCGGAGCCTGCGGCTGCTGCATCCGGCCCGAGGCGTCCTGCTGTCCCTGGGCGACGATCCGGAGCCCGCGCGTCTCGCCGCCCGGTGGGCGCCGTGGGTGGACGTCCGCTCCGCACGGCCGGGCGCGCGGGGCGCGGACGGCGAAGAGGTGGACGCGGACGCCGTCCTGGTCCGCCCCGACGGCTATGTGGCCTGGGTGTCCGGCTCCGGCGACCTCGCCACTGCCCTGCACCGCAGCTTCGGGGAGCCCGCGCACTGAGCCGGGCCCGCCCCACGAGACCACGGGAGACGACATGACCAGCACAGGAGCCCGGCAGGCAGCCGCCGTACCGGCCATCGACCGCGCGGACTCCCGCGCCGTCTTCATGAGCCACTGGTACGTGGCGGGGGAGGAGCAGGGCCGTGCGGTCCTCGACGAGATCGCGGAGGCCTGGGAGGCGGCGGAGCGGCCGGGGGACGTCCTGTCCTTCTCCTGCTACCTCAGCACGGGCGGCGACGACGTCACGGTGATGACGTACGCCCAGTGCGCCGGCCCGGACGCCTACCGGCCGTTCGTCCGCTCGCTGCCGTCGGCGGCGGCGCGGGTGGAGCCGGTGGAGTACCGCCTGTTCCGGAGCGTGCCGCTGGCCCCGGAGAGCGGTCCGGCGGCCTCGGTGGTGATCGCCAGCTTCGATGTGGACGGGCGGGAGCGGCAGGAGCACATCGTCTCCTCCGTCACGGCGAACATCGAGGCGTCCCCGCGCTCCGACCAGGCCGGGCTGATCGCCTCCCACTTCCACCTCAGCGTGGACGGCACCCGGGTCATCAACTACGCGGAGTGGACGAGCGACGAGGAGCACATCGCGTTCCTGGAGGGGGCCACCCGGCACCGTTCGCTGCGGCTGGCGACCCGCACCCCGGGCGTCCGGCCGATCGGCTTCACCCGCTACCACCTGTATCGCGCCATCGACGGGTGACGTCCCGGCCGACAGGGTGACTGTCCGATCATCGAACTGCGGACCTTGCCATGATGGTTGACGGTCCGACAGTGACGGTACGAAGGAGAAGCCCCATGGCCGATGCCCCCAGCCCCTTTCCGGACGTCGCCCGCGCCGATGCGGGGGTCGCGCTCGTGACCCCCTTGTACGTGGGCGGGCCGGAGCACCAGCGGGCCGAGGCGGAGCGGGTCCTCGCGCCGTACCGGAAGGGGCCGCTGCCCGAGGGCTTCCTCTCGGTGAGCGTCTTCACCAGCACCGAGGGCGAGAACGTCCTCACGTACGCCCAGTGGACCTCGGACGACGCCTACCGCGCGTTCGTGGCGGGCGGCGGTCTCGGCGAACCGGACGAGAACACCACCGAACCGGTCCGCTACCGGCTCTACCGGGGCCGGGTCCTGGAGCCCGGCAGCGTGCCCACCGCGCTGGTGGCGCCGGTCTTCGACGTGGACGGCCGGGACCGGCAGCGGCGCTCGATCGACAATCTGATCGACGGACCGCTCGGCACGCCGTTCCCCGGTCTGGTCGCCTCCCACTTCCACATCAGCCTCGACGGCACCCGCGTCATGAACTGGGCGGAGTGGGTCGACGAGGACGCCCATGTCGGCTTCATGAAGAGCAGCCGTCCCAAGGAGTGCCTGGAGGCCATCACGATGCCGGGTGTGCGCGGCATCGGTGGCAAACGGTACGTCCTCGCGGGTGCCGTGACCCGCTGACGCGGGAGACCGTAGCTCCTCCCGAACGGCCCAGGTCGATGACCTGGGCCGTTCGCCGTTCCCGTCACGTTTCCGGTGGCGCACCACCGCGTCCCGGGCTTTGTCAGGTGCAGGTCAAATTCCTTCAGGTCATTCGTACGCATCGAGCATGGAGAGGGTGCATGGACACTCAAGTGATCGTCGTCGGGGCCGGCCCGGCCGGAATGATGCTCGCCGGGGAACTGCGGCTGGCCGGGGTCGACGTCGTCGTCCTCGAAAAGCTCGCCCGGCGCACCGGCGAATCACGCGGGCTCGGGTTCACCGCCCGCACGATGGAGGTCTTCGACCAGCGCGGCCTGCTCTCCCGCTTCGGCGACATCGAGGTCAGCAACCAGGGCCACTTCGGCGGGCTGCCGATCGACTTCGCCGTCCTGGACGGGGCCCACCAGGCCGCCAAGACCATCCCCCAGTCCCAGACCGAGACCGTCCTGGAGGAGTGGGTCACCTCGCTGGGCGCCGACGTCCGGCGCAGCCACGAACTGCTCTCCGTCAAGGACGCCGGGGACCACGTCGAGGCGGAGGTCCGCGGCCCCGACGGGGTCCACCGGCTCACCGCCCCCTACCTCGTGGGCTGCGACGGCGGCCGCAGTCTGGTGCGCAAACAGGCCGGATTCGAGTTCCCCGGCACCGCCTCGACCATGGAGATGTTCCTGGCCGACGTGAAGGGGCTGAACCTGCCCCCGCGGATGATCGGCGAGACCCTGCCCGGCGGCATGGTCATGGTCGGCCCGCTCCCGGACGGCATCACCCGGCTGATCGTGTGCGAGCGCGGCACCCCGCCCCAGCGGCGCGAGACCCCGCCCTCGTACGACGAGGTCGCCGCCGCCTGGAAGCGGCTGACCGGGGACGACATCAGTCACGGCGAATCCGTCTGGGTCTCCTCCTTCGGCGACGCCACCCGCCAGGCCACCCACTACCGGCAGGGCCGCATCCTGCTGGCCGGCGACTCCGCGCACATCCATCTGCCGGCCGGCGGACAGGGCATGAACACCAGCATCCAGGACGCCGTCAACCTCGGCTGGAAGCTGGCGGCCGTGGCCCGGGGCCGAATGGACGAAACGTTTCTGGACACCTACCACGACGAACGCCACCCCGTCGGACAGCGCCTGCTGATGAACACCCGCGCCCAGGGTCTCCTCTTCCTCAGCGGCGCCGAAGTACAGCCGCTGCGCGATGTGTTCAGCGAACTCATCCGCTACGAGCCGGTCAGCCGGCACCTGGCCGCCATGGTCAGCGGACTGGAGATCCACTACGCCGTCGACGGCGGCGCCCACCCCCTGCTCGGCCGCCGGATGCCGCATCTGGAACTGACCGGCACCACGTCCCCCGGCAGCTCCACCGAAGCCCTGCACGGCGGCCGGGGCGTGCTCCTGGACCTCGCGGACAACGCCGAACTGCGCCGCCGCGCGTCCGGCTGGACGGACCGGGTGGACGTGGTGACCGCGGCGCCCAAGGAGCTTCCCGGCGACGGGGCGTTGGACGGCACCGCCGCCGTGCTCGTCCGCCCCGACGGCTATGTGGCCTGGGCCGCACCGGGCAGCCACAGCGATCTGCCGATGGCCCTGGAGCGCTGGTTCGGACCGGCGCGCTGACTCCCGTACACCCCCCGAGAAGAGAGAGAAGAGACCATGCACAGCACCTTGATCGTCGCCCGGATGGCACCGGGCACCGGATCCGAAGTCGCCGGGCTGTTCGACGCCTTCGACCGGACCGAGATGCCGCACCTGATGGGCACCCGGCGCCGTCAGTTGTTCTCCTACCGGGGGCTGTACTTCCACCTCCAGGAGTTCGACGAGGACAACGGCGGCGAGCTGATCGAACAGGCCAAGACCGACCCCCGGTTCATCGGGATCAGCGACGATCTCAAGCCGTTCATCCAGGCCTACGACCCCGCCACCTGGCGCTCGCCCGCCGACGCCATGGCCACCCGCTTCTACCACTGGGACGGTTCCGCGTGACCGGGCGCAGGGTCGTCATCACGGGCATCGGCGTGGTCGCCCCCGGCGGCATCGGCGTCAAGGACTTCTGGAGCCTGCTCAGCGAGGGGCGCACCGCCACCCGCGGCATCACCTTCTTCGACCCCGCGCCGTTCCGGTCCCGGGTCGCCGCCGAGATCGACTTCGACGCCGAGGCGAGCGGGCTGAGCCCCCAGGAGATCCGGCGGATGGACCGGGCCGCCCAGCTCGCGATCGTCGCCACCCGGGAGGCCGTCGCGGACAGCGGTCTCGACACCACCGCCCTGGACCCGTACCGCCTCGGCGTCACGATCGGCAGCGCGGTCGGCGCGACCATGGGACTCGACGAGGAGTACCGGATCGTCAGCGACGGCGGCCGGCTCGACCTGGTCGACCCCGCCTACGCCGCCCCGCACCTCTACAACTACTTCGTCCCCAGCTCCTTCGCCGCCGAGGTCGCCTGGGCGGTCGGCGCCCAGGGCCCCAGCACCGTGGTCTCCACCGGCTGCACCTCGGGCCTGGACTCCGTCGGCTACGCGGTCGAACTGCTGCGCGAGGGCTCGGTGGACGTGATGATCGCCGGGGCCTCGGACGCGCCGATCTCCCCGATCACCATGGCGTGCTTCGACGCGATCAAGGCGACCACCCCGCGCGACGACGCGCCCGGCGAGGCCTCGCGGCCCTTCGACGGCACCCGCAACGGATTCGTCCTGGGCGAGGGGTCCGCCGTCTTCGTCCTGGAGGAGCTGGCGAGCGCCCGGCGGCGCGGCGCACACGTCTACGCCGAGATCTCCGGCTACGCCTCCCGCTGCAACGCCTTCCACATGACCGGGCTGCGCCCGGACGGGGCCGAGATGGCGGAGGCCATCACGGTGGCGCTCGACGAGGCCCGGATCCCCGGCGACCGCATCGACTACATCAACGCGCACGGCTCCGGAACCAAGCAGAACGACCGGCACGAGACCGCCGCGTTCAAGAAGAGCCTCGGCGACCACGCCCACCGCACCCCGGTCAGCTCCATCAAGTCGATGGTGGGCCACTCACTGGGCGCCATCGGCTCGATCGAGATCGCCGCCTGCGCCCTCGCCATGGAGCACAACGTCGTGCCCCCCACGGCCAATCTGCACACACCCGACCCCGAATGCGACCTGGACTACGTGCCGCTCACCGCGCGCGACCACCGCACGGACACCGTGCTCACCGTGGGCAGCGGCTTCGGCGGATTCCAGAGCGCCATGGTGCTGGAACGGGTCGAAGGGAGCACACGATGACCGCGTCGGTCGTGATCACCGGACTGGGCGTCGCCGCCCCCAACGGCCTGGGCAAGGAGGACTACTGGGCGGCCACCCGGGCCGGCCGCGGCGGGATCGGCCCGCTCACCCGCTTCGACGGCTCGGGCTATCCGGCACGGCTGGCCGGTGAGGTGCCCGGCTTCGAGGCGAAGGACCACCTGCCGAGCCGGCTGCTGCCGCAGACCGACCGGATGACCCGGCTCGCCCTGGTCGCCACCGACTGGGCGCTCGCCGACGCCGGCATCAAGCCGCAGGAGGCCGAGGGCTTCGACATGGGCGTGGTGACGGCCAGTTCCTCCGGCGGTTTCGAATTCGGCCAGAACGAGCTCCAGAAGCTGTGGAGCAAGGGCAGCCAGCACGTCAGCGCCTATCAGTCCTTCGCCTGGTTCTACGCCGTCAACAGCGGCCAGATCTCCATCCGCAACGGGATGAAGGGGCCCAGCGGGGTCCTGGTGAGCGACCAGGCGGGCGGCCTCGACGCCGTCGCCCACGCCCGCCGCCAGATCCGCAAGGGCACCGGAATGATCGTCTCCGGCAGCATCGACGCCTCCGTCTGCCCCTGGGGCTGGGTGGCGCAGCTGGCGAGCGGCCGGCTGAGCACGGTCGACGACCCCGCCCGCGCCTATCTGCCCTTCGACCGCCGGGCCTGCGGCCATGTGGCGGGCGAGGGCGGCGCGATGCTCATCCTGGAGGAGGCCGGAAAGGCCCGCAGGCGCGGTGCCCGGATCTACGGCGAGGTCGCCGGGTACGGCGCCACCTTCGACCCCCGGCCCGGCAGCGGCGGCGAGCCCGCGCTGCGCAAGGCCGTCGAACTGGCCCTGGCCGAGGCCGGCGCCGCCCCCGGCGACGTCGACGTGGTCTTCGCCGACGCGGCGGCCGTACCGGAGCTGGACCGGGCCGAGGCCGAGGCGCTCCGCACGGTCTTCGGGCGGCACGGCGTCCCCGTCACCGCGCCGAAGACCATGACCGGCCGCCTCTACTCCGGGGCCGCGCCGCTCGACCTGGCCACCGCACTGCTCTCGATGCGGTCCGGGCTGATCCCGCCCAGCACGAACACCGACCCCGATCCGGCGCTCGGCCTCGACCTCGTCACCACGGCCCGGACGGCCCGGATCCGAACCGCACTGGTGCTGGCCCGCGGCCACGGCGGGTTCAACTCGGCCGTGCTGCTGCGCGCCGCCACCGCCTGACCGGGCGGGCGGCCCCTTCTCTGTTCTCTCCTTTCCCATTCCACCGGTTCAGACCCCGACACAAGGCAGGGCGGACGCATGACCACACAGCCGTTCACGATCGACGACCTCAAGCGGATCCTGCTGGAGGGCTCCGGCGCCGCGGAGAACGTGGACCTCGACTCCGACATCGCGGACCACGAGTTCGAGGACCTGGGCTACGACTCGCTGGCGCTGCTGGAGACCAGCAGCCGCATCGAGCGCGCCTACGGCATCACCATCTCCGACACCATCCTGGCCGACGCGACGACCCCGCGCGCCCTGGTCGGCGCCGTCAACGAGCACCTGATCCAGGACGCGGCGGCCTGAGGCCCGTCCCACGAGGACCAGCCGGACAGGCCCCCACCGCACCCGCACTTCCGTACGCCTCTCACCCCACCGATCACGGGAGCAGTCAGCCATGCCACAGAACAGCCAGGACACCAGGGTCGCCGTCGTCACCGGCGCCACCAGCGGAATCGGGCTCGCCGCCGCCCGGCTGCTGGCCGGTCAGGGGCACCGGGTCTTCATCGGCGCGCGCACCGCCGAGAACGTGGCGTCCACCGTGAAGGAGCTGCGCGAGGAGGGCCTGGACGTCGACGGGGCGCCGCTCGACGTGCGCTCCGCCGAGGGCGTCGAGAGCTTCGTCCGCGCCGCCGTGCAGCGGTACGGCACCGTCGACGTGCTGGTGAACAACGCGGGCCGCAGCGGCGGCGGCGTCACCGCCGACATCGACGACGCGCTGTGGGACGACGTCATCGACACCAACCTCAACAGCGTCTTCCGGATGACCCGTGCCGTGCTCAACGCGGGCGGCATGAGGGAGAAGAGCCGCGGCCGGATCATCAACGTCGCCTCCACGGCGGGCAAGCAGGGCGTGGTCCTCGGCGCCCCGTACTCGGCGTCCAAGCACGGTGTCGTCGGCTTCACCAAGGCCCTCGGCAACGAGCTGGCCCCGACCGGCATCACCGTCAACGCCGTCTGCCCCGGCTATGTGGAGACCCCCATGGCCCAGCGGGTGCGCCAGGGCTACGCGGCCGCGTACGACACCGACGAGGCCGCGATCATGGAGCGCTTCACGGCGAAGATCCCGCTCGGCCGCTACTCGACCCCCGAGGAGGTGGCCGGTCTCGTCGGCTATCTGGCGTCCGACACCGCGGCCTCCATCACGGCCCAGGCACTGAACGTCTGCGGCGGACTCGGCAACTTCTGACCGTCCCGGACCCCCCTCGCGAGGAGACACCGACATGACGACCCAGCACGTCGAGCACGAGATCACCGTCGCCGCGCCCGCGGCCGACGTCTACCGCCTGATCGCCGAGGTGGAGAACTGGCCGCAGATCTTCCCGCCCACCATCCACGTCGACGTGGCCGACCGGGACGGCGACAGCGAGCGCATCCGGATCTGGGCCACCGCCAACGGCGCCGCCAAGAACTGGACCTCGCGCCGCACCCTGGACCCCGAGGGGCTGCGGATCGACTTCCGCCAGGAGGTGTCCACGCCTCCGGTCGCCGCGATGGGCGGCACCTGGATCATCGAACCGCTGCCCGGCGGGGACTCCCGCGTCCGGCTGCTGCACGACTACCGGGCCGTCGACGACGACGCCGAGGGCCTGAAGTGGATCGAGGAGGCCGTCGACCGCAACTCCCGTTCCGAACTGGCCGCCCTCAAAACCAATGTGGAGCGCGCGCACGCCGACAAGGAACTGACGTTCTCCTTCGAGGACAGCGTGCGCATCGACGGCTCCGCCAAGGACGCCTTCGACTTCATCAACGAGGCCGGACTCTGGGCGGAGCGCCTTCCGCACGTGGCGTCCGTACGCTTCGACGAGGACGTCCCCGGTCTCCAGACCCTGGAGATGGACACCCGCGCCCGGGACGGCTCGACCCACACCACCAAGTCCTACCGGGTGGCGTTCCCGCACCAGAAGATCGCGTACAAGCAGATCACGCTGCCCGCGCTGATGACCCTGCACACCGGCTGCTGGACCTTCACCGAGGAGGACGACGGCTCCGTCACCGCCGTCTCCCAGCACACCGTGGTGCTCAACACCGCCACCATCGAGAAGGTCCTCGGCGCCGGCGCGACCGTCGCGGACGCCCGTGCCTACGTCCACGGCGCGCTCAGCACCAACAGCCGCGCCACGCTCGGACACGCCAAGGACCACGCCGAGAGCACGGGCTGACCGTGACCGCCCTGGACTGCGATGTCGTCGTCGTCGGAGCGGGCCCGGCCGGGCTGCTCCTCGCCGGGGAGCTGCGGCTCGGCGGGGCGGCCGTGGTGGTGCTGGAGCGCCGCACGGAGCCGGGGACGGAGTCACGCGCGTCGACCCTGCACGCCCGCACGATGGAGATCCTCGACAGCCGCGGCCTGCTGGACGCGCTGGGGGAGCTGCCGAACGACGTACGGGGCCACTTCGGCGGTATCCCGCTCGATCTGACGCTGCCGACCCCGTATCCGGGGCAGTGGAAGATCCCGCAGACCGGGACGGAGGCGGCCCTGCGGGAGTGGGCGCTGTCGCTGGGCGCGGAGCTGCGGACGGGCCACGAGGTGACCGGGGTGCGCACCGGCCCGGACGGGGTGACGGCCGAGGCGGTGACCGGCGGCCGGACCGTCGGGGTCCGGGCCCGGTACCTCGTCGCGTGCGACGGCGAGGACAGCACCGTACGACGGCTCACCGGGGCCGCGTTCCCCGGCGACGCCGCGCGCCGGGAGCTGGTCCGGGCCGATGTCGCCGGCATCGACATCCCGGCCCGTCGCTTCCAGCGGCTGCCCCGGGGGCTGGCCGTCGCGGCCCGCAACGCCCAGGGCGTGACCCGGGTGATGGCGCACGAGTTCGGCAGCGCGGTCGGGGAGCGGACCGGGGCGCCCGTCTTCGCCGAGATCCGCGATCTGTGGCAGCGGCTCACCGGCGAGGACATCGGGCACGGCCGCCCGCTCTGGGTGAACACCTTCGCGGACGCCGCCCGGCAGGTCGCCCACTACCGGGACGGGCGGGTGCTGTTCGCGGGCGACGCCGCCCACCAGCAGATGCCCATCGGCGGCCAGGCCCTCAACCTGGGGCTCCAGGACGCCGCCAACCTCGGCTGGAAGCTCGCCCTCCAGGTCGCCGGACGGGCCCCCGACGGCCTTCTCGACAGCTACCACACCGAACGGCACGCCGTGGGCTCCCGGGCCCTGGGCAACATCCGGGCCCAGGCGATGCTGCTCATGGGCGGCCCCGAGGTGGAGCCCGTCCGGGCCGTCGTGGCCGAACTCGTCCGCGAGGAACCGGTCCGCGCCCATCTGGCCGCGATGATCTGCGGCCTCGACATCCGCTACGACACCGGCCCGGGTGACCATCCGCTGCTCGGCCACCGGCTCGCCCACGGGCAGCGGGGGCACGGCTCCCACGGCCTGCTGCTGCCGCACCCCGGCGCCCCCGGCCCGGCGGAGACCTGGCGGCGCGCGCTGGCCCCGTGGAGCGACCGGGTCGACCTCGTCCCCGGCGGCGGGGCGGGCACGGCGGTCCCGGAGCCGGGCGCCGCCGTGCTGGTCCGGCCGGACGGCCACGTCGTCTGGGCCGGCCCGGAGGGCGGCGGACAGGACGACGGGGCAGGGCTGCGCACGGCGCTGCGGCGCTGGTTCGGCGCACCGGCCACCCCGGACGGCCCGTACGCCCTCACCGGCGCACCGGCCCGCACCCCGGCGCGGGCGCAATCCCCGTCCCCGGCCGCCGGCGCACCCTCACCGACCCCTTCACAGGAAAGAGACGCAGGTATGAGCAGGTTCACGGGCAAGACGGCGCTGGTGACCGGTTCCAGCCGGGGCATCGGGCGAGCCATCGCCCTGCGGCTGGCCAGGGAAGGCGCCCTGGTCGCCGTGCACAGCTCCCGGGGCGGCGAGGCCGCCGACGACGTGGTCACCTCGATCGAGAAGGACGGCGGGCGGGCCTTCGCCGTCCGGGCGGAACTGGGCGTGCCCGGCGACGCCGACGCGCTCTTCCTCGACCTGGAACAGGGCCTGAAGGAGCGCACCGGCACCACCGATCTGGACATCCTGGTCAACAACGCCGGGATCATGGGCGGCGGTGTCGCGGCCGACGCCACGACGCCCGAGCAGTTCGACCGGCTCTTCGCCGTCAACGCCAAGGCGCCGTTCTTCCTCATCCAGCGGGCGCTGGGGAACCTGACCGACGGCGGCCGGGTCGTCAACATCACCTCCGGGCTGACCCACTTCGCCAATCCGGAGGAGATCGCCTACGCGATGACGAAGGGCGCCGTCGAGCAACTGGCCCTGCACTTCGCGAAGTACCTCGCACCGCGCGGCATCACCATCAACAGCGTCGCGCCGGGCATCACGCGCAACGACAACCCCGTGTTCGGCATCCCGGAGGCCGTCGAGCAGATGGCGGCGCTCTCGGCGTTCGGACGGGTGGGCGAACCCCGGGACGTCGCCGACGTGGTCGCGTTCCTGGCGAGCGAGGACGCCCGCTGGATCACCGGAGCGTTCCTCGACGCCACCGGGGGCACGCTCCTCGGCTGAACGGCACCGGCACCGGCACCGTACGGCAGTGGGACAGGACGGAGTGAAGGAGCGCGATGAAACCCGTGGCACCACCTCAGGAATCCCTCGGTTCCGCCGCCCCTGCGGCCGGTGCCGGGCGGTGGAGCCCGCGCCTGTGGGGGCTGCTGTTCGTCCTGGCCGGGAACATGCTGATCGACGCCCTTGAGGTGTCGGCCATGGTCGTGGCCGTGCCGGTGGCGGGACAGGCGCTCGGGCTCTCGCTGACCGGGGCGCAGTGGCTGATCACCGGCTTCGCCGTCGGCTTCGGCGGGCTCACCCTCTTCGGCGGGCGCCTGGTGGAACTGCTCGGCCGGCGGCGGGTCTACCTGTGGGCGCTGCTCGGCTTCGCCGCGGCCTCGCTGGCGGGCGGGGTGACGGACGAGCCGGCCGTACTGGTGGCCGCCCGCGTGCTGAAGGGCTTCTTCGCCGCGCTGACCGCGCCGACCGGACTGGCCATCATCGCCTCGGAGTTCCCGGCGGGGCGCAGTCGCGAGCGCGCGGTGTCGGTCTACGCGCTGTTCGGCGGGTCCGGGTTCGCCGCGGGCCTGCTGGTGTCGGGGCTGCTGACGGAGGTGAGCTGGCGGTGGACCGTCGCCTTCCCCGCGCCGGTGGTCCTGGTGCTGTTCGTCTGCGCGGTACGGCTGATCCCGCGCGGCACGGCGCCCGCCGCCCCGCCCCCGGGCGAACCGCGCCGCTTCGATACGGCCGGGGCGCTCGCCCTGACAAGTGCCCTGCTCTGCCTGGTGCTGGGGATCGTCTCGGTGCCGGACCACGGCTGGTCCGACGCGCGGACCGCGGGGCCGCTGCTGCTCGCCGCGGTGCTGGGCACCGTGCTGGCCGTGGTGGAGCGCACCGGAGCACGGCCGCTGATCCGGGGCCGGCTGCTGCGCAACCGCACCCTGGTCCGCTCGATGGCCGGGGCCGCCGCGCTGAACGGGGTGAACCTCGGGCTGCTGCTGATCCTGACCGTACGGCTCCAGACCGGTCTGGGCTGGTCCCCGCTGCGCACCGCGCTGGCGCTGCTGCCCGCCAGTGTGCCGCTGGCCGTCACGGCACTGCTCTCCCGGCGGCTGATCGCCCGGTACGGCACGGCCCGGCTGATCGCCCTGGGGGCGCTGGGCCCGGTCCTGGGCGCGGCACTGTGCCTGCGGCATCCGGCCCCGGAGCGCTACGTCACGGACGTCCTGCCGACGCTGCTGCTGGTGGGTGCGGGCTTCGTCCTGTCCTTCGCCGCGCTGAACACCCAGGCGACGTCCCGGCTGGCCGCCGTCGACCGGCCCGCCGCCGTCGGCCTCTACCAGAGCGCCGTCCAGCTCGCCGCCGCCGTCGTACCGGCGCTGGTGGCGGCCCTGGCCGTCGGCCGTTCCGACGACCGCCCGGCGTTCCTGCTCGTCACCGCCGTGGCCGTGGCCGGGCTGGCGGCCGGGCTCGGCGGTCTGCGGACCCGTCCGGCCCGGGGCGCGACACCAACCACAGAAGAGTGAGGCTTTGATGTCCGTTATCGATACGACTCCGGCCCGGCGTTCCGACTGGACGCTCTACGAGCGCCTGGAGGAACTCCGCCTGATCAGGAACGAGGCCCGGCACGGCCCGGACCCCGCCGCCACCGAACGCCAGCACGCGAAGGGCAAGCTGACGGCGTACGAGCGGATCGCGCTGCTGCTGGACGAGGGTTCGTTCCAGGAGATCGAGCAGTTGCGGCGGCATCGGGCGACGGGTTTCGGTCTGGAGGCGAAGAAGCCGTACACGGACGGTGTGGTCACCGGCTGGGGGACGGTCGAGGGGCGGACGGTGTTCGTCTACGCGCACGACTTCCGGATCTTCGGCGGGGCGCTGGGCGAGGCCCACGCGACGAAGATCCACAAGATCATGGACATGGCCATCTCGGCCGGTGCCCCGCTGGTCTCGCTGAACGACGGTGCGGGGGCCCGTATCCAGGAGGGTGTCTCCGCGCTCGCCGGGTACGGCGGGATCTTCCAGCGCAACACCAGGGCGTCCGGGGTCATTCCGCAGATCAGCGTGATGCTCGGCCCGTGCGCCGGCGGCGCCGCCTACAGCCCCGCGCTGACCGACTTCGTGTTCATGGTCCGTGAGACCTCGCAGATGTTCATCACCGGCCCCGACGTCGTCAAGGCCGTCACGGGCGAGGAGATCACGCAGAACGGGCTCGGCGGCGCCGACGTCCACGCCGAGACCTCGGGCGTCGCGCACTTCGCGTACGACGACGAGGAGACCTGCATCGCCGAAGTCCGCTACCTCCTCTCCCTCCTCCCCCAGAACAACCGGGAGCTGCCCCCGGCCGTCCCGGTCGACGATCCGCACGACCGGCGGAGCGAGGCCCTGCTCGACCTCGTCCCGGACGATCCCGGCCGGGTCTACGACATGCGTGCGGTCATCGAGGAGATCGTCGACAACGGGGAGTTCTTCGAGGTCCACGCCGGCTGGGCGGGCAACAGCCTCTGCGTCCTGGCCCGGCTGGGCGGCGAGGTCGTCGGCATCGTCGCCAACCAGCCGCAGTCCCTCGCCGGTGTGCTGGACATCGAGGCCTCCGAGAAGGCCGCCCGCTTCGTCCAGTTCTGCGACGCCTTCAACATCCCGATCGTCACGCTGATCGACGTGCCCGGCTTCCTCCCGGGCATCGACCAGGAGCACAACGGGATCATCCGGCACGGCGCGAAGCTGCTCTACGCGTACTGCAACGCCACCGTTCCTCGCGTTTCGGTCGTGATCCGCAAGGCATACGGTGGGGCCTACATCGTGATGGACTCAAGATCCATCGGAGCCGACCTGGCCCTCGCCTGGCCGGGCAACGAGATCGCGGTGATGGGTGCGGAGGGTGCGGCCAACGTCATCTTCCGCCGCGAGATCGCCGCCGCCGACGACCCCGAAGCGGTGCGGCAGCAGAAGATCCAGGAGTACCGCACCCAGCTCATGCACCCTTATTACGCCGCCGAGCGCGGTCTCGTCGACGATGTCATCGACCCCCGCGACACCCGCTCCATCCTCATCGGATCGCTGGCGATGCTGCGCGAGAAGCACGCCGAACTTCCCTCCCGCAAACACGGCAACCCCCCTCTGTGACGGAGAATCATGTCGGACATCCGGGTCATCCGCGGTTACGCTACTTCCGAGGAACTCGCTGCTCTTGTCGTGGTGTTGATGGCTCGGTCCGCCGCGTCCCAGCCCCTTCGGCCGTCCCGCCGCCGCTCACCCAACTGGCACCGTCTGGAACGCGCGCTCCGCCACAGCGGCGCCCGCGGCTGGGGCCGTGAGCACGGCACGGGTCGCATCCCCGCGGCGAGCTCCCCGGGCCGGATGGGATCACCGGGCCGGTCCTGACGTCAGCCGCGGTCCGACCTTCGGACCCGGACGGAGAGGCCCCGGCCGGCTCCGCCCGGACAGGTACTAGAGGAGATGTATGTCCGCCACACCCCTGCGCCTCGCCGTGATCAACAGCAGTGTGCGGGAAGGCCGGTTCGGCCCGACCGTCGCCAACTGGTTCGTCTCGCAGACCGGTCAGCGCGCGGACGTGGAGGTCGACCTGATCGACCTCACCGAGCACGCGCTGCCGCACGCGATGTCGCACGCCCCGAGTGACGCGGTGGCCGAGGAGCTGGCCCGGGTGTCGCCGCGCCTGGCGTCCGCCGAGGCCTTCGTCGTGGTGACGCCGGAGTACAACCACAGCTACCCGGCCTCGCTCAAGAACCTCATCGACTGGCACTCCACCCAGTGGCAGGCCAAGCCGGTCGGCTTCGTCTCCTACGGCGGTCTGGCCGGCGGCCTGCGGTCGGTGGAGCACCTGCGCCCGGTCTTCGCCGAGCTGCACGCGGTGACCGTGCGCGACTGCGTCAGCTTCCACAACGTGTGGGGGCAGTTCGACGAGTCGGGGGCGCTCACCGACCCGACCGCCGCGGCCACCGCCGCCAAGGCCCTGCTGGACCAGCTGGTGTGGTGGGGCGTCTCGCTGCGCGAGGCCCGCGCGCAGCGCCCGTACGGGGCGTAACGTCCCTCGTCCGCGGGTCGCCGGCCGGACCGGCGGCCCACGGGCGGAAACCCGCCCCGGCCCTACTCCTCGCCCTGCGCGAGACGCGTCAGCACCTTGTGGAAGTGCTCGCGCTCGGCGGGGGAGAAGGCCGCGAACATGGTCTCGTTGGCCTTCTCGACGGCCCGGTCCATCTCCTCGAACAGCGTGCGGCCGTCCTCGGTGCTGCTGACCAGGTTGCGACGGCGGTTGGCGGGGTCCGTCCGCCGGGTGACGGCTCCCCGGCCCTCCAGGTCGCCCAGTATCGCGACCAGGTTCCCCGCGTCCAGGCCCAGCGCGCGCCCCAGGTCGGCCTGGGTGCACTCGCCCAGTTCGGCCAGGCCCGCCATCACGCGGTAGTGCTGCATCCGCAGCCCGGTGGTGTCGAGGTGGTCGCAGAGGAGCCGCTGGGCGCGCAGTGCGGCCCCCGAGAGCAGCCAGACATCCAGTTCGGCAAGGCGTCCGTACAGGGTCATGCCCGGAAGTCTACGCGACAGTGTTGTGCCGACCAACGGTTCATGCTTATTGTTATGTCGAACAACATTGGTCGGCACAACATATGTGACCGGCCCGCCCCCGCACGTCGGACCTGCCCGAGACCCGGCGTCCTGCCGTCACAGAAGTGGGAACCCCGTCATGGCTCAAGAGCACCTCACCGCGTCCGGTACGCCGGGCGCCGCCGCCCCGGACCCCCGGCGCTGGCAGGCCCTGGTCTACATCGCCCTCGCCCAGCTGATGGTCTCCGTGGACAGCACCATCGTGAACATCGCCTTACCGTCCGCGCAGCACGCGCTCGGCATCTCCGACAGCAACCGGCAGTGGGTCGTCACCGCCTACATGCTCGCCTTCGGCGGACTGCTGCTGCTGGGCGGCCGGATCAGCGACACCATCGGCCGCAAGCGCGCCTTCCTCATCGGGGTCATCGGCTTCGGAGCGGCCTCCGCCCTCGGCGGCCTGGCGGCCGACGCCGGCATGCTGCTGACCGCACGGGCCCTCCAGGGCGCGTTCGGCGCCCTGCTGGCACCGGCGGGCCTGTCCCTGCTCGCGGTCACCTTCGCCGAACCCAAGGAACGCGCCAAGGCCTTCGGGGTGTTCAGCGCGATCGCCGGCAGCGGCTCCGCCGTGGGCCTGATCCTCGGCGGCGTCCTGACCGAGTACCTCAACTGGCGCTGGTCCCTCTTCGTCAACATCGCCTTCGCCGCCGTCGTGGTGGCCGGAGCCGTCGCCGTCGTCCGCGACGAGGGCACCCGCCCGGCCCGCGAGAAGCTGGACATCGCCGGAACCCTGCTGTCCGTCGCCGGAATCGTGGCCCTGGTCTACGGCTTCACGCTCGCCGACAGCGAGGGCTGGACCGCCACCCCCACCCTCTCCCTGTTCGCGGCGTGCGTCGTCCTGCTGACCCTGTTCGTCGTGGTCGAGAAGCGGAGCAGCGCCCCGCTGCTGCCCCTGCGGATCGTGACCGAACGCAACCGGGCCGGGGTCTTCGCCTCCCAGGCCCTCGCCGTCATCACCATGTTCGGCCTGCTGCTCTTCCTGACGTACTACTTCCAGGAGATCCGCGGCTACAGCCCCCTCGTCTCCGGGGTGGCGTTCCTGCCGATGGTGGCGGGCATGCTGATCGGCGCGGGCCAGATCGCCAGCCGGCTGATGCCGAGGACCGCGCCGCGCTGGATCATGGGCCCCGGCTTCCTCGTCGCCGCGCTCGGCATGCTCCTGCTGACCCAGCTGGACGTGAACTCCTCGTACCTCCTGCTCGTCCTGCCCGGCCAGCTGCTGTTCGGCATCGGTCTCGGGCTCGCCTTCACCCCGGCGATGAGCCTGGCCACCCACGGGGTCGCCGAGCACGAGACGGGCGTCGCCTCCGCGATGATCAACGCCTCGCAGCAGCTGGGCGGCTCCATCGGCACGGCCCTGCTCAACACCATCGCGGCCTCCACCACGGCCGCCTGGCTGGTCTCGCACAGCGGCGGCGCCGACGCCGTGAACCGGGCCGCGGTGCACGGCTACGCCACCGCCGTGTGGTGGACCGTCGGCATCCTGCTGCTGGCCGGGGTGCTGATCATGCTCACCAACAACCTGCCCCGGCCGAACCAGGACGAGCAGACGAAGCAGGACCAGGACCTCACCGCCGTCCCCGTGTAGGCCGTACCGGCCCGCTCCCAGACCCTCTCCCTCCCGCGGTCCCCCCGGCCGCGGACCGGTGACCCCCGGCGCCCCGACGGCGCCGGGGGTCACCGTCGTTTCCGGCCCGACGCAGCACAGGAGACCCCGTGGACCACGACCGAGAGGCGGCCCGTTCCTCGGCGGCCGCGACCACCGCCCCCGCCCCGGCGCGCGCGGTCACCCTGGACGCCGGAGGCATCACCCTGTCCGGCCTGCTCGCCGAACCCGCGGGCGCACCGCGCGCCCTGCTGGTGGCCCTGCACGGCGGCGGCATGCGGGCCGGCTACTTCGACGGCCGCGCCGACCCGGACACCTCGCTGCTCACCCTCGCCGCCTCCCGCGGATACGCGGCGCTCGCCCTGGACCGTCCCGGCTACGGCGCCTCCGCCGCCCGGCTGCCGTCCGGCACGGACCTGTCCGCCCAGGCGGACCTGCTGCACGCGGCCCTCGCCGCCCATCTGACGGACCGGCCGTACGGCGCGGGCGTCCTCCTGGTCGGGCACTCCCTGGGCGGCGGCATCGCCCTGCTCACCGCCGCGCGGTGGACGGGCGGGAACCTGCTCGGCGTGGACGTCTCCGGCATCGGCGGCCAATGGGCCCCGGGCGCCCGGCAACTGGCCGGCTCCGGCGCCCGGCTCTCCCACCATATGCACTGGGGACCCCTGGCCCTCTACCCGCCGGGCACCTTCCGCGCCGCCGACCCCCTCATCACCCCCGTCCCCGCCGACGAGGCCCGCGCGATACCGGACTGGCCCCGGGCATACGAGCAGCTGGCACCCCGCGTCCGCGTCCCGGTGCGCTTCACCTTCGCCGAGCACGAGCGGTGGTGGCGCTGCGACCCGGCCGCCGTACGCGCCCTGCTGGACCGGCTGGAATCCGCGCCCGCCCGCAGTGAACGACTTCCGGACGCGGGCCACAACATCAGCCTCGGCCGCACGGCCCGCGACTACCATGTGCGCGTCCTCGCCTTCCTGGAGGAGTGCCTGACGCTCCGGCAGGCCGTCGCGGGGCGTCCCGCACGCCCCTGACCGGGCGGGACCGACACGCCGTCGGCGTACCGGAATTCCCCGCTCCGAGATCCACTGGAAAACCGCTCCACAGCGCCTTGAGAAAGACCCCGCATTCGGCGGAACCGCACTCGTCCCGCGCTTTCGAATCAGCCATGTCATTCATGCGCACGATACGCTCGCGCCGCTCCGGAGTACTTCTGGAGACGGCCGCGAACGAAGTCCTCCCATGAGTCCCACATGACGGAATACGAGACCGGGGGTGCGATTCCTCGTGCGACAGGATCAAGCCGACGTCAAACTGCTGCGCTGGCCGGCGGAATCGGCCAAAAGGCGCCAATACATGGAGGAAGGCATCCTGCGCCTCCTCATCGTGGAGGGCGGCGGACCCGCGCCGATCTGCTCCGACGCCCGTGAGGACTGGGCACGGGCGCCCATCAGCAACGCCGACCTGCGGGCCCGCGTCACCGCGCTGCGCGCCAAGTCGTACCCGTACACCGTGCCGACCGTGGACCCGAGCGGCGCGCTCAAGTACCGCGACCGCGTGGTACCCGTCTCACCAGTGGAAACGGCGCTCCTGGACAGCCTGACCGGCTCCTTCCAGGCGCTCGTGTGCCGGGAGGAACTGCTGGGCCGGCTCGGCGAACGCCAGGCCTGCATCAGCCGCAACGCCCTGGACCTGCACATCATGCGCATCCGCCGGCGCATCGAACCGCTGGGCCTGGTCCTGCAGACCGCCTGGGGCCGCGGCTACATCCTCGCACCGGCCGCCTGAGTCCGGGGAGCGGCCGGCCGTTCCGCCGGACGCGAAGCCGCTCCACCGGGATCGAAAGAGTGCGGACAGGAAAGGCTGACACTCCCTCGGAGTCCGATGTCAAATGTTGCGGCACCATGAAGAACTGCTGCTCGCGGCATTCCGCCATCCACTCTGATGGGAATCCTTCATGACCATTCAGCGCCCGGCCTCCATCGACCACCGCGGGGAACCCTGGCTGCGGATCGGAACCCGCGAGTTCCGCTCCCGGCTCATCGTAGGAATCGAGCAGTACGACTCCGTATCCGTGGTGCGGGACGTCCTCACCGTCACCGACGCGGACATCTTCATCACCACCGTGGACCCGGACAACCGCCGCAGCAGCCTCCTGCTGTCCGACCTCGACGCGGTCCTGGACCTCGACCGCTTCACCTGGATCGGCACCACCTCGTTCGCCCGCTCCAAGGAAGGCGCCCTGCGCACCGCCGACGTGCTGCGCGACTCCTGGGGCATCGACATCCTGAAGCTGGACGTGCGCGGCGAGGACAACATGCCGGACAACCGCCAGACCATCGAGGCGGCCCACGAGCTCCGGGAGAAGGACTGGGCGCTGCTGCCGTTCATCCTCCCCGACCTCGACACCGCCATGGCCCTCCAGGACGCGGGCTGTTCGGCGCTGCGGGTCATGGCGGCGCCGGTCGCCTCCGGGCGCGGCATCGTCGACCCGCAGCCGATCCAGGAGATCATCGACGCCCTGAGCATCCCCGTGATCGTCGAGGGCGGGCTCGGCACCGCCCACCACGTCGCCCAGGCCATGGGCATGGGCGCGGCGGCCACCCTCGTCAACACCGCGCTCGTCCAGGCCAAGGACCCCATGAAGATGGCCCTGGCCATGCGGCACGCCACCATGGCCGGCCGCTGCTCCTACGAGTCGGGGCCGATGCCCGAGACCATCGCGGCCTGAGACCGGACCGGCGGCACCGGCCCGGAGCACACCCCGCAGGAGAGGATGTCGTACCCCTGAACCGCCACGAGGGTTTCAGCCCCACCCGCGTATCACCGGTGGGCGGTGACGCCGCCCCGGACCGGCCGCCGCACACGGCCGGACCGGACGGCCCGTGGCGGGGGGTACCGGCGTTCGTCGCCGGCACCACCGCCCTGGCCGGCCTCGGCCTCGCCGCCGGCGGAACGGCCGGCGTCCTGCTCGCCACGGAACTGGCGGGCACGGCCTCGGTCGCCGGACTGCCCGTCGCCCTGCACCTGACCGGCTCCGCGGCCGGAGCACTCCTGGTCTCGCACCAGGCCGCCCGCGGACACCGCGGCCGCGGTCTGGCCCTCGGCATGGTCCTGGGAGCCTTCGGCGCCCTGGTGGTCGTCCTCGCCGCCCGCGAGGGCAGCCTCACCTGGATGCTGGCCGGCAGCGTCCTGCTGGGCACCGCCAACTCCTCGCTCTTCCTCCTCCGTTACACCGCCGCCCAGGCCGTCCCCGAAGGAAGCCGGGGCCGGGCCCTGGGCGCGGTGTTCCTCGCCACCGCGCTCGGAGCGGTGATCAGCCCCCTGCTCCTCGGCCCCAGCGGCACCGTCGCCCGGGGCCTGGGACTGCCGACGCTGTGCGGCCTGTACCTGGTCGCCGTGGCCGCGTTCGGCGGCTCCGCGCTCCTGCTGGCGGCGGGCTGCTCACCGCGTACGCCGGTGCTGGGACGGGCCGCCGGAGTGCTCGTCTCCCGCGTACGCCCCGCGCGCGGGAGCATCCGGCTGGGCACCGCGCTGCGCGAACCGGCGGCGGTCGTGGCCCTGAGCGCCCTGGCCGGGGCCAACTTCATCATGGTCGGCATCATGACGATCACCCCGGTGCACCTCAGCGGGCACGGCGCGGGCACCGGCACCGTCGGCTCCCTCGTGGCGCTCCACGTCATCGGGATGTTCGCCCCGGCCCCCCTCGTCGGCCGGCTGGCCGACCGGCACGGCGCGGTGCCGGTCGTCCTCACCGGCGCCGTGATCTCCCTGGTCGCCTGTGTCCTGGGCGGCTTCAGCACCGGCCCCACCGCGATGACGACCACCCACCTCGTCCTGGCGGGCCTCGGCTGGAACTTCGGCGTGGTCGGCGCCAGCACCCTGCTGACCCAGGCCGTCCCCGGCCGGCTCCGCCCCCACGTCGAGGGAATCGGCGAGGCCACGATGGGCACCGCGGCCGTGGTCGTCGCCCCGCTCGTGGCCGCCCTCCCCGGATTCTGGGGATACCAGCTCCTGGGGCTCTGCGCCCTGGCCCTGACGGCACTCGCCCTCGCCCGGCTCCGACGCCCCGCCACCGGCTCGCTCCCCACCACCCCAAGGATGCCGACATGAAGCTTCTGACCTGCAGCAACAGCTGTCCCCAGTGGACGGACGGGCGGCTCAACCCGCGTTCGGCCGGCGGCCTCGTCCCCATGCTGAACGCCCTGCTCGACGCCCACGGCGGCGACTGGATCTTCACCGCGCCCCCGGGCGGCGACCTGCCCGTGTCGGTGGTCCTCGACGGCGGCGTCACCCTGCACCCCATGGCCCTGGACGAGGACCTGCGCCGCCACCACTACGACACCATCTCCATCCAGCTGCTGCTGGGGCTCCTCCACTACATGCACGACACCTCGGTCGAGCCCGTCTTCGACAGCGCCCTCGACGAGGCGTGGTCGGGCTATGTGACGGTCAACCGGATGTACGCGGAACGGCTCACCGCCCTGTCCGACGACACCGCGGACGAGATGATCCTCATCAACGACCCGCACCTCATGCTCGTCCCGGAGTTCTTCACCGCGGCCAGGACGGACCGGCGCAGCCGGCTCGCCTACTTCCTCGGCACCCCGTGGTGCGAACCCGACTACTTCACCGTCCTGCCCCAGCCCGTCCGCACCCGGATCCTGGAGTCGCTGCTCGCCTGCGACACCGTCGGCTTCCACGCCCGGCGCTGGACGGACGCGTTCGCCGCCTGCTGCGCCCGGTTCCTGCCCGGAGCCGTCGTCGAGGGCGACACCGTCGTCCACCGGGGCCACCGCACCCGGCTGGTGTCCTCGCCGTTCCCGCTCGACCACCACGTCCTGGACACGATGGTCGACGAACCCGCCACGGCCGCGTGGACGGAGCGGCTGGCCGCGATGGCGGACGGGCGGCGCGTCATGGTGCGGGCCGACCGGATCGACCTGTGGAAGAACATGCCGCGCGGGTTCGCCGCCTTCGAGGCCGCCCTGGAACGCTCCCCGGAACTCGCCGACACCACCTGGTTCCTCGCCGTGGGCACCACCCCCAGCCGCGCCTCCGCCCGCCACCTCGCCTACCAGCGGGCGACCGAGGAGGCGATCCGGCGCGTCAATGACCGCTTCGGCACCCCCGACCGCCCCGTCGCCACCCTCCTCAAGCCCGGCAAGGGCCGCGACTCGCGCAACTGCGTCATCGCCGCACTCCTCATGAGCCGGGCCGCGATGGTCAACTCGACCTACGACGGCCTCAACCTCTTCGCCAAGGAGGCCGCCTGGCTCCTGGACGACTCGGCCTCCCTGCTCCTGTCCGCCAACGCCGGCGTCCACGACCAGCTGGCCCCGTTCGCCCGCACCCTGGACCCGTTCGACCTCGACCAGACCGCCCGCGCCATCGAGGCCGCCCTCCGCCCGGACGCCGAGGGAACCGCCCCGTCCGAGAAGCGCCGCGCCCTGCTGCGCGCGGAGACGGCCGAGGACTGGCTGGCAGCGGTCTTCCCGAACTGACCGCCTGTCCTGTCCTTTCCGGGGAGTGACGGCGGGACCGGAGCGAGGCCTTTCGCACCGGTCCCGCCGTCACCGGTGCGAAAGCCCCTGGCTCCGCGCGCCTACACCAGGGGCCCGAGGTCTCCTTCCAGGACGGTCTGGATGATCTGGGGCCGGTCCCAGAGAGCCAGGATCTCGTTGGCGACGGCCACGACGGGCAGGGGGTCGTGGTCCCCGTACGCCGTGATGGCCGCGGCCGACAGGCTCCGGGGGACGGCACCGGCATCCAGCAGGACGCGCCAGTCCTCCGGGCCGAGTTCCAGGAACTCCAGTCCGGTGAGCTGGGCGATCTCCCGCGGATCGGCGAGCGTTCCGGCGTACGCGGCGAGGGTGCGCAGACGCGGAAGCCCGATGACCGGGGCGAGGCTGAACGGCGCGCCGTCCCACACCCCGACCGAGAGGACTTCCAGGCCGGGGTGGGCGGCTTCCCGGACACTCCTGATGCTCACGTGATTGACGTGGGCCACGAGCGGCGGCTCCTCGCCGCGACCCCGGCGCGTGCGCGCCTTCCGGTCCAGCACCCAGTCGGTGAGCGAGTCGGCCAGCAACTCGGCGCCCGCGCTCTCCTCGTGACCGATCAGGACGATCTGCCCGGTGTGCCCGCACGGGCCGGGCGTCAGGTCGACCGCGAGCCGGTCCCCTCCGCCGTTCTCGCCGAACACGATCCACCCGGGGGAGCCGACGACGCCCTGTACGGAGTCGTCGGGCCGGGTGTCGACCGCCTCCTTGGCCGCGAACTGCCAGGACCAGTGACGGGTCGAGGCTTCGGCCGCGTACAGCTCGTCCACGGAGGAGAGCTCGCAGCGCACCGCGTCGAAGACACCGACCGCCGTGTCGTAGTCGTTGCCCCAGTCCTCCCAGCGGGCCCGGGTCACCCGGTAGAGCACCTTGAGTTCCTCGGGCAGGCGGATGCCCAGGCGCGCCTCGGCGGCGGCGATCTCTTCCTCCGTCGCGCCGACGGCGTCGGGCATCCGCTCCCGCAGCGTCCGCTCCAGCAACTCCGGATCGGCCGAGGGGGCCGGCTTCGCTCCGGGCGTCGCGTCGGGGAGACGCCGCCAGGGCTCGGGAAGAGCCCCCTCGACCAGGACGAGCGCACCGGGATGCGGGGTCCCGATCCCGGGCTCCACCGCCGGGCTGGGCCCGAGCAGCCGGAGCACCGCCGCCCCGTCCGGCTCGACCGTCGCCGAGAACGAGACGTCGTCGACGCCCACCGCCGCCATCGCCGTCTGCACCCGCCGCACCGCGTCCATCTCCTCCTGCATGTCCTCGACCTGGGAGGCCCGACCGGGCGGTGGCACGCGGTGCGGAAGGGCCAGACTCCAACTGCCCCGCCCGATCCGACCCGCCACACGCACCGGCTCGCCACCGGCCTTACCGGTTCCGCCCGCCTTCCCCGCCTTGGCGGCCCGCAGGAGCCTCAGTACGGGCTGCCAGGTCGAGAAGTCACGTATCGATTGCCCAGGGGGACTCTGCATAGCCATGGGCAGACGGTACGCGGGGCGACTGACACCCGGTGTCGGTGCCCTGCGGCGTGATGACCGGCGTGAACACCGGGACAGTGATAAACGTCTGACAGTGGCTGCTTCTGGAGGAGAGCACGGTGAGCGCTACCTACACCTTCGACGTCTTTTCCACCCTCGACGGCTACGGCGCCCACGCCGGGAACTGGGGCGGCTACTGGGGCAAGCAGGGTCCCGAGCTCCTCGACCGACGCCTCGCCCTGTACGACCGGGAGCAGCGGATGGTCTTCGGGGCCAACACGTACCGTGCGCACGCGCAGATGCTGGCCCTGGGCATCGAGGAGTCCGAACTGGCTGACCTCTGGGTCACCCGCATGAGAAGCATGCCTGCAACGGTGGTGTCCACCACGCTGACCGAACCCCTCGACTGGCCGGACGCGACCGTCATGAGCGGCGACCCCGTCGACATCGTCGCCCGCCTCAAGGAGGAATCCGAGGTGCCCTTGCGCTCGCACGGCAGTCTGTCGCTGAACCGGGCGCTGCTGGCCGCCGGTCTGGTCGACCGCGTCCAGGTGACGCTCTTCCCCGTCATCAACGGCCGGACCGGAGTGAACCCCGTCTTCCAGGGCGCGGCCGACTTCGATCTTGAGCTGCTCGAAAGCCGGACGCTCGACGGCCACACCCAAGAACTCATCTACCGGCCCACCCTGCATGCCTGACCACGGCTCCGGCTCAGCGCTCGCCCGAGGAATCAGAGGCACTCGGGGCGGTCTGCCGTCACGGTTGCCGCCTCTCGTACGGAGAGGTCGGTGCGGCCGGTTGCGGCGGTGCCGACGGCTGCGGAGTGCTGGACCGACGGACGGGGTCGCCGCCGAGGCCGCCGGTGAGCCAGGAACCGTCGCCCAGAGGCACCAGCTCGTACGGGTTGCTCACCTCAGCGGTGAGCTCGCCGCCGAGGGTGCCCGTGCGTACGTCGACCAGGTGGTAGCGGAACCACTCCTCTTCGTCCTGACTCTCACCGCCGAGGCTGACGATGGCCGTGTCCTCGGTCAGGTAGCCGCCGCTCCATTCCACGAAGGACTCCTCCGGGTCGTACCCGAAGGCTTCGACGGGGAGGGTGAAGAGCACGTCCCCGTTGGGGTGGTCATGGAAGGCGACGTCCGCCTGCCCATGGTCCACGGTCATGAACTGGCGCCCGGACGGAGCCAGGTCGATCAGGCAGCGGTCCGACCACGGATACGTGACGAATTCCGGCTCGCTGTCCGCCCCGCCCGTGCTCCGGAGAATGACGGATCCGTCCTGGCCCTCACCGATGTCGAGGTAGACGCTGCCGTCCACGGGATGCACATGGTGGAAGGCGCCGTGCCCGACCGTCTCCAGCTCCCGGCGGGCGAGAACCGCACCGCTGTCGGCATCGTGCACGACCCACTGGTCCCCCCTTCCTCGTCCCGCCATAGCGTCCGGCCGGTAGACCCATACCGTCCGGCCGTCCAGAGACAGCGCACAGCCAGGCCGGTGGCCACGGCGTACGTCAGAGCGCGGTTCGAAGTCCGAGGCCCACATGAGGTCGCCGGCGCGGGTGAGGCAGACGACTCCGTTCAGCGTTGTGTAGACGACCCGCTCCAAATCCGGCCGGACCACCGACGCTACGGCCTCCTCGCCGTCCCGCGGCTGAAAAATCGCTGCGGGCTCCAGCGTCCCGTAGACGCCGGCGCGCACGACGTAGGCGTGGATCCGCCCGTCACGAAGACGCGTGATGACCTTCGGCGGCGGCTCAGGAATCATCCGCTGAGGCTAACGCCCAGCTCAGGAACCTCAAGAGCCGGGGCGGGCAGGCACGGGCCAGCTGCGACCTTCAAGGGCCAACGAGAACACACTCATCACGGAGTGCGGGCACGCCATCCACCCGACAGGGTTAAATTTATGGGCTAAAAACAGGGTTAACGTCTGCTAATCTCCGCGCTGGAGGTACAGACGCATGGCATCCGAGGAAGAACTGTTCGCGAACATCGACGCGCTGCTGCAGGAGGAACCCCAGCTCCCGCCGCCCTCGGAACGTGCGCGCCTGCGCGAGGCCGCCGGGATCACGCAGGCCCGGCTCGCGGCCGCGTTGAAGACGACGACGCAGTCGGTCAAGAACTACGAGAACGGCCGCTCCGAGCCGAAGTCCCCGCGCCTGGAGGCGTATCAGCGGCTGCTGAACGGCTGGGCGGCGAAGTACCCCGCGCACGGCGGGACGCCCGCCGCCCCGTCGGCCCCGGGGCGGCACACGTCCTCGCGGACCACCTCGCCCCAGCCCGAGGCCCAGGCCCAGGCCCAGCTTCCGGCCCCGTCGCCGGCCGAGCCGACCGCCGAGCCGACCGCCGAGCCGTCGGCCGCCGCCCCGGCCCCCGCACCGGTCGCGTCCCCCGGGGCCGCCGCCTCCGAGCCGCCGGCCGCCGCGCCCCGCCGTACGCCGCCGGCGCCCCGCCCGGTCGTACGGAAGGCGACGCGACCGCCGCTGGACCCGCGCTTCCCGCACGGGCCGCTGGCCGTGCTGGACGGGGACGGTTCGGCGTACGGGGTGGACGGCATCGTGCTCGACTGCCCGGCGGAGTCCGTGGTGGAACTGGTGGAGTGGACGCTGCGCGAAGCGGGGCTCGGCGCGCCGAAACTGCACCGCCACGGCAAGGACGCCGACCCGCTGATCGTCCTCACCGCCTCGGCCGCCACCCGGCTCGGGCTGCCCGAACGCCTGGAGGACCGGCGGGGCCTGCGGCTGGAGGAGGACCACCCGGTCGTCAGGCAGATCCTCAAGGCGAAGTGGAAGCTCACCCAGCGCGGCTTCGGCCCCTGGGCGCGGATCTACCGCACGGCCCAGGGCGCCCAGCGGCAGTGCGTGCAACTGGCGGTGCTGCCCTGGGACGCGCTGGACGAACGCTCCTGGCCCGGCGTCAGCGCCATGGACCCCGCCGACATCGCCCGGGTCCTCGGCCTGTACGCCCAGCGGGTCACCACCCCGCGCGGCTCCACCGCCGTCTCGGGCCTTGAGTTGATGACCGAGCTGCGCCCGCCCACGCGCGCCGTGCGCGACGAGACGAGCGGCAACTGGGTCTCCGGCCACAACCCCGGCTCCCTGGGCACCGAACCGATGGACCCCGCCCCGCCGGAGGGCCAGCCCGAACACCCAGCGGTCTTCCACGCGAACTGGCAGGGCGGCTTCCTCCGCGAGGAGGCGTACCAGTGGGTGCGGCCCGTGGAACTGCTCAGCGACGAGGAGTGCCATCTGCCGTACGCCGTCGGCCTCGACCTGAACACCGCGTTCCTCGCCGCCGCCGCACGGCTCCCCGTGGGCCTGTCCGCCCCGGACCACTTCCACGCACCGGCGTTCTCCCCGAAGATCCCCGGCTCCTGGCTGGTCGACCTCTCCCACGTGGAGATCGACCCCCGCCTGCCCTCACCGTTCACCCCCACCGGCGAACGCCCGACGGGCCCCGCCTGGTACCAGACGCAGACCGTCGCGTACGCGCAGGAGCTCGGCTACAACGTCACGCCGCTGGAGGGGTATCTGCGCCGCGAGACGGGCGCCTACCTCGACCCGTGGCACGACCGCCTCAAGAACGCGTACGTCGACACGCTCGCCGACCTCGGCGTCACCAAGGACCTGGACGACGCCCGGTTCCTCGCGGCGATGGAACGGCACAAGGACATCGACCCGGCCCTCACCGCCGTACTCGCCGCGATCAAGGGCACGATCAAGGGCGGCATCGGCAAGCTGTTCCAGAACCCGCAGGGCAGGAACTACCGGCCCGGCGAGCCCTGGCCCGCCATGCAGCGCCCGACCTGGCGCCCGGACATCCGCGCCGCCGTCATCTCCAAGGCCCGGATCAGCATGCACCGCAAGCTCTACAAGATGGCCGACATGACCGGCCTCTACCCTCTCGCCGTGCTGTCCGACTGCGTCGTCTACCCCTCGCCGGGCGAGAGCCCCGTGGACTTCCTCCCGTACGCGGCCTCCGGCAAACCGCAGCCGGGCGGCTTCCGCCTCGGCCCGACCCCGGGACTGGCGAAACTGGAGGGCGTCCGCACCATGCTGTGGGCGGTCGACATGATGGAACAGGGCCACAACCCGGCCAGCCTCATCAAGGGCGGCAACGCCGTCCTCGACGACGGCGAATAGCCCGCCGCCCACCACCGAAGAAAGCCGACCAGCGTGCGAGAGATCGAGAACGCCATCGAGCGGGCCGACCAGGAGGGGTTCACCCGCGAACCCCCCAAGACCCTCCGCGGCCGCATCAACTTCCTGCTCCGCCGGCTCGGCAGCGCCAAGGCCGTGGCGGCCGAACTCGGCGTCACCGCCGACTCCGTCAACCGCTACCGCCGCGGCGCCCGGAAGAACCCCCCTCAGGACGTCGCCGCACGCATCGAGAACGCCGTCCGCGCCCGCTGGCAGCCCCAGGTGCGCAAGCGCCGCCGACGGCAGGCCGCCAGCACCGGCGGCATCACCGTCGAAACCCGCGCCTCCTTCGGCTACCGCGCCGCCACCGGCTCCACCGACGAACCCCGCTTCCGCCGCCTCACCGTCCACCTCCCCCCCAGCTACGCCCGCCGCCTCTTCGACGCCCGCGACCAGGGCGCCGCCGACCAGCACCTCCGCCAGATCGTCGCCGAGGGCCTCAAGGAGGTCTACTTCCAGGACGGCGGCCACCGCGCGGGCGACCTCCAGGAGGTCGAGCTGAAGGACATCGACTACCTGGATCTCGGGTACTGACCCCGGCCGCGGAGGTCGGCGCAGCCCGTCGGTGTTGAGCCGAAGCGCGATGGTTGTCACTGGGGCAGGTGTGTTGTCACTTCGTGCCGGTGCAACTTCTGCGGTGGATTGCCTCGGGTCGATCGAACTGACACCGGTCTGAGCCTGTCGAAGGCATCTGTGCGCCTTACCCGGCCGCCTCCCCGGCGGGCAGACTGCGCACATGCAGCTCCCCGCCGAAGCCGTTGCCGCCATCGTGCTGATCGAGGTCGTCCGGATCTCCGCCCTTCCCACTGAACGAGACGACCCGTACCCAGGCACGGTGGTCGCCCACTGGGCCGGGAGCGAAGCTGCCGCCGCCCTGGTCCTGATCGAGAGCCTGCCCGGCAGTGAACAGCACCGATGCGGCTTCTCGCCTGGCTGGAGCGTCCGGGCGTACGACGACTCCCTCGACCTGGCGCTGTTCGAGGCGGCGTTCTGCTTCACCTGCCACGAGGTCCGTATGCAGGGAAAGGCTGTGCCGCCCGCTCTGGCCACGCAGTTCTTCGACCCGGGCGCCCTGCCAGCCCGGTCCCTCTTGTCTCTCTTCCGCAAGGCAGCTCCATAGCCGACCGGGACGAGCGTCACGTCTCGGCCTGGTGACAGGAAGGTTGCCCATTGCGCGTCTGTGACAAGTCGGATGCCTCGCCTGTGACAACCAGGCTGCTTCGGCCGTTCCTGTTCACCAGCTCAGCCCGTCCCGCTGGTGACAATTACCGTGCTGCGGCTCAGATGTGACTGAGCGTTCCAGCCAGCCGCTGAGCGATGTACTTGGCCTGTTGAGTGCGGGAACCAGGACCGAGACCCGCCGCGCTTGCCCGCCTCGCCCGTTGCTGAGGCTGAGCTGGCGTTTGTCAGTAGCGGACCTCTGTGGCTTTGTACCCCTCGAGCCCTGCCGGGACCAGGGCCGGGACAAGGGAGTGCAGGTACCAGGCGAGGTCGGTAAATTCCGGCGCTGCTGGGATGCGGCGACGGTCGATGGTGGGCACGAAGGAGACGTCCGTGCGGCCGGGTAGGAACATGAGCATGCCGCCTGTACCCGCTTCCTGGTGGTAGACGTCGAGGGCCACCGCGTAGGGCAGGTTCTCCGGCGCGTCCAGCAGCGTTACTATCTCGCCGATGTCGTCGGGCGCGCTGTTGTACCAGTCGTGCATGTCGTCCGCATCGTTGAGCATGTACGAGACGCCCTCAGGCGGTACCACCGCGGACCAGCCCGCTCCGGTGAGCGCGTCCAGAACGGCCCGCACGGTGCTCGGGCACGTGAAAGTGAAATCGATGTCGGCATCTCTGGATCCCACGGGCCCTCCGAGCAGGGTGAGCGATGGCCCCGCATCTTCGCCTGTGGAGCGCAGGGCCGTCGATCCGTTTTCCCAGCCTGGTTCTCGGCTGCGCCCGAGCCCCCTGTCGTGTGTGTGAGCTGTGTCGCGATGCGCTCAACTGGCCAACCAAAGCGCTCAGTCACAGTCGACCCCCTTGTTAGGTACTTAGCTCATATGCTAAATACCTCACATGACAGATGCTCAGGAGGAAGCGGGGGCCTTCCGCGCCCTCGCCGATCCCACGCGGCGCCAGATCCTTGAAGACCTCAGAGGCGGTGAGCTCGCGGCGGGCGAGATCGCGAGCCGGTTCGCGATCAGCGCGCCGTCCATCTCACGGCATCTCGGCGTGCTCAAAGGAGCCGGACTGGTCACCGAGCGCCGGGACGGCAACCGGATCCTCTACACACTGGCCGAGGACCGCCTGGCCACCTCCATCGGCCGGTTCCTCAGCGCCGTCTGCCCCGAGCAGATCATCCTGCGCCACACCGCATGGCGCCCCGGATCGCAGAGCGAGGGATCATGAGACAGCCACGCCTGTCCAGCGTCGTCGAACGACGGCTTCTGGTGAACTACCGCGTCGCCCCGGACACCGCGGCACGTCTGCTTCCCCAGCCGCTGCGCCCGCAACTGGTGCACGGCCACGCGGTCGCGGGCATCTGCCTCCTGCGGCTGGGAAGCGTCCGGCCGGTCCGGGTCCCCAAGGCGTTCGGACTGCGCAGCGAGAACGCGGCGCACCGGATCGCCGTCGAATGGGACGGACCGGACGGCGTCGAGACCGGCGTCTACATCCCGCGCCGCGACACCGCCTCCCGGCTCAACGTCTGGGCCGGAGGCCGTGTCTTCCCCGGCGAGCACGGCCGCGCCGGTTTCGAGGTGCACGAGACACCCGGCCGGCTGCGTGTGGCCTTCGCGACGGGGGACGGCGACACCCGGGTGGACGTCACCGTCGAACCGTCCGACGAACTGCGGGGCAGCGAGCTCTTCGCCGATCTCTCCGAGGCCTCCCGCTTCTTCCGGGACGGGGCCAAGGGCTACTCGGCCACCCGCTCCGGCCGCCACCTGGACGGCATGGAACTGCGCACCGACGCCTGGCACGTGGAAGCCGCCCGGGTTCGCTCCGCCGCGTCGTCCTTCTTCGACGACCCGGACCGCTTCCCACCGGGGAGCGCGACCCTGGACTGCGCCCTGATCATGCGTGACGTCCCCGCCGACTGGCGCCCCCTCCCCACCATGGCCGCCGGCCGAGGCGCCTGACCCGCCCGGTGAAGCGCTCCGTCACACCCGCTCCGTCACACCCGCCCCGTTCCGCCGGCGGCGGAACACCGGCCGGACCGGGCTCGACGGTCACTACGGTCGGGTGCATGGCGACGATGACGACGCGCACGGTGACGTACCGGGCCGACGGGCTGACGATGACCGGGCACCTCGCGCTCCCGGCCGGCACCGGCCGCCGGCCCGCGGTGCTGATCGGGCCGGAGGGCATGGGGCTCAGCGACGTGGAGCGCCGCAGGGCCGACGCGCTTGCCGAACTGGGCTATGTGGCGCTGGCCTTCGACCTCCACGGCGGGCGCTATCTGGCTGACCCCGAGGAGATGCTGGCCCGCTGCCTGCCGCTGCTCGCCGATCCGGACCGGATGCGGGACATCGGCCGCGCGGCGCTCGACGCGGTGCGGGCCGAACCGCGGACCGACCCCGACCGGATCGCCGTCGTCGGATACGGCACCGGGGGCGCCGTCGGACTGGAACTCGGGCGGGACGGCGCCGCCCTGCGGGCGATCGGGACGGTCAACGCCCTGACGACGGGCCGGCCGGGGGAGGCGGCGCGCATCCGCTGCCCGGTGTGGGCCGGGGTCGGGTCGGAGGACCCGATCATGCCGCCCGCGCAGCGGGAGGCGTTCACCGCCGAGATGCGGGCCGCGGACGTCGACTGGCGGCTCACGGTCTACGGCGGCGCCCTGCACGCCTTCCACCACCCGACGGTCGACCACCCCACCGTTCCCGGCGTCGGCTACCACGCACGGCACGCGCGGCGCGCCTGGCGCGACATCCTCGACCTGCTCGCCGAGTGCCTGCCTGTGCCGGAGCCCGTGCCGGAGCCCGTGCCCGAGGCCGTGTCGGAGGTCTCCGGGGCATGACCCAGGAGCCTCCAGCGGGCCGGGAGGCATCGGACGCGATCGACGCCTCCCGGCCGCTGTCCGCACCGGACTCACACGGAACTGGGGGCCGCCTCACGGTCCGTCCGCGGCACGCTCCGCTTCTTCCCGTCGCCTGCCCCGCGGGCTCCGGCGGAGGGCAGCGCCACCAGCAGTACGGCCGCTCCGAGCAGGGCGATGCCCGCGATCCAGACGGCTCCGACGTGCATGGCGTGGATGAACGCGTGGTCGGCGACCTGGGCCAGTGCGGGCCGGTGGGCGGAGGCGGCGACGTGGCGGGCCTGTTCGGCGGAGACCAGGGCCTGCTCCCGTACTGGGCCGGGCACGCCCGTCAGTGAGGGCTCGACGGCCTGCCGGTAGGCGAGGGACATGACGGTGCCGCCCACCGCGAGGCCGATCACGCTGCCGGTCTGCCGCACGGTGTTGGTGACGGCCGAACCCGAACCGGCCTGTTCCAGCGGCAGGTTGCCGACCAGCGCGGCCGTGACGGGGCCGATCACGATGCCGACCGCGAACCCCTGGACCAGGAGCAGGACCTCGATCGCCACGAGGGGCGTCTCAAGCCCCAGGAACGCGTATCCGCCCATGCTCAGCGCGGCCGCGGCCATGGCCGGAACCACGACGGGACGCAGGGAGAAGCGGCGCACCAGACGTGTGGCGAGGGGCGCTCCGACGAGCGCACCGGCCGCGGTCGGGGCGTTGGCCAGTCCCGCCTTCATCGGCGAGAACCCGAGCGCCCCCTGGAGATAGAAGGCGTTGTAGAAGGTGACGGCGGCCACCGCGAAGAGCAGCAGTCCCAGCGCCGCGTTCCCGCCCCCGAACACGCGTCGGGCGAGCAGGCGCGGATCGAAGCCGGGAGCCCTGACCCGGAGTTCGACGACCACGAACACGGCCAGCAGCACCAGACCGGCGACGACCGGCACCCAGACGTCGGTACGCGTCCACGCGGACACCTGCCCCGCCCGGATCAGCCCGTAGGCCAGGGCCACGAGTCCGGCGGCCGACAGCAGCATTCCCGCCGGATCCAGCGGCCGCCGGGTCGGGCTGCGGAAATTCGGCACCAGTACGAGGAGTCCGACCAGCGCCACCACCGCGACCGGAACATTGATCAGGAAGACCGAACCCCACCAGAAACGATCGAGCAGGAATCCGGCCAGCACGGGACCGACCGCCATTCCGACACCCGCCGACGTCGAGAAGATCCCGATCGCCGCGGCGCGCGCCGGTCCGGTGAACGTCCACATGAGCAGAGCCATCGTGGCCGGCGTGATCAGCGCACTGCCCACGCCCATCACCGCCCGCGCCGCGATCAGCTGCCCCGCGTCGCCCGCGTACGCCGCCCACCACGAGGACCCGGCGAACACCAGCAGCCCGGCGGCGAACACGGTCCGGTGCCCGAACCGGTCGCCCAGCGCGCCCGCGGTGAACATCAGCGTCGCGAACGCCAGCGTGTACGCACCGGTCGCCCACTGCAGCTGACCGGGGTCCGCCCCCAGCCCGCGCCCGGGGTCGGCCAGCGTCTCCAGCGTCGTACTCAGAACCGTGTTGTCCAGCCAGATCAACAACGAACACACCATCAGCACGGCGAGGATCAGCCGCTGCCGGGACGTGGGCAATGCCGGGGACTCCGTCATGAATACCTTCGCATTCCGATCGACGAAAACGTGAACGGCTGGACCATAAACAAATTCCGGCGGCGCCGTCAAGGATTTAATTTCTCGTCAGAAACGTTGCGGGCGAAGATAATTCATGCCCTGCGCGCTATTTGCATTCCGCGTATTCATGTGCCCTCCGGAGTATTTGCATCCCAGAGGAATTCATGCCTCACGGACATGTGCGACCGGGCGGACGAAACCGGACCGGGGGCACGCGCCGGGGAGGCGGTGGCGCGTCAGTCGATGATCGGGCCGGCAGCCGACCAGCGCTGGCCGTCGGGCCGCTGGTATCCGGAGTCCAGCCGGATGCCGTTCGCGTCGACAACCACGTAATCGCCGACGATCTTGTATCCGTCGCCGTCCTCGTACAGCCAGACGGTGATGCAGCCCTTGGAGATGTAGGTGTCGAACCAGACGTCGACACCCGGTGCCTCGGAACGGACGGTGAGCTTCTCGCCCGGTTTCATCCAGAAGTCCTCGCAGTACGGTTCGAGGAAGAGGCAGAGCACGGTGTCCGTGTTGTTCTCGATCGGCATGCTGCTGCGGCCCACTGGTCCCCCCGGGATCGACGCCCCTCGGCCCGCGACACACTACGCACCGCCTCCACGGACGCGCCCCCGCGGAGGGCGTCACGGGGTGCCGTTCCCGGCCGGGGCGGCGCGCAGCCGTCGGCCGAGGGCGATGGTGTTTCGATAGGCGAAGCACTAGCGTCCATCCGGCGATTCCGATTCCGAAACGAACGCGACGGCGGCACCCGCAGAGCACCGCGGCGCCGGTCGGCCGCCCGCGTTCCACTGGAGGTTCCATGCCCAAGGGCTACTGGGTCAGCGTCTACCGCACCATCGCCGACCCCGAGAAACTGGCCGCCTACAACAAGCTGGCCCGCCTGGCCGTCGAAGCCGCGGGCGGCCGGACCCTCGTCCGGGGCGGTCCGGTCCAGGCGCATGACGCCGGGATCGCCGAACGCACCGTCCTGGTCGAGTTCGACAGCTTCGAGCAGGCCGTCGCGGCGCGCGAGAGCGCGGCCTACCAGGAGGCGCTGGCCGCCCTCTCCGACGGTGTCGAGCGCGACTTCCGCATCGTCGAAGGCATCGGCTGACCGACGTCCCGGCCGGAGGCCACGGCGGTTACGGGGTTACGGGGGGGGCGGCGCAGGCGTACGGCGCGACGGCCGGGACGGCACGGTTTGGCGGGCCGGGGCCGTCCCCTGCTACATTCCCGGAGGCCGTGCGAGACAACGAGGAGGTGGTACCCGTGAACACAGTATTGACATGGGTGCTCCCCTCCGGGGTCACGGTCGGACGATAGAACAGGTCGTCCGGGAGCGCCGTTCCAGTGCACTCCCGAAAGGCACGACCATGCGTTTCACTTCCGAGCAGCGTCTCGACGACGGTGTCCTCGAACGGGAATTCCTCCTCGGCGACATCCCCGGCATCCTCTGGACGCCCGAAGCCGCGTCCGCTTCCGACCCGGTACCCCTGATCCTCCTCGGCCACCCGACGCTCGGCCTCGGCCGGATGTATCCCCGGCTGCTCGACCGCGCCCGGTACTCCGCGGCGCAGGGCTTCGCCACGGCCACCATCGAACTCCCCGGGTGCGGCGTCCGGCCCGCCCTGCCCGCGCTCGACGCGGCCCGTGCCGACCTGCGCCGGGCCATGCAGGCCGGGGAGCCGGTCAGCGACGGGATGATCGACGCGCTCATCCTTCCCCTGGTCGACCAGGCCGTCCCGGAGTGGCGGTCCGCGCTGGACGCCTGCCTGGCACTGCCCGAGATCGGCGGTCCGGTCGCCTACTCGGGCGGGGTGATCTCCATCGGCATCCGCCTGGCGGTGGTCGAACCGCGCATCGTCGCCGCCGGACTGTTCGCGGGAAGCCTGGTGCCCCGCGTCATGTTCGACGAGGCCCGGAGAGTCACCATTCCGCTGCACGTCCTGCTCCAGTGGGACGACGAGGGCAACGACCGTCAGGCGTCCCTGGACCTGTTCGACGCCTTCGGCTCCGAGGAGAAGTCCCTGAACGCCAACATGGGCGGCCACACCGGAGTCCCGCAGCACGCCGGGGAGGCGGCGGCCCAGTTCTTCACCCGGCATCTGAGGCCGGCCGGCCCGTCCGCGCCGTAGCGCTCCCGGCCTTCGGCCCAGGGCCCTCGACGGCATCGCCCGGGGCGGTCCCGCCGTATTACGGCGTAATACGGCGGGACCGCGCTACGCCCCGGACACCGCTCCCTCCGCCTGTTCGGCCCTCATCCGCTTCGACTCCTCGATCTTGTAGTCGACGAGCAGTTCGGTGAGCTTGCGCCGGGCCGGTACGTCGAGCTGGGCGATGATGAGCGCGGTCAGGACGTGCGGATCGGCCGAGGGCAGAGGGGCGGACGCGGCGGCGGGGCGCGGTTCCCGGGCGGCGCCGGTCTTCCTGGCGCGGGCGGCCTTCAGACGCTGGAGATGGGCCTCCTGCTCCTCGGGCTTCTTCTTGCCGACCAGGCGCAGATTGGCGGCGGACTCCTCGCCCGACTGGAGCTTCTCCTTGAGGGCGGGCGTCAGGGTCAGCAGCGCGAGGCGCTGGGATACCCAGCCCTGGGAGCGGTGGAGCCGGGCCGCCAGGGCCTCCTGGGTGCCGTGGATGCTCAGCAGTTGTTCGAGGGCCCTGGCCTCGTCGAGGTGGTTGAGCTCCTGGCGGTGGATGTTGGCGACGAGCGCCGACTCCAGGATCTCGTCGGCGTTGCCGCCCAGGCTGTCGTCGAGCATCACCTTGATCCGGGTGAGGCCGGCGTCACGGGCCGCGGCGAGGCGGGAGTTGCCGTCGATGACGACGTACCGGGTGCCCTGCTCCAGATCGTCCTCGCGTCCGGGGTTGCCTTCGAGGTAGGCGAACCGGCCCATGATGCTGATGGCGGTCTTCTGCCCGTGGTCGCGCAGGCTGTTGCCGAGGTCGGTCAGGTCGCCGAGGTCGGAGCGCGGGTTGTCGGGGTTCAGGCTGATGACGTCGAGGGGCAGGTCGACCGGGGGCGGGGCGCCCTCCGTCGGGGCGGCGGTGACCTCGTTGATGGCGGCGCGGCGGGCGCTGATGGACCGGGTCTGGCCGAAGGAGGCCCCGGCGCCGAGCCGGGATGCCTTGCTCATGAGATCTCCCGGGCGAGGGCGCGCAGGCCGACGGCCTGGTCGCAGCGGGGCGAGTAGGCGAGCAGGGGCTGCTTCACGCGTACGGCCTCCTTCTGTTCCTTGAGGTCTCCGATGACCCCGACGACCCGGGGGTCCTTGATGTCCATCCACGAGCTGAGCGAGGAGGTGGCGATGTAGCCGCGGCGGGCGTCGTAGTGGTTGACGACGATGCCGAGGTAGTCGAGTTCGAGGTGCATGTCGGTACGGAGGTCCTCGATCTGCGAGGTGAGGAGCCCGTAGGCGTCGGCGGAGCTGTCCTCGGCCTGGACGACGACGAGGACGCCCGAGTTGCCCGGCGCCTCGCCCTGGCGCCGGCGGCCGTAGTACGCGGCGGCGTCCATGCTGAGCCCGAGGCTGGGCGGGCAGTCGATGATGACGGCGTCGTAGTCGCCCTCGATCGCGGACAGCGCCCGCTCCAGTGCGGCTTCGCGGGCCCGGACGCCCGACAGCTTCACATCGAGGAGGAAGGCGTCGGTACAGGCGGGCAGCAGATGGAGGCGGTCGCCGAACCGGGGGTCCTCGATCCGTACGACGAGGTCGGCGAGGCGGCCCATCGCCTCGCCGGCCATGTGCTTGGTGAGGCTGTCACCCTCCAGGGGCAGCGGCTGGTGGCCGAGCTGCTTGGTGAGGTGGCTCTGCGGGTCGAAGTCGACGAGGAGGACCCGCATGCCGAGTCCGGGAAGGTCCTCGTGGTCGGGGGAGGAGGGCTCGTCGTCCCCGGAGAGCGCGGCCGCGAAGTGCTTGGAGATGCGGACCGGGTGCAGCGCGTCGGCGTCCTCGGCCAGCGCTTCGCCGGTCCCGGCGGCGATCGCGGTCTTGCCGACCCCGCCCTTCTGGTTGCAGGTGATGATGCGCTTGGGGTGCTCGGGACGGACCGTGGTGGGCGCCGGGTTGGTCTCCAGCCACATGACGACGGACTGGGCGAGCCCCTGGATGAGCGACACCCCGCGCGCGGCGCAGTCCGCGCGGAACGCGTCCCACTGCCCGTCAGGGAGGAACGTGGCGAAGGACTTGGCCCCGGCCGTGTCGATGGGGGACAGGTTCGAACCGAGCCGCCGCCAGGCCTTGATGCCGGCCTCGACGGCGTGCTGGATGTCGATGTCGTACTGGGCGGCCCGGACCTTCAGATCCTGCTGCAGCACGGGGGGCAGCTTGGAGACGACCTTCTCGCGGTCGCCGGGGGAGGACGGAGTCATGGGAGTCAGCTTACTAACTCTCCACGCATGTCAATCCATCGAGGCGTTAGTTGTGACAGTCCTCAATCGGCCAGGGCCTCGGCGGCGGACCCGGTGACGGAACGACGCAACGGCTGAGGGCGGGCTATTACGTCGTAATAGCCCGCCCTCAGCCGTTGCGCTCCCCGGCGCCCCTCAGTTGGCGGCGTCCGCCGTCGCGGCCAGGCCGCGCTGGGAGCGGGGGGTCTTGTCCCCGACCCGCTTGGGCTCGATGGTGCTCGGGTCGACCGCCTCGCCGGGGGCACCCTCGTGGTACGGGCCGTCGGGGTCGGCGTCGCGGTCGTGGGGGAGCAGGAAGAAGACCCGGCGCAGATGGAGTCCGCTGTCGGGGTCGGCCTCGGTGTGGGCTTCCAGCTCGGTGTAGCCGACCATGCGCCCGTCCCGCTCGTAACGGGGCTTGCCGCGACGGCGGGTCGTCTTGTCGAGGGCCTGGCGCACGTAGTCGAGGTTGTCGGGGTTCTCCAGCCAGACCACGGCGCTCTCGTGGTGGAGGTCGCTCTCGTTCAGCAGCGAGCTCATGGCTGCAGCCCCTTTGTCGTTCGGCCGGCCGGGAGAGGGCCGGGGTGGGTGTGAGCACGTTCCCGGGTGGGGGCACCGTGTCCATGGTAGGCCGGGCCGGCGGGTGCCCGCCGGGTGCATGGGTCAGACATGGCCGGTCCTGGAGTCCTCGTCGGCGAGGAGCCCGAGGCCGGGGTAGTACTTCTTGCCGCTGGACTTCATCATGTCGGCGGGCGAGGCGAGGGACAGCTCCTGGCGGACCCGGGTCGCGAACGCACGGGCCGTCGCGGGCCGGATGCCCTCACCGGCACTGCACCAGCCGCAGTACGCCGCGTACAACAGGCCCTGCTCCACCCTCAGGTCCGGGGCGGCCGTGGTGCAGCACTCCGTGAGGAACCGGCCGATGTGGTCCTCGGTCGTGGCGTAGGCCGCCGTGGCCGTCCGGACGGTGGCGGGTCCGTCGAGCGGGTCGCGGGTGGCCAGATAGAGCTGGGCGCCCTCGATGAGCCACTGGAGAATGCCGGACCCCTCGCTCTGCACCAGCTCCTTGGCGAGGTTGTCGATCTTGCGTGCGGCGGGGACGACGCGCTCGAAGGGGATGAGCCGGATGCGGCGCCAGAAGGCGTGGCCGCCGGTGCCGACCTCGGGGCGGTGGTTGCCCAGCAGCCACAGCTTGTGCGTGGGGTTGAAGCTGAAGAAGTCCTGCCGCATCCGGCGGGCCATGATCCGGTCGCCGCCGGTCAGCAGCTTCACCCGCGACTCGTCGAACTTGTCGTTCGGCTTCAGCTCCGAACAGACGACGATGCGCCGCCCGTGCAGTTCCGTCAGCTCGGTGGAGTGCTCGGAGAACTTGCCCTTCTCCATCAGGAAGCCGGGCGGCGCCGCCTGCGCGTAGTCGCCGAGGATCTGCGTCATCACGTCCAGCAGCACGGACTTGCCGTTGGCACCGGTCCCGTACAGGAAGGGCAGCACCTGGGCTCCCACGTCCCCGGTGACGGAGTAGCCGAGCAGCAGGTGCAGGAAGTGGATGGTCTCCTCGCCCTTGGCGTCGTCGCCGAAGGTGTCGTGGAGGAAGCGGTGCCAGCGCGGGGTGGGCGTCGCCTCGGGAGCCACGCTGGTGGCCCGGGAGTGCATGTCGCCCTCGGGGTCGGGCTTGTGGAGCCGGCCGGTGTGCAGATCGACGACCCCGGCCGGGGTGCACAGCGCGTACGGGTCGCCGTCCAGGACATCGGGGTCGAGGGCGAGCGCGGGGGAGGCCTTGGCCTGGGTGAGCATGGCCTTGATGCCGGGCGTCGACATGGAACGGCGCCGGTGGGCGGCGAGTTCGCGGTCGCTGTACTGGCCGCTGGGGTCGGTCGCGGGCATCTGCTCGGCCAGGTCGCCCGCCGCCCAGACCGCGGCCTTCTCGCCGCCGGTGCGCTTCCAGCGGTACTGGTCCCAGTGGTACCAGCCCAGCCCCTCGACGTGGCGGAACTGGTCGCCGAACATGACCGCGAACAGCTTGGCGTTGCCCCGGTCGGTGAGAAGCGCGGGCAGCCGCCCGGACACCGGGGCGGGCTCGTTGACCACGGAGGCGTTCTGCTGCGCGGGCAGACCGGGCAGGCCCCCCTCCGCTTCGAGGGCGAGCATCTGCTGCGCGGCGGCCGTGGCGTCGAAGCGCGGGCTGCTCTCGGCGCTGCTCATGGGCGTCCTTCGAGAGGGAACGGGCGGGCTGCCCCGGCGGACAGGGCGGAGGCGATGACGGTCAGGCTGTGCCGGCTGCGGTGCGGGCGCGCGGCGTCGGCGGCAGCGGCGAGCAGGGCCCGCGCCTCGGAATCGGAGAGGTGCCCGGAGGCGACCAGCCCTCCCGCGGTGTACGCGGCCCGGTTCAGCTTCTCCGTGAACGCCGTCCCCTCGGCTGCCGACGCGCAGCCCGCGACCGCCCCGAGAAGGGGCTCCAGCAGCCTCTGGGCGCGCTGGGAGCCCTTGGAGGCGGTCTGGGGTCGGGAGCGGGGTGCGGGGAGCTGGGACGGGCTCTGACGGGGCGTATGGCCGGTGCGCCGGAGTTCGGCGGCCAGCCAGTCGGGCAGCGGGGCCGGGAAGCGGGCCGGGCCGACCGGGGTGTACGTACCCGCCGGTGTGCGGGTCGCCGGGGTGACGATGTAGCCGCCGGCCGCGCGGACGTCGACCTGCCAGGCGAGGGCGACCTTCGGGCTGGAGCCGACCGACGACCGGTAGCCCGGCCCGCCGGGGTCCGTGCGGTACCAGACGTGGAGGCCTCCGGAGGGCGTACGGACCCGCAGGGTCGACGCGTCGTCCGCCGGACTCGGCCGCCCGCGCAGCGCCGCGAGGAGGGCCAGGGTGTCGAAGCCGGAGGCCAGCCCGGCCAGGTCGACGCTGTCGTGGATGGGAATGCCCGGCAGCAGCCGGTCGCGGTGCGGCACTTCGGCGCTGTGGGCATCGACGTCCAGGACCACGAGACCGGCCGGGCCGCACGAGACCCCGACGCCCAGCGCGGGATTGACCCCCCACCAGGCCGCCAGCCGTTCCGGGTCGGTGGTCGCCGCGTGGAAGCCGTGGCACCACCGGCCGGCCGGGAGGCACGGGCAGTCCTGCGGGCGGTGCGGTTCCTGGCGGCAGGCCGGGCAGTTGCCCGCGGGCGTCTTGCGCCCGGCGGCCAGCGGGTGGACGGGCCAGCCGTTGCCCGCGCACCAACGGGCCATGTCGAAGGGACTCGTGGCTCCCGCTGCACGCGGGCCACTGGTCTCGCTTTGACGCGGCACGCTGATCGTCCTTGCCGAGGGCCAACAGGTTGTTCGGTCCCTGCCAGTCTCTGGAAGAAAGGCGCAGGTCACGGCAGTTCGGCTGCCGGGCAGAGGGACTGAAGGGACTGAGTTTTCCAATCGGGTCAGAGCCTACAACAGCAGTCTCCGGGAGGGAGGGAGTGTTTCCTCCGCGAGTCCCTTCAGTCCCTCCCGTACCCAGTGCTACGCGAACGCGGCGGCACCCGCATCACTCTCAAGGGGGATCCGGGCCGGGCGTGTCGGCGACACGCGCCGAATCCGGCGGCCGGGGGGACCGACGGGAGGGACTGAACGGAGAACGGAGGGACTGGACCGTTTCGGTCCCTCTTCGGTCCCTCCGGTAAAAGCCCAGCTCAGAGCGTTTTGGCCCCAAAACCGAGGGACTGAAGGGACTGAGAGTCCGTAGTTATGAACGGCTCAGAGAAACGAGGGGTAAATACATACGTATAAGGGGGGTTTGTCACGCGCGTACGCATACACACGCACCCGTAATCGCTAGAACAGGGAAGTTGAGTCCCTTCAGTCCCTTCGGACCCTCCCTCTTGACCAGTGCACCTCTCTGACCTGCGGTTTTGTCGGAGGGACTGAAGAGGGACCGAAACGCCGCCTTCGGTCCCCGTTCTTCAGTCCCTCCGGTGGGGCGCCACCCCGAGGGTGCCCGGTGGATGAGTCGGCACGGTTACATGTTCGATCCCTCTTCAGGTGTTCGATGATGAGCGGATGCCGCGACCGGGTCCTTCTCCCGGGCCACGGCGGTCGCGGAGAGGAGCGTTCCGGTTGCGAGGGCGCCCCATAGGACCGCCGGACCCCGGGGTGCGAGTGCGGTGATGACGGCCGGTGACACGGCGAGGCCGAACCCCGTGGACAGCTGGAAACGGGCGAGCGCGCGGCCCAGGATCCGCTCGGGGGCGAGAACGGTCACGAGGGCGGTCGCGCTCCCCGCGTACAGGATCTCGCCGAGCGTGCAGACCACGGACACCGCCGCGACGGCGGGGACGGCCCAGCCGGAGCCGAGCGAGGCCGCGACGAGGAAGCCCAGGTACGAGACCGTCAGCACCGTGCCGGAGAAGGCCAGCACGGTCCGGCGGGGGAAGCGGCCCATCAGGACGGTGAGCGGTACCTGGAGCGTGACGACGAGCACCGTGTTGGCCACGAACACGGCGGCGGGCCAGGCCGAGGAGGCGTGCAACTGGGTCACCAGGACGAGAGGGAGGGCGATCTCGGGCACGTTGAGGCAGAACACGTACATCACGTTGGCGGCGAGCAGGGCGCCCATCCGGGGCGGAGGTGTTGCCCCGGCCACCTCCGCCTGGGCAACACCCGCCGGGCGGGCCCGCACACGGACCGACCGGGCGAGCGCGGCCGCAGCGAGGTAGGCGAGCGCGGTGGCGCCCGCCATGGCCCGCAGTGCGGTGGCCCCGCCCGCCAGGCAGACGGTGGCCAGGAGCGCCCCGACCCCCAGGGCCGCGTTGCGCAGGGCCCGTCCGGCCGCGAGGGCGTTGTCGCGTTCCCGGCCGTGGGCGAGGGTGGCGACGAGCGCGGCGTGGGCGGCCGGCCAGGCCTGGTTGCCGATGCCGAGGAACAGCGCGGCAACCGCGAAGAACCAGACCTGGCCGGAGGGCGCGGCCAGCAGCAGGACGGCGCCGAGCACCCGTACGAGCATCGAGGCGGCCACCACCGAACTGCGGGCACCGCGGTCCAGCCAGCGGCCGACGGCGGGCATGCAGGCCAGTCCGGCGACGATGCCCGCGGTCATGGCGAGCCCGGTGACCGGCGCGGACAGGTCCAGCACGGTGATGCCGTACAGCAGCAGGAAGGGCCGCAGCAGACCGCTCCCGAGGGCGTCGACGGCCAGGGCGACGGCATAGCGGGGGCCTCCCGAGGCGCGGACGAGCGAGCGTGGCCGGAAAACGGCGGTGGTGGACGTCATGGAGTCAGACGGTGCGCCCGGGGCGGACGTCCGGCGGCGTCGGTTGACTATGTGCGTCAACCGACGCCGCACACCGGTCCCCCGGGTCGTGATGATGGGGGGATGACGCTGAGGATCGACATCAGCGGTCTGCCGTCCGAGCGTGTGCGGTTCGCCGCGTCCCCGCTGGCCGAACTGACCGCGATGCTCCATGTGCTGGCCGAGCCGGTCCACCACCCGCACTACGCGCGATGGGCGGCGGACACCTGGGCCGGGCTGCGCCCGGAACTGGCCGAGCGGCTGCGGGAGGCGGAGTTCCTGTGGCGGTCCTCGCAGGCCGACTTCCTGATCCCCGCGCGGCCCCGGAGGACGCTCGCCGAGGAACTGGACGAGGTGGACCGGCTCGACGACGAGACGTACGTGAGGGCAGCCCTCGTCACCACGTGCGGCAGCAACCGGGTCCACTTCACAGGATCCTCGCCCCTGACCGACGCGGCGGCGCGTCAGAAGGCCCTGGAGGTGGCCCAGGCCCGCGGCGGTCTCCAGGAGGCGTTCGCGGAACGGCTGCTCACCGATCCGGCGGCGGTCCGGGCCAGGGTCCGGGAGACCCTTGAGGCGTGCGGGGAGGCGTTCTTCGACGAGGCGTGGGCGGGCGTGGCGCAACGGATCGCGGCCGATCTGCGCCTGAAGAACGAACTGCTGAGGCGGCAGGGTCCGGCAGCGGCGCTGGCCTCGGTCTCCGGAGCGGTCGCCCTGGCACCGGACGGCGACCACATCGTGGTGGACAAGGTCCAGGACAAGGCGACCGCGGCCCGCGGTGCGGCGGTCACGTTCATACCCAGCGTCTTCGGCCGCCCCCATCTGGTGGCCGTGCACACGCCGGGGTGGCATCCGGTGCTGCAGTACCCGGTGGCGGAGGCCCCGGCCGGTCCGGTGTCCCTGGAGACCGTCACCCTGCGGCTGGAGGCGCTGGCCCATCCGGTGCGGCTGCGGCTGCTGCGCACGCTCGCCCGGGGCCCGCACACCAACGGTGAACTGGCCCATTTCTGGGAGCTCTCACCGCCGGAGGTTTCCCGGCACCTCGCCGTTCTGCGCCGGGCGGGTCTGCTGACGGCGCAGCGGCGCGGCCGCTATGTGCGCTACTCCCTGAACCTGTCCGACCTGTCGGCGCTGGGTACGGATCTGCTGGCGGCGGTGCTGCGCTGAGCTGGGGCGCGGGCGGGCCGCCTGCTCTCAGGGCTTCGGGTGCGAGGCGCGGAGCCCGGCGGGCCGCGCCTCCGGGACCCGGGTGCGCGTAACGGCCCACAACAGGAGGCCCAGGCCGCTGAACGCGGCCCCCAGGACGCAGACGGCGCCCCAGCCGGCGGCGGCGTAGAGCGAGGTCGAGGCCAGGGCGCCGAGGGCGCTGCCCGCGGAGTAGAAGATCATGTAGCCGCCGATGAGGCGGCTGCCCGCGTCGGGGTGCACCTGGTAGATGACGGTCTGGTTGGTGACGTGGACGGCCTGTACGGCGAGGTCGAGCAGGACCACTCCGGCGGCCAGGGCCCAGAGCGAGCCCGGGGTGAGGGACAGCGGCAGCCAGGAGGCGGTGAGCAGCGCGAGGGCCGTGCCGGTGGTCCGCGATGAGTGTCCGCGGTCGTTGAGCCGTCCCGCCACCGAGGCGGCCAGCGCGCCCGCCACGCCGATCAGCCCGAGGGCGCCGATGGCCGTGTGGGACAAGGAGTACGGGGGCCGGCTCAGAGGCAGGGCGACGCTACTCCACAAGGTGCTGAAGGCGGCGAAGACGAGCAGGCCGAACAGCGCCCGCAGACGCAGCAGCCGTTCACGGGCGAAGAGGGTGACGGTGGAGCGCAGGAGCTGCCCGTAGCGCAGGGCGGCGGGCCGGTCCGTGGTGTGCGGGGGCAGGACGCGGTGCAGCACCAGGGCGAGCAGCGCGGTCAGCAGGGCCGAGGCGAGGTAGACGGAGCGCCAGTCGGCGAGATCGGCCAGGAGACCGGAGACGGTGCGGGCGAGCAGGATGCCGGTGACGATGCCGCTGGTGACCAGTCCGACGACGCGTCCGCGGTCCCCGGGGCGGGCCAGTGAGGCGGCGAACGCGACCAGCGATTGCGTGACGACCGCGAACAGCCCCGTCGCGGCCATGGCGGCCAGCAGGACCGCTGCCGTCCCCGCGGCGGCCACCGCGATCAGCGCGCCCGTGAGGAGCAGCAGTTGGGCGACGACGAGTTTCCTGCGGTCGGCGGTGTCGCCGAGCGGGACGAGGAGGAAGAGCCCGAGCCCGTACCCGATCTGGGTGAGGGTCACGACGCTGCCGACCAGTCCCGGGCTCATGGAGAGGTCGTGGCCCATGGTGACCAGGAGCGGCTGCGAGAAGTAGACGTTGGCCACGGCCGCCCCGGAAGCGACGGCGAACAGCACCGTGACCTTGCGGGTGAGGACGAACCCCGATCCGTACCCCTGTCTGCTCCCGCTCCCGCTCGCGCCGTCGCCGTCGTCGCCCTCGTGCGTGGTTCCGTTCCCGGATCGGCGGTCCGTGGTCCCGTTCTGACAGGACATCGGCACCCCACTCCTTCTGGTTGCATCTTGCTACTACTCCTGATGGCAGGACGGTAGCCGTGTTGGTAGCATGTTGCAACCAGAATGGGTGCGGGGATGTGCGGGAGGAACCATGGTGACCAGGACGCGTCTCGACGACAGCGAATGCCCTGTCGCGCGGTCGGTGGACGCGATCGGTGACTGGTGGTCCCTGCTCATCGTCCGCGACGCCTTCGACGGCAGCAGGCGCTTCGGGGACTTCCAGCGCAGCCTCGGCGTGGCCAAGAACATCCTCACGGCCAGGCTGCGTTCCCTGGTGGCCGGCGGGATCCTGGAATCGGTGCCCGCCGAGGACGGCAGCGCCTATCGCGCGTACGTGCTCACCCCGAAGGGCCGCGCCCTGTTCCCCGTCATCGTGGCGCTGCGGCAGTGGGGCGAGGGGAACTTCTTCGCGCCCGAGGAGCCCCATTCGCGACTGCTCGACCGCCGCCTCGGCAGGCCCCTGCGCCCCCTGGAGGTCCTGGACTCCGAGGGCCGTCCCGTCGGCCCGGACGAGACGGTCGTCGAGAAGGTGTCCGCGCCGTGACAGGGCCGGGGTCGTGTTCGCCGGCTCCTCGTCCTCGCTGAGGGAAAGTACTTGACGCTATGGAAAGAGAGTGGGTACTTTCCATAGCGTCAAGTACTTCACGAGGAAGCAGGTGCGACTGATGGACACGCCTCCGAACGCCGCCGACGCGCTGGCCGAGATCGACCGGGTCCAGCGCAAGGCCTATGCCGGCCAGCGGCTTCCGCTCTGGTACCTGCCGGGTGTCATCGTGCTCGGGACGACGGCGGGGATCGCCTCGGACCAGGACGGCACGGCCCAGGCGGTGCTCACCTCGGCGGCGGTCGTGGGCCTGGCCGTGCTCACCGGCACGCTCGCCGCCAGAACCCGCGTCAGATGGCGGGCCCGCACCTGGACCGTGGGCGCCGGGGTCCGGATGCTTCTGTGGATGGCCTCGATCTGCGTGGTCTGGGGGATCGTTCCGCCCGCCGTCGGCACGCTCACCGGTTCCGAGGTCTGGCAGAAGGCCGTCGCGGGCGTCGTCGCCGCCCTCTACGCGGCCGCCACCACCCGCTGGGCCGAGGACCAGGTCGCCGCCCACGCGGCAGGGGCGGTGGTCCGGTGAACCTCGATCCGGTGATCCACGCCCCCGCCCGCCTCCAGATCGTCTCCCTGCTCGCCGCCGCGACCGAGGCCGAGTTCGGCTTCGTCCGCGACAGTCTGGAGATCAGCGACTCGGTCCTGTCCAAGCACGCCGCCGCCCTGGAGAAGGCCGGCTACGTCGAGATCCGCAAGGGATACGTGGGCAAACGCCCCCGCACCTGGCTCAAGCTCAGCCCCGAGGGCCGCCGGGCCTTCACCGCGTACGTCGACACCCTCCGAAGCATCGTCGGCAGCCCTCTGACGGAGCATCCGCAGGGCAAGTGACCGTCCGGGAACGGCATTCCCGCACGTGGAAGCGGTCTGCCCAAAAATGGTTGAGCGTGCAATGATCGGCGGCGGCCGAATTCGCCGGCCCCCTGTGCCCACCGGCACAGCCCGCACCCGTACCCGGAAGGCGGTCCGCATGCCCACCCCCACCACCACGTTCCGCACCCTCGCCGCAACGGTGACCATGACCGCCGCGCTGGCCGCCCTCGGCGCCGGCACGGCGGACGCCGCGACCTGGCCGGCACTCCAGCCCGGTGCCTCCCTCTACACGGGCACCAACGGAACCGGCACCGCTCTCCACCCCGACCTCGACGACCTCGGCACCTGCCACACCACGGCGCAGCCCGTCCGCTCGATCCAGATCGCCAACGGCGCGGCGTCCGTGCTCCTCTACGCCGGCGCCGACTGCACCGGCGGCGCCTGGGCCAGCGGCACCCTGGCCCAGAGCAACCTCCCCGAGGCCAAGCGGAGCTACCGCGTCGTGGCGGCCTGGTGACCCGCTGACGCGCAGATCCCGCCCGCGGGCCGGCCGCCGGGACGCGTTCACCCCGACAGCTCGGCCCGCCACTGCCGCGGCCACTGCCCCGAGGGCGGCGGAGCCCCGTTGATGCCGAGGTCCTTCCGCGCGCTCAGATAGAAGCCGTCGCGCGCCGCGCTCGCCAGCTGGTGGGCCCTGGTCCACATCCCCGCGTCGACCGGCCCCTCCCGTATGAGGAGTTCGACCGTCCAGACCGACTCGTGCCAGCGGCGCGCGGCCGCGATGGTGGCCGCGTCGCCGACGAGCAGGACGGACTCCCACTCCGTCGCCCGCTGCGACTCCGCCTCGGCGAGCAGCGGCAGACCCTCCGCCGGCTCCAGCGGATCGGCCACGTCGGAGAAGCCGACCGCGGCACCGATGCGCTGAGCGATGCGCAACTGCGCCTTGAGGGCATTGGCGTACCGGCCGTACGTCTCGAAGCGCTTCTCGTCCCACCGCTCGTCCCGCTGACGCCGCCACTTGCGGCGCTCGGTCAGACTCTGCGTCGCGTACGAGCCGAGAGACCCGACGACCACACCGATCAGTGCGGGCAATTGGTCCGACAGCGCCACGGTTCCCCCTCGGGCGGTCCTCCGGAACCGCAGGCACCGTGCTCCGCGGCCGACAGCCCTCTACCCACCTTCGGTACGGAGTACCGCCGCCCGGCGCCGGGCGGCTGCACGGGCGGCGGTGCGGTCGCGCGGACATCATGCAGAGATTTCTCTGCAGAGATTCCTATGCAGAGGAGTCTCTGCATCTTAGGGTGTCGGTATGTCCGACGAACCCGCACGCACGCCACCGTCCGCCAAGCCCACCCGGCGCCTCGACGCGCGAAGCCTGCGGGGGCTGGCCCACCCGCTGAGGATGAACATCTTCGAACTGCTCAGCCTGGACGGTCCCGCCACCGCCACCCGGCTCGCCGAACGCCTCGGGGAGAACACCGGCACCATCAGCTGGCACCTGCGCCACCTCGCCGAGCACGGCTTCATCGAGGAGGAGACCGGACGGGGAACGAAACGCGAGCGCTGGTGGAAGAGGGTCGACGTCTCGAACGAGCTGAACACCGCCGACTTCCGCGACGATCCCGATACCCGGGGCGCGCTGTCGGTCTACCTCCACGAACTGCTCCAGCACCACTTCAGCCGGGTCGTGAACTACGTCGCCGAGGACTGGGACGACACCTGGCGCAACGCCGGCACCGTCTCGGACTGGAGCGACCTGCGGATGACCCCGCGGCAGCTGGAGGCGCTCAACGCGGAGCTGATGGCCGTCGTCGTCCGTCACACGCCCGCCCCGGACGCCGAGCCCGACCCGGACGCGCTCCCCGTCGTGGTGCAGCTCCAGTCCTTCCCCCGCAGGGAACGTGGCTCCGCATGAGCCACGGACCGCGCGGCGGCCTCCTCCGCCGCCACCGTGACTTCCGTCTGCTGTGGTGCGGTGAGACGGCCGGCAAATTCGGCGCGTCCGTCACCGGGGTGGCGATGCCGCTGGCCGCCGTCTCCACCCTGCACGCCGGCACGTTCGAGGTCGGCCTGCTGAGCGCCGCCGCCTGGGCCCCCTGGCTGATCATCGGCCTCCCGGCCGGCGCCTGGGTGGACCGGCTGCCGCGCAGACCCGTCATGCTCGCCTCCGCCGCGGTCTCCCTCGTCCTCTTCGCCGCCCTCCCGGTCACCGCGTGGTCCGGCCGGCTGAGCATCGGACTGCTGCTCGCCGTCGCGCTGCTGGCGGGCACGGCGGCGGTGTTCTTCCAGACCGCCTACAGCGCCTACCTCCCCAGCATCCTGGAGGCCCGCGACCAGCCCGAAGGCAACGCCAAACTGCACGGCAGCGCCTCCGCCGCGCAGATCGCCGGACTCGGCTCCGGCGGCCTGATCGCCCAGCTGGCGGGCGCGGTGAACGGGATGTTCGCCAACGCCGCCACCTTCCTCGTCTCCCTCCTGTGCCTCGCGGGCATCCGGCACCGCGAGCCGCGCGCCACCGCGGCCGGACGCCGGTCCGCCTCACTGGCCGACGACGTCCGCGAGGGCCTGCGGCTGATCGCCGGCGACCCCTGGTTCCGCACGTTCACCCTCTTCGGAGCCGCCTCCAACCTGGCTCTCATGGGCTACCAGTCGATCCAGGTCGTCTTTCTCGTCCGGACCGTCGGCCTGACGCCCGGGGCGGTCGGCGCACTCGTCGCCGCGACCAGCGCCGGAGGCGTGGCCGGGGCCTGTGCCGCACGCGCGGTCGCGGACCGGATCGGCACGGCGCGGGCCACACTCCTCTTCGAGCTGGTGCTCCCGACGCTCGGCCTGCTCATCCCGCTCACCACCGAAGGCCCCGGCACCCTGCTCTTCGTCGTCGGTGGCTTCAGCGTCGTCGCGGGCGTCGTCGCCGGCAACATCACCAAGGCGAGCTTCCAGCAGCGCTACTGTCCGCCGGACCTCCTCGGCCGCCTCACCGCGAGCACCGCCTTCCTCAGCTACGGAACGATCCCCCTCGGAGCACTGCTCGGCGGTGTGCTCGGCACCACGCTCGGCCTCCGCACCGCCATGGCCGTCACGACGGCGGGGGTGCCGCTCGCCGCGCTGATCCTGTTCTTCTCGCCGGTCCGGCGCGCCCGGGACCTGCCGACGTCACGCCGTGCGGCGGCCGACCCCGTACCTCCGCAGGCCACCGACGGCGAACCGGCCCTGCCCCGTCACTGACCACGCGACCGCACCCGTTCGTCCGCTCCCGGCAGCGGCGGCATAGAGCCCCGAGAGAAGGCGCTCCTACGCTCGCCGGCATGAATTCACCACTGCGCCTGGAGAAGGTCACCCCCCACACCGTCGACGCCGCCTGTGCGATGAAGGTGACGGACGGCCAGGAACACCTGGTCGCACCCGTCGTGCGGTCGCTCGCCGACGCCTATGTGCACGGGGAGGCGGCCTGGCCCCGGCTGGTCTTCCGGGGGAGGGAACTCGTCGGGTTCGTCATGGCGAGCTTCAGCCCGGACAGCCCGGTCGACGCGTTCCGGTGCGGGATATGGCGGCTCAACATCGCCGACGGGGCGCAGGGATCGGGATGCGGCCGGTTCGCGGTCGAGGCCGTGTGCGAGGAGGCCCGGCGGCGGGGACGGGACCGCATCACCGTCCTGTGGCTCCCCGGCGACGACGGTCCGGAGGGGTTCTACCGGCGGCTGGGATTCCGGCCGGTGGGCGCGCTCCAGGGGCAGATCGTGGGGGAGCTGAGGCTCTGACGGCACACCCGGCCGCCGACCCCGGCCGCCGACCCCGGCCGCCGACCCCGGCCGCCGACCCCGGCCGTCGACCCCGGCCCGGGGACGGCGGCCGAGGGCGGTTCAGGCGGCGGCGAGCAGGTCCGTGAGGGCGGTGGTGAGGGCGTCGAGTCCGGTGGTCAATTCGTCGGTGGGGCCGCCGAAGCCGATGCGGACGCGGTCGGGGTGGCCGAAGCAGTCGCCCGGGACGGCGAGGACGCCGCGCTCGGCGGCGAGGTGCTCGCACAGGGCGCGGGTGTCGGTCACCGTCCGGATCGCCGGGAAGGCGGTGACACCGCCGGCGGGCGGCGGGCAGTCGACGAGCCGGGGGTGCTCCCGGGCCCACGCCATGAGCAGCTCGCGGTTCCTGCGCACGGTGCGCAGCCGGGGGGCCAGGACCGTGTCGGCGTGGCGCATCACCCGCGCGGCCAGGAACTCGTTGACGGGGGAGGAGTTGAGCGTGGTGTAGTCGCGCAGCCGGACCATGTCGCGGACGGTGGCGGCCGGGGCCGCGCACCAGCCGATGCGCAGCCCGGGGAGGCCGAAGGCCTTGGAGTAGGTGCCCGTGGACACACAGCGTTCGAGGATCCCGGCGGGGTCGGGCAGCCGCTCGCCGTCGTGGCCCAGCTCGGCCAGCGCCCCGTCCCAGAGGAGATGGGCGGGGTGACCGGCCATCAGGCCGAGGAAGTCGTCGTACGCGGACCGGGTGAGCGTGGCCCCGGTCGGATTGTGCGGGAAGTTGGCGACGACGAGCCGGGTCCGGGGGCCCAGGAGGCGGGCCAGCCGGTCCAGGTCGGGGACGAATCCGTGGTCCGGGGACAGCTCCCACGGCACGGGGCGGGCACCCAGGGCCTCCACCGTGGAGACCAGGGACTGGTAGGCGGGGGCGGGGACGACGACCTCGTCGCCGGGGCGCAACAGCGCCGCCAGGGCGAGGAAGAGGGCTTCGCTGGATCCGTGCGTGACCATGATCCGGTGCCCCGGAAGGGCCGGGTAGCGGTCCCGGATCGCGGAGGTCAGCTCCTCGTGGCCGCAGGAGGGGCTGTCCCGGAACGCGATGGCGTCCAGGTCGGCGGTGGGGATGTCCAGCAGCGCGCGGAGCTGCCCCAGCGTCCAGTTCTCCACACCCGAACTGGAGATGTCCGTGGTGGCGGCGAAGTAGCGGTCGCGGAACCAGTCCTCCAGCAGGGCGGGGGCGATCGCTCCCAGGGCGTTCTTCATCGTCCCACCGTCCGGGTCGTGGAGCTGGAGCGTTCGGGCCGGGTCCGCCGCAGGTCCGCCACCAGGTTGACGCGCTTGAGCCAGCGGTCCGTGCCGTCGTAACGGGGCCGGAAGGGGGAACGGCCGTGGACCACGTTCCGGTTGTCGACGAAGCAGACGTCACCCGGCCGGAGCGGAAGCTCGTACAGATTGGCGTCCAGGTGCGCGATCAGCTCCCGCAGGGCGGCGGCGGCCTCGTCGTCGCCGGGGAGGGCGGAGGTGAAATCGCGGTCGATGCGCAGCACGGGCGCGTCCCAGGGGCCGGTGAGCAGGGCCACCGGGGAGGGCGCGGGGGCCCGGCCGCGCAGGCCGTGCGAGGGGTCGGGTTCGATGACGAAGCGCGGCTGGCGCAGGATGTCGCGCACCCTTCCGTCGACCGCCTCGGGCGCTGGGTAGGAGACCGTGGTGGGGGTGGCGTCGGGATTGCGGAGGCAGTAGAGCCCGATGCGGTCGCCGCGCGAGGGCGAGAAGGCGTCCTCCGTGTGCCAGCCGAGCGCGGCGTGGCTGCTGGAGCTGATCTGGCTGTCCTCCTGCCCGGGGGTGGGCAGGACATCGGTGACGAGCCGTCCGTCCTGCTGCGTGGCCCAGCCGATGACGTCGCCGAGCAGCGCGGCCTCCAGCATCAGCAGGAAGGCGTGGGTACGCGTACGGGGCGTGTCGGTCTCGCTCCAGTGGGCGGGGGTGGGGCCGATCGCGGCATGGTCGACGTGGTGGCCGGAGACCACCACCGCGTGCCCGGTGTCGTCGAGGCGCGCCTGGTTGAGGAAGGACCTCAGACGCCGGGGGAGTTCGTGCGCGATGACATTGACCTCGCGGAGGAAGACCGGGTCGTCGACGGACCGGTGCACGCGGGCCGTGCGCTCCGCGAGGGCGTGGACCGCGGTGGCCTCGCCGTCACGCAGTTCGAGCGTTCTGGTGCGCCCGGGGGCGGGCACGACGGCCTGTGGGGCTTGGGTGAGCATGGGGGCGAGCCTTTCTCGTGTCCGTTCCGGGCCTTCAGGGGGTCTGCGCGGCCGGGTGGCCGCGGAGCACCTCGCCGACCAGGGCGAGGGGGGCCGGGCCCGTCATGTCCTCGTGCGTGCAGTCGACCCGGTGCACGGTGACGGGGCCGCGGAGCAGGCCGTCCCACAGGGCGGGGCTGCGCAGCCCCTGCCAGTCGCTCCGTGTGGCGGTGAACAGGAGGACCGGCCCGTCGAACCGGTGGGGCCGGGCCTGGCGCACGAGGCGGACGTTGCGTTCCGCCGTCGTGGCCAGGGCGGCGATCACGTCCGGGTCCACACCGGTGGCCGGGGCGGTGTCGCCGGACCGCGGGTCGACGCCGAACTCGGCGAGGACGGTGTCGTAGAGGTCGTCGTCCTGTTCGCGGGCCCCGGGGGCCGCGGTGCTGTCCCAGGTGTGGGCCGGGAAGGAGTCCAGCAGGGCCAGGAGTTCGACCTGTTCGCCGGTGCGGCGCAGCCGTACGGCCGTGGCGTGGGCGATGTTGCCGCCCAGGGACCAGCCGAGCAGCCGGTAGGGGCCGTGGGGCTGCACGGCGCGGATCTCGGCGAGGTAGTCGTCGACGAGTTCGTCGAGATCGAGGGGCTGACGGCCGGGCGCGGTGATGCCGCGGGCCTGGAGCGCGTACAGCGGCGTGGCCGGATCGAGGTGGCGGGCGAGCCCCGCGTAGCACCAGCCGAGCCCGGTGACCGGGTGGACGCAGAACAGCGGGGTGTCCGTTCCGGCGGGGCGCAGGGGCAGGAGCACACCGAAGTCGTCGTCGCGGGACTGCCCGAGGGCGAGGCTCTGGGCCAGGCCCCGGGCGGTGGGGTCCTGGAAGAAGCCGCGCAGGGCGAGGTCGGTGCCGAAGTCGGCGCGGATCCGGGCCAGGAGCCGGATGGCGAGCAGGGAGTGGCCGCCCAGGTCGAAGAAGTCGTCGTCCGGACCGACCGCGTCGACACCGAGGACGTCCGCGAGGAGCGCGGCCACCGCCCGCTCCTGGCCGGACGCCGGCTCGGGCGGCGGCGGGGTCCCGGCACGGGCGGCACCCGGCGCGGGAAGGGCGGCGCGGTCGAACTTGCCGTTGACGGTGAGAGGGAGCGCGGGCAGCACCACGAACGCGGAGGGCACCATGTAGTCGGGCAGCACGCCCGCGGCGTGGGCACGCAGTTCGCGCGCGTCGGGCACCGGCACACCGTCGGCCGTGACCAGATAGGCGACGAGCCGCTTGTCGCCGGGCCGGTCCTCGCGTACGACGACGACGCACTGGCCGACGGCGGGATGGCGGGCCAGGCCCGCCTGCACCTCGGCGAGTTCGATGCGGAAGCCGCGGATCTTCACCTGCTGGTCGGTGCGGCCCCGGTATTCGAGGACCCGGTCGCCCGTGGTGCGGACCAGGTCCCCGGTGCGGTAGCAGCGGGAGCCCGGAGGACCGTACGGGGAGGGCACGAACCGTGCGGCGGTGGCGCCGGGGCGGCCGAGGTAGCCGCGGGCCAGCCCGCCCTGGACGTACAGCTCGCCGGTGGCGCCCGGGGCGACGGGACGGGCACCGGCGTCCAGGACGTGGACCGCGAGACCGGGGAGCGGCGCGCCGAGCGGAGGAGTCGGGACGTCCGGGGAGGCGTCCGGTTCGAGACGGTACGTGGTGGTGGTGCAGGTGGCCTCGGTGAGCCCGTACACATGGACGAGCGGAACGCCGAAGCTCCGCCAGGCGGTGACGTGCTGGGGCAGGACGCGCTCGCCGCCCATGGCGACGAAGCGCACGCAGGAGGGAACCCGGCGGCCTTCGCGGGTCAGGGTGGCCACCCACTCCTGCCAGTAGGGGGCGGTCAGTTCGAAGCCGGTCACCCGGTGGCGCTCCACATGGTCGGCGAGGTCGGCGCCGCTCTCCAGCACCGGCGTGCCGGACAGGACCACGGTGCCGCCCGTCACCAGGACCGGCAGGACCTCTTCGAGCAGCACGTCGAACCCGGCCGGGGCGAGCTGGAGGATCCGGTCGTCGGGGCCCAGCCGGAACGCCTCCGCCATGGCGAGCGCGAATCCGGCCAGCTCGCGCTGGGTGAACATCACGCCCTTGGGGCCGCCGGTCGTGCCGGAGGTGTGGAAGACACACGCCAGCTGGCCCGGGTGGACGGTACGCGGAGCGGCGGGCGCACCACCGGGCACACCGGCGTCCACCGGCAGGCGCAGACCGGTGAACACCGGCTCCTCCGCGGTGTCCTGGCCGTCGTCGGACAGCAGGACCCGGGCCCCGGAGGCGTCCAGCACGGCCTGGGTGCGGTCCCGGGGGCTGCGCGGGTCCAGGGGCATGAACGCGGCCCCCGCCTCCAGCACCCCGAGCAGCGCGACCAGCAGATCGGGCGAGGGGGCGAGGCGCAGGGCGACCAGGGACTCCGGCCCCACGCCCGCCGCCCGCAGCCGCCCGGCCAGCGACGAGGAACGGGCGCGCAGTTCGCCGTACGTGAGGACCCTCCCGTCCTGTTCGGCGGCGGGGGCGTACGGGGTGCGCGCCGCGACGGCCGCGACCAGCGAGGCCACCGACCGCCAGGAGGCGGGCCCGTCGCCGTGCGGTTCGGCGAGGGCGTCGTGCAGGTCGGTGAGCCGGGCGGCGAACCGGCGGGCGGTGTCCCGGTTCCACAGGTCGGCGGAGGCGAAGAGAACCCAGCGGCCGTCCTGGGCGAGGAGTCCGAGATCCGCCTCCGCGAGCGGATCCGCGCCGGCCCCGCACGCCACGCCGGCCACGGCCGTTCCGGCGGGCCGGTCTCCGAGCGGGTTCCCCGGGCCGTCCGCGAGGAGGCCGGGCACCGGTTCGCGCAGGGACTGTTCGGCCCGCGCGGTCAGACCGGAGAGGCGTTCGCCCCGGGGCGCCCGGAAGCGGTGCAGCGTCGCGGGCCTGCCGGGGTCCGTCGGGCGGGGGCCGGTGAGCAGGAACGTGTCCGCGCCGGTCAGTTCACTCAGCAGCGCGGTCAGCAGGGCGGTCGCGGCCGGTGCCGGCACACCGTCCGGATGCGGTGCGGCCGGCCAGGGCAGTGGCACCGTCCACCGCCCCGGCCGGAAGGGGTCGAGCGGGGAGCGGTCGGTAGGCAGTTCCAGATGCACGGGCGCGAGGACGGTGGGCATGGAGGCGGCCTCCTTTCCGGGGCGGGTCCGACAGCGGGCGGGGCGGGGCGGTCAGCCGAGGGCGGAGACCAGGGCGGCGAGACGGCGGGCGGTGTCGGCGGACGGACGGCCGGTCCCGTCGTGGCGGAGCGTCAGCGTCCGCCGAGGCCGGGCGGCGGGGAGCACCGCCGGGGTGTCGCCGGGACCGGCGAGGTGGATCCGGTGGACGAGACCGGGCGGGGGCGCGGCGGCCCCGTGCCCGGTGGGGTCGACGGCCACCACCGGCAGCCGCTGTCCGTGGTGGGTGTAGGCCCGCCCGGCGATCCGCAGGGCCTCGGCGGCTCCGCCGCGCAGCCCGGCCAGAACGAACGGACCGGACGGCCCCGACGGTTCGGGGTCCCGGGCTGCGGTCGCCCCGTTCGGTCCGAGGTCCCGGGCTGCACTCGCCCCGTTCGGTCCGAGGTCCCGGGCTGCACTCGCCCCGTTCGGTTCGGGGTTTCGGGCCGTGGTCGCCCCGTACCGTTCGAAGTCCTCGGCCGCGCCCGCCCCGTAGGGTTCGGGGCTCCCGGCCGCGGTCGCCTCGTACCGTTCGTCGCTCCCGGCCGCGCCCGCCCCGTACGTTCCGGCCAGCCAGACGGCCCGTCCGGGTTCGACGGACGCGATCCAGTCACGCAGGTCCCGCTCCTCCTCGGGGCCGTCCGCCAGGAAGACGGCGGCCGGCAGACCGGCGTGGCCCTCCCGCACGAGACGGGTCCGCTCCGGCAGCAGAACCGGGGCCGGTACGGTGCCGGGGCCGGTCGCGGGCGCGGCCGGGGAGGGCCGCCGGGTGGCGGCCAGGCTCCGCAGCAGCGCGCGGTCGACCTTCCCGTTGACGGTGAGCGGGAGTCCGGGCAGGACGGCGTAATCGGCGGGGCGCATCACCTCGGGCAGACAGGCCGAGGCCCGCTCCCGGACCTCGGCGATCAGCCGGGAGGGATCCTGCGCGGACCGGACGCACAGGAAGGCGGTCAGGGCCACGGTCTCCCCCCGGGCGTCGACCGGCACCACACAGGCGGCGGAGAGGCCCGGGTGCCGGGTGAGGACGTGCTCGACCTCGCCGGGCTCGATGCGGTGCCCGCGGATCTTGACCTGAACGTCCCGGCGGCCGTGCAGTTCGATGTCGCCGTCGGGCCGCCGTCGGGCCAGGTCGCCGGTGCGGTAGAGCCGTCCGCCCGGGGCGCGCGGGTCGGGCACGAAACGGGCGGCGGTGGCGGAGGGCCGGCCGAAGTAGCCCCGTGACACGGCTGTGCCGCCCACCCACAGTTCCCCGGTCACTCCTTGCGGGACCTCACCGGTGTCCCCGCCGGCGACGGTCGCGGTCACGCCGGGAAGGGGCGTGCCGGCGGACAGGACCGACGGCTGCGGTCCGGTGGTCAGCGTCCGGGACAGGACGAACATGGTCGTCTCGGTGGGGCCGTAGAGGTGCCGGACCGACGCGGTGCACGCGGTCAGCCGGGCGGCCAGCCGGGGAGCGACGACATCGCCGCCGCACAGCGCGTGCATCAGCGGATCGCCCGCCCAGCGCGCCAGGAACAGCATCTCCCACAGCGCGGGGGTGGCGTGCAGGAACGTGGGGCGCGCGGAGTCCAGGAGCGCGGCCAGACGGCGGCCGTCCGCAGCGGTGCCGGAGTCGGCCAGGACGGTCTCCGCACCCGACACCAGCGGCAGGAAGGTCTCCAGGAAGGCGATGTCGAACGTCCACCCGGTCACCGCCAGCAGCCGGTCGCCGGGGCCGATGCCGGTGTCGGCGGCCGCGGCGGTCAGACAGTGGGCCAGCGAACGGTGCGCGACCGCCACCCCCTTGGGGCTGCCGGTCGATCCGGAGGTGTAGAGGAGATAGGCGAGCTGGTCCGGATGGAGCCGGGGCAGGTCGCCCGCGGGCGGATCCGCGCGCAGCAGCTCCGCGGGCGTGACCACGGGCAGGGCCCCGGCCTGCTCCGGCGCGTGCTCCGCGACCAGGAGCCGGGGAGCGCTGTCGGCCAGCACCCGGCGGGTGCGTTCGGCGGGGTGCGACGGGGAGAGGGGGACCAGGACGCAGCCGGCCCGCCACAGGCCCAGGAACAGGGCGGGGGTGAGCACACCGCGCTCGGCCAGCACGGCCACCCGGTCCTCCGGACGGACGCCGAGGGCGAGCAGACCGGCCGCCACCCGCCGGGCGAGCCCGTCCAGAGCGGCGTAGCCGAGCACGTCGTCCCCCATCCGTACGGCGTGGGCGCCGGGGGCGCGTTCCCCCCAGGCGGCAACCAGGTCCGGCAGGAGCGGCGGGGGCTGCGGGTCAGCGGTGGGCACGGGCGGCTCCTCCCGTCACCCGGACCCGGTCCGGAACCCGGGACCGCCCGGCCGTCCGATCGCCGATCAGCCGGGCGAGACGTTCCAGCCCCTCCTCGACCTGCTCGGGTTCCAGGGCGCTGCACGACAGCCGCAGGGTGCGGTCCCGCACCGGGAGCGTGCCGGGGGCGGACGGATCGACGGCGAAGTACCGCATGGGCGTCCAGATCACTCCGTACTGCTCGGCGGACAGCTCCAGCAGGGCGTCGTCCGCGGCGAACGGCACGGTGAGGGTGAGGAAGAACCCCCCGTCGGGCCGGTTCCAGGACACCCCGCACGCCTCCCGGTGCCCGGCGGGGAAGAGCCGTTCCAGGGTCTCCAGGGCGCGGCGCAGCGCGGCGTGATAGCTGCTCCGGCTGCGGGCGTTGGCGGTGTGGAGGTCATGGCCGGTCCGCAGCAGCAGACCGCCCACCGCGGCCTGGCTGAGCGCGGACGAGTTGACGGTGATCATGCTCTTGACGGCCGCCAGGTCGTCGGCCAGCGGATGGCCGCCGGTGCCGTCGTCCACCCGCTGGTCGGCGACGGCGTAGCCCAGACGGGCGCCGGGGAACGCGGACTTGGCGAAGGTGCCGAGCCGGACGACACGGCGGTCGCGGTCCAGGGCCTTGAGCGTCGGCACGTGGTCGCTCAGGGTGAAGGGCCGGTAGGGGGTGTCCTCCAGGAGGAGCAGATCGTGTTCCGCGGCGGTGTCCAGCAACTGCCGCCGGGTGCCCAGGCCGAGGGTGGTGCCCTGCGGGTTGGCGGCGTCGGGCACCACGTAGCAGGCCACCGGGCGCATGCCCCGGTCCCGTTGGGCCGCGGCCACGGCGGCGACGCGTGCGGCGAGGCCCTCCGGGGGGCCGTCGGGGACGGCGGCCACGTTCAGATCGAGCAGCCGGGCCGCGCCGGTCGCCCCGACGTAGCAGGGCTCGGGGAGCAGCAGGACGTCCCGGGGCGAGGCGAACAGGGCGCGCAGGGTGAGGAACAGGGCCTCCTGGCAGCCGACCGTCACCACCACCGAGTCCGGGTCGACGGTCAGCCCCTCCTCCACGGCGAGCATCCGCGCGATGTGCTCGCGGATGAAACCGGAGCTGGGACCGTACTGGAGGAGGGTGCGCCGCCGGTGCTCCGGGCCGTGCTGCCGTTCGACGTCGTCCAGATAGCGGCGGATGTCGTCGAGGACCTGACCGGTGTCGAGGAGTTCGGTACGGGGACGCCCGGGGGCGAAGGAGACGGCGTCCGGGTGGCGTTGGGTGATCTCGTTCAGGAAGGTCATCGTGCGCAGCACCGGATCGCCCAGGCTGCGGTGGAGGTCCCCCGCGTCGATCACCTTCTCGCCCCCGGAGACCGGGGCCGGAGCCGGGACCGGGACCGGGGCGGAAGCGGAAGCCGGAACTGCGGGGCCCGCCGGCTGCCGGACCGGGCGGTACGGGGGTGCCAGCAGGTCCGGGGTGAGGGCGGCGGCCCGGGGGCGGCCGGACAGGAACAGGGTGTTCTCGAACTCCTCGGAGAGCAGCGTCAGCAGGTCCCGTACGCCTTCCCGTCCGCCCACGGCCAGCGCTTCGAGGACCGGGCGGCCCACCAGGACGGCGTCCGCGCCCAGGGCGAGCGCGGCGGCGACGTCCCGTCCCCGGCGGACGCCGCCGTCGAGGAGCACCGGGAACCGGCCGGCCGCCGCGTCGACGACCTCGGGCAGGACGTCGAGCGTGGCGGGCGCCCCGTCGAGCTGCCGGCCGCCGTGGTTGGAGACCACGATCGCGTCGGCGCCGTGACGGGCCGCCAGTTCGGTGTCCTCGGCGGTCAGTACGCCCTTGACGACGAGCGGCAGCACGGTCAGCCGGCGCAGCTCCCGCAGCAGCGACCAGTCGGCCCCGGGGCGGAACGCGGTCAGGGCGTGCCCGGCGGGGTCGGAGGTGTCCGGGCTCCCCGGCAGATTGGCCGGGCGGATGTGCGGGGGCACCCGGAAGCCGTTGGCCAGGTCCCGGTGACGGCGGCCCAGCCGGGGCGCGTCCACGGTGACGACCAGGGCGTCGCACCCCGCCGACTCCGCGCGGCGCACCAGCGCCTCGGTGTCTCGGGGGTCGCGCAGCGGATACAGCTGGAACCACAGGGGCGCGGCGGTCAGCGCGCGCAGTTCCTCCAGGGCCGCCCCGGCCAGGCTGCTGACGACGACCGGCAGCCCGAGCGAGGCCGCGCCGGAGACGACGGCGCTCTCGCCCGCCTCGTGGAACAGGGCGTGGTGGGCCGTGGGGGCCACCCCGACGGGGACCGGCCAGCTCTGCCCGAGCACCGTCACCGAGGTGTCGCAGACGGTGGTTCCGGTGAGCATCCGGGGGCGCAGACGGACCCGGTGGAACGCCTCGGTGTTGCTCCGCAGCGTCTCCTCCTCGTCCGCCCCGCCTTCGAGGAAGTCCCAGACGTCGGCCGGAAGGACCGCGCGGGCGGCCTCGCGGTACCCGGCCGCGGTCCTGGGCCGCACGGCGGCCGGGGGCGGTGCCCCGGCCGGGGAGGGTGCGGCCGCGGGCTGCGTCGCGCTGGTCACCGGCTCTCCGCCAGGGCCGGCTGGGCGCGCAGGACGGCCTCGTACAGGGCCCGGATGTTGCCGCCGCCGAAACCGCGGGCCTGCTCGCGCTGGATCAGCTCGTAGAACAGACCGCCGTCGCGGTGCGGGGAGCGGGTGAAGATCTGCAGGAGGTGGCCCCATTCGTCCTGGTCGATCAGGACGTGCGTGGAGCGGAGGTCCTCGATCAGCGCCTCGGGCGCGGCCTTCTGTTCGGCGATGCGGTCGTAATAGGGGTCCGGTGTGGTCAGGAAGTGGGTGCCGCGGCCGGTGAAGGAGCGGACCGAGGCGACCACGTCGTCCACGAGGAACGCCAGGTGCTGGACGCCGGGACCGCCGTTCGCCGTGAGGAACGCGTCGATCTGGCCGGCGGCCCGCGAGGTGTCGGGCTGGAGCAGCGTGAACGTGACGGCGCCCGCCGGATCGCGGACCACCACGGACTCCATGGCCTGGTCACCGACCTCGATGTACTCGGAGAAGAACCGCTCCAGGCCGAACGCCCGGTCGTAGAAGTCGGCGGTGGTCCGGATGGTCCCCGCGTCGAGGCAGACCGCCACATGGTCCAGGGCCCGCACCCTGCCGCGTTCCCCGTCCGACGGGAGAGCGGTCCAGACACCGGGCGGCATGGCGCCGGCGGCGGAGGCCACCAGGGTGTGGCGCACGCAGCCGAACCCGCCGACCCGGGCGAAACCGCCCGAGCGGGACGGCGGGAACAGCGACGTCGCACCGGCCGCGACCGCGCGCCGGTGCGCGGCCGTCACATCGGCGCAGCCGAAGGCGATGTCCGCGACCCCCTCGCCGTGACGGGCCAGATGGGCGGCGACATGGTCCGCGGGATGGCTGGGGGAGGTGATCACCAGCCGGGCCGACCCGCTGGTGAGCAGGGTCGACGTACGGGCGGCGCGGCCAGGCTCGGCGAAGGCGGCCGCAGTGGGCGTGAAGTCCATCGCGGAGGTGAAGTAGGCAACGGTTTCTGCGTGGTCCTGGACGTACAGCTCGGCATAGGCGATCGAGTCGACGCTCATCTCAGCTCCTGGAACGTCAGCGGCGGCTTGCTGCGGGCACGAGCTTCGGGAGGGTCTCTATGCGCGTTCTACGACGGGCCGCGGCCGCGATAGATCAGTCGTAGACGCCTTGTCCAGGCTCCGTTCTGTCAGGCGGCGGCCCTCACCGCCGCGCAGCACCCGGCGTTCCGGCACGCCGGCACCGCAGAACGGGGATGACCGGATGCAGTCCCAGGTCTATGTGATCTCTGGTGAGAGTGTGGCGGCCTGGCTGCCCCACTTCTGCGCGGCGGACCTCACCGCCCCGCGGCTCGTCGTGGCCGGGAAGGACGCCGGCTTCGACACGGTCCGGGACGTCCCGGACGGGGCCGGGCTCGTGTTCGTCTCCGACCACGACACGCTGGCGAGGGACGTCCGCTGGGCCGCGGAGCTGCGGCGGGCCGGCCGTGCCGTCCGCTGCCAGTCGGCCGACGCGGTCGCCCTGGCCCTCGACAAGGTCGAGATGAAGGCGTTCCTGCACCGCAACGAGGTGGCCACACCCGCCTGGAGCGCCCCCGGCCACAGCGTTCCGGGCTGGCCGGCCGCCGAGACCGAGGCGGTCTGGAAACGGCGTACGGGCACCCAGAGCCAGGGCATCCGCCTCGGGCTCACCACCGAGCGGCCGGCCGACGACGAGTACGGGGAGCTGTACCGCGAGGGCGTCGAGTACTCCGTCAACGTCTTCGCCGGGCCGGGCGGCGTCACCGCCCTGCCCCCCGTGTGGAAGGGCCCCACCAGCAGGGAGCTGGTGCCGCCGTGGCGGCGCACCCGGCTGTGCGGGCCGACCGCCGTCGGACCCGGCCTCGCCCGGCACCTGACCGGCACCGCCGCCCGTCTCGCCCGGGACCTGGGGGCCGACGGCTTCCTCGAAGTGGAGTACCTCGTCGGGGACGACGGCGAACCGCACGTCCTGGAGATCAACCCCCGGGTGTCCGGCACCCTGCGGATGGCCGCGCTGGCCGCCGCCGAACCCGTCTTCTCCTGGTACGACGCACCCGCGCCGCCCGGGGCGCTGCCCGCCCTCAGACATGTGGTCGAGGTCCCGAACCCGGGGCCCCAGCTGATCGTGCGGGAACTCGGCGTCTACGCCACCAGCCGGCTCACCGTGGCCGGCGACACCCCGGAGGAGCTCGCCGACCGGATCGGCGGACTCCACGAACTGGGCCTGCTGCCCGGCTTCGCCACCCGGCTCCTGGGCGACGCGGCGACCGCCGCGGGCGCCGCCCCGCCCACGACCGCCGGCGCGTCGGCCCTCGCCCGGGTCTGACCGACCGGGCCGCGCCCCGCACCGGCCGGCGCCCACGGCTCCGGCCCGCAGCGCACCGGCCGGCCCCCCCCGGGCCCGCGCCCCACCGACCACCACCGTTCCACCCTTCACCGCCCACGGACCGCACAGGTCCTCCCGATTGGAGAACCGCAGTGACCTCCGAGACCCTTGAAACCGTCTCCCTCGACGCCCGGATCGGCGCGCACCTCGCGCAGCGCTTCAGCCCCGCGAAGACCGCCGAGCTGACCCGGTCGTTCGCCGAGGACGGCTTCGCCCTTCTGACCGGCCTGGTGCCGGACGACCTGTTCCAGTCCCTGAGTGCCGAGGTCGACGAGCTGGTCTCCGCGGCCCGCCGCATCGACATCGAGATCCCGGCGACCGGCAACACCCTGCGGGCGATGAGCACCGTCAACCGCGGAAGCATCCACCGGGGGGCCACGCTGATCCCCGAGATCTACCGCTCCCCGGCGCTCAAGGAGTTCCTCGGCCGGATCGCCGGCGAGGAGGTCATCGACTGCCCGTGGGACGACGAGCAGTACGTCATCACCCGCCAGCACCGTGCCGGCGACACCCACGGCTGGCACTGGGGCGACTTCCCGTTCACCCTCATCTGGCTGTTCGACGTCCCGGAGCACGAGGCCGGCGGAGCCCTCCAGACCGTGCCCCACAGCCACTGGAACAAGCAGGACCCGCAGGTCGAGAAGTGGCTCGCCGCCACCGAGCCGAAGACCTGGACCTTCCGCACCGGCGACATCTACCTCCTGCGCAGCGACACGACCCTGCACCGCACCACCCCGCTCACCCGGGACGTCACCCGCACCATCCTCAACACCTGCTGGGGCGGCCTCGCCGACCTCGACCGGGAGCAGAGCCACGAGACCATGTCCGCCATGTTCGGCGACGACGCCGGGGAGGCCTGATGACCACGTCCATGACGGCCGGTCAGGAACAGTCCGGCCAGGAGCAGTTCGACGTCAGCGTCTTCGACCGCGACGACCTCTCCTTCGACGTCGTGCGCAACGACGAGGAGCAGTACTCGATCTGGCCGGAGGGCCGGGAGATACCGGCGGGCTGGGAGCCCGCCGGATTCCGGGGACTGCGCGGCGACTGCCTCGCCCACATCGACCGGGTCTGGACCGACATGCGGCCGGCCAGCGTCCGCCGCTGGCTGGAGTCCGCGGAGAACGGCGGCTGACATGACCACGAACCAGGACCCGGCCGCGGCCGGCGACCGTGACCTGCCCGGCCTCCTGCGGAGCGGCCTGGCCGCCCACCCCGACCGGGTCGCGGTACGGGACCGGTACGGCACCGTCCTCACCTACCGGGACCTCTGGGCCTCGGCACAGGCCGGGGCCCAGCGCCTGACGGCCCGGGGCATCGGCCCCGAGGACCGGGTCGGCGTCCTGGCCGAGCGCACGGCCGGGACCGTCGTCGCGGTCCTGGCCGTGCTCCTCGCGGGCGCCGCGTACGTCCCCGTCGACCCGGCCTCCCGCGAGCGCGGCGACACCGCGCTGGACCGCGCGGGCGTCCGCGAGACGCTGGACGGCGCGGCCCCGGTCCACGTCCCGCCACCGGGGACCGCCCCCGCCTTCGCACCGCGCGCCGCCCACCCGCGGCAACTGCTCTACGTGCTGCACACCTCGGGCAGCACCGGAGAGCCCAAGGGCGTCATGATCGAGCAGGGCTCGGTCGCCTCCTTCGTCACCTCGATCCGCGACCTCTTCGAGATCACCCCGGACGACCGGGTGCTCCAGTTCTCCTCGTTCGCGTTCGACACCTCCGTCTTCGAGGTCTTCACCGCCCTGGCCGCCGGTGCCGAACTGGTCGTCGCGGGACGCGAGGAGCGCGCCGACGTCCTCTCCCTCACCCGGATGATCCGGGACCACGGCGTCACCGTCGCCGACATCCCGCCCAGCGTCCTGGAACTGATGGACCCCGAGGACGTCCCCGGACTGCGCCTCGTCTTCTCCGGCGGCGAGCCCTGCTCCGGCGCGCTCGCCGACCGGTGGAGCCGCCGTCTGGCCTTCTGGCACGGCTACGGACCCACCGAGGCCACCGTCGCCGCGACCGCCTGCCTCCCCGGCCCCGACGGCACGGCCGGCGCGCCCCGGGTGCCGCTCGGCCACGGGATCGGCGAGGCCGACGTGCGGGTCCTCGACGGCCGGCTCGACCCCGCCCCCGCGGGCGCGGCCGGCGAACTGTGCGTCGGCGGGCCCGTCGTGGGCCGCGGCTACCGGGGCGCGCCCTCCGCCACCGCCCTCGTCTTCGTCCCCGACCCCGCCTCCCGCGAACCCGGCGGACGGATGTACCGCACCGGCGACATGGTCCGCAGGGAGGCGGACGGCACCCTGCTCTACCTGTCCCGCCGCGACCGGCAGATCAAGGTCAACGGGGTGCGCATCGAGCCCGGCGAGATCGAGAACGTCCTGCGCCGCGACCCGGCGGTCCGCCAGGCCCTCGTGGACGTCTTCCGGGTCGACGGCCGGGAGCTGCTGGCCGCCGTCGTCACCGGCCGGGACGTCTCGGCGGACGCGGTCAGACGGGCCCTCGCCGCCTGGTTCCCGACCTGGATGGTGCCCGAACGCATCCTGGTCCTGGACGCCATGCCCCGTACGCTCACCGACAAGGTCGACCGGCAGGCCCTCACCGAACGGCTCTCCGAGACCCGGCCGGAGGACGGCACCGGGGCCGGCGGCGGCTTCAGCGAACTGGAACAGCGGGTCGCCCGCGAACTGTTCGCCCCCGCCCTGGGCCGCGAGCCCTCCGCACCCGACGACGACTACTTCGGACTCGGCGGCAACAGCCTGGAAGCCATCAGGATGCTGACCACCGCGCCCGGGATCTTCGGTGTGGAACTGCCCGTGGGCGACTTCATCGCGGACTCCACCGTCGCCGGTGTCGCCCACTCCCTGGCCGCCGCCCTGGAGACCGTGGGAGCCGGCCATGACCGCTGAGGACCTCCGTACGGTCACGGCGGCCCCCGGCCTCCCGCCGCTCACCGCCGCCCAGGAGGAGATGTGGGGCGCCGCCGTCGGCGACCTCTCCACCGTCGGGCTCCGGCTGACCGGGCCGCTCGACGAAACCGCCCTCGAACGGGCGCTCGACCTGCTCGTGGCGCGCCACGAGGGGCTGCGCTGCACCGTGCGCGTCTCCGGCCGGGGCCGCCCCGAACTGGCCCTGTCGCACACACCCCGCACCGCCCTCGTCCGCTCCGGCCCGGTGGACCCGGGACGGCTCGCCGACGCCGCCCGCACCCTGGTCGCCACCGCCGGGCCGGACGCCGAACCGGGACTGCGCGCCGCCCTGGTCCGCCAGTCGGCCGGGGAGCATCTGCTGCTGCTCGCCGCCCATCCGCTGTGGGTCGACGAATGGTCCTGGCAGATCCTGCTGCGGGAACTGGGCGAGGCCTACACCGCCGAGACCGGCGGCCCGCCGCCCGGCCCGGCACCCAACGGCATCCGCGAGGCCGTCCGGATGCTCGGACGGCGGCAGGCCGAGGGCCGGTGGGACGCCCACACCGCCCACTGGCGGCAGCGCCTCGACGGGGCCCCCACCGGCCTCGCGTTCCCCGTGCCCGCCCCCGCCGACGCCGGAGCACCCGGCCGCAGCGCCGTCGTCGAACGCCGCATCGCCCGCCCCGTCGCGGACGCCTTCACCGCACTCGGCAAGGCACTCGGCACCGCCGACTGGCTGAACCTCCTGGTGCTCCTCGCCTGGACCACCGGCACGCAACTCGGCACCGACCGCACGATCGTCGGCGTCCCCGCGGCCGGCACCCGGCTCCTGCCCGGACTCCAGGACACCGTCGGACGCCTCAACGGCATGCTCCCCGTGCCCTTCCCGCTCACCCCCGGCACCGGATTCGCCGCCGCCGCCCTCGCCGCCAACGAGGCGGCCAAACAGGACTTCGCCCACCAGGAACTGCCCTACCGGCTCGCCCTCGGCACCGGCGGGCACCGCGCACCGGCCGCCTTCAGCATGCGCTACCCGCTGCACCGCCCGCCCGGCTTCCGCGGCCTGGACGCCGAGCCCGTCCCCCTCGACGACGCCCCCGCCCCGTACGACCTGTGGATGCGGGCCACCGCCGACGACGACGGCCTCCGCCTCGCCTGGTGTTACGACCCCGCCGCCCTGGACACCGCCACGGTGACCGCGATGGCCGACGCGTACACACGGCTCGCCGAGGACGTCACCCGGCAGCCCGACACCCCCCTCGACATCCTCACCGGCGCCGCCTTCGGCCGACGCCGCGCCCCCGGACCCGCCCCCGCCGTGCGGACCGCGCTCGCCCGCATCCGTACCGGCGCGCCCACCGTCGTGATCGCACCCGGCCTCGACGGATCACCGGACGCCGGTGACTCGCTCGCCGCCCAACTCCCCCCGGAGTTCCAGGTGATGGAACTGCGGCTCGCCGGGCCCCCGGGCCGGGACGTGACCCGGCTCGCCGCCGAGTCGCTGCGCTCCCTGCCCCGCTCCGTCCTCACGGCGGCGACCCTGTTCGCCGGCCGGGGATGCGCGGGTCTCGTCGCCCAGGAGATGGCCCGGCTGGCCGCCTCCGGCACCCGGGAACTCGCACCGGTGGCCGTCATCGACACCGAACCCTTCCAGCCCCCCGCCCCCGGCCGGGAGACACTGCTGCGCCGGTACGCCGCCGAACTCGGCGCCCCGCCGCCCTGGACCGCCCGCGATCTGGCCGAACAGGACGAGACCGCCCTGCTGCGCATGCTCGCGGACGCCCTCGGCGACGGAGCGCCCACCCCGGCCTCGCTGGCCGACGGACTGAGCCGGTTCACCGAGAACCACACGGTGTGCGCCGGACACCGGCCCGTCCACCACGGCGGCCCGCTGCACGTGCTGATGACCGGCGGGAACCCCGCGTCGGCCAGCTGGCGCCCGCTGACCGACCGCCTCTACATCCATCTGGTGGGCAGGGACCGGCAGCTCGCGCCGCCCGCGCGCCGCGTCGCGGACATCCTCGCCCAGATCGCCCTCGAACACTGGCACACCACAACCGGACGAATCGGAGCGTGATCGAGAAATGACGCCCTTGACGACCGCCGTCTCCCCTCTCCCCGCCGCCCTGCCGACCCCGGACGGCGGCTCACGGACCGTCACCCCGGCGCAGGCCGGCACCGTGCACGGTGCCGTGGCGCTCCGTGCGGCACGCACCCCCGGTGCGGTGGCCCTGTACGACGGAGGACCGGTCACCTACGCCGAACTCGACGCGGCGGCCGACGCCCTGGCCGCCGCCCTGCTCAGAACCGGCATCGGCCGGGAGGAACGGGTCGGCGTGCACTGCTCGCGCGGCGCCGACTTCGTGATCGCCGCCCTCGCCGCGCTGAAGGCTCAGGCGGCCTATGTGCCGCTCGACCCGTCCTACCCGGCGGAGGCGCTGGAGCGCATCGCGTCCGGGGCCGGTCTCTCCGCCGTCGTGACGGCCGGCCCCGACACCGGCGCCTTCCCGGACCGGGGCGTGCCCGTCGTCCCGGTCCGCGGCCACGCGCCCGCCGCACCGGCCGCCCACCGGGCCGGCCACGGCGGACAGCTGATGTACCTGGTGTTCACCTCCGGCTCCACCGGCGAACCCAAGGGCGTGGCCGTCACCCACGCGGACGTGCTGGCCCTGGCCGGCGACGACGCACGGCTGGCCGTCCGTCCGGGGCAGCGCGTCGCCCACCTCGCGCCGACCGCCTTCGACGCCTCGGTCTTCGAGATCTGGGTGACCCTGTGCCGCGGCGCCACCGTCGACGTGGTGCCGTCCGGCCCGGTCACCGTGGAACGCCTCGGCGGCCATCTGCGCGAGCGGCGCCCCGACTGGCTGTTCCTGACCACCGGACTGTTCCACGCCATGGCCGACCACGACCCCGAGGGCCTGGCCATGGCCGGCACGATCCTCACCGGCGGCGACGTGCTGTCCCCGCAGCACGTGCGGGCGATCGCGGCCCGTACCCGCGTCCTGGCCGCCTACGGCCCCACCGAGACCACCGTCTTCGCCTCCCTGCACACCGTGGACCCCCACGCCGACCACGACGCCGTCCCGCTCGGCACCCCGCTCACCGGCATGGGCATGCGGGTGCTGGGCCCCGGTCTGGAAGCCGTCGAGGACGGCGGGACCGGCGAACTCTGCCTCTCCGGCGCCGGACTGGCCCGCGGCTACTTCGGCGCACCCGGCCGGACCGCCCTGCGCTTCGTGCCCGACCCCGCCGGCACCGGGGAGCGCGTCTACCGCACCGGCGACCTCTCCGCCCGCCGCCCCGACGGGGAGTTCACCTTCCACGGCCGCGCGGACCGCCAGGTGAAGATCCGCGGCTTCCGCGTCGAACTGGGAGAGATCGAGACCTGCCTCAACCAGCACCCCGACATCGCCGCCGGAGTGGCCCTGGCCGTCCCCGCCCCCGGCGGGAACCGCCTGGTGGGCTACGTCTCCGCGACACCCGGCCGGACGGTCACACCCGGCGGCGTCCGCCAGTGGCTCGGCGACCGGCTGCCGCCGCACCTGGTCCCCGGAGTGGTCGAGATCCTCGACACGATGCCGCTGGACCGCAACGGCAAGTTCGACCGCGGCGCCCTGGACGCCCCGTGGGCCAGCCGGGACGCCCTGGACGTCGGCGAGTTCCGGGCACCGGAGAACGCGCTGCAGTCCACGCTGGCCGGTGCCTTCGCCGATGTCCTCGGCATCGACCGGGTCGGCGTCGACGACGACTTCTTCCGGCTCGGCGGAGACTCCCTGCGCACCGTGGACCTGCTGGCCGTGCTCGCCGAGGCCGGACACGGCGTCCGGCCGCGGGACTTCTTCCGCGGCCCCACCGTCGCCGAACTCTCCGCGCTGCTGGAGAGCCGCGCCGGCGCGGGCACGGAGGGCTGAGCCATGCGCCTCGACCTCGCCGACGCCCCGGCGGCCGACGCCTTGGTGGCCGACGCCCCGGCCGGGACGTCCGGCGGCTGCCCTTTCACGTCGATGGCGGACCCCCGGACCTATGTCGACGGTTCACTGCACGGGGTGTGGGCCGGCCTGCGGCAGGAGAACCCGGTCGTGTGGACCGCCCCCGAGGGCGACTTCCCCGGCTACTGGAGCGTCACCGGCCACCAGGAGGTCCGCGAGATCCTCCGCGACCACGAGACGTTCAGCTCCGAGTACGGCACGATCCTCGACTCGGTGGGCGCCGGCGGCGACTCCGCCGGAGGCCTGACCATCACGCTGATGGACCCGCCCGACCACACCGAGATCCGCGCCGCCGTCGCCCCCCTGCTGTCCGCCCCCGCCGCCCGCGCGGCCGAACCCGTGATCCGCCGCCGGATCCGCGCACTCGTCGCGCCCTGGCTGGCCGGCGGAACCCACGACGTCGCCGGGGACCTCCAGCGCCTCTCCGCCCTGGCCTTCGGCGAGGTCATCGGCATCCTGCCCGAGCACTGGGACGACCTGGCCCGCTGGACCACCGCCAGCATCGCCCCCTCCGACCCGCTGGTCTCCCGCGGCGACCCCCCGGAGACCGTGCTCGCCGACGCCCACCACCACCTGTTCCGCTGCTTCCGCGCCGCGATCGACGCGAAACGGCACACACCCGGCGACGACATCGTCTCCCGGCTGGCCACCACCGAGGTCGGCGGACGCCGCCTCGGCGAGCGCGAACAACTCCTCAACCTGTACAGCACCGTTCTGGGCGCCGGTACCACCACCCCGCACGTCGCCGCGCACCTGCTGCTGCTGTGCGCCCGCCGGCCCGCGCTGTGGGACCGGGTCCGCGCCGGGGAGGTCCAGCCCCGCCTCCTCGTCGACGAGGCCGTCCGCTGGATCTGCCCCACCAACCACCTGGTGCGCCGCGTCAACCGGGACACCAGCGTCGCCGGGCGCGCCATGAAGGCGGGCGACTGGGTCTGCCTGTGGACCGCCGCCGCCAACCGCGACCCCGGCCGCCACCGGCAGCCCGACCGGTTCGACGCCGAACGCACCGGCGCCCACCTCGGCTACGGCGCCGGACCCCATATCTGCGTCGGCATGCACTACGCCCGGGTCGCCCTGCGCGTCCTGGTGGAGGAACTCGCCGTCTCCGTGAGCCGGTTCACGGTCACCGGCCCGGTGCGCCACCTGGCGTCGACGTTCATCAACGGCATTTCCCACATGACGATGACCATGGAGGTCGACGGCGATGGATCTCCTCAGAACTGACCTGCGCGACGACCTCGACCTGTCGGAGCACCGCATCCTCGACGCGGACGCCTACGACACCCCCTGGGAGCACGGCTCCCCGCACGCCGCCTGGCGGCTGATGCGCGCGCTTCCGGCGCCGTACGAGGGACACACCCCGGACGGGGTGCGGATCTGGTCGGTGACCGCCTTCCCCGACGTGGTGCGCGTCCTGCGCGACACCCGCCGCTTCGGCTCGGAGTACGGCACCATCCTCGACGTCCGGCACGGGGACCCGGCCGGCGGACACACCATCAACCTCACGGACCCGCCCCGCCACCGCGCCCTGCGCGTCCCCACCAGCAAGGCCATGACCACCCAGGCCCTGCGCCGCCTCGGGCCGACCGTCCGGGCCAACGTCGACCGGATGATCGCCCCGCTCCTCGAACCGGGCGTCCACGACGCCGCCGAGCACTTCCTCGCCCTCGCCATGGCCGCCATGGGACCCGTCATCCGCATCCCCGAGGACATGTGGCCGCTGATCGCCCGCGCCGCGATGGCGGGCGTCGCGCCCTCCGACACCGCGTACACCGACGGCGACGTCGGCGAGACGCTCCACTTCGCCCACGTCGAACTCTTCGGCTATCTGCGCGAGACGGTCGCCGAACGCCGCCGGAAGCCCGGCGACGACCTCATCTCCCTGCTGCTGACGGTGGAGGTCGAGGGCCGCAAGCTCAGCGACGACGACATCCTCCTCAACTGCTACAGCTTCCTGATGGGGGCCAACACCACCACCCCGCACGTCGCCACCCAGCTGCTCCACCTGCTGGCGGCCCGCCAGGACCTCGGCAAACGGGTCCTGCTCGGGGAGGACCGCCCCGCCACCGTGGTCGAGGAGGCGCTGCGCTGGGCCACCCCCACCAACCACCTGATGCGCCGGGTCACCGAACCCGTGACCCTCCACGGAGTCGACCTGGAACCCGGCGAACTGGTCTGCGCGTGGGTGGCCTCCGCCAACCGCGACGCCGCCGTCTTCGACGACCCGTACACCTTCGACCCCGGCCGCCGCCCCAATCCGCACATCGCCTTCGGCGTCGGCGCGCACATCTGCGTGGGCGCCCTCAGCGCCCGCACCGTCATCCGGCTCGCCCTGGACCGCATCAGGGAACGCGTCACCGGCCTGGAACTCGCCGGTGAGGTCCGCCATCTGCGCTCCAACTTCATCAACGGCATCACCTCGCTGCCCCTGGAGGTCCGGGCATGACCACCACCACCGCGGCCGACCCGCGTTCCCTCTGGCTCACCCGCGTCCCGGTCCGCAACGAGCCCGTCGCGGTCTGCATCCCCTACGCCGGCATCGGCGCCTCCGCCTTCGCCGGCTGGCCCGTGGGCATCGGCGGCGCCCGGGTCCTGCCGGTGCAGCCGCCGGGACGCGAGAGCCGGGGCCGCGAGCGGGCGCCCCGGTCCGTCGAGGAGTTCGCCCGGGGACTGGCCCCCGCCCTCCTGCGGCTGGGCAGCCGCCCCCTGCTGTTCATCGGCCACTGCGGCTCGGTGCCGTACGCCCTGGAGACGGCCCGGCTGCTGCGCGACGAAGGCGTACCGGCCTCCGCCATGCGGCTGCTGTCCTCCTCCTGGGGCGCACCGCACCGGGACATCTACGGCCCGCTCAACCAGCGCCCCCTGGACACGATCGACCCCGCCGCCGAGGTGATCGCCATGATGCGGGCCCGCGGCGCCACCGTGGACCCGGAACTCGCCGAGATCTACGGCGACGTGCTCATGGACGACCTCCGGGCCATGCGCGGCTATCGCTTCGACGCCTCGCGGGGCCTGCCCCTGCCGGTGACCGCCGTCGGCTGGACCCACGACACGGTCGTCCCCGGGCCCCTCGCCCGGTCCGGCTGGGAGGAACTCGACGGCGACGTACGGGTCCGCACCCTGCCCGGGGTCCACGACGACTTCATCGCCTGCACCGAGGAGCTCAGGGACCTGATCGCGGAGGAAGTCGGGGAGCTGATGCGCGATGCCGGCTGACACCCCGGTCTTTCCCCACCGGGGACCGGTCACCGGGCCGCTGGCCGCCGCCGCCGGGGCAACGCCCCACGCCGTGGCCGTCACCGACCCGAGGACGTCCTGGACCCACCGACGGCTGCACCGCGCGGCCGGCCTGCTCGCCGGACGCCTCGCCGCCACGGGGGTGCGCCGAGGCGATCCGGTGGGCGTCGCGCTCCCCAAGAGCTGCGAACTGCTCGCCGCCTATCTGGCGGTCTGGCGGCGCGGCGCGTACACCGTCCTCCTCGACCCCGCCTGGCCCCCGGCACGGACCGAGGCGGCGCTGCGGGCGGCGGGCGCCCCCGCCGTCGTGATCGCACCGCCCGGCACCCCGTGCGCCGGCGCCCGCGTCCTCGGCGTGGGTCCCGGCGACCTGGACCACGCCGACGACCCCGCCGACGACCCCGCCCACGACGGCGCCGCGCCCCACCCCCACCCCGACGCCCTCGCCTACGCCGTCCTCACCTCCGGCTCGACCGGCGAACCGAAGGCCGTGGCCGTCACCCACCGCTCCGTCGCCCACAGCACCGCCACCCACGGCGCCGCGCACCGGGTCGTGCCCGGCGACCGCTCCGCCTGGATGGCCCCGCCCGGCGCCTCGTCCGCCGTGGGCGAGATCTGGCCCTACCTCGCCGCCGGAGCGAGCGTCGTCGTCCCGCCCGAGGACACCACCGCCTCCCCCGCGGCGACCCGCCGCTGGATCCTCGAACAGGGCGTCACCACCGCGTACGTGAGCATGCCGCTCGCCGAACGCCTCCACTCCCTGGACTGGCCCGAGGACACCCCGCTGCGGCTGATGACCGTGGGCAGCGACGTCGTACGCCGCTGGGCCCGCCCGCACCTCCCCTTCGAGGTCGCCGTCAGCTTCGGCTCCGCCGAGGCCAACGGCATCAGCAGCTCCCTGACCCCCTGGCCCGAACGGATCACCTCGCACACCGCGAGCCCGGCGCTGCGCGCCGCCCGCCCCCCGGTCGGCCGGCCCTGGCCCGACGTCACGGTCCGCGTCACCACCCCCGGGCTGCGCGAGGCCGCCCCCGGACACCGCGGCGAACTCACCGTCACCGGACCCGAGATCGCCCTCGGCTACCTCGGCGACCCGGCCCGCACCGCCGTACGGTTCGTCCCCGACCCGTTCGGCACGGCCCCCGGCGCCCGCCTCTACCGCACCGGCGATCTGTGCACCCTGCCGGAGGACGGACTGCTGCGCCACCACGGCCGCACCGACCGGCAGATCAAGATCCGCGGCCACCGCGTCGACCCCGCCGAGGTCGAGGCCGTCCTCCTGGACCGCCCCGGCGTCACCGACGCCGTGGTCACCGCCGAACCCGGCCCGGACGGCACCGCCCGGCTGACCGCCCATCTGGTCGCCGCCCCCGACGTCACCGCCGGACCGCTGCGCACCGCCGTCGCCGCCACGCTGCCCGCCCACGCGGTCCCCGCCGTCTGGACCGCCTGGGCCGAACTGCCGCGCACCGCCAACGGCAAGGTCGCCCGCGACCTGCTCGCCACCGCGCCCGGCGCCCGCCCCCTGCCGGCCGGGCCCACCGCGCCCCCGCCCGCCGCACCCGGCCCCGGGGAACAGGCCGAACGGCTCCTGGAACCCGTCCTGGCCGCCTGGCGGGAGGCGCTGCGCAACCCCGCCTGCTCCGCCGACGACGACTTCTTCGACCTGGGCGGGGACTCCCTGACCGCCGCCGTCCTCACCGAGGCCCTCGCCGAGGACCTGGGCCTGCGGGTGCGGCTGCGCGACGTGTTCACCCGCCCCACCCCCCGCCGGCTCGCCGCGCACCTCACGGCCCTGGCCGCACCCTCCCCCCAGACCGTGCCGGCCGGAAGGAACCGCACATGACCAGCGCACCCGCCCTCGACCACGGGCTGACCCGGCTCCTCCCGGACCACGACGAGACCCCGGCCGCGGACCTCCGGTGGCGTACCGCACCTGCCGACGGCGCCGAGCCGCCGATGCGGGTCCTCGTCGCCCGCCCCCTGGACCGGGAACCCGTCGCCCGGATCGTCGTCGCCCACCACCGGGACGGCATCGACGGCTTCACCGAATCCGTCTGCCGCACCCTGGCCGACGCCGGCTTCCTCGCCGCGGCCCCGGACCTGTTCAGCCGGGTCACCGACCCCGGACTGTCGCCCGCGGAGAAGAAGGAAACACTCCGCGACGCCCGGATCGTCCACGATCTGAACCGCTGCCACGCCCTGCTGGAAGGGGACGCGGACGGCGGCGGGGCCGGACTGCCCACCGGAGTCGTCGGCCACTGCATGGGCGGACGCATCGCGCTCCTCGCCGCCGTCGACACCCCGTTCTGCGAAGCCGCCGTCTCCTTCTACGGCGGCCGGCTCTTCCAGGCCTGGGGCCCCGGCGACGGCCCCGGCACCCGCGCCGACCGCACCCGGTGCCCCGTCCTCGTCGTCGGCGGCCGCGAGGACACCAGCCCGTCCCCCGACGATCTGCGCCGGCTCGCCCGGCACACCGAGCACGCCCGCCACCCGGTGCGCGTCACCGTCGCCGAGGGCGCCGGACACGCCTTCATGAACTTCCTCCGCGCCGACCGGTACCGCCCCGCGGCCGCCCAGACCGGCTACGCCGCGGCCGTCTCCTTCCTCACCGCCCACCTGGCCCGTCCCCGGGCCACGACCCCATCCGTACGACAGGAGCCGTGATGACCGCCTCTCTCGACACCAGCGCCGAACCGGCCGCACCCGACGAGAAGCCGGGCCGCTCACCGCTGTCCGGCAACCGCGACTTCACCCTGCTGTGGTCCGGGCAGACCGTCTCCCTGGTCGGCTCCGAGATCACCGAGGTCGCCTTCCCGCTGCTGGCCATCCTCACCCTCAACGCCTCCGCCGGGGACCTCGGCCTGATCAGCGCCGCCCGCACCCTCCCGGCCATCGCCGTCACCCTGCTCGCGGGCGTCGCCGTCGACCGGATGCGCCGCAGGCGCGCCATGCTGATGGCGAACCTGCTGCGCAGCGCCACCATCGGCGCCGTCGTCCTGCTCGCCTGGACCAACGGACTGTCCGTCGCCGCGCTGTGCGCGCTCGGCTTCCTGCTCGGCTCCTTCGCCATCGTCTTCGACATCGCCAACCAGGCGATGCTCCCCAAGGTCGTCCCCAGCGAAGGCCTCACCGCCGCCAACAGCCGCCTGGAGACCAGCCTCAACGTCGCCCGGATCGCCGGACCCGGCCTCGCCGGCGGCCTCGTCGGAATCGTCAGGGCACAGGGCGCCCTCCTCATCGACATGGCCAGCTACCTGGTCTCCGCCGTGACGCTCGGCCTGATGAAGACCCCCGACGAGGCGCCCGCGCCCCGCGAAGGCAAACGCCCCGCCCTGCGCACCGAGCTGATGTCCGGACTGCGGCTCGTCTTCGGCAACCGGTCGCTGCGCGCCCTGACCATCGAGGCCGCCGTCTTCAACTTCGGCATCCAGATCTTCCTCACCCTCTTCCTGCTCTACGGGACCCGCACCGCGGGCCTGTCCACCGCCCAGCTGGGCCTCGCCATGACGATCGGCTCCGTCGGCGGACTCGCCGGCGCCATGCTGATGCCGAAGATCGTCCAGCGGCTGGGGCTGGGCCGCACCCTGGTCCGCGCCGCGGTCATCGCGGGGATGGGCCCCATCGCGACCGTCCTGTTCACCGAACCGGACCTGCTGGTCATGCCGATGATCGTGCTGAGCTTCTTCACCACCCTGTTCGGCGTGGTCGTGGCCAGCATCTGCACCGCCGTCCTGCGCCAGTGCCTCACCCCCAACGAGATGATGGGCCGCGCCGCCTCCGCCGAACTCTTCGTCACCGGAGGAGTGCTGCCGCTGGCCGCCCTCACCGCCGGTCTGCTCGGCGAGACGCTCGGGGTGCGCTGGGCCATGACCGTCGGCGCGCTCATCGTGCCGCTGTCCCTGCTCGCGCTGGTGCGCTCGCCCGTCACCCGGCTCGCCACCCCCGAGGACGCCCTGGCCGAACAGTCCGGCGCGGCCGGAACGGCGCAGGAGAGCGCCGGAGAGCGGGCATGACCGCCACCACCGCCACCGGCCGGGGGACCGCCTGGCTCAGCGTCTGCGACGGCCCCCCGGACGGCCCGCTGATCCTCGTCCCGCCCTTCGCGGGCGGCGGACGCTCCTTCTTCCGGGAGTGGGAACCGCTGTTCCGGCCGTGGGCCCGGCTCGCTTACGTCACCCTGCCCGGCCGGGACCAGCGGATGCGCGAACCGGCCCGCGACCACCTCGACGCCCTCCTCCCGGACCTCCTCGACGCCTGCGCCGACGCCGTCCGGACCGGCCCCTACGCGGTGTTCGGGCACAGCATGGGGGCACTCCTCGGCTACGAGATCGCCTGCGGACTGCGCGCCCGGGGCCTTCCCGAACCGGCCCGCCTCGTGGTCTCGGGACTCTGCTCGCCCGACACCCCGCTGCCCGGCAAACCCCTGGAGAAGGTCACCGACCTGGAACTCCTCCAGGAACTCGCCACGATCATGGGCGTGCCGCACTCGGGCCCCCTGTACGACCTGGTCGCCGCGCTCCTGCCCACCGCCCGCGCCGACTTCACCCTCTGCGAGCGCTACCGCTGGGAGCCCCGCCCGCCGCTCACCAGCCCGGTCACCGCGCTGTGGAGCTCCGACGACCCGCTCACCACCCCGGACGGGATCGCCGCCTGGCAGCGGCACACCACCGGCGCGTTCCGCTCGCTGCGCTTCGGCGGACCGCACTTCTTCATCCGCGAACTCGGCGGCGTCGTGGCGGACGAGCTGTCCGCCCGGCCCGGCCGCCCGACCCCACGAAGGGAACGGCACCGATGACCACGACCGCGTCCGCCCCCACCCCCGCGGGCACCACCCGGTGCGAGGAGATCTACACCTCGCCCAGCCCCAGCTTCTGGGGCACCGGACCCACCTCCCTCGTCCGCGAACTGTGCGCCGAACGGCCCGTCGACGGCCTCAAGGCGCTCGACGCGGGCTGCGGCGAGGGACGCAACGCCCGCCACCTCGCCCGCCACGGCGCCCGCGTCCACGCCATGGACGTCTCCGAGGCCGCCCTCGCCCGCGCCGCCTCCCTGTGCGGCCACGTCCCCCACGTCACCTGGGAGCGGGCCGACATCACCACCCGCCCCCTGGCCGACGACTGGTACGACCTGGTCGTCGCCTACAGCCTGACCCACTGGCTCGACGGGCCCGCGGCCGTCGCGGCACTCACCGGCCGGCTGCGCGCGGCCACCGCCCCCGGCGGACTCCACCTGTACTGCGCCTTCAACGCCCGGGTCCCCTACCCGCACACCGGCACCCAGCAGCCCACCCTGCTCGGCCACCAGGAGCACCTGGACCTCTACGCCGGCTGGGAGATCGTCCGGGCCACCGACACCGACCTGCACGACGAACACCCCGGCGAAGGCCCGCACATCCACTCCATGACCCGGATCGTCGCCAGGAGGCCGCGGTGACCACGGCCCCGCCCGCGGGGTTCCTCGCCCGCTGGCGGGCCAGGGCCGAGGCCACCTCCCGGCTCGCCGTCGGCATGGGCCCGTCCGCCGAACGCCTGGACTGGTGGGGGCTGCCCGACACCCTGGCCGCCGCCCGCGACCACGCGCTGACCGTCGCCGACGCCGTCGCCGACCGGGTCTCCCTCGTCAAGATCCAGACCCCGTTCTTCGAACGGTTCGGCGGACCCGGACTCGGCCTGCTCCGCGAGGTCGTGGACCGCGTCCACGAGGGCGGGGCGCTCGTCGTCCTGGACGCCAAACGCTGCGACGCCCCCGACGCCGCCGACACCCTGGCCGGTCTCTACCTCGGCCCGGACAGCGTCCTGGGCGGCGACGCGGTCACCCTGGTCCCCTGGATGGGACTCGCCCCCCTGGAACCCGCCCTCACCGAGGCGGGCCGCCGGAACTGCGGAATCCTGCTGATGACCCGTACGTCCAACCACGCGTCCGACACCGTCCAGCACGCCCGGGACACCGCCGGACGCACCGTCGGACAGGCCCTGGCCGACGAAGCGGCGGCATGGAACCGGGCCCACCGCACCGACCACCTCGGCGCGGTCGTCGGCGCCCGCCCCGACGAGGCCCGCGACCTCGTGGCCCGCACCGGCACGGGACTCGTCTCCCTGCCCGGACTCGGCCGGCCCGGACGCACCCCGGCGAACGTGGTGGCGGCCGCCGGGGACCACCTGGACCGCACCGTCTTCCCCGTCACCTCCGGCCTGCTGCGCCACGGCCGCCGCCACCTGGCGTCCTCCCTGGCCGGCTGGACCCTCGCGGTCCGCGACGCCTGCGACGCCCGCGAACCGGCGCACCGCCCGGCCGAGGAGAGGACCGCGTCATGACCACCCGCTTCCGCCACCGGCTCGTCCACCCTCCCGAATGGCCCGTCTACACGGAACGGGCCCAGCAGGAGACGGCCCGGCTCGTCGGCCGGGGCCGCACCTTCGACTACGGGCACGGGCCGGAGATCTCCCGGCTCGAACAGACCATGGCCCGGCTCACCGGCCGCCCCCACTGCCTCGCCGTCAACTCCGGCACCAGCGCCCTGTACAGCGCCTACTTCGCCCTCGGCATCGGCCCCGGCGACGAGGTCCTGGTACCCACCCTGACCTTCCCCACCACGGTGACCCCGCTGCTGCTCCTCGGCGCCGTCCCCGTCCTGTGCGACGCCGGCGACGCCCACGGCAACGTCACCGCCGAGACCCTGCGACCCCACCTCACCCCGCGCACCCGCGCCATCAGCGTCACCCATCTGTGGGGCCACCCCGTCGACATGGACCCCGTCGCCGAACTCGCCCGCGCCAACGGGCTGCTCCTGATCGAGGACTGCTCGCACGCCCACGGCTCCACCTACCGGGGCCGCCCCGTCGGTGGATTCGGCGACGCCGCCGTCTTCAGCCTCGGCGGCGTCAAGACCGTCTCGGGCGGCATGGGCGGCGTCCTGGTCACCCCCCACCGCAGGGTCCACGACATGGCCTCCCTGCTCACCGCCTTCCGCCAGCGCTCCCGCGCCACCGTCGAGGACCCGGCGCTCACCCCGTACATCGGCACCGGACTCGGGGCGAACCTCCGCATGAGCCCCCTGGCCTGCGTGCTCGCCCAGTCCCATCTCGACGACCTGGACCGGCTGCTGCGGGCCAAGGCCGGCAACTTCCGCCGCCTGGAGAGCCTGCTCGCCGACTGCCCCGACCTCGTCCCGCTGACCACCGACCCCGGCTGCGACCCCGGAGCCCGCTACGGACTGCACCTCGCGGTCACCGGCGCGCTCGAAGGACGCCGCGACGAGGTGGTGGCCGCCCTGCGCGCCACCGGACTGAAAGTGCGCCCGCCCACCACCGCACCGCTCCACCGCGACCCGCTGTTCGCCTCCGGGCCGCCCGGCGGCTGGGCCCTGCACCCCGGCGTCCGGCCGGGCCGCCCCCCGCACCCCACCGGCCCCCACCCCGCGGCCGACGCCCTGTGGGACAGCTGGATCGCCCTGCCCGCGACCCACCTGTACGAGGAGGACAGCACGCTCGTCGACGCCTACGCCGAACGGATCACCGCGGTCGTCGCGGACCTGCGCGAACGCGCCCCCGCCACCCCGACCAGGAGCGGCCGATGAGCACCACCACCGAACACCGGGACCCGCGCCGCACCACCCGGCACCGGACGGCCCCGGCACCCGCCACCGCGCCCCGCCGCCGCCCCGGCGCCAAGACCGTCGGCGGCGCGCTGCTGCTGGCCGCCGCCGCGGTCCTGGTCCTGCTCCTCTGGGCGGGCGAGGAATGGCTCGGCGCGGACACCGGATCCCGTTCGGGTACGGCCGGCCCGGACGGCCACGGCACCGACCCCGTCCTGCGCATGCTCGTCGCCCTGCCGCTGGTCCTCGCCGCCTGCCACCTCGCCGGACGCCTCGCCGCGCGCGTCGGACAGCCCCCCGTCATGGGCGAGATCGTCGTCGGCCTGTCGCTCGGCCCGTCCCTGCTCGGCACCGCATGGCCCGAGGCGTCCGCCTGGCTGTTCCCCTCCCAGGTGCTCCCCGTCCTCGACGCCCTCGGACAGCTCGGGCTGATCTGCTTCATGTTCCTGATCGGCTACGAACTCGACCTGCGGGCCCTGCGCGGCAGCAGGGCCACCGTCCTGGTCGTGGCCACCGCCTGCCTGGTGGTGCCGTTCTGCGGCGGCGTGCTGCTCTCCCTGCCCATGTACCGGCCGTTCGCGGGCGACGGCGTCGGCTTCACCGCCTTCGCGCTCTTCCTCGGCGTGGCCCTGAGCATCACCGCCTTCCCCGTCCTGGCCAGGATCCTGCGCGACCGCGCCCTGGAACGCACACCCGTCGGCTCCCTCGCCCTGGCCTGCGCCGCCTTCGGCGACGTCCTCGCCTGGTGCCTGCTGGCCGTGGTCGTCGCCATCGCCGGCAGCTCCGCCGCGGACCCCCTCCGGGCGGCCGGGGCCGGACTGACCACCGTCCTGCTCACCGCCGCCTTCGCCACCGCCATGTTCCTCCTGGTACGGCCCCTGCTGGCCCGCCTCCTGAACTCCTCGGCCCGCGGCGGACGCCCGGAGGGCTCCGCGCTCCCGGTGCTCGTGGCCGGACTGCTGCTGTCCGCGTACGCCACCGACGCCATCGGCGTCCACGCCGTCTTCGGCGCCTTCCTCTTCGGACTCGTCACCCCGCGCGGCACCCCCGCGGCCGAACGCCCGGTGGCCCACGTCGAGGGCTTCGCCACCGCCGTACTGCTGCCGCTGTTCTTCGTCCACACCGGACTGCAGACCCGCTTCGACCTGCTGCCCGCCGACTGGGCGACCGCGGGCTGGTTCCTGCTCGCCCTCGCCGCCGCCGTGCTCACCAAGGGCGCGGGCGCGGTCGGCTCCGCCCGCTGGGCGGGCCTCGGCACCAGGGACTCCCTCGCCCTCGCCGCCCTCATGAACTGCCGCGGCCTGACCGAACTCGTCGTCCTCAGCATCGGCCTGGGCCTCGGAGTCATCACCCCCGCCGCCTTCGCCCTGCTCGTCGGCGTGACCACCGTCACCACCGTCGTCACCGCCCCGCTCCTGCGCCTGATCCACGGCAGAGGGGCCGGTACGGCGACCGGGCCGGCCCCGGCCCGCCGGACCCCGAAAGAGGTGACCCCGTCGTGACCGCACCGGCCCTCCCCGGCACGACCGTTCCCCTGACCGACCTCCAGACCCAGCTGTGGATCGGCGAACAGGCCGACCCCGGCCAGCCCGACTACCACGAACTGACCGCGCTCGTCCTCGACGGAACACTCGCGCCCGACCGCCTCCAGCACGCCCTGCGGAACGTGACCGCCCGCCACCCCTCCCTCCTCACCGCCGTCGTGCCCGACGGCGACGGCGCCGCCGGACACGTCGCCCCGAACGCCGACGGCCTCCACGTCGAGACCCTGCCGCCGCCCCCGGACACCACCGACACCGGACTCGCCCGCCTCGCCGCCGCCTTCGCCGAACGCCCCTACCGGCTCGACACACCCCCGCTGCTGCGCGCCGCCCTCGCCCCGCTCCCCGAAGGCCGCACCCTGCTCCTGCTCGGCATGCACCACCTCGTCGCCGACGGCCGCACCGCCGACCTGCTGCTCGCCGCCCTCGACACGGAACTCCGCACCCCGGGCGCCCCGGGCGACACCCCGGACGAGGGCGCGCACGCCTACGCCGCCTGGCACGCGGACCACCGGCGCACCGACGCCTACCGGGAATCCCTCCAGCACTGGACCCACGCCCTCACCGGCGCCACGCCCACCACCCCCGGCCACCCCGCGCACGACGGCACCCGGCGCCCGGAGAACCCCGCGCACCCGGGCGAGACCCTGCACCTCCCACTGCCCCGGCCGGCCGCACACGCCCTGCACCGGCTGGCGGCCGACGCCCATGTCCGCCCGTTCACCGCGCTGTTCGCCGCGTCCGCCGCCGTCCTGTCCGTATGGACCGGCCGCACCGACCTGCTCCTGGGCACCGCCGCCGACACCCGCACCCGCCGGTTCCGCGACACCTGGGGCCACTTCGCCAACCTGCTGCCCGTCCGGCTCGGCCTCGCCCCGGACACCGGCTTCGCCCGCCTGGCCGAGGAGACCGGCGACCGGCTCCTGGACACCGTGGAACACCGCCAGGTCCCCTTCGAGGCCGTCGTCGGCGCCGCGGCACCCGCCGAACGCGGCCGGCCGCGCCCCCTGGTGCGGACCGTGGTGGCCGAGGCGACCCTCACCGGACCCGACCGCTTCGCCGGACTGCCCGCCCGCCGCCTCGCCGTCCCCCGCGGCCGCAACCGCTTCGACCTCATGGTCCAGGCCGACCTAGCCCCCGGCAGGGAGACCCTGCTCGTCGAATACGACACCGGTCTGCTGACCCGCTCCGACGTCCTGGGGCTGACCGAGGACTGCGCACGCCTCCTCGAAGCCGCCGCCGACGCCCCCCGCACCCCGCTCGCCCTGCTCGCCCGGGACGCCGGCATCCACCCCCGCACCGCGCCCCGGCCCGACACCCCGCCCGCCGGCGGCGACCCGTCCCGCACCCCCGGCGAGGACACTTCCGGCGAGGACACCCCCGACGGCCCCCGGACACACGCACTGGCCCGGACCATCGCCGGAGTCTGGACCAGCCACCTCGAACTCGCCCGCCCCGCAGGCCCCGACGACGACTTCTTCGCCATCGGCGGCACCTCCCTCACCGCCGTCGGCGTCCGCCGCCGCCTGGAGGCCGAACTCTCCCTGACCGTGCCGCTGCGCAGACTGTTCGACTGCACCACCCCCCGGGCACTGGCCGCCCGGCTGCTCGCCGACACCCCGCCCGCCGGGACCGCGGCCGCCCCGCCCGCCCCCGCACCCGTCCCGGACCGGCCCGACGGACTGCCGCTCACCCACGCCCAGCAGGACATCTGGATGTACGACCGGTTCCACCCCGGGAGCACCCGCTTCACCATCCCGCTCGCCGTGGACCTCACCGGCCCCGTCGACGCCGCCCGGCTCGCCGACGCCGCCTCCGCCGCCCTCGCCGCCCACCCCGCGCTCCGCTCGGTGTTCCCCCTCGGCCCCCAGGGCCCCGTCCAGCGCGAACAGACCGCCGCCGGACCGGTCCCCGTCCCCGTCCTCACCCCCGCCGGCCCCGGCGAACAGCGCGACGCCGAACGGGACGCGGCGGCCCGCCCCTTCGACCTGGAGCGGCAGCCGCCCGTCCGGGCCATGGTGTTCGACCGGAAGGCGGACGGCGCCACCCTCGTCCTCGTCCTGCACCACATCGCCGCGGACATGCGCGCCGTCGGCGTCGTCCTCCAGGAGACCGCCGACCGCTACCGCGGACGGACCGGGACGCGCCTCGACGAGAACCGCGCCGCCCTCGCGCGCGCCGTCGACACCGACCGTGCCCCCGGCCCCGCCCCCGCGCGCGAGGCCTGGGCCCGCCTGCTCCGGGACCACGAGCCCCTGCTGCTGCCCGCCGACCGCGCCGAGGACGGCCCGGACACCGCCCGCGCCCTCACCCGCGGCCTCGACCTCCCACCCGCCGACGCGGACCGCGTCCGCCACCTCATGACCACGCACCGCACCAGCGCCTTCATGATCGGCGCCGCCCTGCTCGCCGACGCCCTCGGCGACCTCTGCGGCACCGAACGGCCGGTCCTCGCCACCCTCACCGACAACCGGCCCCCCGGCACCGACTCCGTCGTCACCTGCCTCGTCAACACCGTCCCCCTGGCCATCGACCTGCGGGGCGCCCCCGACCTCGGCGAACTCCTCGCCCGGACCCGCGACGCCGTACTCGACGCCTACGAGGGGCAGACCGTCCCCACCACCGAGATCCTCTCGCTGACCGGCCCCGGCCACCCCCGCGACTCCTGGCTGCGGATCGTCGTCGACGCCCGCGACGAACAGGCCCTCGCCCCGCACCTGCCCGGCCACCCCCTGCGCACCCGGTTCCTCGACGCCCCCGCCGCCCTCCGCAAGGACCTCGAACTCACCGTCGTCCGCACCCGCGAAGGAGGACTGCGCTGGGACATCGACCACCGCACCGACGCCCTCTCCACCCCCGCGGTCGACCAGCTCCTCGACGCCATGCTCGCCCGGCTCCGCACCGGAACGGACGACCACCGGTGACCGCCCCGCCGGTCGCCCTGGTCGCCACCGACCTCGACGGCACCCTCTGGGACCGCGACGGCCGTATCCACCCCCGCACCGCTGACGCCCTCGCCCGCCTGCGCGCGCGGGGCGTACCGGTCCTCACGGTCACCGGACGGCGCCCCGCCACCGCCGCGCCCCTCCTCAGGGCCAACGGCCTCACCCCCGCCGCGTCCGTCTACCTCGACGGCGCCCTCGGCCGCGAGGGAACCGACGGGAACGTCTTCCACCGCAGCACCCTCGACCCCGGCACCGTCACCGCACTCCTCGCCCTGTGCCACCGCCACGGCGTCGAACCCTGCGTGGTCGTCGACGGCCCGGACCACGATCTGCTGATCGGCGAACAGCCCTCCACCCACCCCCGCCACCTCGCCGCCAACGCCGCCCGCATCCGGCGCTGCGACCTCGCCGCCGAGGCCCCCGCACTGCCCGTCCTCTCCCTCGTCGTCTGCGGAGGCGACCCCCGGCCGCTCACCGCCCTCGCCGCCCGGACCACCGCCCTCGCCCGGACCTCCCTCACCCGCGACACCGTCTACGGCGGCGCCGCTCTGTCCCTGCGCCGCCCCGGCACCGGCAAATGGCAGGCCGTACGCGCCTACTGCGCCCGCAGCGGCCTCGACCCCGCCGGAGTCCTCGCCCTCGGCGACGGCGCCAACGACCTCGACCTGCTGTCCGAAGCCGCCGTAGCCCTGGTCCCCGCCGACGGCGACCCCGCCGCCCTGGCCCACGCCACCGCCACGGTCGCCCCCGCGTCCCGGGGCGGCTGGGCCGACGTACTGGAGTACCTGCCATGAACCGGCCCTACACCCTGCTGTGCGATCCGGGCATCGACGACATGGTCGCCCTCATGGTGCTCTGCGGCGCGGGCGCCCCACCGGCCCATGTCATCGCCACCGCCGGCAACGTGGACCTCGCCGCGGCCGTCCGCAACACCGCGGGCCTCCTCCAACGGCTCCGCCCCGTCACCGACACCCTCACCCTCGCCGTCGGCTGCGACCGGGCCGTCAACGGCCCCTATCCGGGCCAGGGCCTCGGCATCCACGGCGACGACGGCCTCGGCGGCCGGGCCCCCGAACCCGGCCCGCACCCCTGGCCGTGGCCACCGGCCGCCGGCGACCCGGAGCCGCCCACCGGACGCTTCCTCGTCACCTCACCGCTCAGCCACGTCGTACCGGCCCTGCGCCGAGGCGACCCCCTGGACATCACCTGGATGGGCGGCGCCCGGGAATGCGACGGCAACGCCACCGCCGTCGCCGAATTCAACGCCTGGCTCGACCCGGAGGCCGCCGACGAGGTGCTGCGCGCCCCCCGGCCCACGGCCGTCGTGCCCCTCGACGTCACCGACCTGGTGACCTGGGACGCGGCCGACCTCGACGCCTTCGCCGCGCTCGGCGGCCCCGGCACACTGGCCGCCGGCGCCTGCCGGGCCCTGCTGCGCCACGGGCCCGTGACCCTGCCCGACGTGGTCGCCGCCGTCGCCTTCCTGCGGCCCGAGCTGTTCGTCTGGCGCGACTACGCCGCGTCCTGCGAGACCGGCCCCGGCCCGCTGCGCGGCATGACCGAATGCCTGCCCTCGGACCGGCCCACCGCCTCCGTGGCCGTCGACGTCAACGTGGCGGAGGTGCGCGAGGTGGTCTGGGCCAGCATGTCCGCCCTCGCCCGCGGCCTGGCCGGTGAACCGACGGACGGGGCCGCGTCGGCCGGGTCGGCCTGCGTCCGCACCACGTAACGCACCCGCCCGTCCACCCCGTGCCGGGTCGGCCGGATGAACTTGGCCGCCACCAGGGACCGCAGCACCTCCTCGGGCAGCAGCGCCCGGCCGGCCATCGACCGCAGGGCCCCCTGGAACAGCGGGGGCAGCGGATGCGCGCCGGCGGGTGGCGCCTGCGCCGGACGCTCCCGGATGATCTCGGCGTACGCCTCGTTCAGCAGCGCCCCCGCGCCCACCCCCAGCTCGTCGTCGAGGATCCTGCGCCCCTGATGGAACGTCTCCACCGCCTCGCCCCGCCGGCCGCAGCGGTGCAGGGCCCGCATCAGCTGGGACCGCAGCAGCTCCCGCAACGGGTGCTGGTCGACCAGCAGGCGCAGTTCGGAGACCAGTTCGGCGTGGCGCCCCAGCTCCAGGTCCGCGGTGATGCGCCCGTCGACGACGGACAGCCGGGTCTCGTGCAGCCGGGGCGCCTCGCAGTTCGTCATGAAATCGGTGACCGAGCACAGGGCGCTGCCCTTCCACAGGGCGAGGGCCTCGTGGAAGGAGGCCGAGGCGGCCTCGAAGCGGCGGGCCTGGAGCTGACGGTGACCGGCGGCGCTCAGGGAGGCGAACCGGCGGTAGTCCAGGTCCACGGTCTGCGCGTCGATGCGGTAACCGGGCCAGCGCCGCTCGATGGCCACCCCGGGCCCCAGCACCTTCCTCAGCCGCGAGATGTTCGTATAGATCTGGGCGTCCGCCGTCGCGGGCGGATCCCCGCCCCACAGCAGGCTGCTGATCCTGCCGTCGGACACCACCTCGCCCTCGGCGAGCAGCAGGGCCGCGAGCACCGTGTGGATCTTCGTCCCGGTCAGCGGGATCCGGCCGGTGCTGCCGTGGACCTCAAGCGGTCCGAGTATCTGGAATCGCAAACGCATGAGTTCTCCTACGAGAGCTTCGCGCGGACGCCCGCTGACGGACGCCGGCCGTGCGGTTCAGGAGGAGGGGGGTTCCCCCGCGGCGGCGAACTCGTCGAGGAGCTCGCGGTAGAGACGGCGGAAGACGATGGCGTACTTGTCGGCCCGCGTGTGCACCTGCGAGTGGACGTCCAGGGGCGACTCCGCGGGCACCTGGTTCTCCACGATCGGGAAGTCCTCCTCGAAGATCTGGCGTTCGTACTCCCACATCTCCTCCAGGGACACGGCGTGCGGACCGGTGGACACCTTCCGGTCGATGCCGACGATCCAGAAGTGGCGGATCCGGGTGCCCTCCGCGTTGACCGGGGTGGCGAACTGGGCGATGAAGCGGCCGGCCCCGTCGGGGAACGAGGTGCGCACATAGGCGGCCATCGGCAGGGTGAGCCGGTACGTCAGGGTCTGACGGTTGGCCAGGGCCTCGTGACCGCCCAGCGCCGTACCGCCCAGCTCGGTCTCCAGCGCCCACTCCATGTCCCAGCCGTCGCGCTTGATCTCGTACGGGCTCACCTCCCGGCGCACATGGGGGCCCATCGTGCCGGTGTGGACGAACGGGAAGTGCGCCATGTCGCGGAGGTTCTCGGTGATCTGCCGCATCCCGCAGGCCAGTTCGGTGGGGTTGCCGTAGGCGTAGCTCCATCCCTCCTCCCCGTATCCGAGGAGTTCCGGGAAGGGCAGATAGGGGTCTTCCTCCAGACAGCTCCACACATGCCCGTACGCCTCCTTCACCGGATACGTCCGCAGGGAGATCCCCGAGGGCCGGGTCCCGGCGGGCAGCGACGGGATCTCCACACAGCGGCCCGTCCCGGGCTCGAACAGCCAGCCGTGGTACGGACATTCCAGACAGTCGTCGCGTACGGTGCCGAGCCGCAGGGCCATGCCCCGGTGCGGGCAGTGCCCGTCCGCGACGGTGATCCGGCCGCCGGCCCGGTGGACGACCAGCTCGGTGCCCAGGATGTTCGCCGCCGTCACCGTGGACTCGCCGATGTCCTCGATCCGGGCGAGGGGGAACCAGGTGCGGCGCAGCAGCCGGTGTTCGGTCTCTTCCATCAGGACTCCTCACGGATGTCGTTCAGGGGGGTGCCGGGATCCGCGCAGATCCGGCGCAGCAGATCGCCGTACAGGCCGGCGAGGCGGCGCACGGTGCGCTCCCGGAACAGGGCGGTGTTGTACTCGAAGGCGGCGAGCGCCCCGGTGGGCGTCTCCCACACGTTGAGGACGAGGTCGAAGCGGGCGACGGGCATCTCCACCCCGCCGGTGGTCACCTCGGCGCCCGCCAGCTCGCGGGTGCCCTCCCGGCCGGCCGCGGTGTACGAGTAGAGGACCTGCACCAGCGGCGGCACCCCGGGCGTCCGGGGCGGGCGGACCGCCTCGACCACCTTCCGGAAGGGCAACGCCTCGTGGGCCTGGGCGTCCAGGACGGTGGCGCGGACCCGGCGCAGCACCTCGGGGAAGTCGGCGGCGCCGTGCAGCCCGGTGCGCAGGGCGAGCGTGCCGACGAAGAAGCCGACCAGATCGCGGAGGTGCGGATGGTCGCGGCCCGAGGTGATCGTGCCGACCGTCACGTCGTCCTGGCCGCTCACCCGCGACAGCAGGAGGACGAGGACGGCCAGGTACGCCATGAAAGGTGTGGCCCCGTGGGCGCGGGCGAGGGCGGCCAGTCCGGCGGCGGGGCCGGAGGGCAGGTCGAAGGTGTGGACCGCCCCGCCGAAGGTCTGCGTCCGGGGCCGGGGCCGGTCGAGCGGCAGCCGCAGCGGGGCGAGACCGCCCAGCCGGGAACGCCAGTGGGCGGTCAGCCGGTCCAGCCGCTCGCCCCGGAGGCGGTCGCGCTGCCAGGCGGCGTAGTCGGCGAACTGCACGGGCAGATCGGGCAGCCGGCCGTCGGCCGGTCCGCGTTCGGCGAGGTAGAAGTGGCGGAAGTCCCGCCACAGCACCCGCTCGGACCATTCGTCGGACGCGATGTGGTGCAGATCGAGCAGGAGGGTCGCCCCGTCCGGGTCCAGCGCCAGCAGGGGGCGCAGCAGACCGGGGGCGGTGAGGTCGAAGGGGCGCTCGCCCGCCCGCCGGACCAGGCGGTCCGTGGCCTCCCGGTCCGGGGTGCGGCGGACCTTGAGCCGTCGCACGGCCGGCGGGTGCGGCTGCTGCACCGGTTCGCCGTCCCGTTCCGGGAACGAGGTCCGCAGCACCTCGTGACGGGCGGTCAGCCGGCTCAGCGCGGCCGAGACGGCGATCTGGTCCACGAACCCGGCGATCCGCCACAGCACCGGGGTGTTGTACGCGGTGCTCTCCGGGGCGAGGCGCTGCAGGAACCAGAGCTCCTCCTGCTGGTGGGAGAGCGGCAGCACGGTCGCCGGGGTGCGCGGCAGCCCGGTGAGACGGGGGACGGGGTCAGCGGGGGCGGAAGCGCGGCGGGCCAGACGGGCCTTCAGCAGCGCCATGCGCTCGGGGGACAGCACCTCAGAGCTCACGGAGCATCCTCTCCACCTCGTCGTCGGAGAGGCTCGCGATCTCGTCGACGAGGGAGTCGTAGTCCCCGTCGTCGCCGTGGGCGCGGGAATCGGCCAGGGCGGCGAGCCGCCGGGCCGTGGTCGCCTCGAACACGTCCTGGGCGGACAGCTCCAGACCGAACTCGTCGTAGATCCGGAACACCAGGTCGAGGGCGAGCAGGGAGTGGCCGCCCCGCTCGAAGAAGTCGTCGTCGAGGCCGACGCCCGGGTCGCCCAGGGTCTCCCGGAAGAAGACCGTGAGCCGTTCCTCCAGGACGTCGCGGTCCACCGCCACGGCCGCGGCCGGGGGCAGCCCGGTCCGGACGACGGCGCCCAGGGACCAGGCCGCGAGCATGGCGGTGAGCGCGCCGGGGACGGAGTGCTCGCGCCACGGGTCGACCACCGCCCCGGCCGGGACGGCGAGGCGTCCGGCCTGCTCGGCCACCGCCTTCGCCAGACCGTCCGCGCGCAGCGTGCGGACACCGCCGCCGTCCGGGACGACCAGCACCGGGTCCGCCCCCGAACCGGCGGGCGCGGCCGGCAGCGCGTACCGCTCCGGGGCGTCCTCGGAGGCGGCGGCCAGGGCCTCCCAGCGGGGGACCCCCGGCCACTCGCCCCGGTCACCGGCGTCGGTGAGGACGACGTCGAGCCGGACGCCCCCGGTGGACTCCCGGCCCCGCGGGCCGTCCGGGGCGAGCACCACCGCGGTCGTCCCCGCCCGCACCACCGCCAGCAGGCAGACGCTCAGGGCGAGACCCCCGCCCGCCGCGACACCGACCGCGCCGGCACCGGCGAGCCGGCCCGCCAGACGCTCGGCCATCGCGCGGAGTTCGGCGTAGGACGCGGTCCCGTCCCCGGCCTCCACCGCCGGCGAACCGGGACCGGTGTCCGCCGTGTCGGAGAACAGATCGAAGGCCGACCGTACGCGCCCGTTCACCGGGAACCCCCCTCGGCCGACGCCCCGCCGCGTTCCATCAGGTCCAGCGCGGCGGCGAGTTCCTCCTCGTCCGCAGCGTCGAAACCGCTCAGCTGGAGCTCGTCGAGCAGTTCGGCCTGCTCGGCGACCGTGCCCCGGACGAACAGATCGGTGGTGAGCACCTCGACGCCGAACTCGTCGGTCAGCCGGGCGGCGGCACGGGCCACGGACAGCGAATGCGCGCCCAGTTCGAACAGGTTCTGCCCGGCGTCCGTCACGGCCGGGATCCCCAGCAGCTCCGCCCAGACCGCGGCGACCGCGTGCTCGGTGGGGGAGTGGGGCGGGCGGGCACCCTCCCGGACGGGCCCCCGGCCGGGCACCTCGGCCGGCAGCGGGAACGACGCGGCGTCGAACGGACTGTCCAGCGAACCCACGGGCCGCCCCGGATCGTCGACCAGCCGCCGCAGCAGTTCCAGATACCCCTCCGCCAGCGCCCGCACCGGTTCCCGCCCGTACGCCCCGTGGATCCAGCGGATCGCCGGCGCACCGTCGGCCCCGGTCACCGCCTTCACGGACAGCGCGAACGCGGTCCCGATCGGCCCGATGGGCAGCGCCTCGCAGGGCAGCCCCGCGAACTCCACCGGACCCGGATCACTCTCCTCGTACGAGAACAGCAGGTCCGGCAGCGGGGGCAGGGCCGGCAGCCCCAGGAGCGCCGCCCGCTCGGCCAGCGTCCCGTGGGGCAGCCGGCTGTACGCCATCGCGGTGAGCACCTCACCCCGTTCGGCCTGGACGAGACGGGCGAACGACACCTCCGGGTCCACCGGGTTGCGCAGCGCCAGCGTGCTGATCAGCGGGCCGATCTCCCGGTCCGCGTCGGCCCCGTGACGCTGGCCGAACGGCGACGCCACCAGCAGGTCGCGCTCGCCGGTGAGCTGCCACAGGGCGACGCGCAGCGCGGCCAGCGTGAACGCGAAGACGGACACCCTCAGCCCGGCGGCCGTCCTGCGCAGCGCCTCGCCGAACGCCGGGTCCGCCGCCGTCTCCACGCTCCCGCCGCCCCCTTGGGAGTCCACGGCCGTCGCGGTCCCCAGCGGCAGCGGCCGCGCCCGGCCCACCCCCTGGAGCCGGCCCGACCAGTGACGCGCCAGCGCGTCCGTCCCCGCCTCGCCCAGCTCCGACAGAAGACGGTCCGCCAGTACGTCGTACCCGAGTGCCGGCGGCAGCGCGTACGCCGCGCCGCCCGTCTCGGCCCGGTAGCGGGCGGAGAGTTCGGTCAGTAGCAGCCGGGGCGAGTCCTGGTCGCTGCTGATGTGATGCAGCGCCACCACCAGCAACTGCAGCCCCTCACGCACCCGCACCAGGGTCAGGCGTACGGGCGGCCGGTGCTCCAGCGCGAACTCCCCGGAACCCTCCTCCTGGGCCACGCGCAGCGCGGTGTCCTCGTCGACCGGGCCACCGTGCTCGGCCGGCAGATCCCGTACGACGAGCGGGTCCTCGGCCCCGGCGTACACGTGCTGACGCACCTCGTCGTCCTCGAAACGGAACACGGTCCGCAACGCGGAGTGCGCCGCCACCACGCCGGCCGCGGCCCGGCGCAGCGCGGCCGTCCGCAGCTCCCCCTCGATCCTCAGAATGATCCGGTCGTTGAGCAGCCCCGAGGGGGCCAGGGTGTGCGCCAGCCACAGCTGGACCTGGGCCGGCGTCGCGGGTACCACCCGCACCGGGCCCAGCAGCCCCGCGGGCTCCTCGCCCGGGGGCGCGGCGGGGGACGGGGTGCCCGCACCCTCCCACTGGACGGCGGCGGCCAGCTCTGCCAGCCGATCGCCGGCCGGGGCCTGCGGGGTGGCGCCGATGACATGCTGATCAGACACGGGGGGCTGCCTCCTTCTGGTTCGGTGACGCGGACTGCCGTGCGGTGCTGTTCTGCCGGGCGGCTCCGGCGAGCCGGGCGAGGGCCTCGCGGTCCACGTCCCCGGCGGCGGTCAGGGGCATCCGGGGCAGCGCCACCAGCCGGACCGAGGCCCGGGAGGACTGCCGCGCGGGAAGGGCACCGCGCAACTCGCCCTCCGTCACCCGCGCCCCCCGCTCGCGGACGAGAAAGACGGTGAGCGGCCCGCCCGTGCCGTCCACCGGAGGCACCGCCACGGCCTGCGCCACTCCGGGACCGGCCCGCAGCGCCGCCTCGACGCGCCGGACCTCCTCCGGAACACGCGGATCCGTCCAGTGCAGCGGGTCCGGGACGTCCGCCGGCCCGGTCCGGCCACGCAGACCGGTCCGCAGCACCCGTCCACCCGGCACCTCCGCCAAGACATCGGGCACCAGAAGCGCCGCCGTCCTCGCTGCGGTGCCTGCTGCTGCGCGGGGGCGTGCGGGCAGCGCCTGCTCATCCGGGGGCCCCACCGTGTCGGCTGTTGCGCAGGGGCGTGCGGGCGGTGCCTGCTCACCCGGTGTCCCCGCCGTGTCGGGTGCCGCGCAGGGCCCTGCGGGTGCCACCTGCTCACCCGCCACGCCCGCTGCTGTGCGGGGCCGTGAGGGCAGCGCTTGCTCGCCTGTCCTCGCTGCGGTGTCGGCTGTTGCGCAGGGGCGTGCGGGCAGCACCAGCTCACCCGTCCTCCCCGCCGTGCCCGCCGCCGCGCAGGCCCCCGCGGGCACCACCAGCTCACCCGGCGTCCCCGCCGGAGCCGCCCGCCCCTCGGGACCCACCGGCAGCCAGCCGCTCCGCCGTCCCAGCGGATCACCGCGTACCCCGGCGACGGGCCCCAGCGACCGCGCCTCGGTGCCCCGCTCACGCAGCCGCTCCACGGCACGCGCGGACGGCGGCCGCCCGGCGGCCAGCAGCAGGGCGGGCAGCGGGACGTCATCCGGTACGGCGGCCCACGCCTCCAGCCGGTCGGTCGCGCAGTGCACCAGATCGACGCCCGCCGCCCCGCCGTCAGCGCGACCGCACACCGCGATCCAGCCCGCCGCCCTGCCGAGCACCTGCGCCACGAACAACGGCGAGGACACCGGCGCGCCCACCCCGGCCCGGGGAACCCGCCCCAGCCGCTCCGCCCACTCCCCGCGCAGCTCGTTCAGCAGCGCCCGGTACCGCCGCAGTTCGCCGTACGAGACCCGCTGTCCGGGATCCCCGCAGGCGTCCCAGGCACAGGCGGCGTCGGGCACACGGCCGACCGGGGCGGCCGGTTCGCCCCGCCACGCGGCCAACTCGGGCGACACCACCACCCCGTCCGCGCTCTCCACCTCGTCCACGCCCTCTGCGAGGACCCTCACCACCCCCGGGCCCGGCGCCGTCACCGTCGCGCCCAGGCGCCACACCGCGAACACGGCGGCGACCGCGGCCGGGCCGGCCGGCAGCTCCACCGCCACCGCGTCGCCGCGCCCCACGCCCCGGCGGGCCAGCCGGCCCGCCAGCACTCCGACGGCCCGCTCCAGTTCCCCGCGCGTCACCGACAGGCCCTCGCCGAGGACGGCGGGCTCGTTCGCGCCGACCGGATCGCTCACCGGCCCCCGATGGTCCGCCGCCGCCCCGCCGGAGGGCGCGGGCCGGTCGTCGTACAGCAGCCGGCCCACCGGCAGGTCCGGTTCACGGGCCGCCTCCGCGAGCCGCAGCCACACCGCCCGCCACCGCTCGGCGGACGCCTGTGAGTACACCTCCGCGCTGCGGTCCAGCAGGACGTACAGCCGGTCGCCCTCATCGAGGACCGTCACCCCCAGCTCGAACGACGAACCGTCGGTGTTGACCGGGTCGTGGGTCACCACCAGACCGGGCAGCCGGAGCAGCCCGTCCTCGCCCTTCGTCCCCCGGATATAGGCGAACAGCGGCCGGAACAGGGGCTGTCCGTGACGGCCGGTCGCCCGTGCCACGGCCGCCGTGACGTCGTCGAGCGCGTCCCGGCGGTGGGCCATCGCCTCGCCGAACACCCGGTGGGCCTGGCCGACGAGCTCGCGCAGCGACCGCTCCGGCCGGATCCGCCCGCGCAGGGCGAGCGAGTTGAGGAAGAACCCCACCACGTCCTGATCGCGCGAGCCCTCCCGCAGCGAGACCGGTGAGCCGACGGTGACATCACGGTCGCCCGAGACCCTGGCCAGGAACAGCCAGCACAGGGCCAGCGCCACCACGTACACCGTCGTCCCGCAGGAGGCGGCGAGACGGCGCAGCGCGGCGTCGTCCCCGTCGGGCAGCGGCACCTCCAGGCGCAGCCGCGGCTGCTGCCCCGGCGCCGGCACACGGTCGGCCGGAGCGGTCGTGGGCCGCGAACCGGCCAGCGTCCGCACCCAGTGGTCCAGCCCGCCGTCCCGTTCGCTCCAGGCCCGCACCACGTCCTGGTACTGCGGGCCCCGCACCGGTACGGGCCCCCGCCCACCCGACTCGCGGGCGTACAGGGCCGACAGGTCCCGGTGGAACACCACGGCCGACTGGTCGTCGATCACGCTGTGGTGGAACGACAGCATCAGCAGAAACCGGCCCGTCCCGAACCGGCAGAGCGAGAACCGGTACAGCGGGCCCGTGCGCAGGTCGAACGCCCGGGAGTGCCCGCGCACCAGCTCCTCCCGCGCCGTGGCACGGTCCGGGGCCGTCGTGGTCTCCAGGACCTCGTCGGGGACCGGCAGGACGCTCTGCCACACCCGCCCCTCCCGCTGGAGGAAGTGGACCCGCACCCCGTCGTGCAGGGCGAGGACACCCCGCAGCGCCCGGTGCAGCGCCGCCTCGTCGAGCGCGCCGGACAGTTCGTGCAGATGAAGGATGTGGTAGCTGTTGCCGCCCCGGTCGACGTTCCACAGGAACCACTGCGACGCCTGCATCGGGGAGGCGGGCAGCAGCCGCCCCTCGGACAGGGAGGGCTCCGGGGCCGCGGGGGCGGCCCGTTCACGCAGACGTCTCAGCAGCTCCCGGCGCTCACCGGGACCGAGACGCAACAGACGCTGCTCGGTCGATTCGGGCACAGTGATCCTCACCTTGCGACGGCTTCCACGGACAGGGAGGTGGTGCGTCGGTGCTCAAGGCCGGGTACGGCCGGTCAGTCCTCCGGCGAGGTCAGTCCTCCGGCGACGTCAGTCCCACGGACAGGTAGAAGTCGAGTTCGCACACGTCGACCCTCAGGCCGCGCAGCTCACCGCTCCCCACCGACCGCCGGAGCGCGGCGCATATCTCCCGTTCCGCGCCGAGCGGGTCCTCCGCCAGGAAGTAGAGGATGGCGTCCAGCCGGCCCGCACCGCGCACCACGTGCACATGCTCGACACCGAGGCCGGTGAGCACCTTCGACAGACCGGCGGCCAGGCCGTCCGGCGACGGGACCGCGGCCTCCCGCGACCCGTCCGGGACCAGCCCGATCTTCAGCGTCCTCATACGGCCGCCGCCGTCAGGGAGGCCAGCAGCCCCTTGCGGTCGACCTTGCCGTTGCCGGTCAGCGGCAGCCGGTCCACCAGCCGGATCCGGGCGGGCAGCATGTAGTCGGGCAGGGCGGCCGCGAGACGGGCCCGTACGACACGCTCCGCGGTGTCCTCGTCGGGAAGGTCCCCGGTGACGAACAGGACCAGCGACGAACGACCCGTACTGTCCACGCGGGCCACCGCCGAGGCCGCGCCCACCCCCGGCACCTCCTCGGCCACCGCCTCCACCTCCCCGAGCTCCACCCGGAACCCGCGGATCTTCACCTGGTCGTCGAGCCGGCCCAGGAAGTGCACGGTGCCGTCCTCCTCCTGACGCACCAGATCCCCGCTGCGGTACATCCGCCCGTGCCCCTCCACGACGACGAACCGCTCCGCGGTCAGCTCGGGCTGGTGCAGATAGCCCAGCGCCACCTGCTTCCCGCCGATCAGGAGTTCACCCGCCTCGCCCGGCGGCAGCGGCGTGCGGTCGGGGCCCGCCACCAGCACGGACATCCCCGGCACGGCCGGGCCGATCGGCGGCAGCAGCGGCCACGCGGCCGGATCCCCGGACAGGGTGTGGGCGGTCGCCATATGGGTCTCGGTGGGGCCGTACTGGTTGTGCAGCCGCGCCCGCAGATGCGTACCGAACGCGGCCCGCATCGCCGCCGTGATCCGCAACTGCTCCCCGGCGACGGCGACGTCCTTCAGCGCGGACAGATCGGGCTTCCGGCGGCAGATGGCCCGGCAGAGCATGTCCAGCGCGACCACCGGCAGGATCATGCGCTCCACCCGGTGGCGCACCAGATGGTCGAGCAGGGCGAACGGACCGAGCCGCGTGGAGGCCGGCAGCATCACCAGCGTCCCCCCGGACAGCCAGGTCGGGAAGATCTCCTGGGACGCCACGTCGAACCCGGCCGGCGCGAACTGAAGGGTGCGCGCGGGCCCGTCCAGCCCGCTCGGCCCGCCCTGCCCGGGAAGCAGGTTCGCCAGCCCCCGGTGCGGCATGGCCACCCCCTTCGGCCGGCCGGTCGAGCCAGAGGTGAACAGGACGTACGCGATGGAGTCGGTCCCCGGGTCGACGGGCCGGGCCCGTCCGTCGAACCGTTCCAGATCGTCGTCCGGACGCAGCGGCAGGACGCGGACCCCCTCGGGGACCCACTCCGGCGGCTCGCCGCCGTCGGACAGGACCAGCCGCAGACGGGCCGCACGGGCCGTCCGGCCGAGCCGTTCCGCCGGATACGAACGGTCCAGCGGTACGTAACCGCCGCCCGCCCGCAACACGCCCAGCAGGGCGATCGGCAGATCGGCGGTCCGGTCCACGTCGACGCCCACCGGATCGCCGGTGACCACGCCGTTCCCGGCGAGGAGCCCGGCGATGCGGCGGGACCTCTCGTCCACCTGGGCATAGGTGAGGTTCCGGTCCCCGTCGACGAGGGCGACGCGGTCCGGTGTGCGAAGGACCTGCTGGGCGAAGAGGGCCTCGACGCGCTGGAATTCAGGGCGTCGCATGGTGGCCGAGGTGGTGTTCACCGCATTTTCCCCGTTCTCTGTGGCGCGTTCGCGGGACGTGGAATGCGCCCGGCGGACAGCTTCGGACCGGACGAGGGAGCAGGTGCGCCGCGGCTACTGCCAGCCCATGTCGTCGTCGGAACGGCGGCCGCCGCCGGCGAGGGCCGGGGCGGTGCGGCCCGGCGCGCAGCGGGCGCCGGTGTGCTTCGGGGACGTGGACGACGCCATCGGAAACACGCTGGTCAGACTCCTCATCAGGAACAGCTCCCGTGTCGGGGGGCCCGGCCTCGCGGCCGGGTGGGCGGCATACCCGGGCACCCCAGAGCCTGTGACCTGGGGAGAGCCCCGGGGCGCCGAGTCAGATGCTCGCCGGAACGGGGAACCGCGTGAAAGGGCTGAGCGGTGACACGAAGTACGCATGGCACCTCTGTGCCGGTTCGAGCGGAACCCGAGTCGCACTCCAGCGATTCTCAAACCCCGCACTCCGTCAAATCTCACTCTGTTCCGTACGGATACGGGGTACGGGGTACGGGGCCGGGGGGATACGGGCGGGGGACACGGGTCGCGTCGCACGGCATCACGGGGCGCGGAGGCCTCCTTGCACACCCGGCGGCCACCGCGATGTAGTGTCCCCGGCGCCGCCCGGCACCCACGTCAACACCGGTGCCACGGAACGCCGTTCACGTCCGCCGATCACATCCGCCGAGCGCGGTGGCCAGAAGGCGAGGGCACGGATGCCGCAGGGCGATCGGCTTCGGGGACCCGCGATGGAGCGGCTGCTCCCGCCGGGCACCGCGGTGGTCGAGGCCTTCGGGGACGTTCCGGAGGCGACCCTGTTCCCGCAGGAGGCGGCCGCTCTCGCCGGGGCCGTCGAACAGCGCCGTCTGGAGTACGCCACCGTCCGCCACTGCGCCCGCGAGGCCCTGGCCCGGCTGGGCCATCCCCCCGTCGCCATCCCCAACGGCCGCCACCGCGAGCCGCTGTGGCCCCCCGGCATCCTCGGCAGCATGACCCACTGCGACGGCTACCGGGTCGCCGCACTGACCAGGGAGGGCACGGTCGCCTCACTGGGCATCGACGCCGAACCGCACGAGCCCGTCCCGGACCGCATCCTCACCAGAGTGGCCCGCCCCGAGGAACGCCTGGCCCTCGCCGCCTGGGCCGCGGACCGTCCCGACATCTGCTGGGACCGGCTCCTCTTCAGCGCCAAGGAGTCCGTCTACAAGGCATGGTTCCCGCTGGCCCGCCGCTGGCTGGACCACGAGGACGCCACCGTCCGGCTCGCACCGGACGGCACGTTCACCGTGGCCCTGCAGCGCACCGGACCGCCGGTCGGTGGGACACCCCTCACGGCGATGAACGGCCGCTGGTGCGTACGGAACGGCCTGATCTTCACCGCGGTCGTGGTGTGAGGGCGCGTGCGCCGCGATGACAGGGCCGGCCGTCGGCCTCCGGTAGGTTGCGGCGCGAACCCGGTGTCCGGCGAAGGAGATGCGATGTGAATACGCTGGAAGCGGCCGAGGTCCCGCATCACCTGGCGGCGTCGTACGCCACGGCCTTCGGCGAGGAGGGGAGAGCCTGGATCGCCGGACTGCCGGCTCTCGCGACGGACATGCTGGAACGCTGGGGTCTGGAACGGGACGGCACCGCAGGAGCCGGAGAAGCCTCACTGGTACTGCCGGTGCTGCGCCCCGACCGTACGCCGGCGGTCCTGAGACTCCAGATGCCCCGGCAGGAGACCACCGCCGCACTGATCGGCCTGCGCACCTGGAACGGCAACGGAATGGTGCGCCTGCTCGACCACGACCCCCTGAGCAGCAGCATGCTCCTGGAGCGCCTGAACAGCGCCCGCACGCTGGCCTCGATCACCGATGACGACGTGGCGATGCGCACCCTCGCCGAACTTCACGCACGGCTGGTCGCGGTCCCCGCGCCGCCGGGACTGCGCGGTCTCGGCGACATCGCCTCCGAGATGCTGGACCAGATCCCCCAGGCGGTCACGAGGCTGGCCGACCCGGCCGACCGCCGGCTCCTGCGCGGTTGGGCATCGGCCGTGGCCGAACTGTCCGGTGAACCCGGGGACCGGATGCTGCACTGGGATCTGCACTACGACAACGTGCTCGCCGCGCGGCGCGAGCCGTGGATCGCCATCGATCCGGAGCCACTCGCCGGGGACCCGGGATTCGATCTGTGGCCCGCCCTGGACAGCAGATGGGACGACGTCGTGGCGAAGGGCGACACCCCGCGCATCGTGCGGCGCCGCTTCGACCTGCTCACCGATGCCCTCGGCCTGGACCGCGCACGCGCGACCGGCTGGACCCTGGGACGGCTGCTGCAGAACTCGCTCTGGGACATCGACGACGGTGCGACCCGACTCGCTCCGCCCTCCGTCGCGATCGCGGACGCGCTGCGCACCCGGTGACCTCCGGCCGACGGCGGGCCGGTGCAGTCTCAGGCCGCGCGGAGGCAAAAAGGATGCCCGGCGGGGCTGGCGTACACGCGGCTGCCGGTGCCGGTGCCGGGCTCCTGTGTGGGGCGCAGGCGGGTGGCGCCGGCGTCGGTGGCGGCGCGGTCGGCGGTCGCGAGGTCGTCGACGGCGAAGTCGAGGTGCATCTGCTGGGGGGCGCCGTCCGGCCAGCCCGGGGCGGTGTGGCCGGGGGCGGACTGGACGACGATCACGGGCAGGCCGGGTGCCTGGATGAAGTGGTGGGTGGGGGTGGTGGTGGTCGAACCGCCGAGCAGGCGGTGCCAGAAGGCGCCCTCCGTCTCGATGTCGGCGGCGTCGATGATCACGGAGGTCAGGGTGAGGGGCATGGTGGTGGTCCTGTTCCCGTTCTTGGTGCCGGTCGGTGTTCAGACGGTGGGGAGGATGCCGCCGTCGACGCGGAACTGCGCTCCGGTGAGCCACTTCGCGCGGCCGGAGGCGAGGAAGGCGATCATCTCGGCGACGTCCTCGGGGTCTCCGGGGCGGCCCATGGGGACGTTCAGGTGGTCCACGATCCGGCGGGTGATCTCGTCCGTGGTCACACCCTGCTGCTCGGCCATGTGCCGCAGGTGGGCGGTGGCGCCGTCGGTGACGACGAAGCCGGGAAGAACGCAGACCACGCGTACCCCGCGTTCGCCGACCTCGGTGGCCAGTTCACGGCTGTAGGTGTTCAGCGCGGCCTTGGCCGCGGCGTAGGAGGCTTCCGTGCGCTGGGGCAGCCGGCTGGCGATCGAGGAGACGTGCACGACGACGCCGGAGCCCCGCTCGACCATGCCCGGCACCAGGGCCCGGTCCAGGCGCACGGCACTGAGCAGGTTCATGCCCAGGTCCGCCTGCCAGGACTCGTCCGACCGGCTCAGGGTCGGTGCCGGGGGGCTCGCAGCCCCGGCGTTGTTCACGAGGACGTCCACGCCGCCCACCTGGTCGATGACGCGGCGCCCGAGGGCGGCGACCCCCTCGGGCGTGGAGAGGTCCGCCGGTACGAAGGTGGCGCCGCTGTTCTCGGCGGGCCGGCTGCGGGAGGCCGTCAACACGGTCGCGCCCGCGGCGACGAACCGGCGCACGGTCGCCGCCCCCAGGCCCCGGCTACCGCCGGTGACCAGGACCCGCAGGCCCTCCAGCCCCTCATCGATGGTCGGCATCGGAGAGTCCTTCCGTAAGATGAACCTGACTCCGGAAACGATACACATAAACGGAACCGGACTCACCTTACGGAGGCCTCTTGTCGTCACCACGCCCGCTGCGCGCCGACGCGCGCCGCAACCGTGAAGCCCTGCTGTCCGCGGCCCGCGAAGCATTCCTCGCCGGTGACACCGACGCTCATGTGGAAGAGATCGCCCGCAGTGCCGGAGTCGCCGTCGGAACCCTCTACCGGCACTTCGAGACCCGCGAGGCACTGATCGAGGAGGTCTACCGCAAGGAAGTCGACGACCTGTGCGCCGCCCCCGAGCAGCTGCTCGACCACCACGCCCCTCAGGAGGCCCTGCGCCGTTTCCTGCACCTGCTGGTCGACCACGCAGCTGTGGGCAAGGGGATGTCCGTCGCGCTGGAAAGCATCATGGCGAGCAACTCACCGGTCTTCGACGACGCCCGCACCCGCATGGGCGACGCCCTCACCCGACTCCTCGACGCCGGCGCCGCGGCCGGCACCGTCCGCGGCGACGTCAGCGGCCCCACCCTGCTGCGGGCCCTGGGCGGTATCTGCGCCATGCGCGTGGGCGACGGCTGGCTCGACGAAGCCCGCCAGATCACCGACCTCCTCCTCGACGGCCTGCGCCACGGCCTCCCGCCCGCGACCTGAGCCCGAAGAGTGCCGGCCACCGGAGCGGAGGCGGTGAACCCCGGCGGAACCTCCGGACGGTGCGCCGGCCGACCGTGATCGCTCTCGGCGCCGAAGGACCTTGGTCCGGAGAACCGTCATGCTCCCGCTCGATCAGAGATGGCCGTGCCGCACGGCCTGCTGGCCCAGCTGGAAACGGGTCTGGGCGTCCAGCCGCTCCATCAGATCGGAGATGATCCGCCGCTCGGTGCGCAGCGACACCGCGAGGTGCCGGGCGATCGCCTGGTCCGTCATCCCCCGGGACAGCATCTTCAGTACCTCCTGCTCGCGTGCGCTGAGCACGGGTACGGATTCCGGCGGGCTCTCCGTCGGTTTGGCGAGGTCCCAGATCTGCTCGAACAGCGCCGCCACCATGTGGACGACCCCCGGCTCCCGTACGAGGACCGCGCCCGCGGCCGTGTTCAGCGGGTCCAGCGGCAGCAGGGCCGCCTTCGCGTCGATGATCTGGAGCCGCAGCGGAAGCGTCGGCGCCGTGCGGACCTCGCCGCCCATCTCGTGCAGCCACAACGCGTGCTGGAGGCTCGCCTGATCGTTGCGCACACTGTCCAGATAGACCGTCCGCACCCGCACCCCCCGGGCCAGCAGCCCCGACGTGATCGGATGGCTCGCATCCCGGTTGGACCTGGTCTGCGGTCCGCCGGGCGCCAGGGAACACGTCTGCGAGGTGGCCTCCGCCGACAGCTCCTCCAGACACAGCCGCACCGAGTCCACCCCGATCAGCCGCTCCAGCGTGCTCAGCTCCCGGGTGCCCATGGCCGAGCTGAACTCCGCGACGAACCGGGTCACCGCCTCCCGGCTCTCCTCCACCACCTGCTGCATCCGGGCCAGCTCGGCCTGCTTGCCCGCGATCAGCGTCTCCAGCCCGACATGCGGACTGACCGGTGTGACCCCCGCCGGAGCATCGGTCGGCCGCAGCAGGGACAGATCCGCCAGACGGTCCAGGCCGGCCCGTACGACATCCTCACCGACCCCCAGCTCACCGGCCAGATCCACCACCCCCAGCCGCGGGTTCCGCAGCATCAGCCGGTAGACGGCCTCCGTGGTCTGGTCGAGTCCGAGCCGCCGCAACATGCGTTCTCCCACTGACTGCTTCTTCGCGGTCCCAGTCGTTCGGAGGATGAGTGCCGGGTGGTACGCCCGGGATTTCCGGCGAGCCGCCCCAGTGGCAGGGTGTGTTCCTCAACTGCCTTATATCCGAAGTTAGTTGTCGCGAAAGATCCGTAACAGAATTGCGTGCGGATCTGGGAGTTCCCTTAGTCCTCCGGTGGGCTTCGGCGAGCCGCCCAGCGGGTTCGCCGGTGAACCGTCGTCATCGGCGGTGGCCGCGCCACGCGACGCCCGCCCGCGGACGCGCCGCGGCACGATGCGGCCGTCGTCGTGGCAGCAAGCGGCCAAGGCCTCGCTGCCCCGCCCGCCCCGCTTATATGGTCGCCGGATGACACCCACGGAATGGACGGTCGAGGACCACCTCGCCGGTAAGCCGGACTCCTCCGTCGCCATGTTCTGGCGGTTCGTCGAACTCGTGGAACGGTGCGGCCCCTTCGTCTACTCCGTCTCCAAGAGCACCGTCACCTTCAAGGGCGTGCGCCGCGGCTTCGCCGGCTGCCACCCCGTCCCCACCGGTCTGCGTGCCTACCTCGACCTCCAGCGCGCCGTCGAGGACCCCCGCATCACCCGCGCCGTCCCCTACACCAAACGCCTCTACGTCCACCACGTCAGCCTCAGCACCCTCGACCAGCTCGACGAGACCGTCGCCGGCTGGATCGAGGAGGCCTACCTCGTCGGAGAAGGCGCGCACCTCCTCAAGCAGTAGGCCTCCTGATCCGTCCACCCGCGCGCGAAGGCACATGCGTACAGGCGGCCCGGACGCATCCACGCACCGGGTGATGCGCACCCGGATGTCGGCGGTCTTGATCCTGACCATCTCACCGCCGCGGAACGGCGGCGACGCACCTCACCGGGGTGGGTCGGTGATTCCCACGATGAGGAGGTCGGTGAGCCTGACGGTGTACCAGAGGGTGGTGGCCGTGCCGTCCTCCCAGCGCTCGGTGAGGGCCACCGTCTCTGTCTCCTCGTCCGTCGTGCGTGTCGCCACCGTCCAGGAGTCCGGAATGTTCTGGGCGCGGAACACGGGGTCGGCGTCGTGCTCGGCGGCCCAGTCCGTCAACTGGGCGTCGAGCGCCGGGTCCAGGTACAGACGGCGTACCTCCTCGGGTGTCTCCTCACCGCCCCCGAGCGACGCACGACGGTACGCACCGAAGAACGCGTCCACCTGGGCCGCTGCGGCGCTCTCGGCACGGATGGTCGCCCCGGCGCCTGCGAGTCGAGGAACCGGTGCGGCGGCCGAGGTACCGGCGAGCGGTCCCGCCCCCATCACGGCAACGGCGGAAACGGCCACGGCAAGGCCCCTGAAAAGCCTGAGCTGCTTGGTCATGATCCCGACCCAACCAGCCGCCGACCAGCACCGATATCACCCACGGGAGTGATACGGATCCCGTGCGGGGCGGCGCCCCGCACGGGGTCCCCGGCCTCTCAGGTCCGCCGCTTCAGAGTCGGCTCACTGCCCGTCCGCCGGGTGAAGACGGTCCAGTTCCTCGCCGATCGCCTCACGCAGCGGGTCGTGGTGCGGCCCGAGTGCGTACTGGCTGTCGGTCCACCAGTCCCGGGGGTAGAGCCACACGGGCCTTCGTACCGATTCGGACGGTTCCCATGCGAACCGGGGCCATACATGCGCGTGCAGAAATCCGTCGGTGTTGCCCAGGATCTCCAGGTTGACCCGCCGGAATGCCGGATCCGTGCGCCGGGACACCCGCTCGACGGCCTCTCCGAGCCGGTCCATGTCGGAGAGGAAGGCCAGCCGTTTGTGCCGGGGCAGGTCCGACAGCCGTTCCACTGCGGGATCGTCGACCAGGAGCACCGAGTAGCCCGGCAGGAATTGTACGTCTCCGATCACTGCGAAGCCTGCGTTCAGGCGCCGCAGAACCGTGGGGTTGGTGCCTCGCAGGGCATGTCCGATCCGGTCTGTTTGCCAGTCGTCGACCATGGGCGGAATCTATCGGGCCGCAGTCGCCTACCCGTCGACGCCAGCGGTGGTCGAGCAGTACCGAATCGGAAGTCGAGCAGGTTCTGGGCGCCCGCTGTTCTTGAGCGGGCTGGAAGCAGGCACCCGCAGTCCTTCGCGGATGCCGCCAGGTTCCGCCGGATTGGTCACGGACCGGCGTTCTGCCATGTGGGGGCTCAGCCGGGTGGGTTGCTGTCGGCGAGCAGGGCGAGGGCTGTGCGGCGGGGGAGGAGGCGGGTGGTGAGGCCGAGGAGTCGGTTGGCTGTGCCGGGGACGGTGGTGGGGCCGTTGTTTTTGCGCAGGGCGTGGAGGGCGGTGGTGACGACTTGTGCGGGGGTTTGGACGAGGGCGGCGGGTGCGTCCTCGTGCTGCTGGGATTCGGTGGCTGTCATTCCGGGGCAGAGGGCCAGGATGCGGATGTCGGTCCCGCGGTGTTCGGTCCAGAGTGCTTCGGTGAGGGCGGTGGTGTAGGCCTTGGTGGCGCTGTAGACGGCGAGGCCCGCCTTCGGGGTCCGGCCGAGGGTCGAGGAGACGTTGAGGAGTGCGTCGCCGGGGCGGGCACGGGACAGGAAGGTGTGCGCGAGGGCGGTGAGGGCCCGGCAGTTCAGGTCGAGCATGTCCAGGGCGCGGTCCAGCGGGGTGTTTGCGAACGGTCCGGTGGTGGCGGTTCCGGCGTTGTTGATCAGCAGGTGGACGGGGTTGCGGGTGATCAGCTCGCAGGTGCGGTGCAGGCCGTCGTCGGTGGCGAGGTCGGCGGAGAGCCAGTCGTGGCCGGGGCCGAGTTGTGCGGTGAGGGCTTGGAGGCGGCCGGGGTCGCGGGCGACGGCGGTCACGCGGTAGCCGTCCGCCGCCAGGCGTTGTGCGAAGGCGCGCCCGATGCCGGCGCCGGCTCCGGTGACCAGTGCGGTGGGGCGGTCGTCGGTGCGCGGTGTCATGGCCGGCCCGTCTCGGGGCGGGTCGCGGGCTGCATGCGGAAGGAGAACGCTTCCATCAGGCGGCGGTGCGCGGTCTTCTGTACGGCTGCGATGCGCCAGGAGCCGTCGGCGCGGCGTACGAGTGTGTACGTGGCGGTCTTGTCGGGCCGTCCGGCTTTCGCGCCGTGCTTGCGTACGGCTCCGTGGGTGAGGGCGACGGCGGTGTCCGGGCCGTGGAAGGTCAGGGTGCGGACGTCGATGTCGAGGCGGGTGTTCTTGAGGAAGCTGTCGAACAGGGCCTGGTGGGCACGGCCGATCTCGGTGCCGCCGCGGTAGACGGTGCCCACGTACGTGACGTCGGTGGCGTCCTCGGTGAAGCAGTCCCCGTACGCGGTTCCGTCGCCGGCGGCCCAGGCGGCGGCGCTGCGGTGCAGCAGGGCGTGGACGGCGGCGGTGTCCTCGGTGGTCATGGCGGTGTCCTTTCTGGAATGGCCGGAGTGGCGGGAAGGATGGGGCGGGGTGGTCACTTCTCGGCGTCGGGGGCGGTGGCCGGGTCCCAGAGGAAGGAGAGGCGTTCCATGACGTTCTTGCGCTGGGTGTTGTGGAACGCGGCGATGCGCCAGTGGCCGTCGCCTTCGCGCACGAGCGTGTAGGTCTGGGTCTTGGTCAGGTCCGCGGCACCGGGCCGGTCCCCCTTGTAGGTGTCGCCGCGGCTGGTGACCACGGCGGTGTCGGGGCCGTAGAAGCGGATGCCGAGGAAGGAGTCGGCGAGGCCGGTTCCCTTGACGAACCCGCCGAACAGGGCGCGGTGGGCGTCGGTGATGTCCCGGCGGCCCTGGTAGTGGGTTCCGACGTAGGTGGTGTACGTGGCGTCCGCGGTGAACTGTTCGCCGTATCCGTTCGCGTCCGCGCGGTCCCAGGCGTCGGTGAGGGCCCGCAGGGTGGCGCAGACGGCGCTCCGGTCGCCGGCGTTCGCGGTGCCGGACGCGGTGGTGATGAGGGAGGGGGTGACGGCGGTGCATTCCGCCTGGCCGAGGACCTTGGGGTCGGAGGTGGCGTCGAGCCAGAAGTAGGTGCCGGCGGCGGCCAGGACGGTGGCGAGGCCACCGGCGAGGAGAACCCGCTTCACGGTGCTGCGGCGGGACGAGGGCCCGGTGGCCGGTGCAGCCGATGCGGCGGGCTCGGCGGCCACGGTGGGCTCGGTGGTGGTGTTCGTGTGCATGGTTCCCCTCCATGGTAACTTCACAGACATAGAAGATGCCGTAGAGCATCTTCTTCCTGGAAGATGTCTCTTCGTTAAGGAAGAGATTATGGAGTGGAGGAGCCCATGTCAACGCCAGCCATGCCGTCCGGAGCCGGAGAGACCTACCGCCGCTACCTGAGCGCCGTCATGCTCCACGGCCACGCCGGCGCCAAAGCATGCGACCTCGGCGCCACCGACCTCTACGCCCTCAACATCCTCGAACTCACCGGCCCGATGACCCCCGGCGAACTCGGCACCCGCACCGGCCTGACCACCGGCCCCACCACCCGCCTGATCGACCGGCTCGAAGCAGCCGGCTACGTCCGCCGCGCCCCGTCCCCCGACGACCGGCGCAAGGTGATCGTCGAACCCGTCGGCAAACCCGCAGGCCTGGACGAGGCGATGGCCCCCGCCCGCCAACGCATCGGCGAACTCCTCGCCACCTACACCCCCGAGCAACTCGCCGTGCTCTTCGACTACTTCACCCGCGCCACCGACGCCTACCAGGCCGCCGCCGAGCAACTCCGTACCACCGGCTCCGTCTGACGCCCATGTGCAGGACCACTGCCCCGCACCCGTCCCCGGGCGCACGACTCGAACACCGAAGGGGGTCGCCCTCCGCGCTGCACCGCCGGCCATCCCGGGGCGGCTGCGGGTAGGCCCGGGGTACGACGCCCGCTCCGGGCATGGGACGTGGGAGGTAGCGAACCGGGGTCCGTGGGCGGACGCCGCGTACCCCGTCGCGCGCCTAGCGTACGGATCATGAGACTTCCTCACCGCGCCACGGCCGCTGCCGTACTCCTCGTCCTCGCTCTGGGGGCTCCGGCCGCCGCCGCTCCATCCCTCCGGCCCGGCAGTGCAGAGCCTGCGCTCACCGCCACCGCCCCGCGGCTGCGGCTCCCCGCGCCGAGCGGCCCGTACGCGGTCGGCGAGAGCACCCTGCACCTGCGCGACACCGACCGCGCCGATCCGTACGTGCCCGGGGCCGGCGCACGCGAGCTGCTGGCCTCCGTGTTCTACCCGGCACGTGCCGGGACCGGCACACCCGCCCCGTACATGAGCGCCCAGGAAGCGGAACTGCTCCTGGAGTCCCGGGGCCTGGGCGGCCTCGTCGAGCCCGCAGCGGTCGCGGCCACCCGGACCCACGCCCGCGGCGGCGCGGTGCCCGCGGCCGGACGGTTCCCGCTGGTCGTACTGTCACCGGGGTTCGGACAGGCCCGCCACACCCTGACGTCCCTCGCGACGGACCTGGCCTCCCGGGGCTACGTGGTCGCGTCGGTGGACCACGCCCACGAGTCGGTCACCACGGTGTTCCCTGGCGGACGCGTGCTGCCCTGCGCGGCCTGCGACTACGTGGAGCGCACCGGCGACGCGGGCATGGCAGAGGTCGCCCGGGGCCGGGCCGAGGACATCTCGTTCCTGCTGGACCGACTGACCGGCAGTCACCCGGCCTGGCGCCACGCCCCGATGATCGACCGGCGGCACATCGGCATGGCCGGACACTCCATCGGCGGCAACGCCGCCGCATCCACCATGGCCGTCGACCGGCGCGTGCGCGCGGGTGCGAACATGGACGGCGCCTTCTACGCCCCGGTGCCCACCACCGGACTCCACGGCCGCCCCTTCATGATGCTCGGCACCGAAGTCCAGCACACCCCCCACAGCACCACGGACACCACCTGGGCCCGTACCTGGCCGCACCTCGACGGCTGGAAACGATGGCTCACCGTCACCGGAGCGGGCCACTTCACCTTCACCGACATGCCCCTCCTCGGCGAAGAACTGGGCCTCCCCGACCCCTCCGCACCCCTCTCCGCCGACCGCTCGAGCCGCATCACCCGCGACTACCTCGCCGCCTTCTTCGACCTCCACCTCAAAAACCTGCCCCAGCCCCTCCTCGCCACCCCCACAGCCGCCAACCCGGAGGTGACCTTCCAGCACTGACCCAGCCCTCACGCCCGCTCCCTCGGGCTGACGGGGCAACCACGGACAGGAACGTCAGTACGCGCCCGCCAGGCAGTACACAGCCTCAGCGCGGTGAGCCACGGCGCTGTTCGCCGGTGTGCTCCAGGGCGGTCTCGTAGGCGTGCAGTGCGTCGACGACCGTGGCGCGGTCGGCGGGGGTGAGACCGCGCATGACGCTTTCCCACGCGGAGGCGCTCCCGGAAAGCCATTGGCCGATGGGTTCGGCGTAGGCGGGGGCGATGGCGACGATACGGCGGCGGCGGTCACCGGGATCAGCCGTGCGCTGCAGAACGCCCAGCCGGGTCAGCTCGCTGACCATGAGGCTGACGGTGGTCGGCGCCACCTCCAGCCGCGCGGCCAGGTCGTTGACGGTGATGGGGCCGTCGTATTCCAGATGGGCCAGCAGCGAGAGATGACGCGGCGCCAGGTCCAGGCCCTGGAGCGCGAGCGGGACGGGCAGGCGCTTGGCCCGGCCGACGAGCCGCGGCATGAGCAGCAACAGGGTGCGAACGGCCTCACCGACGGACGGGCCACCCGATTCCGTGGACATCAGAACCTCTCCCATATACCTTTGAGAACAAAGGCTTTGGTTTCAAAGAGAACGGGATCAACTATGCCCCACCTGACCGCGCACATCCCCGAGAGCAGGCTCGCCGGCAACGAAGCCCCCTTGATCACCGCCCTGACGGACGCCATCACCGACGTCTACGGCGACTGGGCCCGAGCACTCGTCACCATCCGCCTCTCCGGAGTCCCCACAGGCCGCTTCGCACACGCCGGAAAACCCGTCACCACCACCGCCTCAGTAACCCTGAACGTCCGCGCCGGCCTCTTCGACCGCCCCGACGCCACCCACATCACCACACGCCTTGGCACCGCACTCACCGACGCGGTAACCAGCGTGCTCGGCCACGACCTCCGCCCCAGCACCGTAGTAGAACTCCTCGCCTCCCCCCAGGAACGCACCTTCATCGGCGGCGTCCTCCCCGACTAACCCTCCCACCGCCCACCCCCATCAACCGCCGCGCCAGAACTGTGGCCCGCTCTGCGGGCCCTGTGTGAACGGCTTTTGCAGCACGGGTCCGAAGAGCTTGTAACAGGATCTTGTGGGGGTGCCCTGGTCGGGCGTGACCGATGTGATGACCTGGCCGCTGCCGCCATGGCCGGAGCGGTCACCGGGACCCAGGCCGGTGTCCGACTGGCTGTGTCTGCTGGGCAGTATGTTCTGTGCCTGTTGTTCTTTTCCTGGCTTCTGGGACGTTCGCACCCATCACGCCACCCCTTCCGCTTCCGTGGTTGCCCATTCGAGTCCGTGGTTGGCGAGTGTGGTGAGTTTGTCCGGGGTGAGCTTGTTCCGGCGGCTTTTGCTGTTGGACAGGAATACCCCGAGCTTGACCTCCGCCCCGTCGGGCAGTACCTCTACGTGGGCCCTGGGTACGGTCACCGATCCGGTGCGGTTCTTGTACTGTCCCAGGGCCGCAATGCCCTTTTCGAAGCCGCTCGGGGCCCGTTTCGGCGCTTCTGTGAAGGTCTCCAGCTCCATTTCCACGGGTACGACTCCCACGGCTTCCAGGCGCTCGCGCTGCTCGTCGGACAGGGCCGTCCAGACCTCGGGCCGGCGCTGCCGGGCCAGCCATTTCCCGATGTCCATCCCGTGGACGGTGACCCCGGGTTCGATATAGCCGAGGATGGTCTCCTCGGCGAGCATCTCGCGCACGACGGCGTAGTGCCGCTGCCAGACCGGCGCCCAGGACGGGTTCCAGTCCGCATCCACCGCCCGGAGGGCCGCCTCCCATTCCGGGTGCCCGTCCAGTACGCCCGGCCGGCGCAGGTTCGACAGCCACTGCCCGACCGGCTTTCCGAGCGCGGCCGCGGACCGCGGCGCACACAGCGTCCAGTGTTCCCGGTAGTACACCCGAGCCGCGGCGAGGTTCTCCTGGAACCGCTCATCCGCAGCCGACCAGACCATCCCCAGCCTCTCCAACCGCACCGCACGACGCCCACTCATCTGCCCGGCCCCGTACGCCCGCCGCTGCTCCGCGACCCACTGCCCCAGCGGGAACGCACCCTCCCGGTACTCGTAGGGCACCCGAGCGTCCCCGACCCGCTCCCTGTACTCCTTCAGCTTCGCCCAGCCCCGCGCCCAGTCCTGCCGCTCGGTGTCGATCACGTTGAACGACACCCACTCCGCGACCATCACCGGATCCCGCGGAACAGCAAACCGCAGCAACAACCGGGATTCCTCTTCGCCTTCCTCCGGAACGGAACCGATGAAAAGAGACGGCTGAGCAACGTTCTTCTGCGGCTCCTGAGGAATCGCAAGCAATTCCACCGCCTCCTCATCATGAGCCCGCAGCCCTTCCAATACCTTCACCAAAGGCCGATACGAACCCGACGTGAACATATCCTCAGGCTGTTCTCCGGGCTGAAGGAACACCGGCACGATCAACGAGGCAAGCTTCCCCTCCCCGGGCTTCTGCCGCAGCGCCCGCCCGACAGCCTGGACGATGTCGTGCGGCGCCCCCTTCGGATCGAGCAGGGCCACCGAGTCCACCGCCCGGATATCGACACCCTCACCAAGAACACGACAATTCGAAAGCACTGCCCGCCGGCTCGCAGACCCGAAGCCGCCCAGCACCTCCCGCCGGTGCCCGGGAGCATGCTCGCCACACAGCCAGCCGGCCCAGATCCGAGCAGGATAGGTATCGGGCCGGTCCGCATGAAGCCTCTCCCCGACACGCTGCAGACCCTCCGCGAAGGCCTGCGCCTCCATCGTCCGGCGATGGAACGTAATGCACGACGACAACCCGTGCTGCGCCATGGCGTGCAGGAGCGCAGCCTGCAGCCCCCCGAGCCTCTGCCCACGGACCTCCTCCGAGTGCCGCTCCTCACCCATGAGCCGCTCCGGGGTCACGACCGGGTCCTGAAGCTCCAGAACGATGATCTGATACCGCGCCAGCAGCTTCCGCGACACCGCCGACGCCAGACTGAGTCTGTAGAGCACAGGACCGAACACCGTCTCGTCATCCATGCTCGCCGCCATCTCCCGCGGCAACGGATCACGAACCCCTTCGGCCACCTCGCGGCTCGGCCGCTCCTCCCAGATCCGCGGCGTCGCCGTCAGGTACAACCGCCGGGACGACGGAATGACCCCCTGGTCGTGAACATCCGCCCAGGCCTTGCCCATCGACCCGGACGTCCGGTGCGCCTCGTCGACCACCATCAAGTCCAGGGGATCGAGCTGCTGTCCGTAGGCGCCCTCGAAGGCCTCGGCCAGGACCCCCAGCGAGGCGTACGTACCGAACATGGTCACCTGCCCCGTCCCGTGCCACAGCGCCAGCTGCACGGGGTTCGTGGTCGACCGCACCTTCAGGCTCCACAGCTCCGGATCGTCCCGGAGCGAGCACACCGCAACCGCCGGCCCGGAGTGTCCTACTTCTCGCCATGCCTGCACTGTCTGGGTCAGGAGGTCCAGTGTCGGTACCAGGACGAGGACCCGTCCCTTGGGAACGATCCGTCTGGCCGATGCCGCCGCGATGACGGTCTTTCCCGTCCCGCACGCGGCGTGCACCTGTCCACGCAGACCACTGACCGGAATCCCTCCCGGCGGGACATCGAGACCACGCACGACAGCGGCGACAGCCTCGATCTGATGTTCACGCAGTTTCACGGACATCCCGTGATCTCCCTTTAGCAAAATGCTGTACGCAACCGATGAGGAGAATCCGAAGCGGTATGTGCCGGGTCATGAGTATGGCATCGATACCCAGATTCTACACAGCCAAATATCCGCGATGCACCCTTGGAGACCGGCACGCAACCGACCCTTCATCCCGACATCACACACACCCCGGTTGACGAGGCATCAGCCGACGTGACACCGGGAGAGTCCAGCGGCAGGGGAGGGGTTCGGGTGGAGCGCAGCGGAACCCCTCACTACCTGTGGGCCGGCCCACAACAGACACGGACAACCCATCACACCCCTCATAGACAGTGGCAGAAAACCCCAGACACCACACAGACCCGCACCTGACGCACCCTCCCAACAGCCCGCCGAGGTGTCCGCGCTTGCGCGGACACCCACAATTCGCGCTTGCGCGAATTGTCACACCCCTAGAATTCCGCTTGCGGAATTCCATTCCCCCGCTTGCGGGGGAATGTTGAATTGCGCTTGCGCAATTCTGTCTCTATGCAGCGGCTTGCCGCTGCATATCCCGCTCCGCGGG
>NZ_JBVHKV010000021.1:0-152726 GCF_055559335.1 Streptomyces sp. NPDC024555
TTCACTTTAGCGCCGGTTCGCCCGCCGGGGCCCCCCCCCCCGCCCCCGGGGGGGTGGGGGGGGGGGGGTTGGGGGCGGGGGGGGGGGGGGGCGCGGGCGGGGGGGGGGGGGGGGGGGGGGCCCCCCCCCGCCCCTCCCCCGTTTCCCGCGGACCGGACGGGCCTACGGGGTGGTCACCGCGGGCCTCGGAGGGCGGACGAGACGGTGCCGCCCCAGCCGGTGAGCCGTGGGGTTCAGGATCCGCAGCAGCCCTCGGACGCTGCCGTGCCGGATGCGGCGGTGAGCGGTGCGGGGGTCGCGACCGGGATCCGGACGAGGGCGGGTGCCGGGGCGGCGCAGCATCCGGTGCTGTCGGCCCGGTCGGTGGCCGGGGCGTCGAAGAGTCCGGCGCCGCCGCAGACGCCGGTCTCGGGGAGGGTGAGTTCGACGCGGTCGGCCGCTTCGGTGTCGCCGGCGAGGGCGGCGGCGACGGAGCGGACCTGTTCGTAGCCGGTCATGGCGAGGAAGGTGGGAGCGCGGCCGTAGGACTTCATGCCGACGAGGTAGACGCCGGGTTCGGGGTGGGAGAGCTCCCGGTGACCGTGGGGGTAGACGGTGCCGCAGGAGTGCTGGTTGGGGTCGATCAGCGGTGCGAGTGCGACAGGTGCCTGGAGTCGTTCGTCGAGGCCGAGGCGGAGCTCGTCGAGGAAGGACAGGTCGGGGCGCAGGCCGGTCAGCACGATCACCTCGTCCACGGGGTCGAGGCGGCGGCCGTCCTCGGCGACGAGCACGAGCCGGTCTCCGGCGCGCTCGATCGCTTCGGTGCGGAATCCGGTGACGGCGTCCGCGTGGCCCTCGTCGACGGCGGCCTTCGCCGCGAGGCCCAGGGCTCCGCGGGCGGGGAGCTGGTCGGCGGCACCGCCGCCGAAGGTGGAGCCGGAGATGCCCCGGCGCAGGACCCATACCGCGTGCGTGCCGGTGGCGTCGTCGGTCCTGGCCAGGTCCGCGAGGGAGGCGAGCGCGGTGAACGCGGAGGCACCGGTGCCGACGACGGCGGTGCGCCTGCCCGCGTAGCGGGCGCGGACGGCGGGGTCCCGGAGGTCGGGGACGCGGTAGGAGATCCGGTCGGCGGCGGCCTTCTCGCCGAGGGCCGGCAGGCCGGAGGCGCCGGCGGGGCCCGGCGTGGCCCAGGTGCCGGAGGCGTCGATGACCGCGCGGGCGAGCAGCCGCTCCTCGTGGCCGTCGGCGTGGGTGACATGAACGACGAAGGGCTGGGCGGCCCGGTCGGCATCGACGATCCGGTCCCGGCCCGCGCGGGAGACCCCGGTGACGGTCGCACCGAGGCGGACCGCGTCTCCGAGGACGTCGGCCAGCGGCTGGAGGTAGCGCTCGGCCCACTCACCGCCGGTGGGAAAGGTGGCCGGGTCGGGCTTCACCCAGCCGGTCGGGGCCAGGAGCTTCTCGGCGGCCGGGTCGGTGACCTCGCCCCAGGTGGAGAACAGCCGCACGTGCGCCCACCCGCGGACCGCCGTGCCCGCCCGCGCACCGGCTTCCAGAACCAGCGGCCGAAGACCCCGGTCGACCAGGTGGGCGGCGGCGGCCAGGCCGGCCGGTCCGGCTCCGACGACCACGACGGGCAGCTGTTCGGTGGCGGTGGCATTCATGACGAGTCCCCTTGTATTTCGACGTCTGTCGATCTCCTGCGTGTTTCAGCATGCACCCGATATCGACAGACGTCAACATAGACATTCATCGAACCAAGTCGGGCGCAGCCCTCTTGGTTCGACATGTGTCAACATAGATACATGTCGAATGCGAAGGCGCTTCCGCTGCTTCAGCCCGAGGTCGAGCCGTGCTGCCCGCCGCTGAACGAGCGGCCGCTGACCGCGCAGGAGGCCGAGCGGACGGCGAAGATGTTCAAGGCGCTCGGCGACCCGGTCCGCCTGCGACTGTTCTCGGCGGTCGCGTCGCACGAGGGCGGCGAGGCGTGCGTGTGCGACATCTCCGACGTCGGCGTGTCCCAGCCGACCGTCTCCCACCACCTGAAGAAGCTGAAGGAGGCCGGGCTGCTGTCCTCCGAGCGGCGCGGCACCTGGGTGTACTACCGGGTCGAGCCGGCCGTGCTGGCCGCGATGGGCGCGCTGCTGACAAAGGCATCCGCGGCCTGATGCCGCAGGGCCGCGCGGACTCCGGAACCGCGAAACCGGCAGACCCCGGCGGCGGGGCTGCCGGTTCGCGTGTGCCGCGGCCGGGGCAGCGGATCAGTCGCCCCTTCCCGGGGTGGTGAGTGCCGTGGGTGCGAACGTCTTGCGCCAGGCCAGCGCCACGTACACGAGCCCGATCAGGACCGGCACTTCGATGAGCGGGCCGACGACCCCGGACAGCGCCTGACCGGAGGTGACGCCGAACGTCGCGACGGCGACGGCGATGGCCAGCTCGAAGTTGTTGCCCGCAGCCGTGAACGCCAGGGTCGCCGTGCGGTCGTAGGCCAGCCCCAGGGACCTGCCGAGCAGGAACGTGCCGAAGAACATGACGGCGAAGTAGACGAGCAGCGGCAGCGCGATCCGGACCACGTCCAGCGGCTGCGAGGTGATCGTCCTTCCCTGCAGGGCGAACAGGACGACGATCGTGAACAGCAGCCCGTACAGGGCCCAGGGCCCGACCCTCGGCAGGAACGCGGTCTCGTAGCCCTCCCGGCCCATCCGCCGCTCCCCGATACGGCGGGTGAGGAACCCGGCCAGCAGCGGGACGCCGAGGAACACGATCACGTTGACGGCGATGTGCCACACGGAGACGTCCAGGCCCTGGCCGTCCCCGAGGCTCAGCCACCTCGGCAGCAGATCGAGGTAGAACCAGCCGAGCAGACCGAAAGCGATCACCTGGAACACACTGTTCAGGGCAACCAGCACGGCGGCCGCCTCGCGGTCGCCGCACGCCAGGTCGTTCCAGATGATGACCATGGCGATGCAGCGGGCCAGGCCGACGACGATCAGACCGGTGCGGTACTCGGGCAGGTCCGGCAGGAAGATCCACGCCAGCGCGAACATGACCGCCGGGCCGACGATCCAGTTGACGACCAGCGAGGACACCATCAGCCTGCGGTCACCGGTGACGGTGTCGAGCCGGTCGTAGCGGACCTTGGCCAGCACCGGGTACATCATCACGAGCAGGCCGAGCGCGATCGGCAGCGAGACGCCGCCGACCTCGATCTTCGCCAGCGCGTCGTTCATCCCGGGAATCAGACGGCCCAGCCCCAGGCCGACGGCCATGGCCACCAGGATCCACACCGCCAGATACCGGTCGAGGGTCGAGAGCTTCCGGACGATCGAATCGTCCCCGGCCGCTCCGGCCGTGGCGGGTTCGGCGGAGGTCACGGACAGGCCCTCTTCTTCCCGGCCGCGGCACGGGCGGACTCCGCCAGCGCCGCGAACCGCTCGGACAGGCCGGCCAGAACCTCCGGGCGCAGCCGGTAGTACGTGAAGCGGCCGCACGGCTCCGTCTCCACCACTCCGGCCTCGCGCAGCACCTTCATGTGGTTGGACAGATTGGTCTGCTTGGCGCCGGTCTCCTCGACCAGATGCGTCGTGCACAACGTCTCGCGCGCCAGCAGGGTCACGATCCTCAGGCGGAGTGGATCGCCCAGCACCCGGATCACATCAGGATCGACTGAAGTCAGCATGCGCTGATACTGTCACATCACCTCCCACTGATACCAGCGACAACTGATGTGCTGGTGACCGTGTGCCGTCCCGCGACGAGAGAGAGCGACCACCATGGCCGAGGCCCGGCGCAAGCCGTCCGTCCTGTTCGTCTGCGTCCACAACGCGGGGCGGTCCCAGATGGCCGCCGCATGGCTCACCCACCTGGCCGGAGACCGCGTCGAGGTCCGCTCCGCCGGATCCAGCCCCGGACACGCCGTCAACCCGGCCGCCGTCGCCGCCATGGCCGAAGTCGGCATCGACATCTCCGCCGAAGTCCCGAAGATCCTCACCACCGACGCCGTCCGCGAGTCGGACGTCTGCATCACCATGGGCTGCGGCGACACCTGCCCCGTCTTCCCGGGCAGGCGCTACCTCGACTGGAAGCTCGACGACCCGGCCGGCCGGGGCGTCGAGGCCGTCCGTCCGATCCGCGACGCGATCAGGGCGCTGGTCGAGGAACTCCTCGCCGAGCTCGCCCCGCCGGGACCGGCAGCCGCCTCCGGCGGTTCCTGACCGGCGGTGCGGCCGGAGCAACCGGCTCCGGCCGCCTTCCTGCCGAGGCTCTCGGGACGCGTGTACGCGGCTACGGGGTGGTCACCGTGGGCCTCGGGGCCTTCGCCATGCCGGTGCCGAGGAAGAAGCCCGGGTGCGGCGGCTGGTTGTAGGCGGTGTTCTGCCAGGCCAGGGCGGTGCGGTAGGTGGTGTCGTGGAGCAGGGTGGTGATCTTCGTGTCGGTCTCGTACGGCGTGGAGTAGATCCGCAGCGCGGTGTTGTTCGTCGTCGGCCAGACGACCTCCTCGCGCCAGTCCCCGAACAGGTCGCCGGAGATCGCGGGCGTGGCCTTGGTCCCGTTGTTCGCGTGGACCGACGCGCCGGTCAGCAGCCGGGTGTCACCGCCGGTGCCGTACTTGTCGATGTGGGTGCCGTCCAGCAGTTCGCGGGTGAGGTCGCCGTCCCACCAGCACAGGAAGTTGGTGCTGGAGGGCTTGCGGCTCGCGACGACGGCGCCCTGGGGGCTGCGTACGCCGTCGGCGGCCGACGACCACGACTCGGCGCCCGCGCTGCCGGCCCAGATGTCGCCGCTGACACCGCGTCCGTTGTCGCCGCCGGCCGGTGTCGACCAGAGGATCTGTCCGGTGCGCGCGTCCGCCATCCAGGAGGACGGCTTGGATCCGTCCTCGTCGACCTTGAACTCCTCCAGACCCGCCCGTGACGGGTCCAGATCGCCGACGTGCTGGGCGTCGCCGTGGCCGTTCTTCGTGGTCCACAGCGCGTTGCCGTTGTCGTCGACGGCCATGGCCCCGTAGACGATCTCGTCCTTGCCGTCCGCGTCCACGTCGGCGACCGACAGCTGGTGGTTGCCCTGGCCGTCGTAGCCCCGGCCCTTGTTGGTCGAGCTGTTGGTGTCGAAGGTCCAGCGCCGGGTGAAGGCCCCGCCGCGCCAGTCCCAGGCCGCGACGACCGTGCGGGTGTAGTAGCCCCGGGCCATGATCAGCGAGGGGCGGGAGCCGTCCAGATAGGCGGTTCCGGCCAGGAAGCGGTCGACCCGGTTGCCGTAGCTGTCGCCCCAGGAGGAGACCGTGCCGCGGGCCGGAACGTAGTCGACGGTGCCCATGGCCGCACCGGTGCGGCCGTCGAACATCGTCAGGTACTCCGGACCGGACAGCACGTAGCCGGCCGAGTTGCGGTGGTCGGCCGAAGAGCTGCCGATCACGGTGCCCCGTCCGTCCACGGTCCCGTCCGAGGTCTTCATCGCGACCTCGGCCCGGCCGTCGCCGTCGTAGTCGTACACCTGGAACTGGGTGTAGTGGGCGCCGGAGCGGATGTTGCGGCCCAGGTCCACGCGCCAGAGCCGGGTGCCGTCCAGACGGATCCCGTCCACGATCGTGTTGCCGGTGTAGCCGGACTGGGAGTTGTCCTTGGCGTTGGTGGGCTGCCACTTCAGGACGAAGTCGAGCGCCCCGTCGCCGTCGAGGTCGCCGACCGAGACGTCGTTGGCCTCGTACGTGTACGCGACGCCGTCGGGGGTGGTGCCGCCGGCGGGCGGGCTGATCGGCACGTCCTTGTATCCGGCGCGGAACTGGATCGCGTGGACGGAGTCGCCCTGCTCCACTCCGCCGACGACGGCACGCACGGTGTAGTCGGCGGAGTTCGGGGCGCCCGCGTGGAAGTAGTTCGTCGAGCCGGTGACCGGGGAGGCGTTGACCTTGGTGCCCGCCCGGTAGACGTTGAAGGAGACGTCGTCGGCGTCGGTGGCGAGCCAGCGCCAGCTGATCAGGTTGCCGGTGTCGGTGTGGACGCTGACCAGGCCGCGGTCCAGTCTCTCGGCCTGTCGCGCGGTCGCCGCCTGCGAGGTCTGGCCGGTGACGACGAGGGCGGTGGCGGCCAGCACCCCCGCGGTGACCGCACCGAGCAGGGTGCGGGTCCGGGTGGAGCGGCGTCTGCGGGGGGAACGGGGTTGCTCAGGAGCCACGGTGCGTGCCTTCCGGAGTGGGGACGGGTGGGGTACCCCTCAGTGCCCGCCGGCCCCGGAAAGGTTGCCGCCGCGCGTCACACGGAGTTCACCCGTTCGCCGCAGCGCGGTGGCGGCCCCGCCCCGCCGGGAACAGGCTTGTGGGCCAGTGCCGCCGACAGACCGGCGGCAGAGGGTGATGGGGGTACGACGTGCCGGACACCGGTCCACGCGACCACGGGACTCCGCCGGCCGACCGCATGGCGGACGCGCTCCTGGACACCCTGTTCAGCCAGTCCGCGGTGGGCCTCCACGTCCTGGACACGGACCTGCGGGTGGAGCGGGTCAACCCCCTCACCGAGGAGATCGCCCCCGAGGAGATCGTGGGCCTGCGCTTCACGGACGCCTATGTGCTGGACGACCCGGAGGAGTCCGAGCGGCTGCTGCGCGGGGTCCTGGAGAGCGGCACCCCGCTGCTCAACACGGTGATGCGGGGACGGGTCGCCGGAAGCACCGGCCCCAGCCACAACGTGATGGTGACCGTGCACCGCCTGGACGACGCCTCCGGCCGTCCGCTGGGGCTGCTGGCGGCCGTCGTCGACGTCCACGAGCGGGAGAAGTCGCGCGCCCGGGTGGACGCGCTGGCCTCGGTCCGCCGCAACGTGGGCCATTCGCTGGACATGGAGGCGATCAGCCAGGGGTTCGTCCGCGCCCTGGTGCCGAAGTTCGCGGACTTCGCGGTGATCGAGGTGGTCGACGACGTACTGCGGGGGTCGCGCGCGCCGCTCAGCCCGGTGGGCGGCGACATCCCGCTGCGCCGGGCGGCGCAGCTGGGGGTGGACGGGGACGCCCCGGTCGGCGAGCTGCGGCGGCTGCCGGAGGGCACCCCGTCGGCGCTCACCGCCGCCGATCTGCGGCCCCGGCTGCTGCCCCTGGGTCCGGGCGTTCCCTGGCTGGCGATGGATCCGGTGACCCGGCACGTGGTCGAGGCGACCGGTGCGCACTCCCTGATCGTGGCGCCCCTGAAGCTGCACGGCGCCTTCCTCGGCCTGGTCAGCCTCTACCGGTGCACCGGCTCCGAGCCCTTCGACGAACGCGATCTCACCCTGGCCCTGACCGCGGCCGCGCACGTGGCGCTGAGCATCGAGACCTCCCGGCGCTACGCCCACGACCATGTGATCGCCTCGACGGTCCAGCGCCGGCTGCTGCCGCAGTCCGACGGGGCCCGGGTCGCCGTCGAGACGGCCCAGGTGCTGCTGCCGGGGCGCAACAGCGGCTGCTGGTTCGACACCATCGGGCTCTCCGGGGCCCGGACGGCGCTGGTCATCGGCAATGTGGCCGGGCACGGACTGCAGACCGCGATCGCGATGGGGCAGCTGCGCACGGCCGTGCACGCCCTGGCCGGGCTGGACCTGGAGCCGGACGAGGTCCTGGCCCGGCTCAACGACACGGCCGACCGGCTCGCCGAGGAGCGGCGCGCGCTCCCGCCGGGCGACGCGCTGCACCGCCAGCCGCTGACGGCGACCTGCATGTTCGCCGTCTACGACCCGCTGAGCCGGAGCTGCACGGTGGCGCGGGCGGGGCATCCGGCGCCGGTGGTCGTCGACCCCGACGGCCGCCCGGTCCCGATCGACGTCCCCGAGGGCCCGCCGCTGTTCTCCGAGGACAGCGCCCCGTTCGCCACCACCACCGTCGCGCTCGACGAGGGCAGTGTGCTGGCCTTCCTCACCGCTTCGCTGCTGACCGACGCCGACGCGGTGACGAAGGTGCGGGACGCCCTCGCCTATCCGGACCGGCCGCTCCAGGAACTGTGCGACGCGATCGTGTACAACCTGCCGCCCGGGACGCATCCGGACGGGGCCGCGCTGCTCCTCGCCCGGACGGGCGTCGTCCCGCCCGACCGGGTGGCGACCTGGGAGCTGCCGCACGACCGGACCACCCCGGCCGTGGCCCGCACCCTGGTCCGCGACCGGCTGGAGGGCTGGGGCCTGGAGGAGGCGACGGTCGAGGCGACCGAGCTGATCGTGAGCGAGCTGGTCACCAACGCGGTGCGCTACGGCACCCCGCCGCTGACGCTGCGGCTCCTGCTGGACCGCACCCTGACCTGCGAGGTCCACGACACCAGTCCGGTGGCCCCGCATCTGCGCCACGCCCGCACCGTGGACGAGGGCGGGCGCGGGCTGTTCATCGTCTCCCAGCTCGCGGCGCACTGGGGCACCCGGTACAGCTCCGACGGGAAGGCGCTCTGGACCGAGCAGGAGATCACCGACGTCGCGAGCTCCTGAGGAGCGCGCCGGCGGGGTGTCGCGCCCGGGGCACGGGCCGCGCGGACGGAGCACGAGGGGATGGCCATGGAGAACCCGCGCGGGGAGCCGCGTCTCCTGCGGGACGCGGCGTTCGTCCTGGCCGCCCTGTGCACCCTGGTCATGGCCCTGACCGCGACGGCCCGTTCCACGGTGCTCTCCCCCGCCTTCCACCGCTCGGTCCTGGACGGCGCGCACGTCTACACCCGGCTGTACGACGAGGTGCTGGTGGACCCCGAGGCGTCCGGCGTCACCCGGGACCTGCTGGCCCGGCTGCCGGTCCCGGAGGCGGTCGTCACCTCGAACATCAAGGTGGTGCTGCCGCCCGAGACCGTCCGGTACCTGGCGCACCAGCAGATCGACAGCGTGGTCGGCTATCTGCGCGGTGATGTCGGCACGCTGCGCCTGACGGTCGATCTGCGGCCGGTCGCGGCGGGGCTGGGCGAGCTGACGCAGATCTACTTCGGTGATCTGGTGGCCTCGCTCCAGGAGCGGGACGAGCCGGACTTCGCGGCGTTCTCGGCCGGTCTGAACGCGGCGCTGGCGGATCTGGTGGCCGGCCGCCGCCCGGCCGGGCTGCCGGAGCTGCCGCTCTCCGCGGCGCAGGCCGACACGGCGACGGACGCCCTGCTGAGGGCGGTGCCGGAGGCGGAGCGGGCGGCGCTGCGGCCCGAGGTCTCGGTCGCGCTGGAGGAGGGCGATGTCGCCACGGCGCTGGCCGCCGTCGCCCCGGCCGCCGTGTCGGAGCGGACCCGGGCCTCGGCGGCCGGTCTGCGGGACATGGCCGGCGACGGCACCTGGGACGTGACGCAGGCGCTGGCGGCGTCGGGCAACGGGCTGGACGCCGTCCACCGGGCGCGGGCCGTCACGCACGGGGGCCTCGGCCTCGCGGAGGCGATCGCGACCGTGCTCGGCGCGGCGTCCCTGGTGGTGCTCTGGTTCGCCTGCGCCGGGGGGACGGCGCGGCGGTCGGCGTTCCTGGGCGGGGCGCTGGTCTCGGGTGCGCTCCTGACGGCGCTCGCGGTGCTGATCGCCCGGATGGTGACCGGCGGGCGGGTGGTGGACCCGCCGGGCTCCTGGCCGCCGAGCGTGTCCGCGCTGGTGGACGACGTGCAGGGGGCCGCCTTCACCCGGATCGCGGTGACGGCGCTGGCGACGGCCCTGGTGCCGTTCGTGTGCGGGGCGCTCCTGATGGCGGGCGGACGGCTGCTGCGGACGCGGCCCCGGGCGGTGTTCACGGCGCCCCGGGTCCGGGGGCTGGCGGCCGGGGTGGGGTGCGCCGCGATCGCCGGGGTGCTCCTGGTGCCGCCGGGCGTGAACGCGGCCCCGCCGCGCGCCTGCGAGGGCGGCGTCGGGCTCTGCGCGCTGCGGTACGACGAGGTGGCGTACGTGACCTCGCACAACGCCAACGCGACCACGTACGACCGGTTCATCGGACCGCTCCAGGACCCCGGGATCACCGCGCAGCTCGACGCGGGGGCGCGGGCGCTCCAGATCGACACCTACCGCTGGGAGACGTCGGAGGAGATCACCGCGCGGCTGGCCGACTCCGATCTCACCCCCGAACAGCGGCGGCTCGTCGCCGCTGCGATCGACCGGGTCAATCCGCCGCGTCCGGGGCTGTGGCTCTGCCATGCGGTGTGCCGGGCGGGCGCGATCGAGCTGGTGCCGGCGCTGAAGGCGCTGGGCACGTGGATGCGGGAGCACCCGGACGAGGTCGTCACGCTGATCGTGCAGGACGCGATCAGCGGCGAGGACACCGCGCGGGCGTTCCGGGAGGCGGGTCTCGACGATCTGCTGCACACCCCGGACCCCGATCCGGACGCGCCGTGGCCGACGCTGGGCGCGATGGTGGACAGCGGGCGGCGGCTGGTGGTCTTCGCCGAGGAGGCGGACGGGCCCGCGCCCTGGTACCGGAACTTCTACCGGTACGGGATGGAGACGCCGTTCGCGTTCCGCTCGCCGGACGCGATGAGCTGTGTGCCGCACCGGGGCGGCACCGGCAAGCGGCTGTTCCTGCTGAACCACTTCATCACGGTGGCGGGCGGCAGCCGGCTGGACGCGGGGAAGGTCAACGCCCGCGACTGGGTGCTCGACCGGGCCCGCCGCTGCGAGCGGGAGCGGGGCCGGCCGGTGAACTTCGTGGCCGTGGACTACACGACGATCGGCGATGTGCGCGGGGCGGTGGCGGCCCTCAACGAGGAGCGGGCGGCCGGGCGGTGAGGCGGGCCGTGCGCCGGCCTCAGGCGGGAGCCGGCCGGGCGCCGGACCGGGCGAGCAGCACCACCGAGCAGACCGCCGCGAGCGCGCACCAGGTGGAGACGAACTCCGTGCGCCACAGCACCGCGCAGACCGCCGCCCCGACGCCCGCCAGGACGCCGAGGCGCACCAGCCACCGGTCGCCGGAGAGCAGCAGCGCGCCGACGGTCGCGAGGAGGTAGCCCGCCACGATCAGTCCGGGCAGCGGCAGGCCGAGCACGTATCCGACGGTGCGGCCGCGGATATGGGCCGTCACCGGCCGTGTCGCCAGGGCGTACGCGAGGACGGCGGCGGTCAGGACCCCGGCGGCCAGCGGCACGGCCTGGCGGCGGCGGGCGGCGGGCGGGACGGCGCACAGCACGCCCAGCGGGACCCAGAGCGCCAGGACCGGCAGGGCGATGACGGCCCAGGCGAGGGTGGCCGGGCCGCTGCCGCCGTCCGCGTGCCAGACCGCGGCCTCGACGATCTGGTGGGCTCCGAGGAGGAGCGGCAGGGCGGCGAGCGGGAGATCGCGCGCCCGTCGGGTGCGTGCGACACAGACGACGCCGGTCGCGGCCACCGCGGTGCCCGCGACGAGATCGGCGGTGGCGCTCCAGCACATGGCTCACCCCGTGGTTCCTCGTCTCCGCCGGCCGCGCCGGACCGCGGCCGCCGCCCCGGTCACGGTACGGCCCGCCGGCCGGGTCGCGGACTGTGACACACCCACTCCTTGACCGGTCCATGCCATTGACGTACCGTCACCGTCGTTCGCATACAAGAACTCAGGTCAGCATACGGAACGCTCTCCTCTGCCGTTCCCCTGGCCGAGGGATTGCCTGCCACCGGACCGAACCCCTCATTGGTGCCCGCGGGGAACACCGCGGGCGGTGAAAGGAATACCCAGTGCGTACCAGAAATCAGCATGCCAAACGGAGGGGCGGCCGAACAGCCGCCGCCTTCGTCGCCGGTGCCTCACTCCTCCTCGCCGGGTTCACCGCGCTCTTCGCGACCGACTCCGCGACGGCGGCCCCCGCGACCGGCTCGTACAGCCTGTCGAACGCGAACAGCGGACTGTGTCTGGAGGTCCCCGGCTCCGCGTCCTCCGACGGAGTGCAGCTCGCCCAGCGTGCGTGTTCCGGGGCCGCCGCCCAGACCTGGCAGCTCAAGGCGTCCGGCAGCGGCTACACCCTGACCGCCGCCCACAGCGGACGGTGCGCCGGGGTGCGCGACGCCTCCACGAGCGCGGGCAAGGCCGTGGAGCAGCAGGGCTGCACCGGCGGGGCCGGGCAGGTGTGGACGCTGACGCAGGTCAGCAGCGCCACGTACCAGGTCGTCAACGCCAACGGCGGCAAGTGCCTGAACGTGAAGGACAGCTCGACGGCGGCCGGCGCCCTCGTCCAGCAGAACTCCTGCGACTCGGTGACCAGCAAGCGCTGGACGTTCACCGCGGCCGGATCGACCCCGACCGACCCGCCCACGGACCCGACCGACCCGCCGACCGACCCCGGGGCCCCGCCGGCCTGGCCGAAGGCCACGAGCAGCCAGCCGCTCACCTCGACGATGAAGGTCTCCGGCAGCTACGACGGCGGTCTCAAGCGCTTCTACGGCAGTGGCGACCTGGGCAGCGGCGGACAGGACGAGGACCAGCCGGCCCTGATCGAGCTGGCGGACGGCGCCACCCTGCAGAACGTCATCCTCGGCTCCCCCGCCGCGGACGGGGTGCACTGCGCGGGCACCTGCACGCTGAAGAACGTGTGGTGGGAGGATGTCGGCGAGGACGCCGCCACCTTCCTCGGCGGCTCCTCCTCGCTGGTGCGCACGGTCGACGGCGGCGGCGCGAGGCTGGCGGACGACAAGGTCTTCCAGCACAACGGCGGCGGCACCCTCGTCATCAAGAACTTCCAGGTCGAGGACTTCGGCAAGCTCTACCGCTCCTGCGGCAACTGCTCCACCCAGTACGGACGGCACGTCCAGGTGCAGAACGTCTGGATCACCGCTCCGGGCGACACCCTGGTGGGCATCAACACCAACTACGGTGACACGGCCCGCTTCTCCGGCGTCACGATCTACGACGACGCGGACCGCGACATCGACATCTGCACCAAGTACAAGGGCGTGACCAGCGGCGAGCCCAGCAAGACCGGCACCGGCGCCGACGGCACGAACTGCATCTACTCGGGCTCCGACATCACCTACGCCGACTGACGCGGACAAGCCGTGACGCCCGTCCGCCCCGGCCACCGGGGCGGACGGGTCCGTCCTGTCCGGGTCAGGCCGTTCCGTCCGACCAGGCGTACGGCGGCGGCACGGGTTCGTCGGACGGGCCCGCGCCCGCGCGGCCGATCTCGCGGTCGGCGACGCTCATCAGCTGACCCGCGACATCGCGCATCGCGCGGCTCGCCGCCAGCTCGTCCCCGATGGTGGGCACGTCCGGGTCCTGGGGACTGCACCGGGCGATGCCGTGACCGGTGAGCTTCGCCGTTCCGGTGTCCAGCACCGCTTCCGCCTTCGTCGTTCCGTCCACCTCCGACAGATCGACGCGGACCGTCCATTCCATCGTGCGGTTCATCGCACACCTCCCGGGCCCGCTACCGGTGGGCGGGCGCCGCCGTCGTCGTACGGGTCATCTCCAGCATCCACCCAACCGGCCGCCCGCGCCCGTTCCCGGCACGGGCGGCCCCGGCTCGGCCTGCGCCGGACCCCGGTCCGAAATACGATGCTTCCTGGCGACCCCACGCACCGCGGAGCGGCCCATGAACCGGCGTCCCCGCTCGGCCAGTGCCGAGGAGCTGCTCACGACCCTCCATCGGCTGACCTCGCGCGCACGGCACGAGGTGGAGCTGCACCAGGCCCGGGTGGAACTGGCGGAAGCCCTCCAGCGCGAGATGCTGCCGCCCGAACTGCCCTCGGCACCCGGGCTGAGCACGGCCGCCCGCTACGCACCGGCCCGCAGCGGGCTCGACATCGGCGGCGACTGGTACGACGGCTTCCGGCTGCCGGACGGTGCGCTGGCCTTCGCCATCGGGGACGTCCAGGGCCATGACGTCGAGGCGGCGGCCTTCATGGGCCAGGTCCGCATCGCCATGCGCGCACTGGCGACGACGGCGGCCGATCCCGGCGAGGTCCTGCGGCAGACGAACGAACTGCTGCTCGCGGTGGACTCCGCCCTCCTGGCGACCTGCACCTTCGTCCGGCTCGATCCGCGCACCCGGGAGCTGCTGATCGCCCGCGCCGGCCATGTGGGCGCGGTCTGGGCCACGGCCGGCGGAGCCTCGGGCGTCACCGAGGACGAGGGCGGTCTGCCGCTCGGGATCCAGACCGGCGAGGACTATCCGGTCACCGCCCGCCGCCTCACCGGCGACGGGGTGTTCGTCCTGGTCACCGACGGGGTGGTGGAGGGCCCCTCGTACCCGATCGCGGAGGGGATGGAGGCGGTCGAGCGGGTGGTGCGCGCGCATGCGCGCGACGACGCGGACACGCTGGCCGACGCCGTCCTCGGCACGGCCGAGCGCACCGGGCACGAGGACGACGCCGCGGTCCTCGTGCTGCGCCACACCGGGCCCCCGGCCGCCGGCTGAGACGGCGCCGCACCACCGGGCGCGGGGCGGCGGGGGCGTGTCACGCGGCCGTCACCCCGGGCGCCGGTGTCTGATGAGAGGCGTGATCCGCAGCGAGAACAACCGCCGCCGGGCCGTGGCGTTACTCCGTGTCCTGGGTGTCGCCGGTGCCTACTACGCGGCCGGGGCCCTGGGACTGACCCGGCAGGTGATCGTCGACGGGGCGGTGATCACCCCGCTGTGGCCGCCCACCGGCATCGCGCTGGCCGCGCTGCTGCTGATGGGCGCGCGGGTCTGGCCGGGGATCGCGCTGGGCTCCCTGCTCGTGATCACGACGCTCAGCGGTTCGGTGTCGGGGTCCACCGCGTTCGTCGTCGCGGGCAACACGCTCGCCCCCTTCCTCGCGTATCTGCTGCTGCGCCGGGCCGGATTCCGCGCGGACCTGGCACGGCTGCGCGACGGCATCCTGCTGGTCTTCCTGGGGGCGCTGACCGGGATGCTGATCAGCGCGACCACCGGCACGGTGTCCCTGCTGGTGGTCGAGAAGCTGCCGCCGAGCGGATTCTGGTCGGCGTGGGCGGCGTGGTGGGCCGGGGACGTGATGGGGGTGCTGGTGGTCACCCCGCTGGTGCTGGTGCTGCGGCGGCTGCGGATGCCCCGGGCCGACGACCGCTGGGCGGAGGCGGGCGCGCTGACGGTGGTCGCGGTCGTCGGCACACTGGAGGCGACCCGCAGCCCGCTGTCGATGCTCTATCTGGTCTTCCCGATCGTCGTCTGGGCGGCCCTGCGCTTCCGGCTGGCGGGCAGCGCGCCGTGCGCGCTGCTGGTGTCGGTCCTGGCGACCGTCGCGGCCACGGACCGGGTCGGGCCGTTCGCCGGCCACACGATGGTCGAGGACATGATCAACCTGACGGTCCTGAACGGTGCCGTCGCGCTGACCGCGCTGCTGCTGGCGGCCGTCGTGACCGAGCAGCAGACGGTCCGGCGGCGGATCGAGCGCGCCTGCGAGGAACTGGCCGAACTGGTCGACCAACTGGCCCCCGGCCGGTCGGCGGCGGCCTGGCCCTCGCGGGCGGAGGACGAACGCGACAGCCGCTGACCGGGCGCCGCGCGGGGGCTCAGCGCGCGAAGTGGCGGTCCAGGAAGTCGTTGCGGAAGGTGCCCTCGGGGTCGTGGCGGGCCATCAGCGCCTCGAAGTCCCGGTACCGGGGGTAGAGCGTGCGCAGCACGTCGGGCGGGGTGCCGAAGACCTTGCCCCAGTGCGGGCGGGCGCCGAAGGGGGCCAGCGCCTCCTCGATCCGGGCGAGCACCGGGGCGACCGCTTCGCCGTCCGGGACCCAGGTGAAGTGGAAGGCGACGGAGTCGCGGCCGAAGGCGGGGCTGAGCCAGAGCCGGTCGGCGGCGACGGTGCGGATCTCGGAGATCTGGAGCACCGGGGCGATCAGGTCGCGGATACGGGCCAGGGCCTCGTAGGCGGCGGCCGCGTCCTCACGGGCCACGAAGTACTCGGACTGGAGTTCGTCGCCGTTGCTCGGGGTGAATTCCAGCCGGAAATGCGGCAGCCGTCGGTGCCAGGGGCCGGGGACGCCGCCCTGGCGCGTGCAGTGGCCGGCGTCCATGCCGGGGACGGGGTGGCGCGGACCGCCGGCCGGGCGCGCGCCCGGCAGCAGGGCGGGCACCTCCTCGGCGCCCGGGTCGCCGACGCGCTCCTTGAGCCAGACCTGGGCGAGCGGTCCCGGCCGCCAGTCGGTGAAGACGCTGACGCTGTACGCGGCGCCCGTCACCGCGTCGAAGCCGTCGGTCAGGACGGAATCGGGCAGATCCTCGTACACCCACTGCCGCACGTCGAAGGCGGGTACCAGGTCGAGCGTCAGCCTTGTCACGACGCCGAGCGCGCCCAGCGCCACGACCGCGCCGTCGAAGCCGGCGTCGCCCCGGCCCAGGGTGAGCTTCGCGCCGTCGGCGGTGATCAGGTCGAGGGAGCGGACCGCGCCCGCGAGGCACGGGAGCGCGGCCCCCGAGCCGTGGGTGCCGGTCGCACAGGCGCCGGCCAGCGAGATGTGCGGCAGCGAACCCAGGTTGTGCAGCGCGAACCCGCGCGCGTGCAGATCCCCGGCGAACTCGCCGAAGCGCAGCCCGCCCCCGACCGTCGCGGTGCGCGCCTCCGGGTCGATGCCGACCTCGCGGGGCAGTCCGGCCACGGAGACCAGGTCACCGGTGGTGTCGGCGACGGTGTTGAAGGAGTGCCGGGTGCCGAGCGCCCTGACCGAGGTGGCGGCGGCCACCGTCTCCCGCAGTTCGGCCTCCGAGCGGGGGACGCACAACCGCTTCGCCCCGAACGTGATGTTGCCGGCCCAGTTCGTCTCCGCGGGAGTCACCGTGCGTCCTTCTTTCGCTCGTGTCCGGGGCCGATCCCGCCCCGGCACCACGATTCTCCCAGACGGACATATCCGCACAGCATCCGGTTCCCCCACGTCCCACATACCAACAACCGGCTACAGAACCTGAGATCCCGTACGGATCGGGACGAGTTCATGCCCCCTTCGCATGTCTGAACTTCACTGGAACAGCAGCGAAAGGGCACGTGTGTGGATATCGTGCACCGAGCGAGGGCGCATCCGTCAGTCCACAGGATCGGCGGATGCGCCCCGTTTGTGGCGATGCAACTGTGACTGGGGGGTTCATGGGGCATGTCGAGCTACCCGAATCCGAAATATCAGGACCCGTGGGACTGGCAGGGGCGCCACGTCCGCGGACCGCTTCGAACCGGCTCTGCGGCGGGGCCTCCGACCGGCCGCCGCAGGGCCCGACCGTACAGCGCGACCGTTCGGCCCGGACCAGGGCGCGAACGGGGACCGGCCGGCGTCTGCCGTTCGTCGTCTGCACCGACCTGCTGGGCCTGGGGGTTCCCGGCTGGCTGGTGCTCCGCGCCGGCGCCCAGCCCTCTCCGGCCGCCGCGGCGGCCACGGCCGCACTGGTGTGGTGCTGCGTGCGGGCCGCTCGCGGCCGCTACGCACGGCGGCCGGCCGATGCCGCGTCCGGCGCCCTGACCGCCGCCGGGGACTGGCTGCTGCTCATCGGCGTGGTGGCGGTGATCGGCACCGCCGCACAGGCCCCGGTCGATCCGGCGACGGTGGTCGTCGCACTGCTGCCCGGACTCCTGGTGGCCCTGGCGGCCGGAGGCGTGCGGCGGCTGCCGTGGTCCCGGCGGCGGAGCGCGGTGCGCCGGGTGCTGGTGGTCGGCGAGGCCGCGGGGGTGGACCGGGCGGTGCGGCTGCTGACCTCCCGGAGCGATCACGGCTACCGGGTGGTGGCGGCCCTGCCCGTCGGCACGACGGCCCTGGGCTGCGAGGCCCCGGTGCCGGGGCGGCTGGCTCCGGAGCCCGCGGACGACGACGCCTCGACGGTCCTGGGCGCGGCCTTCGCGTACGAGGCGGATCTGGCGCTGGTGGTGCCGGGCACCCGGCTCGCCGAGGAGCGGTTACGCCGGCTCTCCTGGGCGCTGCACGACGGCGGGCTCGACCTGTCCGTCCTCTCGCACCTCTCGGAGATCTCCGAGCGCCGGGTCCGCCCCTCGTCGGCCGCGGGTCTCACGCTGCTGCACATCGCGCCGCCGCTGCGGCACGGGCCGCAGCCCGCGCTCAAGGCGGCGGTGGACCGTGCCGGTGCCGCCCTCGGTCTGCTCGCCCTGGCGCCCCTGCTGCTGGCGGTGGCGGTCGCGGTGCGGCTCACCTCGGCCGGGCCGGTCTTCCACCGCCAGGTCCGCCAGGGGCAGCACAACCGCCCGTTCACCATGTGGAAGTTCCGCACGATGGTGGCGGACGCCGAACGGCACCGGGCGCGGCTGGCGGCCGCGAACGAGACCGACGGCCCGATGTTCAAGATGCGCCGGGACCCCCGGGTGACCCGGGTGGGCCGGCTGCTGCGCCGCTCGTCCCTGGACGAACTGCCCCAGCTCTTCAATGTGTTACGCGGTGACATGTCCCTGGTCGGTCCCCGTCCGCCGCTGCCCGACGAGGTGTCCCGCTACGACGAGCGGGAGCTGAGGCGGCTCGCGGTCAAGCCGGGGCTCACGGGCCTGTGGCAGGTCAGCGGCCGGTCGGACCTGTCCTGGCAGGAGACCGTCTCGCTCGATCTCTGGTACGTCGACAACTGGTCGGTGGCCACGGACATGGGGCTGATGGCCCGGACCCTGCGCGCCGTCACCGACGGCCGCGGCGCGTACTGAGGGCGGCGGGCCGGATGGGGGGAACGGGATCGGGCCGGAGGGACCGCCGCGCGGTGGCGGCGGTCCCTCCGGCGGGGACGCCGGGCGGGCGGCACGGGTCAGCGCGGGGCGCCGCGCTCCTCCAGCCAGCCGGCGTAGGTGCGGGCGATGCCCTCGCGCAGCGGTACGCGGGGGGCGAAGCCGAGGGAGGTGAGCCGGGAGACGTCCAGGAGTTTGCGCGGGGTGCCGTCCGGCTTCTCCGTGTCCCAGCGCACGGCACCCCGGTAGCCGGTCACCTCGGCGACGGTTCCGGCGAGTTCACGGATCGTCAGGTCCTCGCCGGTGCCTATGTTGACCGGTTCCTCCGCGTCGTAGCGCTCCAGCAGCAGGACGCAGGCGGCGGCCAGGTCGTCGACGTGGAGGAATTCGCGCCGGGGGTTTCCGGAGCCCCACAGCACCACCTCCGGCGCACCGTCGCGCTCCGCCTCGTGGAAGCGGCGGATCAGCGCGGGCAGGACGTGCGAGCTCTCCAGGTCGAAGTTGTCGCCGGGTCCGTAGAGATTGGTCGGCATGGCGCTGATGTACGAGGCGCCGTACTGCCTCCGGTAGGACCGGGTCTGCACGATGCCGGCGATCTTCGCGAGGGCGTAGGCCTCGTTGGTCGGCTCCAGCGGGCCGGTGAGCAGGGCGCTCTCGGGGATGGGCTGGGGGGCCAGCCGGGGGTAGATGCAGGACGAGCCGAGGAAGAGCAGCCGCGGGATCCCGGCGGCGTGCGCCCCGGCGATCACGCTCAGCTGGATGCGGAGGTTGTCCTCCAGGAACTGCACCGGATACGTGCTGTTGGCCATGATCCCGCCGACCCGGGCGGCGGCGAGCACCACGGCGTCGGGGCGGGTGTCGCGGAGGAAGGCGGCGGTGCGCTCGGCGTCGCGCAGATCGAGCGTCTCGCGCCCCCGGGTGAGGACGTCGTGGCCGTCGGCGGTGAGGCGGCGCACCAGCGCCGAGCCCACCAGGCCCCGGTGGCCGGCGACGAACACCCGGGCGCCCGGACGTAGCAGGGACGGAACGGATTCCTGGGAGGGGCCGGGGAGATCAGTCGTCATGGCCCGGATTCTGCCAGCACCGTTCCGATGTCGTGATGTTTTGCAACAGAACGCTCAAGTCTTGACATTTCGGTGACCGATCGCCGTTCCGGCGACCACAGAAGGGGGGACACATGGGGAAGACCGCGCTCATCACCGGTGTGACCGGGCAGGACGGTTCGTACCTGTCGGAACTGCTGCTGCAGAAGGGCTACACGGTCCACGGGCTGATCCGTCGCTCGTCGAGCTTCAACACCGAGCGGATCGACCACATCTACCAGGGGCCCGAGGAGGAGCACCGCTCCTTCGTGCTGCACCACGCCGATCTCGCCGACGGGGTGGCGCTGGTGAACCTGCTGCGCGACATCCGGCCGGACGAGGTGTACAACCTGGGCGCGCAGTCGCATGTGCGGGTCTCCTTCGACGCGCCGCTGTACACCGGTGACGTCACGGGGCTCGGCACGATCCGGCTGCTGGAGGCCGTGCGGGCCAGCGGGGTGGAGACCCGGATCTACCAGGCCTCGTCCTCGGAGATGTTCGGCGCCAGCCCGCCGCCGCAGAACGAGCGCACCCCGTTCCACCCGCGCAGCCCGTACAGCGTCGCCAAGGTCTACTCGTACTGGGCGACGGTCAACTACCGCGAGGCGTACGGGATGTTCGCGGTCAACGGGATCCTCTTCAACCACGAGTCGCCCCGGCGCGGCGAGACCTTCGTGACCCGGAAGATCACCCGGGGGGTGGCCCGGATCAAGGCGGGGCTCCAGAGCCGTCTGCACCTGGGCAACCTGGACGCGGTGCGCGACTGGGGGTACGCGCCGGAGTACGTCGACGCGATGTGGCGGATGCTCCAGTGCGACACCCCGGACGACTACGTGGTGGCGACCGGGGAGGGCGTCAGCGTCCGGGAGTTCCTGGAGTACGCCTTCGAGCACGCCGGTCTCGACTGGCGCGAGCACGTCCGCTACGACGCCAAGTACGAACGGCCCAGCGAGGTCGACGCGCTGATCGGGGACGCCTCCAAGGCCGCGGAGCTGCTGGGCTGGAAGCCGGCGGTGCGGGCCCGGGAGCTGGCGCGGATCATGGTCGACGCCGATGTCCGGCTGCTGGCCGACCAGTTGACGGGCGCGGCCGTGCGGGTGGACCGGTGAGACCGCGGGGGCGGCCCCGGCGCGGCGGGGTGGTCGCCACGGTCCTGGCGCTGGCGGCGGGCGTACTGACGGCCTCGGCCGCCACCGCTCCCCCGGCCGCCGCGCTCACTCCCCCGGTCGCGTTCACCGCCGACGACCTGCCGACGTACCAGACGAACGGCATCGTCTGGACGCTGGCCGAGGCCGACGGGGTGGTCTACGCGGGCGGCACCTTCACCCGGGTGCGTCCGGCGGGTTCGGCCCCGGCCGAGGGGGCACCTGCGGTGAACTTCGCCGCGTTCGACGCCGCCACCGGGGCGCCCACGGGCTGTTCGCTCTCCTTCACCCGGACCTCCGGCACCGCGACGGTCCGCGCGCTCGCCGTCTCCCCGGACCGGTCGACGCTCTACGCGGGCGGCTACTTCAACGCGGTGAACGGGACGGCGGTCAACGGCCTGGCGGCGATCGACACCGCGACGTGCACCGTGCGCCCGGGGTTCGCGCCGGGCTTCGGGGCGACCGTGCGGGCGCTGGACGTGGCGGCGAACGGCACGGTGTACGCGGGCGGCGACTTCCAGACCGTGAACGGGACCGGCCGCCGGTTCTTCGCGGCCGTGACGCCGTCCGGCGCGCTGACCGCGTGGAATCCGAACGCCGACGACCCCGGCCGGACCCTGAGGGTCACCCCGGACCAACGCCATGTGCTGATCGGCGGGGACTTCTTCACCGTGGGCGGGACGGCCTCGCACGCGCTCGCGGTGACCGGCGCGGACACGGGCGCGGTGACCCGCGCGTACCCGGACAACTTCATCCCCGCCTCGGCGGTGATCAAGGACATCGTCACGGACTCCGCCTCCGGGGGGTGGTACGCGGCGGGCGAGGGCGCGGGCGGCGCCTCGTTCGACGGCCGGCTGGCGATGGACCTGGCCGGCTTCGGCCAGCGCTGGCGGGACACCTGCCAGGGCGCCACCCAGGCGCTGCGGGTGTATCAGGGGGTCCTCTACGCGGGCAGCCACGTCCACGACTGCTCGACCATGGGCGGCTTCCCCAACCAGGTCCGCAAGCACCTGACCGCGCAGAAGGTGGACGATCCGGCGATGCTCGGCTGGTGGCCGGACACCAATGACGGCATCGGCGAGCCGGTGGGGCCGCGCGCGCTGACCGTCGCCTCGCGGGGCGGGCGGGACTTCCTCTGGGTGGGCGGCGAGTTCACCACCGTCAACGGGGCGGCGCAGCAGTCGCTGACCCGGTTCGCCACCTCCCCGGACACGGGGGCGCCCTCGGTGCCGGTGGTCAGTGTGTCGGCGCCGCGCGCCGGGCAGGTGCGGGTGAGCTGGCGCGCGAGTCTGGATCTGGACGACAGCCTGCTCACCTACCGGGTGTACCGCGACGGCGGGTCCACGCCGGTGTACACCACGACCGCCTCGTCCCTCTTCTACAGCCGGCCCCAGCTCACCTTCACGGACGGCGACGTGGTGACCGGGCGGAGCTACACGTACCGGATCACCGCGAGCGACGGCCGCACCACCAGCGCGCTCTCCCCGGGGGCCTCCGTCACCGCGGCCGGTACGGCGAGTCCGTACGCGGCGCGGGTGCTGGCCGACGGGGCGGAGCTGTACTGGCGCTACGACGAGGCGGGCGGCTCCTTCGCGGCGGACGCCTCGGACGGCGGCGACGGCGGCGTGTACATGAACGGGCCCGGGTACCGCTCGGCACCGTCCGCCGTGGCCGGCTCCGCCGCCCTGGCCCTCGACGGCACCGACCAGTACGTGTACAGCGACCGGCTGCACCACTACACCTCGCCGTCGCCGTACTCCATCGAGACCTGGTTCCGCACGGCGACCACCCGGGGCGGGCGGCTGGTCGGATACGGCAACAACATCGGCACCGCCCAGGGCCACACCAGCTCCATCTCCGACAAGATCCTCTATCTGACCGACACCGGGCGTCTGGCCTTCGGGGTGCAGACCGGCAGCACCGGCAGCCGTCCGACGCTCACCTCGGCGGCCTCGTACAACGACGACGTCTGGCACCACGCCGTGGCCACCCAGGGGCCGGCCGGGATGCGGCTGTACGTGGACGGGGTGCAGGTCGCCGCCAACACCACCGCCGGGAACCGCTCGTACAACGGCTACTGGCGGGTGGGCGGGGACGCCATGTCCGCGGTCTGGCCGAACCGCCCGACGAGCGGCTACTTCGCGGGGCGGATCGACGAGACCGCGCTCTACCCGACGGCGCTGAGCGCGGAGCAGGTGGCCGCGCACCACGCGCTGGCGGACACTCCGGCCGGCCCCGGGGAGACCACGGTCGCGCTGACGCCGGCCGAGGACGCCTATGTCAACGGCGTCGCCCCGAACACCACGTACGACGACAACCAGCTGGCCTCCCGGGGCAGCACCCCATACCTCGGCTATCTGCGCTTCGCGCTGCCGCGCGCACCGGCCGGGCAGCGGCTCACCTCCGCCCGGCTCACCTTCCGCACCTCCTCCGATCCGACGGCCGGCTCGGCCGAACCCCACACCCTCGTGCCGGTAACCGGCGCGTGGAGCGAGTCGACCGTCACCTACCACACCCGGCCGTCGCTCGCCGCGACGGTGCTGGGGACCATCTCCGGCGCGACCGCCGTCTCCACGGACTACTCGGTGGAACTGGACGCGCCGGCCCTGGGCGGGGCCCTGGGCTCCGCCTACTCACTCGCCCTCACCGGAAGCGGAACGGACAGTCTGCGCATCTGGTCGGGCGAGATCGCCACCGCGGCCTGGCGGCCGCAGCTCGTTCTCACCTTCGGAGCTGAATGATGAACCCCACCACGGGGCACGGACGGGGACGCGGCCGGCTGCGGGCCGCAGCCGGCGCGCTCTGTCTGCTCGCCGGCGCGCTGAGCGCCGCCGCCTCGGGATCCCCGGCATCGGCGCTCACCCCGCCGGTCTCCCTCACCGCCGACGACCTGTCCACCTGGCAGACCAACGGCATCGTCTGGTCCATGGCCGCCTCGGCCGACGGCACGGTCTACGCGGGCGGCACCTTCTCCACGGTCCGGCCGCCCGGCGCGGCGGCCGGCACCTCGGAACAGCCCGCGGTCAACTTCGCCGCCTTCGACGCGGCGACGGGCGCGCCGACCGGGTGCAGCCTGTCCTTCACCCTCTCCTCGGGGACCGCGACGGTGCGGTCGCTGGTGCTCTCGCCGGACGGCTCCACGCTGTACGCGGGCGGCCAGTTCGGGTCCGTGAACGGGGTCGGCGTCAGCAACATCGCCGCCGTCGACACGGCCACCTGCACGCCCCGGCAGGACTTCAAGGTCGCGGTGTCGGCGACCGTGCGGGCGCTCGCGGTCACCGACGACACGGTGTACCTCGGCGGCGACTTCAACAGCGTCGCCGGGCAGACCCGGAACAAGTTCGCCGCGGTGACCACGAGCGCGCAGCTCAAGCCGTTCACCGCGAACACCGACGAGGTCGGCCGGGCCGTCGAACTGACCCCGGACGGGCAACACCTGGTGATCGGCGGGGACTTCTTCACCGTCAACGGGGCGAACTCGCACGCGCTGGCCGTGGTGGACGCCACGACGGGCGCCGTGACCAGGAGCTATCCCGGGTTCATCCCGAACACCTCGACGGTGCAGGACCTCACGTCGGACGCCACGCAGTTCTACACCGCCAACGAGGGCACCGGCGGCGGGGTGTTCGACGGCCGGATCGCGCTCGACCTCGGCACCTTCGACCAGGTGTGGCGCGACACCTGCCTGGGCGCCACCCAGGCGATCCTGGTCCACGCGGGGGTGCTGTACAGCGGGAGCCACGCCCACGACTGCGCGTCCATGGGCGAGTTCCCCGACCAGCCGCGCAAGCATCTGCTGGCCCAGGCGGTGGACGACCCCAAGCTGCTGCCCTGGTTCCCGGACACCAACGACGGGATCGGCGAGCCCGTCGGCCCCCGGGTGATGGCGCAGACGGACAAGGGCGGGCACCACTACCTGTGGGTGGGCGGTGAGTTCACCACCGTCAACGGGTCGGCCCAGCAGGGGCTGACGCGGTTCGCCGACGGTCCGGACACGGGCGCGCCCTGGGTTCCCAACGCCAGTGTCTCCACCCTCCGCCCGGGTGAGGTGGACGTGAACTGGCAGACCAGTTTCGACACCGACGACGGGGATCTCACGTACCGGATCTACAAGGACGGGGCGAGCACGCCCGTGCACACCGTGACCGCGTCCTCGGTCTTCTGGGACCGCCCCCAGCTGACGTGGACGGACCGGGACGTGGCGGCGGGCGAGACCCACACGTACCGGATCAGCGCGAGCGACGGCACCAACACCAGTGCCAAGTCGCCCGCGGTGACCGCGGTGGTGGCCTGGGGCCCGGAGCCGTATCCGACCCGGGTGATCGCCGACGGGGCCTCGCTGTACTGGCGTTACGACGAGGGCGTCTCGACGTTCGCCGCCGACGCCTCCGGGAATCAGGACAACGGCTTCATGCGCAACGCCCCGGCCTACCGGCAGACGCCGGCCGCGGTGCCCGGCCCGTCCACCGCGATCGGCTTCAACGGCACGGACGAGTACGTCTACAGCAACCGGCGGCACGACCAGCCCGCCGCGTTCACGCTGGAGACGTGGATCAGAACGACGACCGTCCGAGGAGGGAAGATCATCGGCTTCGGCAATCTGACCATGGAGAACAGCGGCACGTTCGACAAGCACGTCTACATGCGCAACGACGGACGGCTGATGTTCGGCGTGTACAGCTCGGGCGCCCGCCGCACGGTGGCCACCACCGCCGCCTACAACGACGGCGCCTGGCACCATGTGGTCGCCACCCAGGGTGCGCGGGGCATGGCCCTCTACGTCGACGGCCAGCTGCGCGCCTCCAACAGCCTGTACACCAACAACCAGGCCTTCGCGGGGTACTGGCGGGTCGGCGGGGACAACCTGGCCAACTGGCCGAACCGTCCCACGAGCAACTTCTTCGCCGGGCAGATCGACGAGACGGCGGTCTACCCGACCGCGCTCAGCGCCTCGCAGATCGCCTCCCACTACACGCTGGGGACGGGTGGATGAGACATCCCTTCCCGGCCGGCGCCGCCGTCGTGGTCCTGACGGCGGCGCTGGCCGCCTGCGGCTCCCCGTCCCCGGACGGCGGAGCGGAGCACGCGCCCCGGGCGGCAGCCGCGGCCTCGCCGTCCCCGGCCACGAGCCCGGCGGCCGGGGGCGGGAAGCCGGCCTCCGCGGGTCCGGCCGCCCCCGCCGACACCGGGCCCAAGGTCCCGAGCGACGAACTGACCCCGGCCACCGGCTCGTTCACCAAGAAGCAGAAGGAGTATCTGGTCGACCGGGTGCCCAAGGGCATGGACCCGGCGGCCGTGCTCCAGACCGGGCAGGAGACCTGCGACCGGCTCACCTATCTGGTCAGGGCCGACCCCGACGTGGCCGTCGGCGCGATCGTCACCGGAGAGATCGCGAACGCGGAGGCGGCCGTGGAGCATCTGTGCACCGGACACCAGGACCTGGTGGACCGGGCGGCCGGGGGCTACGCCGACGGCACGTACGAGGGCCGGGCCCTGCGCCCGGGGCGCTACCGCGACGTCAGCCCGACCAAGGCCTGCTCCTGGCAGGTCACCGGGGCCGGCGGCAAGGATCTGGCGTCCGGATCCTCCACGGACGGCGGACGGAGCACGCTCACGATTCCGGCCTCGGCCCGCACCTTCACCTCCACAGGCTGCTACGCCTGGCTGCCCGTAAAGGACAAGGGATGAGCAAACTGCCGATAGCCGTGGCGATCCCCACGAAGAACGAGGGGCTCAACATCGCCGAGGCGGTCCGGTCGGTCCTCGGTCATTTCGAGGCGGTCGTCGTCGTCGACTCGCACAGCACCGACGACACGGCCAAGATCGCCGCCGAGTGCGGGGCCGAGGTGGTCCTGTACACCTGGGACGGCGGCCATCCCCGCAAGAAGCAGTGGTGCCTGGACCATGTCCGCACGGACCTGGACTGGATCCTGCTCCTCGACGGCGACGAGCGGCTGAGCCCGGGGCTGCTGGCGGAGCTGCGGGAGGTCTTCGCCGATCCGGCCGCGCCGAAGCCCGCCGCGTACGACATCCCGCTCGGGTACTGGTTCTCCGGGAAGCGGCTGCGGCACGGGTACACCATCCGCAAGCGGTCCCTGACCGACCGCACCCGGGCCCGCTATCCGGAGGTGGGGGACCTCGACGCGCCGGGCATCGGCGAGGTGGAGGGCCACTACCAGCCGGTCGCCGAGAGCACCGGCGCCTTGCGCCATCCGATCGAGCACCAGGACCTGGACCCGGTGACGGCCTGGTTCGAGCGGCACAACCGCTACTCGGACTGGGAGGCGTGGCTGGAGCACCATCCGGACGTCAAGGAGCAGGTGCGCCGGGTCAAGTCCCGGCAGGGGCAGCTGTTCCACAAGGCGCCGTTCAAACCGCTGGTGTCGTTCGCGTACATGTATCTGTACCGGAGGGGCTTCCTGGACGGGCGGGCCGGGTTCGACTTCGCCCTGGCGATGAGCTTCTACCGGTGGCAGATCGCGCTGAAGTCCCGGGAGGGCTCAGCGCGGTGAGCCGGCGCGCCTCCGGCGGACCACGTCCTCGTAGGTCCGCCGGAGCGTCCCGGTCACCGCGTCGATGGTGAACTCGTCGTTGACGAGCTTCCAGGCGGCCCGACCCGCCTCGGCGTTGGCCCGCGGCTCGAGGAGTTCGAGGACGGCCCGCGCGACCTTCGCGGCGTTGGCCCCGTCCTCGCCGGGCCGGCTGTCGACGACCCGGCCGGCCCCGGCGCGGGCGACATCGGGGCCCAGTCCGCAGGTGCGGGTGACGACGACGGGCGTGCCCACCGACATCGCCTCCAGGACCGAGACGCCCAGCGGCTCCTCGATCGACGGCAGGACATACACATCGGCCCGGCGTCCGGCGTCCAGGACCTCCTCGTGGCCGAGCGGTCCCACATGGTCCAGGGAGTCCAGCACGCCCAGTCTCCCGGCGAGGGCCAGGGTGCCGGGCAGGGCCCCGGTGTCGGGCCCGGCGAGGACGAAGCGGGCGTCGGGGTGCTCGGCCAGCACGGCGGGCATGGCGGCGACGAAGTCCTCGGGGCGCTTGCGCTGCTGGATCCGGGCGAGGAAGAGCACCGTGGGCGGGCGGCCGGGCTCGCGGGCGGGCTTGAAGTCCTGCGGGCGGACCCCGTTGACCAGCCGGACGGTGCGGGTGAGGGCGACCGGGGCGGCGACCGCGTTCACATCGAGCCGTTCGGCCTCGGTCAGATGGAGCACCGCGTCGGCCCCGCGCAGCACCCGCCGCACCCCGAGCAGGTCGGTGAGCTGGGCGACGCGCTTCTCGGTGGGGTCGACCATGCCGTGGGTCTGGACGACCAGCGGAGTGCGGCCGGCCAGGGCCAGGAGGGCGGCGGGCAGGGTCACCAGATCGCGCATCAGATGGACGTGCACGAGGTCGGCGCCGCGCATCATCCGGCGTGCGGCGCGCAGCAGCGGCAGCGAGGTGATGCCGCTGACCTCGAACATCGGCAGCAGGTGCCGGGCCTGGAAGAGGTGGACGGGCACCCCCTCGACCTCGGCCGGCAGCGCGCCCTCGAAGTCGTCGCCGAGCGCCATGATCCTGGCGTCGTCGCCTCCGGCGCGCTGCACCTTGGAGAGGTTCAGCGCGACCCTGGTCGGGCCGCCGAAGGCGTGGTCCGGAGTGTGCAGCGTGACGATGTGCAGGATCTTCACCGGGGTCCCCCTCGCCCTCGTCCGACTGTTCACAGACTAGTCATCACATCACCCCAAGTGGGTTGATTCGTTAAGGTGTTGGCAGGTTCACGGAACGGGGGGCAGATGACGTCCGTGCACGGGGCGATCCCGTCCGCGCCCGCCGGGCGGGGCGGTCCGCGCCCCCCGGTGGAGCCGGTGGGCAGGCCGCTGTCCTGGGCGATGCTGTCCCGGGCCCTGGCCGTGCCGCTGATCCTGGGGCTGGTCTGCTTCCTGCCCGCGCTGATCGCCGCCCAGCCCGGCACGGGCGTCCGGGACACGGCGTACTGGCTCCAGCTGGTCCTGACGTGCTACGCGGGCGCCCGGCTGGCGACGATGATCCTGTCGACCCGGCGGCGGCTGCTCCAGGGCGTGTTCTGGATGTTCGTCTACATCGCGCTGGGGGTGGCGCCGTTCGCGCAGGCGGTGATCGGGCAGACCCCGACGCCGGCGGTGGGGCCGCGCGCCGATCTGGTCACGGCGATCGCGCTGATCCTGGTGGGGTGCGCCGCCTTCGACCTGGGGGCGCTGCTGGCGTCCCGGCGACCGCTGCGGCGGCGCGCGGCGGTGCGGGCCGGGCGCGGCCCGGCGGTCGCGCATCCGGTGCGGCTGCGGCTGCTGATCGCGCTGGCGTTCGCGGCGAGCGGCTACTACGTGCTGAAGCTGGGCGGTCCCGCGGTGTTCTTCACCAGCCGTCAGGAGATCAGCGCCTCGGTCGCGGAGAGCGGGGTGGCGTCGTCCCAGTCCAATGTGGGCTCGGCGTTCCTGAAGGGGTTCGGCACGGTGCCGGCGCTGCTGGCGCTGCTGTTCTGCACCCGCCGGCTGGTGACCTCGCGCCGGGCCCGTCGCTCGCCGGCGGCGGTGCTGGTGTGGTGCGCGCTGGCGGCGCTCAATCTGGTGGTCAACAACCCGGTCTCCAACGCCCGTTACTGGTTCCTGACGGTGCTGGTCGCGCTGCTGTTCACGGCGTTCCCGAGCAGTGCGGCGATGTACCGCTCGGTGCTGGCCATGGGCGTGATCGGGGCGCTGGTGCTGTTCCCGTACGCGGACCGGTTCCGGTACGACGACGAGGGGTACCGCCCGGTGCAGTCCTCGTCGGTGTTCGAGCCGCTGGCCACGAAGGACTACGACCAGACGGTGATGTTCGCCAACACCATCTCCTGGGTGGACACCCGGGGCCACACCTACGGCCGTCAGCTCGCGGGCTCGGCGCTGTTCTTCGTGCCGCGCTCGGTGTGGAGCGGCAAGCCGGAGGACACCGGGGTGCGCGTCGGCCAGTGGATGGGGATGAACATGACCAACCTCTCGGCGCCGCTGTGGACGGAGCTGTGGGTGGACTTCGGGGCGCCGGGGCTGGTCGGGGGGCTCGCGCTGGTGGGGTACGCGGCCGCGCGCACCGACCGCCGGTACGCGCGCGCGGTCATGCGGGACGGTCCGGGGCCCGGCAGTGTGCTGGCGATCGTGGCGCCGCTGGTCGCGGGCTACACCTTCATCCTGCTGCGCGGCCCGCTGCTCCAGGCCGTGGGGAAGCTGGCGATCGGGGTGCTGTGTCTGGCGCTGGTCACGAGTTTCACGGAGCGGAGCCGGCGGCGGACGCGCTGACGGCGGGGCGTTCGGGCGCGCCCCGGCGGGTCAGGCGGGCCACCCGGGTCCAGGTGGCGACGGCCTTGCAGACGGAGCCCAGGCACAGCCCCCAGGCGGCGCCCATGATGCCGCCGGCCAGATAGCCGCCGATGAGGAAGCCGACGGCGGCGAGCGAGAAGACCACCTGGATGGAGAGGGTGGTGCGGGGGTCCAGGAGCCGCAGGGCCAGGAGTCCGCAGGTGCCGACGGCCATGGCGGCGTACTGGCTGCCGGTCGCGGGGAGCAGGGCGGAGGCGGCCGGCCAGGTGTCGCCGAGGAGGTGGCGGCCCGCCGAGGAGGGCAGCAGGGCGAGGAGGGTCGCCCAGCCGGCGGCGGTGAGCGCCAGGACGGCGGCGAGGGCGGCGGTGGCCCGGACCTGGCGGCGCGGGCCGGCGAGGCGGCCGAGGAGCGGGGGCCCGAAGCCGGTCGCGGAGGTGAAGAGGACGTTCAGCGGGCCGAAGAGGGTGGTGGCGCCGCGCAGCGCACCGACGACCAGGGGGTTGCCGACGGCTCCGAGGCCGAGGACGGAGAGCTGGCTGCTCGCGTTCCCCACGCCGAACTCGACGACGAAGCGGCGGCCGAGGTGTCCCCGGCCCAGCAGCGGCCGCAGCCGCACCGGGGTCCCGGCGGTCCGGCGCCGGAGGAGGGCCAGCGAGAGCAGGAGGGCGGGCAGGGCGGAGAGTCCCCAGACCAGGACGAGGCGGGCGGCGGGAGCGCCGTGCGGCTGGACGGACAGGGCTCCGAGCACACAGACCAGCCGGAGCGCGTCGGCGGTCAGCGCCAGGTGCTGGGCGTGCAGGGTGGCGAAGGCGTAGCGGGCGGTGTCCTGGGCGAGGACGGCGGGCAGGACGAGCCCGAGGACGGTGAGGGCCGTGGCGGTCTCCCCCGGCAGCGGGGCGCAGACGGCGGCGAGCGTCCCGCCGGCGGCGGCCGCGGCGAGCAGGGTGAACGCGACGGCCGAGCGGCAGGCCCCGCGGGTGGCGGGGTCCTGTCCCTGGTGCAGCACGAGGGGCTGGCCCGTGTAGGCGCCGGACATGCCGAGGAGCACGGTGAAGACGAGGTAGACGGCGGAGAAGCGGGCGAAGTCGGCGACGGTGGAGAGCCGGGCGGCCACCACGAGGACCAGGATGTTGGTGAGGGCGGTGACCCCCTGGTCGGCGACGGCGCAGACGACCGCCGTGCGTGCCCTCATCGGCGTCCCGCGGTGCCGCTGTGGTCGCCGCCCGGGTCCAGGGTGCGCAGTCCGAGGGTCTCGGTGGGGTCGCCGGGCGGTCCGCCGCGTCCGGGTCCGTCGGGCCGGGGGCGCGGGGCCTCGTCGCGGGAGCGGTCGGAGGGCCGTGCGGCGGTGCGCCGGGCGGCCTTGCGCAGGGCCCGGCGCTCGCGGCGGCCGTGGCCGGGGTGGAGGAGGGTGCCGAGCACGGTGCCGCCAGCGGCGGTGATGATCTCGCGGATGCGTTCCAGGTCGCTGCGGTGGACCTCGCGGGCTTCGCAGACGACCACGACGCCCTCGACGCGGTCGATGAGGGCGACGGCGTCGGCATACGCGAGGACGGGCGGTGCCAGGACGATGACGACGGCTCCGGGGCGGCCGCCCTCGGCGAGGATGACGCCCACGGGTGTGGAGGTCAGGGCGCGGGGGACGTTGTCCGTGCGGCGGCCCGCGATCAGGGTGAAGGCGCCGGAGCCGGGGACGTCGACGTTGCTGCGGCTGTCGGCGGGCCAGCCCCGGCCGCCGGGGGCGAGGGCCCAGCTGGGGCGGCCGCCCCGGGTGGCGGCGCCGAGGGCGTCGGCGAGGGTGGGGGTGCGCAGATCGGCCTCGACGAGGAGGACGTCGCGGCCCATCTCGGCGAAGGCGGCGGCCAGGTTGGCGGCGGCGGCGGTGGCCATGGCGTTGTCGCCGCGCGGGGAGGTGACGAGGAGCCGGCGGCGTTCGGCGAAGGAGGGGTCGTAGGCGAGGCGGAAGGCGACGGCCCGGTACTCCTCGGCGAGTCGGCTGTCGGTGCGGCCGATGGCGAGCGGGCTGCCGGGCGTGCTCCGTTCCCTGGGCAGGGTGCCGAGCAGCGGGGCGCCGAGCGAGCGGACGAGTTCGCGGGTGGAGCGGACGGCGGGGTCGAAGACGAGCCGCACCCAGGACAGCAGCAGGCCGAGGGCGAGGCCGACGACCCCGCCGAGGCCGAGCAGCAGCGGGAGTCCCGGGCCGCTGGGGTTCTCGGGGGCCACGGGCTTCTTGTTGAGATAGCCGGGCGTGGTGTCCAGGGCCCTCAGCTCGGTGATCTTCCGGTTGAGTTCGGAGATGGAGACGATGAGGTTGGCCCGCGCGCTGCTGACGTCGTCGCCGGTGGTGCCGGTCTCCTGCTGGGCCAGCCGATCGCGCTGCTCGGTGAGCGGCCCCAGCTGGACGCGGTAGCCGTCGACCATGTTGTCGATGCTGTCCTCGGTGCGCTCGCGCCGTATCTCCAGATAGGCCTCGGCCAGGGCCTGGGCGCGGGCCCTGGCCTGTTCGGGCGTGCGGCCGGTGTAGGAGAACCGCAGTACGAGGGTGTTGGGCGGATTGGTGACCTGGAGGCCGGAGAGCAGGCTGCGGACCTCCACCCGGTCCCCGCTCCTGGCGAGGGTGGCGACGGCGACGGTGCCGACGACATCGCTGACGGCGGTCTGGCGTTCGGAGCCGATGTTGATGCCCTTGTCGGCCGAGGCCCCCGCGGCGAAGGGGTCGGAGGTGGCGGAGCGCACGGACACCTCACCGGTGGAGGTGTAGGTGTCCTCGCCGCCGAGGGCGAGCCAGCCGCCGCCCAGCAGGCCGACGACGACGCCCAGGGCGAGCAGGGACCGGTAGCGCAGCAGCTGGCGGAACTGGTCCCGGAGCAGGGCCGGCTCGTCCTGGTCCTCCAGGGCGCGGATCGGGTGGGTCATCGCGGGCGTCTCCCATCGGCGTCCTGGAGTACCTCGGTGAGCAGTGCGTCGAAGCGGGCGAGTGCGGCCTCGCGGCCCAGGTGGGCCGCGACGTATCCGGGTCCGCGGGCGCCGAGTTCGGCGGCCGCCGCGGGCTCCTCGACGAGTTTGCGGACGGCGGCGAGGACGGCGGCCGGGTCCTCGGGCGCGACGAGGAGTCCGGCGCCGGAGCGCTGCACCTCCTGGGCGGTGCCGCCGCCCTCGGCGACGGAGGCGACGACGGGGCGGCCCGAGACGAAGTAGGAGGTGAGCTTGGAGGGCACGCTCATGTCGAGGACGGAGGCGCGCTGGGTCACGGCGAGCACGTCGGCGGCGGCCAGGACGTCGGTGAACTCGTCCGGGCCGGCGGGCGGCAGGAAGTCCAGGTTGGGCAGTCCGGCGGCGCGGGCGCGCAGTTCCTCGCGCTGGTTGCCGTCGCCCATCAGCACGACGCGTATGTCGGGGGCCAGCCGGGCGGCGTCCACCAGGACCTCCAGGCCCTGTTTGAGCCCCATGTTCCCGGAGTGCAGGACCACGGGGGTGCCCTCCCGCCAGCCGAGACGGGCCCTGGTGACGGCGCGGTCGGCCGAAGGGGCGCTCACATGGCTCCAGTTGGGGACCAGACGGATGCGGTCGCGGGGCACGCCGTAGGCGGTGACCCGGGGGACGAAGCTCTCGTGGATGACGCCGACGAGGGTGGCGGCGGTGAGGGCGTGGCGTTCGGCGCGTGCGGCGAGGGCGGCCGCCCTGCCGCCGCCCCGGATGCCGCTCTGCGCGGCGGCGGCGCCCATGAGGTCCTGGACGACGGGGATGTACGGGACGGCGTGGCGGCGGGCGAGCCGGGCGCCGATGACGCCCCCGGCGAGGCTCGGCAGCTGGGCGATCACCGCGTCGGGCCGCGTCCCGGGCGGGGCGGTCAGCCCGTGGACGAGCACGCTCGCCTCGAACAGGGCGCGGCGCAGGGCGGTCTGACGGGACGGCACGTAGTGGCGCCGCCGGTGGACGGTGACGCCGCCGCGTTCCTCCCTGGCCCGCCACACGCCCCGGTAGGCGGGATCGGTCCGCCAGGACGGGTAGTGGGGCATGCCGGTGAGGACATGCGTCTCGGCCCCGGCGCCGGCCCAGTGCTCGGCGAGCTGGGCGGCGTACGGGCCGATGCCGGTCACCTCCGGCGCGTAGTTCGTCGAGACCACCAGCAGCCGGCGGCCCTTCCACGGTTCACGGTGCTCTGATTCCGGCATCGGACGATCGCCTTCCCCCCGGAGCCACCTGCGTTCCCCCCAAGGAACGGCCCCCAAAAGTGAGCTTATCCGTTCACGTGATGAGCAAGTGGTCTTCACAGTAAGGTCGTTGCACCATCAACACCGATACCGATATCCCACCGGACCGGAGGTCATGTCCGGAAACCGACCGGTGGGCCGAGGTCATCACGTTCACACCGTGGGGGGAGAGAACGGATGGTGCACAGGGTCGGCTACGCGCCGGGGGTCTACGACCTGTTCCACGTGGGTCACCTCAACATCCTCAGACATGCCCGCAGCCAGTGCGACTACCTGGTCGCGGGGGTCGTCTCGGACGAGATGGCGGCGCTCGCCAAGGGCCACCGGCCGGTGATTCCGCTGCGGGAACGGCTGGAGATCGTGCGCAGCGTGCGGTACGTGGACGCGGCGTTCGTCGAGACGGTCCCGGACAAGGTCGAGACGTGGCAGCAGGTCAGGTTCGACGTGATCTTCAAGGGGGACGACTGGCGCGGTACGGAGAAGGGGCTGCGGCTCGAACGGGACTTCGCCGAGGTCGGCGTCGAGGTCGTCTACTTCCCGTACACCGTGCACACGTCCAGCACCCAGCTGCGCCGGGTGCTGGACACACTGGTCAGTCCGGACGGAGCGCTCTCAGCTCCCTGAACCACTTGGCGAGGAACGCCACGAGGAACAGCGCGTGCACGGCGGCGAGTACGGCGTATCCGGCACGGAACGCCGTCTCGTCGCCGAGCAGCAGGAAGACCAGGCAGAAGACGCCGTAGTCGGCGGGCAGCAGCGCCACGGCGCGCAGCCGGGAGACGGGGGCCGCCGGGGCGGCGGGGGACGCGGCGGTCCGGGCCGCGGCCCTGCCGAGCTGTTCGCGCAGCAGTCCGGCGCAGAAGGTGAGCACGGCGACGAAGAGGAAGCCGAGCGGCAGGAGCAGCCAGCCCTCGCCCGGCAGGGCGAAGAAGCGGTGGAACGCGATCAGGACGACCGTGTGGACCAGGATCATCTTGGCGCAGTCGACGACGTGGTCCAGCCATTCGCCGTCGGGGCCGCCGCGTCCGGTGAGCCGGGCGAGCTGCCCGTCGGCCGAGTCCAGGGCGAATCCGACGGCGAGGGCGGCGTAGACAAGGACGGCGGTCCCCCACCCGGGCCGGGCCAGGGCCACGACCGCGAGTCCGGAGAAGGTGAACAGCGCGCTGGTCAGCGTGACCTGATTGGGCGTCATCCGCAGTCGCCAGGCCGCGGCGGCGAGGATCCGCCCGGCGGGCCGGTTGACGTACCGCGAGTAGAGCGACACCCCCTTGGCGGTCTTCTGCGCCCCGCGCAGCTCACGCAGCACCGTTCCCGTGCTTTCCATACGCCCCCCAGCGTGTCGCGGTCCCGCACAGCTCCGGCGGCGCGGCCCGTGGCCGCCCTCCGCCGGAGCCGCATCATGGCACGCGGACCGGGCCGCGCGGGCGGGATCGGCGCCAGGTGGCCGGGGGACGTCCCCGCCGGGCGGGTCCGCGGGGGCTCAGGCGTCGGCGGTCCGGCACTCCGGGTGGCCCCAGCCGTGGTCGTTCCTGGCGATCATCTCCTGGGCCGCGTAGGGCTTTCCGCAGTGGCAGCGGCCCGCGTACCGGGCGCGAATGGTGGCCGTCGAGGAGCGGGCAGCGCCGCCGGAGCGCTTCTTCGGCGCGGTGCGGGTCCTGGGCTGCTCGGTGGCGCGGCCCGGGGCGGGCGCGGGCGGTTCGGCGGCGCCCCGGGAGGTGCCGGCCGGGACCTGGGCGACGGCGGCCTCGCTGGCCGCCTGGTCGGCGACGGCGTTCAGCGGGTCGCCGCCGACCTGGTGGGCGGGGACGTAGACGAAGTCGACGGCGCGGCCGGTGAGCAGGGTGTCGATGGCGACCACCAGCTCCCGGTTGGCGACGGGCTTTCCGGCCGAGGTCTTCCAGCCGTTGCGCTTCCAGCCGGGCAGCCACTTGGTCACGGCGTTCATCGCGTACTGCGAGTCCATCCGCACTTCGAGCGCCACGGCGGGGTCGACGGATTCCAGCAGCTCCTTCAGGGCGGTCAGCTCGGCGATGTTGTTGGTCGCGGTCCCGAGCGGTCCCGCCTCCCACCGCTGCGGCGTGCCGTCGGCCCCGGCCACCACGTAGGCCCAGGCGGCCGGTCCCGGATTTCCCTTCGACGCCCCGTCACACGCGGCGATCATGCGCTCGTTCATGCCCCGATCATGCCAGCGCCGGAGCGGGCCCCGGACCCGGGTGCGCGGCGCCACCGGCCTCCGGCGGCCGTCGCGGCCCGCCCGACCTGCCGGTCTCACGGTCCGTAGCGCTTCGCCGTGCGGCCGTCGGGCGGCGCTGCTTCCCTGGGGGGACCCGTTTCGTGCCCACCGTCCGAGGAGTGAACGATGAGCGTTGCAGAAGCGACCGTCTCCGCCGCGCAGCTGCGGGAGACGGCCCGGCACATGGCCGAGGCCGCCGAGCGCACCCGCGACCCGGAGCAGCGGCGCCGGCTCCGGGAGCGGTCCCGGAACCTCCTGGAGCGCAGTGAGCGGGGCACGGACCTGCCGGTGGGCGGGGTCCCTCGGTAGACCGCTCCCCCGCGATACGTACCGGGGCCGCCGCCTCCTCCACGGGCGGTGGCCCCGACCGCTGCCCGCGGTGCCGTCCGCCTACGATGGCCCGGCCGGGTACGCACGGTCCCCGCGCGGAACCCGGGGGTCCTCATGAGCCGTCAGCAGGTCAGCGTCGTCACGGGCGGCAGCCGGGGCATCGGCGCGGCGGTCTGCGTCCGGCTCGCCGCCGACGGCCACGACATCGCCCTGGGCTACCGCTCGGACGCCGTCGCGGCCGAGGCGGTCGCCGCCCGGGTCCGGGAGGCCGGCCGGCGTTGCGTGGCCGTACAGGTCGACACGGCCGACGAGACCGCGGTGGACCTGCTCTTCGACACCGCCGCCTCGGAGCTCGGCCCCGTGACCGCCCTGGTCAACAACGCCGGGATCAGCGGCCCGGTGGGCCCGCTCGCCGACGCCGACGCCGAGGGTCTGCGCCGCGCCCTGGACGTCAACGTCCTCGGCTATCTGCTGTGCGCCCGCCGCGCGGTGCGCGACATGACGCCGACGGGCGGCGGTGCGATCGTCAACCTGTCGTCCGCCGCCGCCACCCTCGGCAGCCCCGGTGAGTACGTCCACTACGCCGCGGCGAAAGCCGCCGTGGACACCCTCACCGTCGGTCTGTCCAAGGAGGCCGCCCCGGCCGGCATCCGCGTCAACGCCGTGGCCCCCGGCATCATCCGCACCGCATTCCACGCCGATCCGGAGCGCCCCGACAAGGCCGCCGCCGGTATCCCCCTCGGCCGCCCCGGCACCCCCGACGAGATCGCCGGCGCCGTCGCCTGGCTCCTCTCGGCGGACGCCTCGTACACCACCGGCACGGTGCTGCGGGTGGCGGGCGGACGGTGAGCCGATGACCGGCTCCGGGCGCCTGCCCCTGCTCTTCCTCGACGTCGACGGGCCACTGATTCCGTTCGGCCCGCGCGAGGGCGGTCACCCGGAGTACCCCGGGGGTCCGTGGCCGCCGGGCGGCAGGGACCATCCGCTGCTCGCGCGGGTCGACCCGGCGCTGGGGCCTGTCTGACCATTCCCGTCGTCCGCCCGAAGGGCGGGCCGGGCGGCGTCAGGTGCGTGCTCTCGGCGTGCCGGCCCCAGACCCCTGTACTGGACGTACCGGGGTCCGGGGCCGGTGCGGCGAGAGTGCGTGCATGACGTCGCCCGGCAGACGGGAATGGTCAGACAGGCCCCAGGGACCCGCACTGGCGGCGCTGCCCTGCGAGCCCGTGTGGGCGACGACGTGGGAGGACGAGGCCAACGCGCTGGTCGCCCCGCGTCTCGGGCTTCCGGAGCTGCCCGTCGTCCACTGGCCGGCGCCGTCGGACACGGACGAGGCGGACGCGCGGGCCGGACTCCACTGGAAGACGCGGGCGCTGGTGGCCCTGGCGGCGGGCCGGTCCTTCGTCTGGGTGGACGACGAGATCACCGGGGCGGACCGGCGCTGGGTGGCCGGGCGGCACGGCGGGCGGGCGCTGCTCCACCGCGTCGGGCCGGCCGTGGGACTGACCGCCGGGGATCTGCGGCTGATCGGCGACTGGCTCCGGGCGGTGTGACGGGGCCGGGCCCGTCCCGGCCGCGCCGCCCGGAGGAAGGTGCCGTCAGCGGGGGCGAGGAGTCCTGCGGCGGGAATCGGGACGCCGCCGCGAACGCCTCCCCGGCGAGCCGGGGTCTCGATCGCGGTGACCGGTCACGGAGCCGCCCGGTCGGGCAGGAGAGCGAGGAGCTGCTTCGTGTGACCGGGCAGTTCCGCCTCCGCCAGCCCGGTGACGAGATCGCGCAGCGGCATGGGCCGATCGACCAAAAGGGTGTCACCGGACAGGAGCCGGGCGGGCACCGGGGTGCCGAGTTCGGCGTCACTGAGCACCGTGCCCCCGGCGAGTGCGCACAGGGCGGCCGCCTGGCCGCGGATGCGGTCGCGGAGCCCGGCGCTGCCACCGGCGTGCTCGATGGTCCGCCCGATGGTCCAGGTGTCGAGGGCGATCCGGTTGTCGTAGGTGGTGTGGCCCCCCGCCGCGACGGCGGCGACGGCGGCAAGGGTGGTGGCGCCGACGAGCGAGACGTGCGCGAGGATCTGGTCCGCGTCCCATTCGCCGTCCGGCGGGGCGGCGCCCGGGTCGCCGGCCTCCGCCACGGTGACGGCGGCGTCGAGCAGTGCTCCGTAGGCGTCCCGGAGCGGGGCGATGTCCAGCATGTGTCTCGGCTCTCCGTGCGGGCGTTCGGGGGACGGACGGTGCGGGGTCGGCGCCGCTCAGCCGTGGGCGCTGGACATCTCCCAGGGCGCCTGCGGAAGGACCTCGCCGGTCTCCAGCATCGACTTGAGGTTCGCCAGGACGGCCGGCCAGCCGGCCGAGATACCACCCAGCATCTCCTGGTTGGGGAGGTTCTCGTGGGTCACGGTGAGGCGGACGATGTCCTGGTGCGGTTCGATGAGAAAGGTGACGACCGACGGCTCCCGCGTCGGCTCGGTGTCGGTGGCGTCGTCGAAGGTGATGACCAGCCGGGTCGGGGGCTCGGTCTCCAGGACGCGGCCCACCACGTCGGTCTTTCCCGATCCGTCGGTCCTCCGGTGTTCCCAGGCCGAGCCCGGCTGCCAGTCGGAGACGTTGGCGTGTCCCCAGTAGCGCGCCGTCAGGTCGGCGTCGGTCAGGGCTCGCCAGACCTGCTCGGCACCGGCCCTGATGTAGGTGACGTAGACATAGTCCGGCACCGGTGTGGGTGCGTGGGTCATCGCGTACTCCTCTGCCTGGTGCTTGATGGCACTGATCGCTTGTAGCCGGGGCCTGTCGAAGCCGGAGATCCAGCGCTCCTCGATCTCGTGAATTGGGGCCGGGTTCAGATAGTGCAGCCGCTCCCGTCCGCGCCGCACGACGGTGACGAGGTTGGCCTGCACCAGGAGGTTCAGGTGCTGCGTCGCCGACTGACGTGCCATGTCGAGGTGCCGGCACAGCTCGCCCAGCGTCTGCCCGTTGTGCCGGCGCAGCCGGTCGAGCAGGAGCCGCCGGGTGGGATCCGCCAGCGCTTTGAACACCGCGTCCATCGCGGTTGCTTCGAGGCTCACACTCCACATTATGCAGTCATTCACCTGCCTATCGTCAAGGGCGGACGGTTCCTCCGTCGGCCTCGGGTCCCTCCGGACCCCTCAGAGCGGGGCCGTCCCGCGTGCCAGGAGGAGGGTGACGTCGGCCGCGGCGAGGAGGGCGGCGGCGGCGAGGGGGGCCTTGCGGTGGACGGGGGCGAGGAGGAGACCGGCGAGGGCGGCCGGGGGTGCGAGGGCCAGGGTGAGGGTGCCCCAGGGGCCCGGCGGACCGGGCGGGCCCAGGGCGAGGACCACCGAGGCGGCGAGGAGGGGCAGGGGCAGGAGGAGGGCGGTGGTGCGGGGGCCGAGGCGGTGCGGCAGACCGCGTACGCCCTCGCGCAGATCGTCCTCGATGTCGGGCAGGACGTCGCCCAGATGGGCGGCGACGCCGAGGAGGGCGCCCGCGGTGACGGCCCACCAGGCCGGGGCCGGCCGGGCCGGCAGGGTCAGGGCCGCGACGGCGGGCAGGACGCCGAAGCCGAGGGCGTAGGGCAGCCAGGACAGGACGGTGGCCTTGAGCCGCAGGTTGTACGCCCAGGCCGCGGCGACCGCGCCCAGGTGCAGCGTGCCGGCGAGGGGGCCGCAGGCCCAGGAGAGCGGAACGCAGAGCAGGGCGGCGCAGGCGGCCGCCGCCCAGACGGTGCCACGGCCCACCCGGCCGTCGGACACCGGTTTGTCCCGGCGTCCCGCCGCCGCGTCGCGGCGGGCGTCGAAGGCGTCGTTGCACCAGCCGACCGAGAGCTGCCCGCACAGCACGGCGGCGGCCAGCAGCGCGGTGCGGACCGCGTCCAGGCCGACGCCCGCGCCGAGGGCGCCGGCGGTGAACGTGACGGCCGCGACCGGGCCGGGGTGGCAGGAGCGCAGGAGCGCCGCGGCCCGGCGCGGCGGCCCCGCCGTCGTCGTGGCCCAGGCGTGCGGGGGTTCCGGAGTGCCCATCGGCCGAGCGTAGGCACCGCGCGGCGGCGGGCGTGACAGCCGCACGGGTTGTTTGCGGTGGCGTCAGGGACGGGCGGGGCAGGGATGGGGCCATGACGTCTTCCCCGCAGGACCCCGGATGACCCGGATCGCCGCCGTGCACGGCACTCTGGCCCCGTACCGACACACCCAGCGCGAGGTCACCGACATGGTGGCGCGCACCTGTCTGCCGCCGGGCGCCGACCGGCGGGTCCTGGACCGGCTGCACGCGAACGCGCGGGTGCGGACCCGGCACATGGCGCTGCCGCTGGAGCGGTACGCCGGGCTGAAGGGGTTCGGGGACGCCAACGACGTGTTCGTCCGGTCCGCCGTCGATCTGGGCGGTGAGGCGGTGCGCGGGGCGCTGCGCACGGCCGGGCTGCGGCCCGAGGACGTGGACCTGCTGATGTTCACCTCGGTCACCGGAGTGGCCGCCCCCTCCGTCGACGCCCGTCTCGTGGGACGGCTCGGGCTGCGCCCGGACGTGAAGCGGCTGCCGGTCTTCGGGCTGGGCTGCGTGGCCGGGGCGGCGGGCGTGGCACGGCTCCACGACCATCTGCTCGGCCGTCCGGACGGCGTCGCGGTGCTGCTCTCGGTGGAACTGTGCTCGCTGACCTTCCAGCGGGGCGACAACTCGCCCGCGAACCTGGTGGCGACCGCGCTGTTCGGCGACGGCGCGGCGGCCGTCGTGGCCGTCGGCGGGGACCGGGCGGCCGGTCCCGGGCCCGAGGTGGTGGCCACGCGGAGCCGGATGTATCCGGACACCGAGCACGTGATGGGCTGGGACGTCCGCGACTCCGGGTTCGGGGTGGTGCTCGATCCGGGGGTCCCGGACGTGGTGCGCCGCTATCTGGCGGACGACGTGCGGGACTTCCTCGCGGAGCACGGGCTGAAGCCGAAGGACGTCGCCCACTGGGTGTGCCATCCCGGCGGGCCCAAGGTGCTGGAGGCCGTCTCCGAGGTGCTGGACCTGCCCGAGGGGGCGCTCGACGTCACCTGGCGCTCGCTGGCCGAGGTGGGCAATCTGTCGTCCTCCTCCGTGCTGCACGTCCTGCGGGACACGCTGGAGCGGCGGCGTCCCGAGCCGGGTTCGCCGGGTCTGATGATGGCCATGGGGCCCGGCTTCTGCTGCGAACTGGTGCTGCTGCGCTGGTAGGTCGGAGGGACGGATGATCTGGTACACCGCACTGGTGCTGGCCGTGGCGGCCGAACGGCTCGCCGAACTGGCGGTGGCGCTGCGCAACACGCGCTGGGCGCGGGCCCGGGGCGGAACCGAATCGGGGCGCGGCCACTATCCGGCGATGGTCGCCCTGCACACGGGGCTGCTGGCGGGCTGTCTGGTGGAGGCGGGGCCGGCCCACCGCCCGTTCGTCCCGGTGGTGGGCTGGACGATGACCGCGGTGGTCGTGGCGGCGCAGGCGCTGCGCTGGTGGTGCATCGGGACGCTCGGGCACCGGTGGAACACCCGTGTCGTCGTGGTCCCGGGGCTGCCGCTGGTGACGGGCGGGCCGTACCGGCTGCTGCGCCATCCCAACTACGTGGCGGTGGCCGCCGAGGGGCTGGCGCTTCCGCTGGTGCACGGGGCGTGGGTCACGGCGGTGGTGTTCACCGTGCTGAACGGGGCGCTGATGGCGGTGCGTGTGCGGTGCGAGGACGCCGCGCTCGCCGCCGCGTCCGGCGGGGGTGCCGCCGCGTGATCGACGTCCTCGTGGCGGGCGGCGGGCCCGCCGGGCTGGCGGCCGCCGTCCGGGCGGCCGGGCTCGGCCTGGAGGCGGTGGTGGTGGAGCCCCGCCCGGTGCCCGTGGACAAGGCGTGCGGGGAGGGCATCATGCCCAGCGGGGTCGCCGCCCTGCGCGCCCTCGGGGTGGAGCCGGCCGGTCATCCGCTGCGCGGCATCCGCTATGTGCGCGGGCCCCGGAGCGCGGAGGCGGACTTCACCGGTCCGGCCGGTCTCGGGGTCCGGCGCACCGTGCTGCACACGGCGTTGTACGAGCGGGCCGTGGGGCTCGGGGTACGTGTGGTGCCGGGGAAGGTCACCGGGGTCCGCCAGGGTCCGGACCGGGTCACGGCCTGCGGACTGACGGCCCGCTGGCTGATCGCCGCCGACGGGCTGCACTCCCCCGTGCGCCGGGGGCTCGGCCTGGACGGTCCGGTGTCCCCGGTGCGCCGCTACGGGCAGCGCCGGCACTTCCGGGTGCCGCCGTGGACCCCGTTCGTGGAGGTCCACTGGTCGGCACGCGGGGAGGCGTACGTGACCCCGCTGGGCGGGGATCTGGTGGGCGTGGCCGTGCTGAGCCAGGAGCGCCGCCCGTACGCGAGTCAGCTGGCGGACTTCCCGGGGCTGGCCGACGTGCTGGCGGGCCGGGAGGACGGACCGGTGCGCGGGGCGGGGCCGCTGCGCCGGCGGGCGCGGACGCCGTGGGCGGGCCGGGTGCTGCTGGCCGGTGACGCGGCGGGCTATGTCGACGCGCTGACCGGTGAGGGCGTCGCGCTGGCGGTGGCGACGGCACGGGCGGCGGTGGACGCGGTGGCCGCCGGACGGCCGCAGGACTACCCGGCCGCCTGGGCCCGGCTGACCCGGCGTCACCGTGTCCTGACGGCCGGCCTGTTGGCGCTGGCCCGGCGTCCGGGTACGGCCCGGCTCGTGGTGCCCGCCGCGCACCGGGCCCCGGCCCTGTTCCGCACGGCGGTCCGGGCGCTCCAGTAGCGGCCCCCGCGGTGCGGGGCCGGTGACTGCGCACGGGTGGTTTCGGGGGACGTCCGGGTCCGGGGCGCCGGCGGAAGGGCTCCGCGGCGGCCGTGGTCCGCGTACCGTGGCGGGACCGTCACGGGAGAAAGGATTCCTCGATGGAATCAGGTCAGCACCCCACCGCCGCATCGGTGTTCGACGCGCTCGGCGCCGACTACGAGCGGGCGTTCGGCGCCTCGGCCGGGCACCGCGCGTCGCTGGAGCGGCTGCTCGCGCGTCTCGGCCCGCACAGCCGGGTGCTCGACATCGGCAGCGGTACGGGGCGGCCGACGGCGCAGACGCTGGCCGACGCCGGTCACCGGGTGCTGGGGGTGGATGTCTCGCCGGTGATGGTGGAGCTGGCCACCCGGCAGGTTCCGGCGGCGGAGTTCCGGTGCGCCGACATCCGCGAAGTCCCTCTGGAGGAGGGTGCGTTCGACGCGGTGTGCGTGTACTTCGCGCTGCTCCAGCTGTCGCGCGAGGAGCAGACCGGCATTCTGCGGGCGGCCGCGCGGGCGCTGCGCCCCGGCGGCCATCTGGCGGTGGCGACGGTGCCGTTGGACGTGGAGGGGGTGGACGGCACGTTCATGGGCCAGTCGGTCAACGTGACCAGCTTCGGCGAGGACGCGTTCCTCGCGGCGGTCGAGGGGGCCGGGTTCACCGTGCTGGACCAGGAGAGCATCATGTTCGTCCCGGCGCTCCCGGAGGCGGTGCCGGAGCCGCAACTGTTCCTGCTGGCTCGGCGGGACTGAGACCGGCGGCGGGACGGGGGCGCGGCCCCCGTCCCGCACCGCACGGCACCGCGTTCACGCGGGCGGTGCGGCCTCGTCCAGGTCGGCCGCGTCCAGGGCGGCGGTGAGCCGGTCGAGGCGGGTGCGCAGATCGTTGATCTCGTCGAGGCCGAAGCCGGTGGCGGCGGCGATGCGGCGGGGGACGGAGAGGGCCCGCTCGCGCAGGGCGGTGCCCTCCTCCGTGAGGTGCGCGTGCACCGAGCGCTCGTCCGCGGCGCTGCGCTCGCGGCGGACCAGCCCGGCCGCCTCCAGCCGCTTGAGGAGCGGCGACAGGGTCCCGGAGTCCAGGCGCAGATGCTCGCCCAGGGTCTTGACCGGGAGTTCGCCGTGCTCCCAGAGGACCAGCATCACGAGGTACTGGGGATAGGTGAGCCCCAGGTCCTTCAGGAGCACCCGGTAGACGCCGCCGAAGGCGCGCGAGGCGGCGTTGAGCGAGAAGCAGATCTGCCGGTCCAGACGGAGGTGGTCGGCCTCGGTCCCGGCGGTGGCCCCGTCCTGGTCCGGGCGGGCGGGGCTGGGCGTGGCGGTCATGGGCCCAGCATAGCTCCGCGGACTCCATTTGATTGTGCACAATTTAATTGTGTGCTTCACTTCAGGGGTACGGGCGGAACCCCCGCCGGCACAGACCGAGAGGAACGGTTTCCATGGACGCGCTCTACACCGCCGTCGCCACCGCCACCCACGGCCGCGACGGCCGCGCCGTCAGCTCCGACGGCCGTCTCGACCTCCAGCTGGCCGTTCCGTCCGAGATGGGCGGCAACGGGCAGGGCACCAACCCGGAGCAGCTCTTCGCCGCCGGCTACGCCGCCTGCTTCGCGAGCGCGCTGGGCGTCGTGGGCCGCCGGGCGGGCGTGGACGTCACCGACGCCGCCGTGACCGGCGAGGTCGGCATCGGCAAGGAGGGCGAGGGCTTCGCCCTGGCGGTCACCCTGCGCGTGGAGCTGCCCGACACGCTCGACGCGGAGACCGGCCGCGCACTGGTCGAGCAGGCCCACCAGGTCTGCCCGTACTCGAACGCCACGCGGGGCAACATCCCGGTCGAGCTGGTCGTCGAGTAGCCGCCGCTCCCGCGGACGGCCGTGCGCCGTCCGCGCGGTCAGCCCGGCAGGGACAGGCCCCGGGAGACCCGGATCGCGCAGGACATCAGCCCGGACCTGACCAGGGACGAGCGGTACATCCGGTCCGACCGGAAGGAGATCCCGAGCGAGCCCACCTGCTCCCCGCTGTACACCGGCACCGCGACGCAGGTCGTCCCCCTCGCGTACTCCTCGCGGTCCATGACCAGCGGCGGGGCGGCCGGGGCGTCGAGGTCCCGGAGCAGTTCGTCGCGGTGCGTGAGGGTCCGGGGGGTCAGCCCGGTCAGCGTGTGCCGGGACAGGTACTCGGCGCGCGCCTCCTCGTCCAGCTCGCGCAGCACGCTCTTGCCGAGGGCCGTGGCGTGGCCGGCGTCCTCGAAACCCACCCAGAGGTCGACCCTCGGGGTGCGGGCGCTGTCGACGATCTCCATGACCCGGATCTCGCCGTCCTCGTACAGCGTGAGGTAGACGGCGGCGGCGAGATCGTTGCGCAGGGTCGTCAGGGCGGGGCGGATCCGGCTCAGCGAGGCGGGTCCGCCCGCGTGGCCGTCGGTGCCCGGACCGCTTTCGGCGAGGGCGAAGGTGCCGTCCCCGAAACGCGCCAGATAGCCGTCCCCGGCCAGCGCGGGCAGCAGTTCCTCGACCGCCGCCAGGGAGAGCCCGGCCGTGTGCGCCAGCTGCCGCGCGGTCGCCGCGCCGTGCTGCGCCCCGGCCGCGTCCAGCAGGCGGAGCGCACGCCTCACGGCGGCGACGGGCTCGGGGCCGGGGTGGTCAGCCATTCCCCCAGCATCACCCGGACGCCCGGGACCGGCAACGCGTCCCGGGCCTCCCCCGTGCCGACACCGGTGCTCCCCGGTTCAGGCGGCCCGCCCGGCCTCGGTCCCCCGCTCGTCCTGCCCGTCCTGCGCGTCCCCGGCTGCCCGCGCGCCCTCGCCCTTCCGGATCGTGCAGTGCAGCGAGTCGTCGCGTACGTCGGCGACGATCGTGTCGCCCGGATCGGCCTCGCCGCCCAGGAGGAGCGAGGCCACCCGGTTGTCCAGCTCCGTCTGGATCGTCCGGCGCAGCGGCCGGGCCCCGAACTCCGGCTGGTGGCCGTGCGCGACGAGGAGCTTCTTGGCGGCCTCGGTCACGTCGAGGGTCAGGCCCTGGGCGCGGACGCGGTGCCTGCTGCCGTCCAGCAGGTGCTCGACGATGCGGGAGAGGTCGTCCTCGGTGAGGCTGTGGAAGACGATGATGTCGTCGATGCGGTTCAGGAACTCCGGCAGGAAGCGTCCGCGCAGCTCGCCCATCAGCTCGTCCTTGAGCTCGGCCGCGTCGCCCTCGTGGGCGAGGATGCGGTGGGCGCCGATGTTCGACGTCATGATGACGACGCAGTGCCGGAAGTCGACCGTGCGGCCCTGCGCGTCCGTGAGCCGGCCGTCGTCGAGGATCTGGAGCAGCGTGTTGAAGACATCGGGGTGCGCCTTCTCGACCTCGTCGAAGAGCACCACGCTGTACGGCATGCGGCGGACCTTCTCGGTGAGCTGGCCGGCCTCCTCGTAACCGACGTATCCGGGAGGCGCGCCGACCAGGCGGGCGACCGTGTGCTTCTCCTGGAACTCGCTCATGTCGAAGCGGATCATGCGGTCGTCGGCGCCGAACAGCAGCTCGGCGAGGGTCTTGGCCAGTTCGGTCTTGCCGACGCCGGTGGGGCCGAGGAAGAGGAAGGAGCCGACCGGGCGGTTCGGGTCGCCCATGCCCGCGCGGTTGCGGCGCACCGCCTCGGAGACCGCGGTGACGGCCTCGTCCTGGCCGACGATGCGGGCGTGCATCTCCTCCTCCAGGCGCAGCAGCCGTTCCTTCTCGCCCGCGGTGAGCTGGGAGACGGGGATGCCGGTGCGGCGGGAGACGATGTCGGCGATATCGGCGGCGGTGACCGAGACGACGCCCTCGCGGCGTTCCTCGATCCCGGCGAGTTCGCCCTCCACCTCGGCGATCTGCCGCTTGAGGCCGGAGGCCTTCTCGAACTCCTCGGCGGCGACGGCCTGGTCCTTCTCCCTGCGCAGTCCGGCGAGGCGGTCCTCGCGGCTGACGACCTCGGTGGAGCGGCCGGAGCTGCGCAGCCGGACGCGGGCGCCCGCCTGGTCCATCAGGTCGATCGCCTTGTCCGGCAGGAACCGGTCGCTGATGTAGCGGTCGGAGAGTTCGGCCGCCGCGGTGAGGGCGCCGTCGGCGAAGCGGACCTGGTGGTGCGCCTCGTAGGCGTCGCGCAGTCCTTCGAGGATCTGCACCGTCTCCTCGACCGTGGGTTCGGGGATGAGGACGGGCTGGAAGCGGCGTTCGAGGGCGGCGTCCTTCTCGACGTGCTTGCGGTACTCGTCGATCGTCGTCGCGCCGACCACGTGCAGTTCGCCGCGGGCGAGCGCGGGCTTGAGCATGTTGCCCGCGTCCATGGCGCCCTCGCCCGTGGCACCGGCGCCGACGACGGTGTGGAGTTCGTCGATGAACAGGATGATGTTCCCGCCGGACTGCTGGACGTCCTCGATGACCTTCTTCAGCCGTTCCTCGAACTGGCCCCGGTACTGGGCGCCCGCCACCATGCCGGACAGGTCCAGCGAGACGACCCGCTTGTCCTTGAGGCTTTCGGGGACCTCGCCGGCCACGATGCGCTGGGCCAGGCCCTCCACGATGGCGGTCTTCCCGACCCCGGGCTCACCGATGAGCACCGGGTTGTTCTTGGAGCGGCGCGACAGGATCTCGACGGTCTGCTCGATCTCCTCGCCCCGGCCGACCACGGGGTCGAGCCGCCCGGCGCGGGCCTCCTCGGTGAGGTCCCGGCCGAACTCGTCGAGGGTGGTGGCCGGCTGCTGCTGCCCGCCCGCGGGGGTGCCCTCCGCGCGGGCCGCCTGCTCGGTGAGGCCGCGCAGCTTCCCGGTGTCCAGGTCCTGGGCCCGCAGGAAGCGGGAGGCGCCGGAATCGGGGTCCTCCAGGAGGGCGGCGAGGATGTGCTCGGGGCCGATGTACGAGACTCCGACGGCCTGCGATCCGGCGTAGGCGGCGGCGAGGGTCCGCTTGGCCGCCGGGGTGAGACCCGGCCGCGCGGACGGTTCCGCCGACTCGCGGGGCAGCACCTCGTCGATGCGGGCGGCGAGCGCGTCGGTGTCGACGCCCGCCCGGGTGAGGAGTCCGCGCGCGGGGTCCACCTGGGTGGCCGCCCACAGGAGGTGTTCGGTGTCGAGGTCGGTGGTGCCGTTCTCGGAGGCCTTGCGGGTGGCGAGACCGAGCAGTTCGTGCGAGGACTCGGTCAGCAGCCGTCCGATGGGCACCCGCTGCACGGCGGGCGGCGAGGAGGCCGGTGACATGCCGAAGAACCGGTCCAGCATCTCGCTGAAGGGATCGGACGATCCGAAGGGTGATCCGAACGCCATCGACATGGTCAGCTCCAGACGGGCGGCAGGGGGGTCGTCTCCACTCAAACCCGAGGTCCATGCCTCCGCAAACGGAGTGGAACCGTCGCCCGGGACCGTGCGGCGGCCCCGGGCGACGGCCCTCAGAGTCCGATGTCGCGGCTGGTCAGATCGGCCAGGGACTCCCGGCGCACCAGCAGCCGGGCCCGGCCGTCGCGGACGGCGACGACGGGCGGGCGGCCCACGGCGTTGTACGTGGAGGCCATGGACAGCTGGTAGGCCCCCGCCACCGGTACGGCGATCAGGTCCCCGGGGCGCACGTCCGCCGGCAGCTCCGCATCGACGGCCAGGACGTCGCCCGCCTCGCAGTGCCGTCCGACGACGGTCACCGCGCACGGGCCGGCGGTGGAGCGGCGGCCTATGAGCCGGGGCGCGTAGCGCACCCCGTACAGCGCCGGGCGGGGGTTGTCGCTCATCCCGCCGTCCACGGCCACGAAGACGCGTGGGCCGCTCCGCTTGACGGCGAGGACGCGGTAGACGGCGACGCCCGCGGGGCCGACCAGGGCGCGGCCCGGTTCGACGGTGAGCCGGGGGACGGGCAGTCCGGCGGCGGCGCACTCCTCGGACAGCGCGGCACGCATCCGGGCGCCCAGGTCCCGGATGTCCTGGGCGGGTTCGCCGGGGCGGTGGGCGACGGCGTGGCCGCCGCCCATGTCGAGTTCGGGCAGGACGGTCCCGTGCCGGTCCCGGATCAGGGCCAGGACGCCGACGGCCCGGCGCAGTGCGGTGAGGTAGGGCGCGGTGCCGGGGATCTGCGAGCCGATGTGGCAGTGCAGTCCGGTCAGTTCGAGCCGGGTCTGGCCGAGGACGCGGGAGACGGCGTGCAGGGCGCTGCCGTCGGTGAGGGAGAGGCCGAACTTCTGGCCGTCCGTTCCGGTGCGGACGGCCGCGTGGCCGCCGGCCTCGACGCCGGGGACGACGCGGAGGAGCACCTTCTGCCGGTCGCCGTGCGGGACGAGCGCGGCGAGGCGGGCGATCTCCCCCGCGCTGTCGATGACGATGCGGCCCACGCGCAGCCGCAGGGCGGTGGCCAGGTCCTCGGGGGTCTTGGCGTTGCCGTGCAGAAGGACGCGGTCGGGCGGGAAGCCGGCGGTGACGGCGAGTTCCAGCTCTCCGGCGGAGCAGACGTCGAGGCCGAGTCCCTCGTCGCGGATCCAGTGCACGAGGGCGCGGCACAGGAAGGCCTTCGCGGCGTAGGCCACCTCGGCGCCGGGGAAGGCCTCGCGGTAGGCGCGGCAGCGGCGGCGCACCTCGTCCTCGTCGAGGAGGTAGAGGGGGGTGCCGAAGCGTTCGGCGGTGCGGGCGAGCGACACCCCGGCGACGGCGACGTCCCCGTGGCCGGTGACGCGGGCGGAGGCGGGCCAGACGGAGAGTCCGGCCGGGGTGCGGGTACGGGCCGCCGTGGCGGTCCCCGTGGGTCCTGGGGTCATGGCGGGCTCCTCGGCGGGTCAGACGGTCGGCGCGGACGCGAGGGGCGGGGCGGCGGGGACCCGGACGGACGCGGGGCCGTGGGGGCCCCGGGCCGGGCGGCCGGCCGGTGTCCCGGCGGGGGCGGGGGCGGCCAGGGGCGGGTCGACGACGAGGCCGATGCCGTCGAGCGGTGCGAGGAGGGAGCGGAGGGCAGCCTCGGAGAGCCGGGTCCAGTCCTGCCGCCGGCCCAGGGTCCGGGTGAGGCGCGGTGCGCTGGTGAAGGCGACGGCGGTGCGCGCGCCCAGCGGGGTGCGGAACAGGCGGACGCGGTCGGCCGGGTGTCCGTGCCGGACCGGAACGTACAGCGCTCCGGTCCGGCCGGTTCGCAGCGGGTCGGGGTCCTCGGCCTGCGGGTGGTCGTTCATGGCTCTCCTCGGGGGCTCGCGCCGGCCCGGTCGGCCGGACGCTCCGTTCCGACGCTAGATCGCCGTGGGGCCGGCGGGTGTCCCGTTGACGTTGCCCTGATCCGTAACGGCCGCTCCCTGACGTGGGTTTGACGTGGCCTGATCCATCTCACCCCTCTGCAAACTTAGGTTAGGCTCAGCTAACTTACCGAACCAAGGGAGTGGACCATGGAACCGGCCGGTGCGCACCACCGTGTGATCGTCGTCAAGTTCGGCGGCAACGCGATGGTCGACGCGAGTCTGCAACGGCAGTTCGCCCGGGACGTCGTGGAGCTGTGGCGCGGCGGACTGCGCCCGGTCGTCGTGCACGGCGGCGGCCCGCAGATCAGCGCGATGCTGGACCGCCTCGGGCTGGAGTCGCGGTTCGAGGCGGGGCTGCGGGTGACCACCCGGGAGACGATGGACGTGGTCCGCATGGTGCTGTCCGGGCGCATCCAGCGGGAGCTGGTCGGGGAGATCAACGCCCACGGCCCGTTCGCCGTGGGGCTGACGGGCGAGGACGCGCACACCATGACGGCCGTGCGGCGCACGGCCGGGCCGGACGGCCGGCCCGTGGACATCGGGCTCGTCGGGGATGTCGTGGACGTCAGCCCCGGCATGGTGCGGGGGCTTCTGGACCGGGGCCACATCCCCGTGGTCTCCCCCGTGGCCCGGGGCGAGGACGGGCGGGTCTACAACGTCAACGCCGATCTCGCCGCCTCGGCGCTGGCCGTGGCGCTGCGGGCCGAACGGCTGGTCGTGCTGACCGACGTCCCGGGCCTGTACGCGGACTGGCCGCACAGCACCGAGGTGATCGGGCGGCTGACGGCGGACGCGCTGGACGGGATGCTGCCCGGACTGGCGAGCGGAATGCTGCCGAAGATGGAGGGCTGCCTGAGGGCGGTGCGCGGCGGGGTCGGCCGGGCCAGGGTGGTCGACGGCCGGGTGGAGCACGCGCTGCTGCGGGCCGTCGCGGACGAGGAGGGCCACGGCACCACCGTGGTCCCCGGCAGTGCCGCCCCCTCCCCCGCCCTCACCGCGTAACACCCGTACTCAGAGGGCCCGTCGGAGAATCCGGGCGCCGCGCCGGGGGTCCAGTTCGCGCACCCAGGCACGCGGCGCCCGGTCCGGTTCGGCGGTGGTGAATCCGTACCGGCCGAACAGCCGGCCGTCCCCGGTCGTGGCGGTGAACAGGGCGGTCAGCGACCGGGAGCGCGCCCGGTCCAGGACGGAGCGCAGCAGCGCGCCGCCCAGGCCGCCCCCCTGCCGCCCGGCGGCGACGCAGAAGTTGTACAGGACACCGGCGCTCCCCTCGGCGCCGTCGGCGCCGGCCGGGTACACCCGCAGGCCGACACAGCCGTCGAAACCGCCGCCCGGCCCGCGCACCACCAGGAAGTCGGCGGCGCGCGCCGCGTACAGGGAGACCGGGCGTTCGCGCAGGGCCCCGGTGCGCACGAACGGCCGCGACAGCGCGGCGAGTCGGGCGGCGTCGCGCGGGCCGGCGGGCCGCACGACGGGGGGCGGGGCGAGGGCCGGGGCGAGGCTCAAGGTCAGCGCTCCGCGGGCGTCACGAGCGAACGGGGCCGCAGATCCGTCCAGTTGGCCTCGACGTACTCCACGCAGGCCGCGCGGGTGTTCTCGGGGAAGGCGACCGTCCAGCCGCCCGGCACCTGCGCGAAGGACGGCCACAGCGAGTGCTGGCCCTCGTCGTTGACCAGGACCAGGAACCGGCCGTCGGGATCGTCGAACGGATTGGTGCTCATGCGGAAGTGCCTCCTCGGAACGGACAGGGAGGTCAAACTTAGGTTAGGCTCCCCTTAATTGAGAGGAGCTTAGCTCTTTCTCTTTCCCTTCCACAAGGAGACAGCGATGCCCCCGGAAACCGAACGGCTCCGGCCGTGACCACCGCAGCGGACTCCCCCTTCGCCGCGTTCGGCCTGCCCGGCGTCCCGGGCTCCGACGCCTTCTGGGCGACGGCGCGCACGCCCGCGTACGCCCCGTCCGACGACAGCTGGACCGCCCTGTTCCTGTGGCGCGGCCCGGCGCCCGCGGCCCTCTGCTTCGAGGGCGTGTCCGAGCCGCTGCCGCTGCGCCGCCGGGGCGGAACGGACTGCTGGTACGCGGAGGTGGACCGGCCCCGACGGCTCTGGTCCACCTACTGGTTCCTCGTGGACGGCGACGCGTACGCCGACCCGCTCAACCCGGTCGGGGCCGGTCCGGACCGTTCGCTCACCGCGACCCCGGACACCCCGCCCGCACCGCACTGGCCGCTCCTGGGCGCCGACGACGTGCTGCCCGTGCCGCTCACCCGGCTGCGCTGGAACAGTGCGCGGCTGGGCGGACGGCGCACCGTGCGCGTCCATCCGGTGGCCGGCGGCGGGCCGGTGGTGCTGCTGCTCGACGGGGACGACTGGCTCCATCTCCATCCGGCGACGGCCGCGTTCGACGCGGCGGCCGAGGACGGGGCGGTGCCGCCCGTCACGCTCGTCTTCCTGCCCGCGAAGGACCGGGCCGCCGAGTTCACCTGCCGGCCCGCGCTGTGGGAGGCCGTCCGCGACGAACTGCTGCCGCTGGTGGCCGGATCGGGCGTGGTCGCGGACACCGGCCGGATGGTGGTGGCCGGACAGAGCCTGGGCGGGCTCTCGGCGCTGTACGCGGCGCTGGAGTTCCCCGGCCTCGTCTCGCGCGTCGCCTGCCAGTCGGGGTCCTTCTGGTGGGGGCCCGGGGTCGTGGACCTGGCCGATCCGCTCGGCGGGCCGGCGGGCGGCGCGCTCGCCGCGCGGCTGCGGGAGCGCCCCGCCCTGTCCGGGCTGCGGATCGCCTTCGACGTGGGCGAGCACGAGGAGCGGATGCTGCCGCACTGCGCCCCGGTGGAGGCGCTGACCGAGGAGGCGGGCGCCACCGTCCGCGTCTCCCGGTCCCCGTCCGGTCACGACCGCGCGGGCTGGCGGCACGCCCTGCTCCGGGACGTCGCCTGGGCCCTCGGCTGAACCCCGTGGCCGGGGAGTCGGACGGCTCCCCGGCCACGGTTCAGCGGGCGACCGCCCGGCAGTACGCCTCGTCGCGGGCCAGGAGGTTGCGGTGGGTGTCCTCCGCCGCGACGACGCCGTCGTCCAGGACGAGCACCCGGTCGGCGGCGTCCAGCACCGCCGGGCTGCTGGTGAGCACGACGGTGGTGCGGCCCCGGCGCAGCGTCGCCAGATTGCGCGCGATGAGCTGCTCGGTGACCGCGTCCACCGCGGTGGTCGGATCGTGCAGCACCAGGATCTCGGCGTCGGCGGCGAGCGCGCGGGCCAGCGAGAGGCGCTGGCGCTGGCCCCCGGAGAGGTTGGCGCCCCGGTCGCGCACGGCGTGGTCCAGCCCCTCGCGGTGCAGGGCCACCACATCGGTGAGCATCGACGCCTCCACGGCCTCCGCCACGTTCCGCGCGGTGCCCGAGGGGTCGATGTTGCTGCGCAGGGTTCCCGCGAAGATCTCCGCGTCGTACGGGTTCACCAGCAGGTGCCCGCGGACCGCCTCGACCGACAGCTCCGCGAGCGGCACCCCGCCCAGGCGCACCTGGCCCTCGTAGGCCGCGGGGGGCACGTTCAGGGCCAGCACCGCCACGAGGTCGGCGGCCGCGCGCGGCCGGTAGGCGGTGATCGCCACGAACTCGCCGTCCGCGACCCGCAGTTCCAGCCCGCTCAGCTCCCCGTGGCGGACCCCGTGGAGTTCCAGGTCCCCGCCGGGCGGCGGACCGGGCCGCTCCGGTGCGGCGAGCGGCGGTGCGCCCAGCACCAGGGCCATCCGTTCGGCGGAGGCGCGGGCCATCATCACGTACTTGGGCATCTCCGAGAACATCTTCAGCGGTTCCATGATGAACTGCGCGAGGCCCACGGCCATGACGAGTTCCCCGATGGTGATCCGCCCCTCGAAGGCCAGCCAGCCGGCCGTCAGTGTCACGGCGGCGGCGAGGACCGCGTTGAGGGCGAGGGCTACGCCCGCGTAGGCCCCGTTGATCCGGGCGACCGTGATCGCCTGCCGCTTCGCCTCCGTACTGACCTCGCGGTACGAGACGTACGCGGCGTGGTTGCCGCCGAAGCCGTGCAGCGGGCGCAGTCCGGTGATGAGGTCGGCGACCTTGGCTCCGGCGCGGGCGACCCGGGCCTGCTGCTCCTGGGTGCTCGCGCCGATCCGGCGGGACATCACGCTGAGGATCGACAGGATGACGACGGTCCCCACGATCACCAGCAGGCCGAGGACGGGGTGCGCGAGTCCCAGCGCGACCGCCGCGACGAGCACCGCGACCAGGGAGCTGATCAGCAGCGGCACCACCTCGATGATGTCGGCGGTCGAGTCCGCGTCCTCGGTGGCGATGGTCAGCACCTCGCCGGACTTCAGACCGCCGTCCCGGCCCACGGGCTGCAGTCCGCAGGAGGCGACCTGGACGCGCCAGCGGTGCGCCTCGGTCGTGTTGGCCTTCTGGAGCACCCGCATGCCGAACCGCCAGGACAGCGACACCGTCGTGATGATGACGGCCAGCGCCCCGATCGCGAGCCCCAGCGAGCCGGCGCTCCGCTCGCGCAGGGTGTGCTCGACGATCAGGCCGAGGGCGATGGGGAACGCCGTCTCGCCCGCCTGGTAGAGCCCCATCAGGACGGTGCCCCGGGCCATGGCGCCGATGTTGCGGCGCAGCGCGGTCCGCAGGATGGCGGCGCCCGGGGCGGTCCGCCGCTTCTCAGGAGTGTGCATCGAGGTGACCGGCAATCGCTTCGGGGGTTCGCAGGGTGAGCAGTTCGCGGATCGTGATCACCGGACCGTACTCCCGGCGCAGCAGTCCGACCAGCCGGACGGCGACCATGGAGTGTCCGCCGAGGGCGACGAAGTCGCTGACCGCGCCGACCTCGTCGTCGTCCAGGTCCAGCGCCTCGGCGAAGAACGCGCAGACCTCGGTCTCGGTGCCGGGGCGCGGCGCCCGGTCGGCGGTGCCGGTCAGGACGCCCAGGGGCCGGGCCGGCGGGAGGGCCTTGGTGTCGGCCTTGCCGTTGACGGTCAGCGGGATCCGGTCGACCCGCGCGTAGTGGGTGGGGCGCAGGAAGTCGGGGAGCGTGGTGCCCACCTCGTGCGCCACGTCGGCCAGTTCCGCGCCGTCGAGCACCAGATAGGCGGCGAGCAGGTACGTCCCCTCGGTCGTGGGGTCGGGCTGGGCGACGGCGGCGGCGAAGCGGACCGCCGGGTGCGCGGCGAACGCGGCCTCCACCTCGCCGGGCTCCACCCGGTGGCCCCGGATCTTGACCTGCTGGTCGGTGCGGCCCAGGTAGCTGAGATTGCCGTCGGGGCGCCGGACGACCAGGTCGCCGGTGCGGTACATCCGGGTGCCGGGCGCGGCGAACGGGCAGGCGACGAAGCGTTCGGCCGTGAGCCCCGGCTGTCCGAGGTAGCCGCGGGCGATGCCCACGCCGGACACGTACAGCTCGCCCGGGGCCCCGTCCGGCAGCGGGCGCAGCCACGGATCGAGCACGTACACCTCCGTGTTGTCGATGGGTACGCCGACCACCGGGTCGGGGCACTCGAAGGTGCCCACGCCGAGGGTGTTGATGGTGTACTCGGTCGGCCCGTAGAGGTTGTAGCCGACCGTGCCCCGCGTGGTGGCGAGCCGCTGCCAGAGGGACGGGGTGACGGCCTCGCCGCCCAGCAGCACCAGGGCGGGCCGCCGCTCCGGGTCGTCGAGCAGTCCCTCCGCGACCAGCTGGCCGGCGTAGGTCGGGGTGACGTTGACGACGTCGATGCCGTGCTCGCGGCAGTAGGCGACCAGCCGGGGCGCGTCGCGGCGCAGTTCCTCGTCGCAGATGTGCACCTCGTGGCCGTCGGCCAGCCAGAGCAGTTCCTCCCAGGACATGTCGAAGGCGAACGACACGGTGTGCGCGATGCGGAAGGTGCGGTGGCCGTGCTCGGCCAGGACCGGCTCGAAGATGCGCCGCTGATGGTTGATCAGCATGTTGGTGAGTCCGGCGTACTCGGTCACGACCCCCTTGGGCCGGCCCGTCGAGCCCGAGGTGAAGATCGTGTACGCGGGGTGGCGCAGCCGGTCCGGGTCGTCGGGGTCGAAGGTGCGCAGCGGCTCGGCGGGCGGCAGCGGGCGGTCCAGTTCGATGAGGTCGCCGGTCAGCCGGGGGGCGACCGCGCTCACCGTGAGGATCGTGTCGGGGCGGGCCTCGTCGAGGATCGCGGCGATCCGCTCGTCCGGGTGGTCGAGTTCGAGGGGGACGTAGGCGGCGCCGGTCCGCAGGACGGCGAAGAGCGCCACGAGGGAGTCGAGGGAGCGCGGGACGGCGAGGGCGACGGTCCGCTCGGGTCCGATGCCGCGGGCGGCGAGCACGCCCGCGAGGGCCCGGCTGCGGTCGCGGAGTCCGCCGAAGGTGAGGGTCGCGCCGTGGGCGACCAGGGCGGTCCGCTCCGGGTCCCGGTCGGCGGCCGTGTCGAAGCGGTCGACGACGGTGTCCGTGCCGATGTCCGTGGCGTCGGCGGGCCCGTCGGTGGTGCCGAGTCCGGGCAGGGCGCCGAGCGGTCCGGTGGAGGACGCCAGGTCCTCCAGGACGCGCAGATAGCCGTCGAGCAGGTGCCGGGCCCGCTCCGGGTCGTCCTCGCGGTGCTCCAGCTTGACGGTGAGCCGTTCGCCGGGGGTGACGACCCAGGTGAAGGGGTAGTGCGTCGAGTCGTCGGCCCGTACGGAGGTGATGCCGTGGCGGGCGTTCATCGCGGCGAGCGCGTCGAGGTCCAGGAAGTTCTGGAGCACGAACAGGTTGTCGAACAGGGTGTCGTGCCCGGCGGCCCGCTGGATCTCGCCGAGCCCCAGGTGCTCGTGGTCCATCGCCGCGGTCCGGCTCTCCTGGATGTCCGTCAGGTACTCCCGGACGGTGGCCTCGGGCCGGGCGCGGGTCCACATCGGCACGGTGTTGAGGAGGACGCCGACGATGTCGGAGAGCCCCTCGCCGTCGCGCCCGGAGACGGTCACGCCGAACACCGCGTCGCCGCGCCCGGTGTGCGCGCCGAGCAGCAGGCCGAACGCGCCGGTCAGCACCGTGTTCAGGGTGACGCCGTGGGCCCTGGCGGCGCTGCGCAGCCGGTCGGAGAGTGCGGCGGACAGGGTGCGGACGAGCGGGACGGGCAGGGTGTCGGTGAGGACGGGCCGGGCCCCGGCGAGCAGGGTGGGCCCGGTGAGCGGGACGAGGTGCTCGGCCCAGAAGCGTTCGGCGCCGGACGGGTCCCGGCCGGCGAGCTCCCGGACGTGGTCCTCGAAGCCGGGCCGGGCCGGGGCCGTGTCGAGCGGTTCGCCCGCCAGGACGCGGCGGTAGGCCTCGAAGAGGTCGCGCAGCAGGATCTCCCGCGACCAGCCGTCCCACAGGAGCAGGTGGTAGCTCAGCAGCAGGGTGTCGCACCCGCCGGGCAGCCGCAGCACGGTGAGCCGGACCAGGGGCGGGCGTGCGGTGTCGAAACCGGAGGTGCGGTCCTCGGCGCACAGGGCGTCCGCCTCGGCCTCCCCGGCCACCTCGACGACGTGCACGGGAACGCGCCGCCCCGCCCGGAGGAGCTGTACGGGGTTGCCGTCGTCGTCGGTGGTGAATCCGGCGCCGACGCCGGGGTGCCGGGCGATCACGGCCGCCATGGCCTCGGCGAGCGCGTCGGGGTCCAGGCGCCGGTCGAAGGCGAAGCGGCTCTGGGCCACGTAGTGTCCGGCGGTGTCCGCGTCCGCCAGCTGGGCCTGGAAGTACAGGCCGCGCTGGAGCGGGCCGACCGGCGCGGTGCGCTCGGCCGTCGCGGCGGCGTCCGCGATCTCCTCCAGCGCGGTCCGCCAGTGCGCGGCCGGATCGCCGGGAAGGGTGTCGGCCACGAGGAAGGTGGCGTGCAGCCGTCCGGTGGTGTCGTCGGTCCAGGCGTTGACCTCGACGGCGTACGGCGCGCCCTCGTCCGCGCCGGTGATCGCGGGCGCCCGGGACTCGCCGCCCCGTCCGAGGTAGTTGAAGAGCACCTGCGGGCGGGCGGTCAGCAGCGGGGCCGTCTGCGGGTTCAGGTAGCGCAGTCCGCCGTACGCGAGGTGGCCGTCCTCGTCGGGCTGGCGGGCGGCCAGTTCGCGGGCGGCCTCGACCGGGTCGGTGTGCGCGGTGAGCCGGACCGGGGCGATCGCGGTGAACCAGCCGATCGTGCGGCTGTAGTCGTGGTCGTCCGCGACGGGGACCCGGCCGTGCCGCTCCAGGTCGATCGCGAGATCGGTGGGGGTCGGCTGGATCCGGGTCAGGGCGGTGCGCAGGGCGCCGCAGAGCAGTTCGGTCGGGCCGAGGCCCAGCGCGGCCGGCGCGGTGCGCGTCACGCGGTCGCTGGTCTCCGGGTCGAGGACCACGGCGGTCTCGCGCAGCCCGGTCACGGCGGGCAGCAGCGGGGGCGCGGCGAGCACGGTCGCCCACGGGGCCGGGTCCCCGCCCGCCGTCGCGGCCCGGGTGGCCAGCGCCTCGGCGTACTCGGCGTAGGACGTGGTGGGCGGCGCGAGCGGCTCCCCGCGCAGGGCGGTGTCCAGGTCGTCCAGGAGGATCAGCCAGGAGACCGCGTCCACGGCGAGGTGGTGCGCGGTGACGACCAGGGTCCGGCTCGCGGCGATCCAGGAGAACGCGACGGTCTCACCGCGCTCCGGGTCGAGCCGCCCGGCGGCCTCGTTCGCGGCGGCGGTGACAGCCGCCCCGTCGGGGTCCGTGGAGGTGGTGTCGTCCGTGCCCGGCCGCGCGACGGTGACCGGGCGGGGGGCCTCGGTCCGCAGCGACCAGACGCCGTGGCGGACGTCCAGGACGAGCCGGAGCATCGGATGGGCGGCCACGACCGTGGTCACGGCGCGCTCGATGTCCGCGAGGGCGACGCCCTCGGGGACGGTCAGCGCGCGGGCCTGGGCGAACCGGGCCAGGGAGCCGCCGAGTTCGCGCCGGCGCAGCACGACCGGGGTCGGGACGACCGGTCCGTCCGCGCGGCGTTGCGGGGCGGCGGGGGCGGGCCCCGGTGTCCGCTCGGCCAGATGGGCGGCGAGCGCGCGGGGGGTCTTGTGGAGGAAGACGTCCCGGGGCGCGATGGCCAGGCCGAGGGCGCGGGCCCGGTTGATCACGGTGATGGCGAGGATGCTGTCGCCGCCGGCCGCGAAGAAGTCGGTGTCGGCGTCCACGTCGGCGTCCGGCAGCCCGGCGGCGAAGACCGCGGTGAGGGCGTCGAGCGCGCCGCCGTCCGGGGCGGCGGGCGTGCCGGGGCCCGTGGTGGCCGGGTCATCGTCGCGGGCGGCGGCCTCGGCCAGCGCCCTGCGGTCCAGCTTGCCGTTGACGGTCAGCGGCAGCGCGTCGACCCCGCGCGTGCGGCCGGGCAGCATGTGCGCGGGCAGCGTGGCGGCCAGCAGGGCCGTGAGGCCGTCCGGCACCCGGCCGACGACGTGCGCGACGAGGTGGTCGCCCTCGTCCGCCACGGTGACGGCCGCGTCGGTGACGCCGTCGAGCGCCCTGAGCGCGGACTCGACCTCGCCGAGTTCGATCCGGAAGCCCTTGAGCTGCACCTGGTCGTCGGCGCGTCCGGCGAACTCCAGCTCGCCGGCCAGGGTGCGGCGCGCCAGATCGCCCGTGTGGTACATCCGGGAGCCGTCGGCGGCGAACGGGTCGGCGACGAAGCGGCCCGCGGTCAGCCCGGTCCGTCCCAGATAGCCCAGCGCCACCTGGTCGCCCGCGACATAGATCGCGCCCACCCGGCCGGGCGGGACGGGCCGCAGCCGTTCGTCCAGCAGATGGGTCGTCAGACCGGGGACCGGTCCCCCGATGGGGCTGACGTCGGCGGTGAGGTCGTCGTCGCCGAGCACCCGGTGGGTGACGTGGACGGTGGTCTCCGTGATGCCGTACATGTTGACGAGCTCGGGCCGTGCCGTGCCGTACCGCTCGGTCCAGCCGCGCAGCCGGGCCGGGTCCAGGGCCTCGCCGCCGAAGACGATCCGGCGCAGCGAGGTGACGGGCTCCTCCGCGTGCCGGTCGGCCTCGATGAACCGGTAGAAGGCCGAGGGGGTCTGGTTGAGCACGGTCACCCCGCGCTCGCGGACCAGCCGGTGGAAGTCCACCGGGGAGCGCGTCAGGGCGTAGTCCGGCACCAGCAGCTCGCCGCCGTGGACGAGCGCGCCCCACAGCTCCCAGACCGCGAAGTCGAAGGAGTACGAGTGGAACTGGACCCAGACGTCGTCCGGGCCGAAGCCCATCGCCGGCCGGGTGTGCGTGAGGAGCGCCACCACGGCGGAGTGCGGGACGGCGACGCCCTTGGGGCGGCCGGTGGAGCCCGAGGTGTAGATGATGTACGCCGGGTCCCCGGGTCCGGGCCGTGCGGCGGCCGGAGCGGGGGCCTCGGCGGCCCGCCCCTCCTCGCCCAGCACGAGGACCCGGGCCGGGGAGCCGGCCCTCTCCAGGAGGCGGGTGAAGCGCTCGCGCTGCGCGCGGTCGACCAGGACGGCCTCGGGGGCGGCGTCCTCAAGGACGTACGCGAGGCGTTCGTCGGGGTAGGCCAGGTCGAGCGGTACGTACGCGCCGCCGGCCGAGACGACGGCGACGAGGGCGACGACCTGGTCGACGGAGCGGTCCACGGCGACGGCGACGCGGGCGCCGGGCGCCACACCGGCCGCGCGCAGGGTGTCCGCCAACACGTCCTTGGCCGCGGCGAGTTCGCCGTAGGTGAGGGAGCGGGTGGAGCCCTCCAGGGCGCACTGGGTGACGGCGACGGCGGCGGGGTCGCGCCGCGCGGCGGTGTCGAAGAGGGCGTCCAGGGTGGTCGGGGCGAAGGGCTCGGGGCGGCGGACGTCGTCGGCCGCGATCTCCGCGACCGGGGTGTCCGGCCGGGTGAGCAGCGCGGTGAGGGTGCGCAGGAAGCGGTCGAGGAGCGCGGTGGCGCCCTCGGTGCGCAGGAGCGCGCCGTCGTGGATGAGGTTGAAGCGGGGCCCGCCCTCGGGGTCGCGTTCCACGACGAGGGTCAACGGGTAGTGCGGGGCGCCCTCGTTGACGAGACGGGTGATCGCGAGCGTGTCGCCGGGGCGGCGCAGTGCCTCGATGTCCGTGGCGACGTCGAACACCACCAGGGTGTCGAAGCGGGCGCCGGTGCGGCGGCCGAGGGCGGCGGGTGAGACGTGCTGGTGGGGCAGGACGGCGCTCTGGTGCGCGCGCACGGCGGCGAGGAGGTCCGCGGCGGTCGTGGTGGCGGTCCACCGGGCGCGGACCGGGATGGTGTTGATGAACAGGCCGACCATGTCCGCGATGCCGGGGACATCGGCGTCGCGGCCGGAGACGGTGGAGCCGAGGACGACGTCCCGGGCGTGCAGGAGGGAGCCGAGCGTCACGGCCCAGGCGCTGTGCACGGCGACGCTCAGGGGCACCCCGGCCGCGCGGGCGGCCGCGTCGATGTCGGCGTCCGGGACGCGGACGCAGTCGGCGAAGCGGTCGGAGGGGGTGTGCCCCTCGGCGACGAGCGAGGGGCCGGGCAGGCCGGCCAGTTCCTCGTCCCAGACGCGGTCGGCCGCCGCGTCGTCGTGGGCGGCGAGCGCGTGCACGTAGTCGGCGAAGCCTCCGGTGCGGTACTCGCCGCCCGGCCGGTGGTACTCGGCCAGCAGGGTGCGCAGCATCGGCGGGACCGACCAGCCGTCGGCGACGATGTGGTGCACGGTCTGGACGAGGACGGTGCGGCCGGGTCCGCCGCGGACCAGGGTGTAGCGCATCAGCGGTCCGGTGGCCAGGTCGAATCCGGCGCGGCGGTCCGCCTCGGCGAGGGCGGCGGTCTCGGCGTCGGTGATGCCGGGGCGCTCCAGCACGGTGAAGGGAGCCTCGACGCCGCTCTCCAGGACGGAGACGACGCGGCCGTCGGCGAGGGCGACGAACCGTGCGGCGAGGTTGGGGTAGAGCGCGAGGAGCCGGGTGGCGGCCGCCGCGAGCCGGCCGGCGTCCACCTCCCCCTCCAGGGTGAGCAGTTGCTGTTCGACGTAGCTGCCGGCCGAGTCGTCGTCGTAGACGGAGTGGAAGTACAGACCCTCCTGGAGCGGGGTCAGCGGCAGGATGTCGCGCAGGGCGGGGCCGTCGAGCGCGTCGACGTCCTCCTGGGTGAGCGGGAGCGCCGGGAAGTCACCGGGTGAGTGGCCGCCTTCTTCGAGGGCGGCGAGGCCCGTCAGGGCCGTGCGCAGATGGCCGGCGATCGTGGTGATGTCGTCGTCGGTGAAGACGCCGTCGGGCCAGGTGATCGTGGTGACGAGGGCGTATCCGTCGCCGCCGTCGCGGGCCGGTTCGGCGATGAGGTTGAACTCCAGGGCGCGCGGCAGGCGCATGCCGGGGTCGCGCTTCTCGCCGAGCTGTCCGGTGGCGGTGGCGAGCTGCCAGTCCCCGGCGGTGCCGGAGTCGAAGCGGCCGAGGTAGTTGAAGAGGACCTGCGGGGCGGGGGCGTCGAACGGGGTGTCGTGGAGATGGCGCAGCGCGCCGTAGGAGAGTCCGTTGGCGGGGACCCGGGCCAGGGCGTCCTTGACGGCCTTGAGGGCGGCGGTGAGGTAGCCGGGCGCGGTGAGGTCGGCGGCGGTGCCGGGGTCGACGGTCACCGGGAACAGGGTGGTGAACCAGCCCACGGTGCGTGAGAGGTCGGGTTCGGGGCCGGTGACGAAGCGTCCTTCGCGGCCGTGGCCCTCCAGTTCGATGTGGGCGAAGGTCTGGTCCTGGCCGAGGTCGCGGCGCCACCGGGCCAGGGCCACGGCGAGGGCGGTGAGCAGGACGTCGTTGACGCCGGCGTGGAAGCGGGCGGGGACGTCGCCGAGGAGCGCGGCGGTGGTTCCGGGGCCGAGGGTGAGGGTGCGGGCGCGTTCGCGGGCGACGGTGTCGGACGCGGTGAGGGCGCGCCGGCCGAGCGGCTGGTCGGTGCCGGGCAGCGGGCGGTCCCAGTGGGCGCGGTCGGTGTCGAAGGCGGTGTGTTCCAGCAGTTCGGTCCAGCGCCGGAACGAGGTGCCCGCCGCGGTGTCGTCCACGGGTTCGCCGGCGGTGTACCGGCGCCACCCGGCGGTCAGGTCGTCCATGAGGATCCGCCAGGACACGCCGTCGACGACGGTGTGGTGGACGACGATCACCAGTTGCCGGTCCCCGGGCCGCCAGACGGCGCGCAGCATCACGCCGCGGTCGGGGGCGAGCGCGCGGGTGGCGAGGTCGACGCAGGCGTCGAGGGGCAGGTCGCTGCGCTCCCAGCCGGCGGCGGCCCCGTCCGCCTCCGGTATCTCGAAGCCCCAGTGGTCGCCGCGCACCAGCCGGGCGCGGAGCACGGCGTGGCGGCGCACCAGCGCGGTGAGGAGCGTGTCGAGGGCGTCGTCGGTCAGCCCGGCCGGGGTGTTCAGGACGACCGACTGCACGAAGCCGTCGACGGCGTCGGTGGTGGTGCCGAGCCAGCGCACGATGGGCGAGCCGGTGACGGCGCCGGTCGCCACGTCGTCGTCGGCCGCGGCGGCCGGTTCCTCGCGGCTCGCCACGGCGGCGAGCGCGCCGACGACGCTGTGGGTGAAGATCTGCCGTGCCGTCACATGGAGGCCCGCCTCGCGCAGGGCGCTGAGCAGGGAGATCGCGAGGATGCTGTCGCCGCCGAGCCGGAAGAAGTCCTGGTCCGCGCCGACCTCGTCGAGGCGGAGCACGGTGGCGACGGCGGCGCAGACGAGCCGTTCGTTCTCGGTGGCGGGGGCGAGGACCGGGCCGGTCGTGACCACGGGGTCGGGCAGGGCCGCGCGGTCGGTCTTGCCGTTGGCGGTGAGGGGGAACGCGGTGAGGACGACCAGATGGGCGGGGACCATGTAGGCGACCATGTGGTCCTCGGCCCAGGCCTTGACGTCGTCGGCGGCCAGTTCCTCGTGCCCGGCGGCGGGGATCACATAGCCGACGAGGTAGCTGCCGCCCGCGGTGTTCTTCCGGGCGACGACGCAGCTGTGCCGTACGCCGGGGTGTTCGGCGAGGCCCGCCTCGACGTCCTCCAGTTCCAGGCGCATGCCGCGGATCTTGACCTGGTTGTCGGCGCGGCCGAGGAAGTCGAGCGTGCCGTCGGGGGCGTAGCGGGCGAGGTCGCCGGTCCGGTAGAGGCGTGAGCCGTCGGTGGCGAAGGGGTTGGCGACGAAGCGGGAGGCGGTCAGCGCGGGCGCGTTGACGTAGCCGCGGCCCAGGAGGAAGCCGCCGACGTAGAGTTCGCCGCCGACTCCGGTGGGGACGGGGCGCAGTTCGTCGTCGAGGACGTAGAGCCGGGTGTTGGGGTTGGCCCGGCCGATCGAGGTCGACAGGCGTTCGGCGGCGCCCCGGTAGATGACGTGGGAGACCCCGATCGTCGTCTCGGCGGGGCCGTAGCCGTGGTACATCGGGATGTCCAGGCGGGTGCGGAAGCGCTCGTACAGCTCGGGGGTCAGCACCTCTCCCCCGCACCACACGTGCCGCAGGCTGTCCAGCCGGCCGGAGTCGCCGGCGATCTCCAGCAGGACGTCCAGCATGGAGGAGACGAGATAGGTGAAGGTGACGCGCTGGGCGGCGATGACGCCGAGGAGGTGGTGCGGGTCGCGTTCGCCGTCGGGGCGCAGGACGACCACCCGGCCGCCGCTCACCAGCGGGAGGAAGATCTCGTTGATGGAGATGTCGAACGAGAGCGGCGCCTTGAACAGCGAGGCGTCGTCGTGCCCGAAGCCCAGGATCTCGTTCACCTGCCACAGCAGGCGTTCGCTGATGGCCTCGTGACGGATCATCGCGCCCTTGGGACGGCCGGTGGATCCGGAGGTGAAGATGACGTACGCGAGGGCGGGGCCGGGGATCGTGACGGCGGGTGCCTCGGTGGGGCGGTCGGTGAAGCCCCAGTCGCCGAGGTCGACGGCGAGGGCCGGCGGTTCGTCCGGGTCGTGGACACCGGAGTCGTTCAGCTGGAGCACGACGCGGGCGTCCTCGACGACGACGGCCCGGCGAGCGGCCGGCCACCGCGGGTCGAGCGGGACGAAGGCGCAGCCGGCCTGGAGCACGCCGAGCAGGGCGACGACCATGTCGGCCGAGCGGTCCAGGGAGATGCCCACCACCTGTTCGGCCGTCAGTCCGCGGTCGCGCAGCGCGTGGGCCAGCTGCGCCGACCTCTCCGCGGCCTGACGGTAGGTCAGGGTCCGGTGCTCGTCGACGATCGCGACGGCGTCGGGCCGCTCCCGGGCCCGGTCGCGGAACATCTCGACGAGGGTGGGCCGTTCGCGGTCGGCGTCGGTGTCGTTCCACGCGGCGAGCGCGGCGAGGCGTTCGGCGTGCCCGAAGGGGCCGACGGTGCCGAGCGGCCGGTCGGGGAAGTCCGCGAGGTCGTCGAGCGCGCGCTGCGCCTCGGACAGGTCGACCCCCTCCGGGACGGCGACGGTCCGGGCCCGCGGGTCGGCCTCCCAGCCGACGGGCGCCCGGCCGCCGTTGCCGGCCCAGCCGACGACGTCGGCGAACAGGGTGGCGGGGGTGAGGTCGATGCCCTCGGGGCCGCGGCCGGTCGCCCAGTGGGCCAGGGCGATGGCACAGGCCTCGGTCAGGGCCCGGTCCGTGTGCTCCCCGGTCCGGCGGCGCAGGCCCGCCAGCCGGGGGTCGGAGAGCCGTACGAGACGAGCGACCGGTTCCATCATCGAAAGACTCCGCTTCCCATCCGAGATTTGCGACTTAGCCTAGCCTAACTAAGGCTTACCTAACTACCTTCTCGCCAGGCCTGCCACAGTCGTGCGTACCGGCCGCCCAGGGCCACCAGTTCGCCGTGCGTGCCCTGTTCCACCACCCGTCCGGCGTCCAGGACGGCGATCCGGTCCGCGGCCATCGCCTGGGTCAGACGGTGTGCCACGAACAGGGTGGTGCGGCCCGCGCAGGCGGCCAGCACCGCGCGTTCCAGTTCGGCCGCGCCCTCGCTGCCCGCCTCGGCGGTCGACTCGTCGAGCACGACGACCGGGGCCCGCCCCAGCACCAGCCGGGCCAGTGCGATCCGCGCGACCTTGGTGCCGTCCAGCCGCTCACCGCCCTCACCGACCGCGGTCCGCGTCCCCTCGGGCAGTTCCTCCACCCAGGAGGCCGCGCCCACGGTCCGCAGCGCGTCGGCGAGTTCGGCGTCGGTCGCCCCCGGCGCGGCCAGCCGCAGATCGTCGGCGAGCGGCCCGGAGAAGACGTGCGTCTCCTGGGTCAGGATGCTCACCAGCGCCCGCGCGCCCGCCTCGTCGAGATCCGCCAGATCGTGCGGTCCGATGCGCACGGCACCGCTCCACGGCGTCCCGATCCCCGCGATCAGCGCGGCCAGGGTGGACTTGCCGGCCCCGGTCGCCCCCACCAGCGCGAGCGAACTCCCGGCCGGGATCGTCAGACTGACGTCCCGCAGGACCGGCTCCTCGGAGCCGGGGTAGCCGAAGGTCAGCTTCTCCACCGACACGGGGTGGGCGACGGTCTCCGGGGCGGCGGCCCCGCCGTCCCCCACCAGCCGCTCCTGGGCGTCCTCCCCCACGACGCCGACCAGCCGGGTCAGACTGGCGCCGGACTTCTGCGCCTCGTCGAAGGTGAACATGATGGCGCCGAGCGGGGTGAACAGCCGGTGGAACATCAGCGGGGCGGCGGCCACCTCGCCGAGCGTGGCCGATCCGCCCTCCAGCAGGACGTACCCGACCAGCAGGATCAGCACCAGTCCGATGAACTCGGCGCGGTTCTCCCGGCCGACGAAGCGCCCGAAGAAGCGGAAGACGTCGACGCCGAGATTGCGCACCCGCCAGGACTCCTCGGTGACCTTCTCCCGGAACGCGCCCTCCAGCCGGTAGGCGCGGACCGTGTCGATCCCGTCGAGTCCGCTGATCAGGGCCTGGGCCCGGTCGGCCTGGGCGGCCCGCTGCCGGCGGTAGAGCGGCGCGGAGCGGGGCAGGTACCAGCGCAGGGCGAACGCGTACGCGGGCAGCGCCCCGGCCCCGGCCAGCCCGAGCCGCCAGTCGAGACCGAACATGCCCAGGGTGGCGATGACCACCAGCACCCCGGCGGTGAACACGGTGGGGACGGCGGAGCGGATGCCCCGGGACAGCACGGCGACGTCGTCGCCGACCCGGGAGAGGACGTCCCCCCGCCCCACCTGCTCGATCCGGGCGCTCGGCATCGCGAGGACCGCGCGCACGGCGCGCTCCCGGAGCCGGGCGAGGAGATCCGCGCCGAGCCGTCCGATGAGATAGGTCGACGCCGCGGTGGCCGCCGCGCCGAACAGCGCGGCGGCCACCATCAGTACGCCGATCCTGACCAGCAGGGACCGGGGTTCGCCCCCGGTGACGCCGTCGACCACCTGGCCGAGCAGCAGCACCGGGAGGACCTGGAGCGCGGCCCCGGCCACCGTGGTGCCCACGGTGGCCGCCGTCAGCCACGGCATCGCGCGGCAGTGCTCCGCGACCCAGCGGGCGGCCTCCCGGCCGGACGCCGTGGAGAGGGCGGCCGGGACGGCGCGCGTTCCGGCGGCGCTCACCCGGGGTCCGGGGTGTGCCGTGCGAAGGGGGTCACTGGCCCGCCGACTTCACGAGCTCGTCGATGGCGTACGGCAGCGACAGCAGCGTGCCCTGGGACATCGCGGCGCCGACGGCCGGGCCCTCGCTGTCCAGGAGGTAGGAGACCCGGCCCTCCTTGACCGCCTTGAGGTTGGCGAAGAGCGGCGACTTCTTGAGGGCTTCCGTGTCGGCCTTGTCGTTGATGACGAAGATGCGGTCGACGTCGACGAGGTCCATGCGTTCGGGCGAGAGCTTGGTGTAGAACTTCCCGCCGGCGATCTTGTCGATCTCCGTGGCGCCCTGGTAGCCGATGCCGGTGACCAGGCGGCCCCGGACGTCGGTGGTGGTGAACGGCGCGACCGAGTTGTCGTACCAGGAGAGCGGGACGGCGGTCTGCTTCGCGAACTCGGGGTGGGCCTTCGCCGCGGCGTCCAGCTTCGTCTGGATGCCGGCGACCAGGTCCTTGCCCTCCTTCTCCTTGCCGAGGGCCTTGGCGATGTGCACCGCGTTGTCCTGCCACGGGGCGCTGAAGGGCTCCTTCTCCGCCTTGGTGCGGCCCACGGTCGGAGCGATCTTCGAGAGCTTGTCGTAGGCGGCCTGATCGATCTCCGAGTAGACCGCGACGATCAGATCGGGCCGGAGGGAGGCGATCTTCTCGTAGTTGGGGCCCGTGTCACCGTTCTTCATGATGACCTCGGGACGGGCGTCGCCCCACTTGTCCTTCACCCAGGGCCACTGGGTGTTGATGTCGGGCGTCGTGCCCTCGGGGTTGGGGTACTGGTCGACCATGCCGACCGGCTTGATGCCGAGGGCGAGGATCGCCTGGTCGTCGGTGTAGCCGACCGAGACGACGCGCTCCGGGGCCTTGGTGATCTCGGTGGACCCGAACGCGTGCTCCACGGTCACCGGGAAGGCGCCCGCGGCGGCCGGCGCCTTGTCCGCCGTCGTGTCCGCGTCGTCCTTCGTGTCGGATCCGCACCCCGCCAGGAGGCCGACGCCGAGGGCCGCCGCCGACAGGGTCGCGGCCAGTCGCCGCCAGGGCTTCATGGGCGTCGTTCTATGGAGGAGCATCCGGGTTCCCTTGCTTTTGCGCTGTCCACTGAGCCCTTGGATAAGGGCAGCCAAACCTTACCTCGGTGAGGTGAGGGTAGCCTAGCCTAAATTCTTCTACTTCCTTGGTCCGCGCCCTAGTTGAGCGGGACGTGGGTGCGCCCTATGGGCACGATCAGCGGGCGGTCGCCCACCGGATCGTCGATCACCCGGGCGCGCAGGCCGAAGGCCTCGTCCAGCAGCTCGGCCGTGATCACCTCGCGGGGATGGCCCTGGGCCAGGATCTCGCCCCCGCGCATCACGACGAGGTTGTCGCTGTACCGCGCCGCGAGGTTGAGGTCGTGGAGGACCATGACCACGGTGCGGCCGGACTCGTGCAGATCGTCCACGAGATCGAGCACGTCGACGGCGTGCGCCAGGTCGAGGTACGTGGTCGGCTCGTCGAGCAGGAGCAGGTCGGTGCCCTGGGCCAGGGTCATCGATATCCAGACCCGCTGGCGCTGCCCCCCGGACAGCGAGTCGACCGGGCGGTCGGCGAGTTCGGACACCCCGGTCATCGCCAGCGCGTCGGCCACCACGTCGGCGTCGTCGGAGGACCACTGCCGCAGCCAGCTCTGGTGCGGATGGCGGCCGCGCGCCACCAGGTCGCCGACCGTCAGCCCCTCGGGCGCGACGGGTGCCTGCGGCAGCAGCCCGAGCTTCCTGGCCACGTCCCGGGTCCTGAGCCGGGCGATGTCGTCCCCGTCCAGCACCACGGTGCCGGAGGCCGGTTTCAGCAGCCGGCTCAGGGTGCGCAACAGGGTCGACTTCCCGCAGCCGTTGGGCCCGATGATCGTCGTGATGACTCCGGGTGGAATCTCCACGTCCAGGCCGTCGATGACGGTCCGGCCCCCGTACCCGACGGTGACGCCCCGGGCGGCCAGCCGCGCGGGGCCCGGCTCCGCGGGCGGGGACTCGGGGGTGGTCAGGATGGATTGAACGGCCACGGCTGCTCCTTCGTCGGGGTGGTCCGGCTCGTCGGTCACGCGGCGCCCTGCCGCAGGTTCGCCCGTATCAGCAGGTACACCAGGAACGGTCCGCCGATCACCGCGGTCACGACCCCTACGGGCAGGGAGGCGGGAAGCACGGCGCGGGCGATCAGGTCGGCGCCGGTGAGCAGCAGCGCGCCGAAGAGCCCGGAGGCCACCAACGGCGGTGTGGGGCAGCGCGCCAGACGCATCGCCACCTGCGGCGCCACGAGGGCGACGAAGGGCACCGGGCCCGCCGCGCTCACCGCGACGGCGGCGAGCAGCACGGCGCACAGCAGCAGGACGGCCCGGACCCGGGTGTGGCGCACGCCGAGGCCGGCCGCCACGTCGTCGCCCAGGTGCATGGGCTTGAACGGGAAGACCGCGCAGGCCACGACCACCAGCAGAACGAGCGAGCACCACAGCGCCGTGCGCACGTCGTCCCAGGATCGGTTGTCCAGCGAACCGACCAGCCAGGCCTGGGCGCGGGCCACGTCCCGGATGTCGGCGCCGACCAGCAGCCAGGTCGTGACGGCCTCGGTCATCGCGCTCACCGAGATCCCGATGAGGATCAGCCGGAAGCCGTCCACCCCGCGCCGCCAGGCCAGGAAGTACACCAGCAGTCCGGCCCCGAGCCCGCCGGCGAGCGCGGCCAGCGGCAGTCCCAGCGTGCCGGCGACGGCCGCCGAGGCCCCGCCCGACACGGTCACCAGGAACACCGCGACCATGCCCGCGCCGCCGGTGATGCCGAGGACGTCCGGGCTGGCCAGCGGGTTGCGGGCGACGGACTGGGTGATCGCCCCGGACACCCCGAGGGCGATCCCCACGACGGCCCCGGCCAGGGCGCGCGGCATCCGGAGGTCCATGATCACGAATTCGTCGACCCGTTCGCCCCCGCCGAAGAGCGTGGCGATCACCCGGGACAGCGCGATCGGGAAGTCCCCGACGGCGATGGACAGGCAGAACACCAGGAAGGCGGCCGCCGCCAGGGCCAGGGTGACCAGGGCGACCCGGGGCCGCAGGACCACCGACATCCCGCCCCAGCGCACACCCCGCGCCAGGACCGGGCGCCGTACCTCTGTCACGTTCACGCGCTCCTGCGTCACGTTCATGCGCTCCTGAACTTTCCGCGCCACACCAGGCCCGCGAAGAACGGGGCGCCCAGCAGCGCCACGACGACACCGGAGTCCAGTTCGCCCGGCCGCACCACCACCCGGCCCACGATGTCGCAGACCAGCAGGACGACCGCGCCGAGCAGACCCGCGTACGGGACGAGCCAGCGGTAGTCGGGACCGGTGAGGAACCGGGCCACATGAGCCACCATCAGCCCGAGGAAGGCGATCGGCCCGCACGCCGCCGTCGCCGCGCCCGCCAGCAGCGTGACGGCGACGATCCCGACCGTACGGCTCCGGGCGATGTTCACGCCCAGCCCCCGCGCCACGTCGTCCCCGAGGTTCAGCAGATTGAGGGAGGGCAGCACGAACAGGGCGGCGACCAGACCGAGGGCGACGAAGACCGCCACCGGGCCGATGACGTCGAATCCGACGCCCGCGACCGAACCGGCGTTCCAGAACCGCAGCGCGTTCAGCGACTTCTGGTCCGACAGCGCGACGGCGGTCGTCAGCGCCGCCAGGAACACGGTGATGCCCTGGCCCGCCAGGGCCAGCGTCAGCGGATTGCCCGCCCCCCGGCCGATACTGGCCAGGCCGAAGACGACGACCCCGGAGACGGCCGCGCCCGCGAAGGCGAACCACACGTACTGGAACGGGTCGGTCAGCCCGAACGCGGCGATCGCCGACACCACGGCGAACGAGGCGCCGGCGTTCACCCCCAGTAGGCCGGTGTCCGCGATCGGATTGCGCGTGTAGCCCTGGATCAGGGCGCCGCCGACGCCGAGGGCGAGGCCCGCGACCACGGCGAGCACGGTCCGCGGCAGCCGTACGGTGTGGACGATGAGCCGGATCTCGGTGAGCCGCTGGTCCGGCTCGGGCGCGGCGAACAGCCCGTGCCAGACCTCGGCGGGGCTCAGCGCCCGCGCGCCCACCGCCAGGGAGACGGCGGACGCGAGGACGAGGAGCACCACCAGTGCGCCCAGTCCCGCGGCCCGTTTGCGGCGGGCCTCGGCAGGACCCCGGGGGGCGGGGCGCTCCACTGCGGTGGTGCTCATGTCGGCGTACGTCATCCCTCTGGTCACGGGTGTGCGGTGCGGATCAGCGCGGGGCGGGCGCGGTGCCCCGGGCGAGCATCGAGTCGAGGATCTCGCCCACGCGCACCGCGGTGTTGGACAGCAGCGCGGAGGTGATGCCGTGCGTGTGCTCGGTGCCGCCCTGGAGGTAGATGCCGCAGCGCACGGTGTCGTCGGTGGAGATGCGGTAGTCGCGTTCGACCCGGACCCGGCCCTCCTCGTCGCGGAGGCAGTGGCCGGCGACGTCGCCGAGCAGGGCGAGCGGGTCGGCGGGGCTGTAGCCGGTCGCGAAGACGACGAGGTCGGCCTCCAGCCGGGTCTCCTCGCCCGTGACGAGGGAACGGACGGTGGCCAGGACGTGGTCGGACGTCTCCTTGGCCTCCTCCAGCCGCGAGACGTTGAGGAAGCGCAGCCGCTCGGCGCCGAGCACCTTCTCCTGGTACATCTGCCGGTAGAGGTCGTCGATCAGATCGATGTCCACCACCGAGTAGTTGGTGTTGCCGTGATAGTCCATCAGCCGGCGCTTGACGCCCTCGGGGGCGGCGTAGAACTCGTCGACCGCGCCGGGGTCGAATATCTTGTTGGCGAAGCTGCTGTCGTCGGCGGGGCTGTAGCCGTAGCGCGAGAAGACCGCGCAGACCTCGGCCTCGGGGAAGCGGCGGTGCAGATAGGCCACGTTCTCCGCGGCGCTCTGGCCGGCCCCGACCACCACGAGACGCCGGGGCGAGGTGCCGTCCAGCTCGTTGATGCGGGCGAGCAGTTCGGAGTTGTGCCAGATGCGGTCGCCGCGTTCGACGTTGTCCGGCAGGAGGGGGCGCAGCCCGGTGCCGACGACGAGGTCGCGGGCGCGGTGGACGGCAAGGCCCTGGCCGGAGCGGACCGTGACGTCCAGGTATTCCACGACGCCCTCGACGAGGACGGGCGTGACGGCGACGACCTCGTGGTCGTAGGCGACCATGTCGCCGACCTGCGCCGCGGCCCACTCGAAGTAGTCGTGGAACTCGACCCGGAGCGGGAAGAGGTTCTTGTGGTTGATGAAGTCGATCAGCCGTCCCTTGCTCTGGAGGTAGCAGAGGAAGCTGAACCCGCTGGAGGGGTTCCGGAGCGTCACCAGGTCCTTGAGGAAGGACACCTGCATCGTCGCGTCGTCGATGAGCATGCCGCGGTGCCAGCCGAAGCTCGGCTGGCGTTCGAAGAACAGCGCGCTCAGCGGCTCCCCCGCGCCTGCTGCGTTGTGCTCGCTGACCGCGATCGCCATGGCCACATTGGACGGCCCGAAGCCGATTCCGATGAGGTCGTGGACCGGTGGTGCGTCGGCAGGACGAACCTGTGACATATCACTCCCATCGTGCGGGAAAGCCGCCGCGCGCCAGGTGCGGAGACAGTACGAAGGACGGGCACGCCGAAGGACCGGCCCGCTGAACTTAGGTAAGGCTAAGTTAATCACGCGGCGGTGTCGATAGGTCAGATCCGGACAGCATTTTCAGCCAACCCCGGGCGGAACGCCCCACAACTGCGCGCCCGCGAGGGTGCGTTGCGCGATAAGGTAAGCCTTGCTTTACTTGCCTCGCACCGTTCCCATGCTGAGGAGGAACCCCATGCGGGTCGTCATGTTCGGTTATCAGACCTGGGGGCACCGCACCCTGCGCGCCCTGCTGGATTCCGAGCACGACGTGGCGCTGGTCGTGACGCACCCCAAGAGCGAGCACGCGTACGAGAAGATCTGGAGCGACTCGGTCGCCGACCTGGCCGAGGAGCACGGCGTCCCCGTGCTGATCCGCAACCGCCCGGACGACGACGAGCTGTACGAGCGCCTCCGCGCGGCCGATCCCGACATCATCGTGGCCAACAACTGGCGGACCTGGATCCCGCCGCGCGTCTTCGCCCTCCCCCGGCACGGCACGCTGAACATCCACGACTCGCTGCTGCCGAAGTACGCCGGCTTCTCCCCGCTGATCTGGGCCCTGATCAACGGCGAGAGCGAGGTGGGCGTCACCGCGCACCTGATGAACGACGAACTCGACGCCGGCGACATCGTCCGGCAGGAGGCGGTGCCCGTCGGCCCGAAGGACACCGCGACCGACCTGTTCCACCGGACCGTCGACCTCATCGCCCCGGTCACCACCGGCGCGCTCGCCCTGATCGCCTCCGGGCAGACCGAGTTCACCCGCCAGGACCGCTCGCAGGCGAGCTTCTTCCACAAGCGGTCCGACGAGGACATCCGCATCGACTGGACCTGGCCCGCCGAGGACCTGGAGCGCCTGGTGCGCGCCCAGTCCGAGCCGTACCCCAGCGCCTACGCCTACCACCGGGGCCGGCGCCTCGAAGTCCTCGCCGCCGACGTCTCCGAGGGGCGGTACGGGGGCACGCCCGGCCGCATCTTCTACCGCGAGGGCGAGGGCGTCGTGATCGTCGCGGGCGCCGACGCGCGCACCGGCCGCAACCGCGGTCTGGCGGTCACCCGGGTGCGCACCGACGACGGCAGGGAGCTGGCGGCGACGGAGTACTTCACCTCGATGGGCGGCTATCTCACCAGCCGCCCCTGAGCCGCGCCCCGGCTCAGGCCGCCGTCTCCAGGAGGCGGCGCAGCGAGGCGCGGGCGGGCGGGCCCCAGGAGGACTTGCCGCCGGGGCGGCCGTGGTCGCCCGCGTCACCGACGGAGAGCCCGGTCAGCGCCTGCACCACGGCCCAGCCCCGGGCGCGGCGCCGCGTCGCGGGATCCGCGGCCGGTCCGTACACCGCGTGGAAGCGGTCGAGCGCACCGTCCGGCAGCAGCACCCAGGCGGACCCCAGATCGCCCGCCGGATCGCCGCAGCAGAGGTCGCCGAAGTCGATCACCCCGCAGAAACTGCCGTCCGCGGTGAGGACGTTGGCCGGGTGGAGGTCCCCGTGGAGCCAGAGCGCGGGACTGTCCCACCCGGGTGCGGCGACCGCGTCCTCCCAGACCGCGCGGACCGCGTCCGGGTCGTCGATCAGCCCCTGCTCCGCACAGGCGCCGATCGATGTCACAACGGAGTCGGAGATCGCGGCGAGCGGTCCGCCCCGGCCGAATCCTCCCGTCGGCGCGGAGTCGGGCGCGGGGCGGTGCAGCGCCGCCAGAAAGGCGGCCAGGGTCTCGGCCGCGTGGTCGGCCCGGGTGGCGGGCGCCCGGTCGCCCGGCGTCCCGGGCACCCAGGTGGTGACGGTCCAGGGCCGGGGGAACCGCGCGGACGGCTCACCGATGCGCTGCGGCACGGGCACCGCCAGCGGCAGTCCGGGGGCGAGGACGGGCAGCCAGGCGTGTTCCTTACGGAGCAGTTCGTCCGAGCGCTCGGTCGCCCAGGGCAGCCGTACGGCGAGGTCGTCGCCCAGTCGCCAGAGCTGGTTGTCCCAGCCGCGCGCACCGAGGCGGACGGGCCGGCCGGCCAGGTCGGGATGCTGCTCGCGCAGCAGCGCGACGACGAGTTCGGCGGTGATCTCGGTCTCGGTGGAGGTCATGCCGCCCCACCGTAGCCGGACGGGGCCACCGGCACGGTCCGGGGCCGGTCAGCCGCTGCCGAGACCTCCAGGTGTGTGTCCGGTTCACACCCAGACCCGAGGGCCGGGCGGGGGCTCCTAGACGCCCTCCGGGTCGTACTCCCGGAAGACCAGCACGAGCCGCTCGCGCATCGCGGACCAGTCGGCCTCCAGTTCGCCCTGCGAGACCCCGGTGGCGCGGGCCATGAGGAGCAGTCCGCGCATCGCGCTGATCGCGGTCAGCAGGCTCGCGTCGAAGCCGGGACGGTCGGCGAGGGGGCCGACCAGGCGGTGCACGGCGTCGGAGAGGGCGTCGCCGAGGCGGCGGTCGAAGACGCGCAGGGCGTCGCGGAGTTCGTCGTCGCCGCGGGCGCCCGCCATCAGTTCGAGGCACGCCTGGTACTCGCGGCTGCGCTTGAGGCTCCACAGCACATCGAGGGCGCGGGCGATCCGTCCCTCGTGCGGGCCGTCGGTGATCAGCTCCAGATGGAGCGGGACGCGCTCCCGGTAGCGTTCGACGAGGTGGTCGAGCGTGGCCTCGATGAGCGCGGTGCGGGTCGGGAAGTGGTGGACGAGGCGTCCCCGTGACACCCCGGCGGCCTCCCCCACGGCGAGCGTGGAGAACTGGGCGAAGCCCTGGTCGACGAGGACCCGGACGGTGGCGTCGAGAAGGAGCCTGCGGGTGTCGAGCGCGCGCTGCTGGACACGCCGCTGCCGGGGGGGATGCTGCTCGGACATGCGGAAATCCTATGCCGTACGGGGCCGACGGGCCGCCGCCCGGGTCCGCGCCCCCGCAGGGGCGGGTGGCGGATCCGGGCGGCGCGGGCGGGGCGGGCTGCTCAGCCGGTGGTGAGCATGACGCGCAGCGCCTCGCCGCTGCGCATCAGGCCGAGGGCGTCGTTGACGTCGGCCAGCGGCAGCCGGTGGGTGACCAGCGCCTCCAGGTCGATGCGGCGGGCCCGGAGCAGGTTGATGATGCGGTCGTAGGTGCGGGTGACGTCGTCGCCGCCGTACACGGAGGGGATGATGCGCTTGGCGCTGACGAAGAGTTCCAGCAGGTTGACCGGGACCATGTCCTCGAAGCCGCCGACGCCGACGAGGCAGACCGTGCCGCCCTGGCGCGCGGTCTCGTAGGCCGAGCGCACGGTGGCCGGGCGTCCGACGGCCTCGATGACGTGGTCGAAACCGAGTCCCCCGGTGTAGGTGGCGACGGCGTCCTTGACCTCGTCGGGGGCGACGGCGGCGGTGGCGCCGAAGTCGACGGCCCAGGCACGGCGGGAGGCCACCGGGTCGATCGCGACGATCTGCGCGGCACCGGCCGCCCGCGCGCCCATGACGGCGCTGATGCCGACGCCGCCGCAGCCCACGACGGCGACGGTCTCACCGGGCGCGACCCGCGCGGAGTTGATCGCCGCGCCGATGCCGGTGGTGACGCCGCAGCCGATCAGGGCGGCCTCGTAGGACACGTCGTCGGGGATCGGCGCGGCGAATCCGGCTTCGAGGACGACCTCCTCGGCGAAGGTGCCCGCACCCATGAAGCGGTACAGGTCGGTGCCGCGCGAGGTGAAGGCGGGGACCCGCATGGCGGCGGATCCGGCGCCGCACAGGTTGGACTCGCCGCGCCGGCAGTGGGCGCAGTGTCCGCACGCGGGGCGCCAGTTGACGATGACGCGGTCACCGGGCCTCACATGGGTGACGCCGTCGCCGACCTCCAGGACCTCTCCGGCGCCCTCGTGGCCGAGGACCATCGGGGTGGGGCCGGGGATCTTCCCGGACATGCCGGAGAGGTCGGAGTGGCAGAGGCCGGTGGCCTTGATGGCGACCCTGACCTTTCCGGGGCCGAAGCCGGTGGTCTCGACGTCGTCGCGGACTTCCAGGGTGTCCTGACCGGGGGCGGTGATGAGTGCGGCAAGCATGACGGCTCCTGAGGGGTGCGGGTGCCCGCGCGGGGGCGGGCCCGCGGATGTGCGGTGGGTGGGGAGGGGAGGCCCCGGCGCACCGGGGCCGGGGCGGGTCAGAACGCGGGCAGGGCGATCGCCTTCTGCTCCAGGTAGGCGGTGAGGCCGGCGGCGCCGAACTCGCGGCCGATGCCGGAGTTCTTGTAGCCGCCGAAGGGCGCGGTCAGGTCGACGGAGAAGCCGTTGACCGTGAAGGTGCCGGTGCGGACGCGGCGCGCGATCTCCAGTCCGTGGTCGACGTCGGCGGTGACGACGGCCCCGGAGAGCCCGAAGTCGGAGTCGTTCGCGATCCGTACGGCGTCCTCCTCGTCCTCGTACGGCAGCAGGCAGACCACCGGGCCGAAGATCTCCTCGCGGGCGATGCGCATGTCGTTGGTGACGTCGCCGAAGAGCGTCGGCTCGACATAGGCGCCGGCCTCCAGTCCGGCGGGGACTCCACCGCCGGTCAGCAGGGTGGCGCCCTCCTCCCGGCCGATGCGGATGTAGTCGAGGTTGCGGGCCTGCTGACGCCTGGTCACGAGCGGGCCGACCTGGGTGGCCGGGTCGAGGGGGTCGCCCACGGTGAGCGCGCGGACGGCCTCGACGAGCGCGCCGCTCAGTTCCTCGTAGCGGCTGCGGGGCAGCAGCACCCGGGTCAGGGCGACACAGGCCTGACCGTTGTTGAGGAAGGAGCCGGTGAGCACGGTGTTCACCACGTCGTCGACGGGGGCGTCGGGCAGCACGACGGCCGCGGACTTGCCGCCGAGTTCCAGGGTGACGCGGGTCAGGTTGCGGGCGGCGACCTCCATGACGCGCTTGCCCGCGGCGACCGATCCGGTGAAGGCGACCTTGTCGACGCCCGGGTGCGCGACCAGGTACTCGCTGACCTCGCGGTCGGCCGGCAGCACGCTCAGGACACCCTCGGGCAGTCCGGCCTCGGCCGCGATCCGCGCGAACAGGAAGGCGTCGAGGGGCGTTTCGGGCGAGGGCTTGAGCACGACGGTGCAGCCGGCGGCGAGCGCGGGGGCCAGCTTGGAGGCGGCGGTGAACTGCGGCACGTTCCACGGCACGATGCCGGCCACGACGCCCACCGGTTCACGCCGCAGCACCAGCGGCCGGCTCAGGCCCTGACGGGACTCCTCGAACGGGAAGGCCCCGGCCACCTCGGCCGTGACGGCGAAGTGGCCGATCGCGCCCTTCACCTGGTTGACGAGACTCCAGGAGATCGGGGAGCCGTTCTCGCGGGTGATCAGCTCGGCGAACTCCCGGGCCCGTGCGGCCATGAGCTCCACGATCCGCCCGATGACCGCCAGCCGCTCCTCCACCCGCAGCCGCGGCCAGGGCCCGTGGTCGAACGCCTCGCGGGCGGCGGCGACCGCGGCGTCGACGTCCTCGGTGGTGGCGTGCGGCACCCGTCCGACGAGGCTCCCGTCGTGCGGCGAGCGGACCTCGATGACATCGGACCCGGCGGGCCGGACCCAGCGGCCGCCGATGAAGAGGGTGGGGTGTTCCAGGATCTCGCCGGACATGTGGCTCCTCGGCTCTTCGCCCCGGCTCCGGGGCGGCTCTGCGGCCGGCGTCTGCGCCGGCACGTAAAACATACAGCGCTGACTGTTTAATGCCAAGCTATTCGGACAGCACTGACCGTTTACGTGAGGGGCCTGCCCGGCGCGGGAACGCGAAAGGCGCCCGCCGAGCCCCGGTGACGGGGTCGGCGGGCGCCTCTCGGGCGGGCGCGGCGGGGGTCAGTCGCGTACGGCGGCGCCTCGGCGGGTGGCCCGGGGGCGGTACTCGACGACGACGAGCGCCAGCGCGACATAGCGCTCGACCAGCTCGTCGGGACCGACCTCGCCGTCGGCGCGGTACCACTGGGCGACCGCGTTGCACATCGCGATCACCGCACGCCGGGCGTCGTCGGGGTAGGGGGTGAGGAACAGCCCCTGCGCCACCCCGTCCTCGATCACCTCGCGGAACTGGCGGGAGCCCCGCTCCTCGTTCTCCCGGTAGCGGGCGAGGTGCTCGGGCTCCAGGCTGCGGCCCTCGGTCAGCACGATGCTGCTCTTCGTGCGGTGGTCGATGCGGAAGCGCACGGTGGCCTCGACCAGCGCCTCCAGCCGCTCGGCCGGATCGTCGCCGGCCGCGTCGAGCGCGCGCTCGCAGGCGGAGAAGTAGGTGTCGAGCCCGTCGTCGAGAATGGCGACCAGCAGCTCCTGCTTGCCCTTGTAGTAGTAGTACAGGGCGGAGAGGCTGACGCCGGCGCGCTGGGCGATGTCGCGGATCGAGGTCGATCCGTACCCCTGCTCGGAGAACTCCTGCCGGGCCGCCTCGATGATCGCCTTGTGGCCCGCGGGTCGACTCGACACGACGCTCCGATCTCCGTACCACCCGGGCACGCTCGCTCCAGGCCGACCGTTCGACCAAGTGGACAGAAAGCCCCATGGTAACGCGGGCCCCACCCGCCACCACGGTCCGGCCGCCGGGTCAGGACGCGCTCGTCGCCGCCCGCTCGGCGGCGCTGCGCAGAACGCAGAACTCGTTGCCCTCGGGGTCGGCGAGGACCGCCCAGCCGGTGCCGTCCGGCTCCCTCAGGTCGTCGACGAGGGTGGCGCCCAGCTCCAGGAGCCGGGCGACCTCCGCCTCCCGGGTCGTCGTCGGCCGAAGGCACAGGTGCAGCCGGTTCTTGGCGGTCTTCGGCTCGGGCACCTGGTTGAAGTGGAGCAGCGGCCCGTGCGGCAGCATCACCTCCGCCTCCGTCACGCCCGGCCCGTCCTCCTCGTGGAGCGGGTGGCCCAGCACCCGGCTCCAGAACCGGGCCAGTTCATAGGCATCCGCACAGTCGATCGCCACGTTCTGCAGTTCCGGGTACATACGGGCCAGCCTGCCCGAGCGGCCGCACGGTCCGCCAGTCCCGGCGCCGGTCAGCCGAGGGGCGCGGCGGCCGGGACGGTCTCGGGCGGGGCCCCGGCCTGCGGTACGGCGGGGCGGGTGGAGGACGTTCCGGCCGGGGTGCCCGGCACGGCGCGGCGCCGGGCGGCGTGGCCGACGGCGACGAGGGTCAGCGCGACGGTCCCGGCCAGCGCCGGCCAGTACACATAGCGGTAGTTGGACTCGGGGGCGGTCGGCAGATAGGCCAGGATGTAGAGCAGCGAACTGGCGCCGAGCAGGCGCAGTTCGCGGCCGAAGGGGCCGGCCCACCGGCGGCGCAGGACGAGGACGAGCGAGACGGCCAGCCAGAACCAGCCCTGGAACAGCACGGGCAGATCGCGGTGGGCCCCGGTCACGTAGTTGCCCAGCGCGGCCCGCAGGGTGTCGTTGAGCGGTTCGCGCCGGACGACCGGGTTGACCTCGACGCCCTCGTTGACGCGGGTGCCGTTCCAGAAGACCTGGTTGCTCCGGAACAGCAGTTTGCTGAAGACCCGGACGCGGTACTCCGCGTACCCCTTCCAGTGCCGGGGCATCTGCTGGGTCCACATGCGGACGAGGACGTCGGCGTTCCGGTCGAGATAGGTGACGTCGAAGGGCCGGCGGTGCGGGAAGCACTGGAGGTACGCGTCGGAGGTGATCCCGCGCCGCGCGCAGTCGGTGGCGGCGGTGACCAGACCGTCCCTCAGACCGGGGCTCGCGCCCGCCCGTTCGGCGGCCGTCCGCACCTGCTCCGGGGTGAGGACGTGGACGAGGTCGTCGACGGGGATCACCGCGTAGACGCGGGTCGGCAGCGGGGAGGTGGCCGCGTCCACGGCGGCGCCGCCGGCCAGGACGACGGCGAGGAAGGCCCCGGCGGCGGCCAGCCAGTGCCGCCGGCCGGGGGCGGGCCGGGCCGCGAGGGTGAGCAGGGCGAGGAACGGGAGCGTGGCGGGCAGGCCGTTCTTGCGGACGAGGGCGGCGTAGCCGAGCAGCAGCAGGCCCAGGGCGAGGAGCGCCCAGCGCGTCCTCGTCCGGTCCGGAGGCAGGTCGCGCACGGTCAGGGCCACGGCGAGAACGGCGAGGAGCGCATACGCCAGGTGCACGTCCTTCCAGACGACGCCGGTGAAGTTCATGAGGTGCGGGGCGAAGCCGACGGCCAGCGGGGCGAGGGACAGTCCGCGGCTGCCGGTGTGCTTCCACACCAGCCGGGCCAGTACCCAGAGGGAAGCCCACAGCAGGGCGGTCTGGAGGGCGGCCATGGCGGCGAAGTCGCCGGTGACCGCGATGACGGCCCGCCAGGCGAGGGCCATCACGGGCGGGTGCCAGTCGTTGACGGGCTCGTCGCCGAGCGCCTGTCCCAGCTGGGTGTTGCTGTCGGCGCTGAGGTAGCCGGGGTGGAAGACGGTGGCCACGGCGTAGCCGCAGGCCGACGCGAGGGCCGCCAGCCACCACGGCCACAGGGTGCCCGCGCGCCGGGCGTCGCGCAGCGCGGTGGTCCATCGGTCGACGGTTCCGGACATATGGGCGGGGCCTCCCAGCCGATGACGACAGGTCGCCGTGCCGCTCGTCCGCGAGCCGGGAGGGGAGCGGTTCGTCGGCGGCAGGCCCGGGGAATCTACGCGTACCGGACTCGACAGGACAAACCGGAATGATTATGGGCCCGCGGTGCGGGGCGCACGGGGTCAGGCCATGAGCCAGCCGCGCAGCGCGGCCTGGACGCCCGCCTGGAAACGGGTCTCCGCGTTCAGCGCGCGCATCAGCCGGGTGATGCGGCGGCGCACGGTGTGGACGTGGATGTCCAGCCGTCTGGCCATCGCCTCGTCCTTGAGGCCGGAGGCGAGCATGGTGAGCAGTTCCCGGTCCTCGTCGGTGATCTCCTCCTCCACCACGGAGCCGATGGGCAGGGCGCGCTCCCAGATCCCCTCGAACAGCGGCACCAGGGCGTTGCTCAGCAGCGCGTCGCTCACCACCAGGGCGGAGGCCGTCGGGTCCGCCGCGTCGGTCGGGGGCAGCAGGGTCACCCGGCGGTCGATCCCGATCAGCTTGGTGGGCAGGTCCACGCCGACCCGTATCTGGACGCCCTGCGCGGCCAGTTCGCCCAGGCCCCGGGCCCGCCCGTGGAAGCGCAGCCCCTCGCGGTCCACGACGACGCGCACCCGCACCCCGCGCCGCACCGGTTCGGCGACGTCGAGCGGGGCGGGCATCCCGTTCGGCGCGCTCGACGCGTACGGCGGGCGGTCCAGGAGGACGACCTCCTCGCTCGCCGAGACCAGCAGCGACCGCACCCGGAGGGCGATCGCCCGGCCGCCCCGGACCGCCTCGATCCCGGTGGCGCCCCGGGTGGGCACGGCGCTCTGGAGCCGGGCCGCGATCCGGTCGACGGATCCGGTCAGCTCCTCCAGCTCCGCGGAGCGGTGCAGCAGTTCGGCCTGGCGCAGATGGATCAGATTGCGCAGCGCGGTGGCGGGCGCCACGGCTTCGGGGAGGGCCGTGCCGCGCCGGGCCGGATGGACGAAGCCCTGCACGGCCAGTCGGCCGAGCGCGTTCGTCACCCGGCGGACCGTCAGCCCGAGACGCTGGGCGAGCGCGGTGCGGGACACGGGTGCGGGTGGGTCGAGCAGCGCCTCGTACACCCGGAGTTCGTCCGCTCCGAGACCCAGCGCCTGCCATTGCGTGTCCTGCTCAGTCCACCCCACTGGCGGAATTCTCCTCCGTTCTCGCAGGTCACACAAGTGCCGCAAGCGGCAGCGGCATTCGGGTGATCCGTTCGGCGCAGTCCTGCTGGCCGGGGTGCGCCGCGCGGGCGAGGCTGGCGGTCAGGGGCGGCCGGCGGGCCGCCTCTCCGACGGACAGGGAGCACGGGATGACCGGGAACACACCGCCCAAGGACGCGCAGCCCGCGATCGGCCGGGCCAACGAGTCGGTGCTGCGCCGCTTCCCGTTCGACGACACCCGGGATCTGGACGACGCGCGCCACGGGTTCATGGGAACGGCGGAGTCCGGCATCATCGGTGCGGCCGACGGGCGGACCGTATGGGACCTCGACGCCTACGGCTTCCTGGACGGCGACTGCCCGCCCACCGCCAATCCGAGCCTGTGGCGGCAGAGCCGGCTGGTCCGCGACCACGGTCTGTTCGAGGTCACGGAGGGGATCTACCAGATCCGGGGCTTCGACCTCTCGAACATGACGGTCGTCGAGGGCGAGCGCGGCGTCCTCGTGATCGACCCGCTGATCTCGGCCGAGACGGCCGCCGCGGCCCTCGCCCTGTACCGGAGCCACCGCGGGGACCGCCCGGTCACCGGTGTGCTGTACACGCACAGCCATGTCGACCATTTCGGCGGGGTGCGGGGCGTCCTCACCGACGAGGACGTGGCGGCCGGTGTGCCGGTGCTCGCGCCGGAGGGCTTCCTGGAGCACGCGGTGAGCGAGAACGTGTACGCGGGCACGGCGATGGCCCGCCGCGCCGCGTACATGTACGGGGCGGCGCTGCCCAAGGGCGAGCGCGGCCAGATCGGTGCCGGACTGGGGCAGACGACGTCGACCGGCTCGGTCGGGCTGGTCCCGCCGACGCTCGACATCACCCGTACGGGGCAGACGGAGACGGTCGACGGGATCCGGATGGTCTTCCAGCTGACACCGGGCACGGAGGCGCCCGCCGAGCTGAACATCCACTTCCCCGCCCACTCGGCGCTCTGCATGGCGGAGAACGCCACGCACAACCTCCACAACCTGCTGACGCTGCGGGGCGCCGAGGTCCGCGACCCGCACGTCTGGGCGCGGTATCTGACGGAGGCCGTCGCCCTGTTCGGCGACGCGACCGACCTCGCCTTCGCCTCCCACCACTGGCCGGTCCGGGGCCGTGAGCGGGTGCTGGGCTTCCTGTCCGAACAGCGCGACCTCTACGCCTATCTGCACGACCAGACGCTGCGGATGATCAACGAGGGGATGACCCCGCTGGAGATCGCGGAGGCGATGGAGATGCCCCCGGCCCTGGAGAGGGCCTGGCACACCCATGGCTACTACGGCTCGGTCAGCCACAACACCAAGGCGGTCTACCAGCGGTACCTGGGCTGGTTCGACGGGAACCCGGCGCATCTGTGGGAGCACCCGCCCGTCGAGGCGGCCCGGCGGTACGTGGACTTCATGGGCGGCGCGGACGAGGTGGTGCGCCGGGCGCGCGAGGCCTTCGAGGCGGGCGACTACCGATGGGTGGCCCAGGTCGTCAACCACGTGGTCTTCGCGGAGCCGGAGCACACCGGGGCGCGGGCGCTCCAGGCCGACGCCCTGGAGCAGCTGGGCTACGGCAGCGAGAACGGCACCTGGCGCAACTTCTTCCTGATGGGCGCCCTGGAACTGCGCGACGGCGCGGTCGGCACACCGACCACGACCACCTCCCTCGACTTCCTGCGGGCGCTCAGCCTGGACCAGCTCTTCGACGCGCTGTGCATCCGGGTCGACGGCCCGCGCAGCTGGGACGCCGACATCACCGTGCTCTGGAAGGTGCGCGGCGGCGACGCGATCGTGCTGCGCCTGCACAACGGGGTGCTGACACACACGGCCGCCGGCGGACCGGCGGCCGTGGAGCCCGATGTCGAGGTGACCCTGGACGAGGCGGATCTGCGGGCCGTCCTGCTGGGGCAGCTCGCCCCGGCGGACCTCGCGGGCCGCGCCGAGGTGACCGGCGACCCGGCGAGGATCACCGAGCTGCTGGGTCATCTCGGCGCTCCGGACCCGGACTTCGCGCTCGTCACGCCCTGACACCCCGGCCCGGCCGCTCAGCCGCGCAGGGCGGAGAGGAGGATGCCGGGCAGCTTCGACGCCTTCGGTGCGGCGGTGAACCCGGTGAGCCGCCGCATCGTCGTGCGCCCGGTCCGGTTGGTCACGAAGTACGGAGGGCGCGGGGAGAGCGACGGCGCTCCGGTGAACAGCCCCCTCGGCGACGGGGCGAACGGGGCCCGCAGCACCGTCTTCTCCACGTCCTCCAGCATGAACGCGTTGTGGACGAAGCCGATGCCGCTGCCGATGTCCTGCCGGGTGTGCCCGGGGTACGCGCCCCAGGGGGTGTAGCCGAGGAGGAACCCGAAGGCCGACCAGCAGTTGATCCCGAGGGTGCCGTAGCGCAGTCCGTCGACGGCGGCGTCCACGGCGGCACGGTGGGCCCGTTCGGTGCGCGGGTGGACGAGGAGGGTCGCGCCGAGGGTGCCGGGCAGGGTGTCGTTGGCGAAGTCGGTGGCCCGGCGCAGGAAGGTCTCCGGGTCGCCGCCTTCGAGGCGTACGACGCCGAGGGCGCTGGCGAACACCTCGTCGGTGAGCATCGGGTCGCCCTCGCCGCGGACGTCCGCGACCAGCGTGGCACCGCCGGGGCCGGCCGGGTGCTCGGCTCCGGGGTGCGCGTCCACGACGGCGCGGAGCCGGCCGGCCGCGCCGGGGTAGTAGTCGGTGCGGGCCGGGAGGCGGCGCAGCACCCGGCGGATCTCGTCGAGCAGGCGGTCGGTGCCGTCCCAGTCCCGGGGGACGACGAGGATCTGGCTCGCGACGCAGTTGTGCCCGGAGTTGTTCATCTTGCTGGTGACGATGTGCTCGGCCTGGAAGCGCAGATCGGCGTCGCTCCACGGCCCGGGGACGACGATGCAGGGGCTGACGCCGCCGAGTTCGCTCGTGAACGGTTTGGTGTTCAGCGGGGTGTCCTCGCGGCGTCGGCGCGCCGCGTCCTCGTCGGTGCCCCAGACGATGGCGTCGTGGGTGCGCTCGCTGCCCGTCACATGGATGGTGTCGATGCCCTCGTGCCCGGTCAGGTACGCGCCCTCGGCCGCTCCCCCGTCGACGAAGCGGACCCAGTCCCGGTCCACGAACTCCTGGAAGACGGCCTCGAAGTGGGGGCGCAGATAGGCGTTGACCGGGTTCATCTTGGCGAGGACGACCTGGTTGTCCTGGCAGAGCTTGTGCAGGATGTCGAGCGGGGTGATCGCGGCGACGTTCCCCGCGCCCAGCACCAGGGCGACACCCGGGTGGGCGGGCCGGCCCCGGTAGGTCCCGGCGGCGCGGGCGAGCACCTGTTCCCGGGTGGTGCCGGGCAGCGTCCGGACCTGGGCGGAGAAGCCGTTGAGGAGCAGCCGGTCCGTGGCGGTGGCGGGGAAGACGTCGACGACGGTGCGCCCGTCGCGCTCCCGGACGGCGCCGGCCGGAACCGGGTCGCGGCCGTCGGCCAGCCTGCGCAGCACATGGAGGTAGGCGCCCACGGTCTGGGCCAGGGCCCAGGGTGCGGTCACCCAGTCCTCCGCGGCCCATGAGGAGGTGGCCTCGTAGCCCTTGGCGCGCGCGGCGTCGGCGACCATGGCCGGGGCGCCCTGCGCGATGCGCGGCAGCATCCGTTCCAGCAGGGCGATCCGTTCGGCGGTGCCGGTCGCGGCCCAGCTCTCGCGGCCGGCCCGCAGGGCGGTCACGGCCCGGTCGAGGGGGGCGGTGTCGGGTTCCGTGGGGGTGCTCACGGGGGCGGCTCCTTGAGGTGGGTCGGATGGGCGGGTGCGGCCGGCGGCGGGCATCAGCGGCCGAGCCGTGCGATGTCGCGGGCCGGGTCGATCAGGAGGAAGGAGGCCGCGGCGCCGATGACGAGCAGGGCTCCGGACAGGGCGACGGCGAGGTGGTAGCCGTGGTTGCCCCATGTGTCGACCAGGGCGCCGACGACGGCGGGCGCGGCGAGTCCGGCGGCGGTGACGACCGCGTTCATGGCGCCGAGCGCGCCGCCGCTCCGTCCGGCGGGGGCGAGTTCGGCGACGGTGGTCGCCGCGACCGTGGCGTACGAGCCGCCGAGGCCGAAGCCCAGCGAGACGAGGACGGTTTTTCCGGTGGGGTCCTCGACCAGGGCCTGGGAGAGCAGGCAGACGGCGCCCAGGGCGAGGAGCCAGCCGCCGACCCGGCCGCGCGCCCGGCGGCTGCCGACGCCCCGGCGCATGAGCCGGCCGGTGATCCCGGCCTGGGCGAGCAGGGCGACGGCGCCGACCGCCCAGGGCACGACGATCAGGACGGCCGCGGTGTGCGCGGGGTGGCCGAGGGCGTTGCGCAGGTAGGAGGGCAGCCAGACCAGCATCAGGGCCACGGACCAGTAGCTGGTGAAGTAGGCGAGCGTGGCGCCGGTCCAGGTACGGGTGGCGAGGATCTTCCGGTACGGCACGGCCGTGGCCGTCCCCGTCCGGGTGCCGGCGGCCGGCGCGGTGTCCTCGGTGGTGTGCGTGCCGTCGGCGCCCAGCAGTTTCCAGGCGGCGGCCCACAGGAGTCCGACGGCGGCGAGGGCCCAGAGCGCGGAGCGCCAGCCGTGGTGCTCGATCAGCCAGGAGAGGCCGGGTGCGGAGACGATCACGCCGAGCGTGACGCCGAGGGTGATCAGGGCACCGGGCAGATTGCGCCGGTGGTCGGGGAACCATGCGAGGGTGGCCTGCTGGGCGACGGGGAAGGCCGGTCCCTCGGCGGCGCCGAGGACGACACGGGAGGTGACCAGGACGGCGAGCCCCCCGCCGAGCGCGGCCGGTGCCTGGGCGACCGACCAGAGCAGCGCCATCACCAGCAGCAGGAGCCGGGGGGAGACCCGGTCGGCGACGAGGCCGACGACGACCGCGGAGACCGAGAAGAGCAGGAAGAACGCGCTGTTGGCGAGGCCGAACTGGGTGGCGCTCAGATGCAGGTCCGCGCGGATCTCGTCGGCGGCCAGGCCCAGGACGGACTTGTCCGCGAAGTTCACCATCATGAAGACCACCAGCAGCGCGGTCACGGTCCAGGCCCGGCGGCCGTCGACGCGGCCGGTGGGTGTGGAGGACTGATGGGACAGGGTCGGAGCCGCGTTCATGGGGTCCTCCGGGGGAGCGGGCAACGGATGAGGGGGCGGGCGGGCGTACCGCGGACGGCCGCCGGGCGGTGCGCGGACCGGGGCCGCGTCCGGAAGGGGCCGCATGTGACGGCGCGTTCGGGACGCGGCCCGGGAGGGGGTCAGGACAGCGGGACGCCGGCGACGGCGATGCGCTCCATGACCCGGCGGCGCGGGTAGTAGTCGCTGATGGCGTAGTGCTGGGTGGCGATGTTGTCCCAGATGGCCACGGAGTCCTGCTCCCAGTGGAAGCGGACCTGGAACTCGGGGACGCGGGCCTGGAGGACCAGTTCGTCCAGGAGTGCCCGGCTCTCGGCGTCGGTGAGGCCCACGATGCGGGTGGTGAACGGCTCGTTGACGTAGAGGAGCTTGCGGCCGCTGCGCGGGTGGCGCACCACGACGGGGTGCTCGACCGGCGGCAGCGTCTCGCGGAAGTGCGCGATCTGCTCCCCGGTCATCGTCGATCCCCAGCTCGGCACCCAGTCGTGCACGGCGGTGAGCGGCTCGATGCGCGCCTTCATCTCCTCGGAGAGGTTGTCGTACGCGGCGCCCATGTCGGCCCACATGGTGTCTCCCCCGGCGGAGGGCACCTCGACGGAGCGCAGGACGGAGCCGAGGGCGGGCGCGGCCATGAAGGAGTGGTCGCTGTGCCAGATGTTCTCGTTGCCGACGGCCATGGCGTCCTTGGCGAGCCGGGACACACCGGCGGTCTCGGCCTTCGGGAAGAACGGGTTGGCCTCCGGCGGTCCCCAGACGGCCGCGAGGTCGAGGTGGTGGCCGGGCTCCAGACCGGTCTGCCCCCGGAAGAAGATCACCTTCCATTCGAGCAGTGCCCGGCGCAGTTCCTCGGCGACCTCCTCGCCGAGCGGCCGGGTCAGGTCGACGCCGCTGATCTCCGCGCCGATGAGCGGGGTCAGGGGGCTGATGCCGAGGACGCGGTAGGGCGTCTCGGGGGTACCGGGCGCGAGGCGCTCCAGCGTCCTGCGGCCGTACCGCATGAGCGGCTTGTCGAGTACGGGCTTCGGACCGTCGGTGATGGCGGCTGCCATGGGTTCCTCCCACGATCGACGTTGATTACGTAACCGACAGTATCGATATTGGGCCGCCCGGGGGCAACGGGGTGGGAGGAAAAGATTCCGCTCCGCTCCGGGACCGGTCCGCCGGGGCCACCGCGCGTGAACGTCCCTGCGTAACAGGCGTGTCGGCGCGGGCGGGGACGAGGGACCCGACCCGGGTGCGGGCATGCCGGAGAAGGGCACGGCCCTCCGGCCGCACCCTCTCCGCGACTGCTCGCGGCTCTCGTTCAGGGGGCGCCGGACACGCCCCCGCGGCTCACGGCCGGACCGCGACCGCCCGGCCGATCAGCTCGACGACCGACTCCACGAGCACGTCGTCCGGCTGCCGCTGCTCGCCGACCATCCGGAACACCAGGGAGGCCGCGACGAGGGTGGCCGCGGCGTCGATGTCGACGTCCCGCCGCACGTCGCCCCGTTCGACCCCGCGCTCCAGCAGGTGCCGGGTCTCGCTCATCACGCGCGCGGTGTAGTCCCGGTACGCACCGCGTTCCGCCCCCGCCTCGGCCGCCGAGCCGATGACGCCGGCGAGCAGCCGGTCGACGCCCGGCAGCCGGTAGGCGCGGGCGCGGGCGGTGAGGACGGCGCGCAGTTCGGCGCGGAAGTCGCCCATGTCGGGCACGGTCAGCGGTCCGATGCGCGATTCGGCCGCGGCGATGATCAGATCCTGCTTGGTGGACCAGCGGCGGTACATGGCGGGCTTGCTCACCCCGGCCCGCGCCGCCACGGCGTCCATGGTCAGCGCGCCCATGCCGCTCTCGGCCACCAGCGCGACGACGGCGTCCAGCACGGCGCCGGTCACCCGCTCCTCGCGCGGCCGTCCCGGCCCCCTGCGTACGCCCCGCACCCGCTCCTCGGCCATGCCGCGACCCTACGCGGCCCCGGCGCCCCGACCGGCACGGGGTGGCGACGGCGCGGCCGGTCAGGAGCCCTGGGACAGCCGGGCGCGCAGCACGTGCTTGGTGATCTTCCCGGAGGGCGTACGGGGCAGGGCGTCGCTCAGCACCAGTTCGCGCGGGATCTTGTAGCGGGCCAGCCGGGGCTCCAGCCAGGCCCGGATCTCCTCCAGCCCGGGTGCGGCACCCTCCCTCGGCACCACGACGGCGACGACGGTCTCGCCCCACTGCGGATGCGGGCGCCCCACGACCGCGGCGTCGACGACGTCGGGGTGGGCCAGCAGCGCGCCCTCGACCTCCTGGGAGGCGACGTTCTCGCCCCCGGTGATGATCATGTCCTTGAGCCGGTCGACGATGGTGACGAACCCGTCCTCGTCGACCCGGCCGAGGTCCCCGCTGCGGTACCAGCCGCCCTCGAACGCGGCCTCGGTGGCGGCCTCGTCGTCGAGATAGCCGACCATGCGGGTGTCCGAGCGGAGCCAGATCTCCCCGGTGTCCCCGGCGGCGGCGTCCGTCCCGTCCGCCGTCACGACGCGCAGATCGACGCCGACCATGCCGCCGCGCCCGATCGACCCGGCCTTCTCCACCTGCTCGTCGGGCGAGAGCGAGGCCCCCACGGGCCCCATCTCGCTCATCCCGTAGACCTGGTGGAAGCGGCGCGAGCCGTACGCCTTCATCAGCCTGCGGACGGTTCCGGCGTCCATCGGCCCGGCCCCGTAGATCCAGGAGCGGACCGAGGAGAGGTCGTGGGCGTCGAAGTCGGGCACGGTCTGCACCGGGGCGATGAAGGCGACCGGCGCGCCGAAGACGGCGGTGATCCGCTCGCGCTCCACGGTCTCCAGCATGGTGCGGGGCTCGTACTCGCGCTGGAGCACGACCGTGCCGCCGAGCAGCAGGGTGCCCAGGGCCCAGTTGTTCAGCGGGGAGGCGTGCCAGATCGGCATGCAGACCAGGAAGCGCTCGTCGCGGCGCAGGGGCACGGTCGCCGCGGTGTACGTGGCGGTGAGGGCGATGCCCCGGTGGGTGTGCACGCATCCCTTGGGGCGGCCGGAGGTTCCCGAGGTGTACAGGATCTGGGCGATGTCGGTGTCCGGTCCGGGCTCGCCGCACCAGGGGGACGCGCCGGCCAGCAGCGCCTCGAAGGAGCCCTCCGGCACCTCGTCCGCCGGGGCGTCCGGGTGGCTGACCAGCCAGCGCACGTCCGCGGCGGCGGTGGTGGCCCGTTCGCCGATCTCCTGGTCGACCACCGCGAGCCGGGCCCCGCAGTGGAGCAGCTGGTCGGTGACCTCGGCGGTCTGGAGCTTGTGGTTGACGGGCACCAGGGTGGCACCGGCCAGCCAGGCACCGAAGGCGGCGAAGAGGAAGGCCGGGGTGTTGTGCGTCATCACGGCCAGGCGGTCGCCGGGGCCGAGCCCCGCCTCCCGCAGCAGGGTGGCGGCGCGGCGCACGGCCTCGTCGAACTCGCGGTAGGTCCATCGCCGGTCGCGGTAGACAAGGGCTTCTTTGCGGCCGGCCGAGCGAACGACACCGTCCAGCATGGCACTGAGATGCACACGTGCTCCAGGGATCGAGGACCGGCGCGTCCGGCCCTTGTCGGGAAACTATGAATGATGCTTCACTTCTTCCATGGCTTACCGCAAGACCCCGGCCCAAATCCAGCGTCTCGAATCGGCACGCGAGCATCTCGTCGCCCGAGCGACCGATGTCGTCGCGGAAGTCGGCTGGTCAGGGGCGTCCGTGACCGCGGTCGCCGGTGCCGCCGGAATCTCGGCGGGGTCGGTGTACCAGCACTTCGCGTCGAAGTCCGCGCTCGCCGTCGAGGTGTTCCGGCGGGCGGCGGGGCGGGAGGTGGAGGTGCTCTCCGCCGTGCTCGCCACCGCCGGGACGCCGGTCGAACGGCTCGTGCGGGGCGTGCAGACCTTCGCCCGCCGCGCGCTGGAGAACCCCGGACTGGCCTACGCGCTGCTCGCCGCGCCCGCCGATCCCCCGGTCGGCGCGGAACGCCTCGTCTTCCGCCTCCGCTACCGCGCCCTGTTCGCCGAGGTGATCGGCCAGGGCATGGCCGACGGTCTGCTGCCGCCCCAGAACGGGGAGATCACCGCCGCCGCGCTCACCGGCGCGATCGGCGAGGTCCTGGTGGCCCCGCTCGGCGACCCCGGGGACGGCGACCCCGAGAGCCTGCTCGACGAGCTGGCCGCCATGGCGCTGCGCTGCGCGGGCGCCGCTCCCCGCCCCTGATCCGTCTCTGCCCAGGAGGACCCCCATGTCCGCGAGCCCCGCTCCGCACAGCCACCCCACCGCCACCACCCACGAGGTGACCAACCAGACCCCTCCGCTCGTCGGTCACGACGTCGCCGACGACCCGGTCCTGCTCGAAGGGGTGCGCCGCGAGGGCGCGGAGTGGTATCTCGACGAACTGCACCGGCTGGGCCGCCGGGCCGGCAGCGAGGAGGTCCAGCGCTGGGCCGACGAGGCCAACCGCCACGAGCCCCGGCTGCGCACCCACGACCGCTACGGCAACCGTCTGGACGAGGTGGAGTTCCACCCCTCGTACCACGCCCTGATGGACGTGGCGATCGGCGCGGGGCTCGGCGGGGCGGCCTGGGCGGACGAGCGCCCCGGGGCGCATGTGGCGCGCGCGGCCGGCTTCATGGTGTGGAGCAGCGCCGAGGCGGGCCACGGATGCCCCGTCTCCATGACGTACGCGGCGGTCCCCGCGCTGCGCCACGCGCCCGACCTCGCCAAGACGTACGAACCGCTGCTGACCAGCCGGGTGTACGAGGCGGGGCTGCGCACCCCGGCCGAGAAGCCGGGTCTGCTCGCGGGCATGGGCATGACGGAGAAGCAGGGGGGTACGGACGTACGCGCCAACACCACCGCGGCCGCCCCGCAGCCGGACGGTACCTGGCGGCTGCGCGGCCACAAGTGGTTCACCAGCGCGCCGATGAACGATCTGTTCCTGGTGCTCGCCCAGGCCCCGGCCGGGCTCTCCTGCTTCCTCGTCCCCCGGGTGCTGCCCGACGGGAGCCGCAACACCTTCCGCATCCAGCGCCTCAAGGACAAGCTCGGCAACCGCTCGAACGCCAGCAGCGAGCCGGAGTTCGACGACACCGTGGCCTGGCTCGTCGGCGACGAGGGGCGCGGGGTGCGCACCATCATCGACATGGTCACCATGACCCGTCTCGACTGCGTCCTCGGCTCCGCCTCCGGCACCCGGGCGGCCCTCGCCCAGGCGACGCACCACGTCCGCCACCGCTCGGTGTACGGCGCCAAGCTCATCGACCAGCCGCTGATGCGCAATGTGATCGCGGACCTGTCGCTGGAGTCGGAGGCGGCCACGACGCTGGCGCTGCGGCTGGCCGGCGCCGCCGACCGGGCGCAGCGCGGGGACGCCGGGGAGCGGGCCTTCCTCCGGCTCGCCACGGCGGTCGGCAAGTACTGGGTGTGCAAGCGCCAGCCCGCCGCGGTGGCGGAGGCGCTGGAATGCCTCGGCGGCAACGGGTACGACGAGGAGTCCGGCATGCCGCGGCTCTACCGGGAGGCCCCGCTGAACGGCATCTGGGAGGGGTCCGGCAACGTCAACGCGCTGGACATGCTGCGTGCCCTGGCCCGAGAGCCGGAGTCCCTGGAGGCGCTGTCCGCGGAGATCGACGCCGCGTCCGGCGGTGACCGCCGGCTGGACACCGCCTGGCAGGAGCTGCGCCGGGAGATGGTCCTCACCGAGGACGCCCCGCTGCGTGCCCGCCGCGTCATCGAGCGCGCCGCCCTGGTCCTCCAGGGCTCGCTGCTGGTCCGGCACGCCCCGGCGGCCGTCGCCGACGCCTTCTGCGCCTCGCGGCTGGCCGGGGACCGCGGACTGGCCTTCGGCACCCTGCCCACCGGCACGGACTTCACCGCCCTGCTGGCCCGCACCCCCGTCTGACCCGGACCGGCCCCGTCCGGCTCCCGCGCGCCACGGACGCGCGGGGGCGGGGCGGGGTCCCTACGGCCGCGCGGCGGTCAGATCGAGCAGCATCAGATCGAGCCGTTCGGCGTCCTCGCCGGTGCCGAACCTGCTCGCGGGGCCGACCGTGCGGTAGCCCCAGGCCCGGTACGCGGCCCGCGCCTCCAGGCTCCGGGGGTGCACATTGAGCAGGACCCGCTCGGCCCGGACGCTGCCGAGCAGCGCCCGGTGCAGCCGCCGGGCGACGCCCTGCCCGCGCCAGGCCTCCCGGACCGCCAGCTCCATCAGTCCGAAGGAGCGCCGCCCGTCCTCGCGCCGCACGGCCTCGGGGACGGGGTCGACGAGTTCGTCCCACCAGACCGTGTCGGCCGTCAGGGCGTGACCGTAGGCCATGCCGACCGGTTCGCCGTCGGGGGTCCTGGCCAGGACGGCGCGGAACGCCGGGCGGCCGGCCAGGACGGGGAAGCGGCGGAACGCGGCGTCGACGTCCTGGGCCGTCTCGTGGAACGGGGGCCCGGCGAACGCCTCCGCGTACACCGTCCGCAGCGCGTCCTCGGCGCGCAGCGCGCCCGGCCCGTCCAGATGCTCGACGCGCACGCTCCGGCCGGGCGGAGCGGTCGCGGCCAGGTCCAGGACGTACCGCTCGAAGGCGGTGCCGTCCCGTGTGGTCGTGGACCCCGCGGCGGTGAATCCCGCGCGCCGGGCCACGGCCAGGGAGGCCGCGTTGTCCGGCTCCGCCAGGATCACGGCCTGCGTCGCGCCCTCGCCGGCCGCGTACCGGCAGGCGAGCAGCACCGCCCGGGTCGCCAGGCCGCTCCCCCGCCACGACGGGTAGAGCCCGTAGGCGACGTTCACCTGTCCCGGGTCCAGTCCCTCCACGCCGAACCGTAGGTCGACGGTCCCGGCGAGCGTGCCCGCGTCCCCGGCCCGGACCCCGAAGGCCCGCAGCGCCCCGGCCGCCTCCCACTGCTCCCGGCAGTGGCGCAGATAGGCGGCGACCCCTTCGCGGGTGCCGGATCCGCCGTTGAGCCGGCGGACCAGCTCCGCGTCCTCCCCGGCGAGATGGGGTTCCAGATCGTCCGGTCCCAGCGGGGTCAGCACGATGGTCCCGTCGGACAGCCTCACGTCATCCATCCGCCGATTCTCGACGTCACCGGCGCGTGGCACCAGGGGATTGCCGGCCGGGGGTCAGTCCGTGGAGCGGGGGCCCGCCGCGCGCCGGAGCCGGTTGGCGATGGCCAGGCCCAGTCCGTCCTCCGGCGGCAGGGAGGCGACGACGAGGTCGCAGCCCCTGCGGTCGAACTCGCGGAGGAAGCCGTACAGCTCGCGGGCGTACGCGGCCGGTGCGGCGGGAACCGTCAGCACGGCGTGCGCCTTGACGTCGGTGCCCGCGAGAGCGGCCGGGAGGAGCAGGCCGACCCGCCGGCCCTCCTCCTGGGCGCGCTCGGCCTCGGCGACGGCCCGCTCCGGGTCGACGAGGACGACGCGGGCGCGCGGGGCGTAGTGGGAGGGGTGTTGTCCCGGTACGCGGACGCCGCTCGTGACGGGCACGTCGACGGGGTGGCCGAGCACGGCCTCGATGTCCTCGCGGGTGACGCCGCCGGGGCGCAGGACGGCCAGGACCTCACCGGTGACGTCGACGATGGTCGACTCGATGCCGACCGCGCAGGTGCCGCCGTCCAGGACGAGGTCGACACCGTCGCCGAGTTCGCTGCGGACGTCGTCGGCGGTGGTGGGGCTGACCGCGCCGAAGCGGTTGGCGGAGGGGGCGGTGACACCCGTGCCGAAGGCTTCCAGGAGCGCGAGGGCGACGGGGTGGTCGGGCACCCGCACCGCGACGGTCTCCAGACCGCCGGTCACTTCGAGGGGCACCTGGGGGCCGCGCCGCAGGACCAGGGTGAGCGGCCCCGGCCAGAAGTGCTCCGCCAGCAGCCGGGCCGTGTCGGGCACGTCCACGGCCCAGGCGTCGAGCTGATGCGCTCCGGCCAGGTGCACGATCAGCGGGTGGGACGGCGGTCGCCCCTTGACCCGGAAGATGCGCGAGACGGCGGCGGGGTCCTCCGCGTTGGCTCCCAGTCCGTAGACGGTCTCGGTCGGAAGGGCCACCAGACCGCCCGCGCGCAGCACGCGGGCCGCCTGCTCGATGTCGCTCGTTCTCGCTGTCACGCCCTTCATCCTAGGGAATGCCCGAAGGTGTCCGGGTCGGCCGCCCGCCAGTCCGCCGCCCACTCCGGCGGTGGCCCGTCCACCAGCTGGCCGGGGCGCAGCCAGTCGTACAGCTCGGCGTACGAGAGCACGGTGCGCGGATCGAGCCGGCGGCGCAGCTGGGCGGGGCTCAGCTCCCCCGGGTCGCGGACGCCCATGGCGGCCATGATCTGCAGCGCGCTGTTCACGGTGGCCTCCTGGAAGCGCCGCACCCGCTGGTACTTGTCGTCGACGTCCAGTGCCCGCGCCCTGCGCGGGTCCTGGGTGGTGACGCCGACCGGGCAGGTGTTGGTGTGGCAGCGCTGGGCCTGGATGCATCCCACGGCGAACATCATGGCGCGGGCGGCGTTGGTGTAGTCGGCGCCCTGGAGGAGCCGTTTCACGAGGTCGCTGCCGGTGGCGACCTTGCCGCTCGCCCCGATCCGGATCCGGTCGCGCAGTCCGGTGCCCACCAGGGCGTTGTGCACGGTGATCAGCCCCTCGGTCAGGGGCATGCCGACGTTGTCGGCGAAGCCCAGCGGGGCGGCTCCGGTGCCGCCCTCGGCGCCGTCGACGACGATGAAGTCCGGGGTGACGCCCTCCGCGAGCATCGCCTTGCACACGGCGAGGAATTCACGCCGGGAGCCGACGCAGAGTTTGAACCCGGTGGGCTTTCCGCCCGCCTTCTCCCGCATCGAGGCGATGAAACGGACGAGTTCGCGGGGCGTCCGGAAGACCCGGTGGTAGGGCGGGGAGATCACGGTCCGTCCCTCGGGAACACCCCGTACGCGTGCGATCTCGGCGTTCACCTTGCCACCGGGGAGCACCCCGCCGATGCCGGGTTTCGCGCCCTGGGAGAGTTTCAGGGACACGCATTTCACATGCGGGTGCGCGGCCTTCCCGGCGAAGGCGTCCGGATCGAAGTCTCCGTCGCCGGTGCGGCAGCCGAAATAGCCGGTGCCGATCTCCCAGATCAGATCGCCCCCGTGCCGCAGGTGGTATTCCGACAGCCCGCCCTCCCCGGTGTCGTGCGCGAATCCGCCGGCGGCCGCGCCACGGTTGAGCGCGAGCACCGCGTTCGCGGAGAGGGAGCCGAAACTCATGGCGGAGACGTTGAGCAGCGCCATGTCGTACGGGCGGGTGCAGTCGGGCCCGCCGACCCGGACGACCGGGGCCCGGTCGGGCACGGGCTCGGGCGCCATGGAGGGCACGAGGAACTCGTAGCCGGTGAGGTACACATCGCGTTCGGTACCGAACGCCTCCTCGGCCTCCGTTCCCTTGGCCCGCTGGTAGACGATGCTCCGCACACTGCGGTCGAAGGGCCGGCCGTCGTAGTTGCGTTCCACGAAGTACTGCTGCATCTCCGGTCGGATGTATTCGAGGACGTACCTCAGATGCCCCAGCACCGGATAATTCCGCAGCACCGAATGCCGTCGCTGCGTCACGTCCCACAGCCCGGTCAGGGCCGGCGGGACCAGCGGACCGGCCGCCACCCACCACCACGGGGAGAAGGCGAACGAGGCGGCCACCGAAAAGGCCGCGGCCAGAACCAGCAGAGCGAGCGAGGCGAATCTGTACACCTACCGAGTCAAGCGCATCCGCGGAACACCGCAATGCGGAACGGGGCGCGGACGGCGCGTCGCCGCACCCCTGCGCGGGGACACCGTCACCCGCTCGTCGCACGGTCACGGCGTCCCCGTACACGTCAGACCTTGCGCGCCACTCCCCCGTAGATCGGCACCGGCTCCTGGCCTGCGGACTCCTCGGCCTCGCCGGGCTCCGGACGCCACCGGTCCAACGGCACGACGCCGGGCTCCTCCGGTTCGAGCCCGTCGAAGAACCGGACCACCTCGGCATGGGACCGGGGAACGAAGACCGCGCCACGAGCCGCGTACGTCGCCACGCCCTTGGCCACCCCTTCCGGGTCGAAGTCCCCGGTGACCTGGGAGAGAATCAGCCGGCTGCCCGGCGCGAGCGCGCCGACGTAGCGTGCCACCAGCTCGTGCGCGTGGTCCGTGTCCGGAACGAAGTGCATCAGCGCGATCAGCGACAGCGCCACCGGCCGCGTGAAGTCGATCGTCTCCGCGGCCCGTTCGAGCACCGTCTCCGGCTCGCGCACGTCCCCCTCGACGTACCGGGTCTCCCCCTCCGGCGTCCCGCTCAGCAGCGCACCCGCGTGCGCCAGCACGATCGGATCGTTGTCGACGTACATCACCCGCGCCTCCGTGGCTGATCGCACCCGCCCCATGGTGCCCCCGGGCACTCCCCCGCGCCCAACTGTGGTGCCCCACCACATACGCCCCCGACCTGCCCCTTCCTACGGTGTGGCGACACGTCCCCGTCCCCCGTCCCCCTCCGGAAGTGGTAACCATGGCCACCCCAGCATCCGCTCCCCCGACGCCGTCCGGCCTCCGCAGGATCGTCGCCGCCAGTCTCATCGGAACGACCATTGAGTGGTACGACTTCTTCCTGTACGGGTCGGCGGCGGCCCTGGTCTTCAACAAGCTGTTCTTTCCCGACTCCGAACCGCTCGTCGGCACGCTGCTGTCGTTCCTGACGTACGCCGTCGGCTTCGCCGCCCGGCCGCTCGGGGCTCTGGTGTTCGGGCACTACGGTGACCGGCTGGGGCGCAAGAAGCTGCTGGTGCTGAGCCTGTTGATGATGGGCGGGGCCACGTTGGCGATCGGGCTGCTGCCGACGCACGCCACCGTGGGGGTGGCGGCGCCGGTGCTGCTGACCCTGCTGCGGCTGGTGCAGGGCTTCGCCCTGGGCGGTGAGTGGGGCGGGGCGGTGCTGCTGGTGTCGGAGCACGGGGACCCGGCGCGCCGGGGGTTCTGGGCCTCGTGGCCGCAGACGGGCGCGCCGGCCGGGCAGCTGATCGCGACGGGGGTGCTGTCGGCGCTCACCGCGCTGATGTCGGACTCGGCGTTCGAGGCGTGGGGCTGGCGGGTTCCGTTCCTGCTGTCCGGGGTGCTGGTGATGGTCGGTCTGTGGATTCGTCTCTCTGTCGATGAATCGCCGGTCTTCAAGGCGGCGCTGGCCCGGTCGCGGGAGCGCGGCAAGGAGGCGGAGGAGGCCGAGAGGATGCCCGTGGTGGCCGTGCTGCGGCACCACTGGCGGGATGTGCTCGTCGCCATGGGGGCCCGGATGGCGGAGAACATCAGCTACTACGTCATCACCGCGTTCGTCCTGGTGTACGCGGTGACGGCCGCGGATCTGAGCAAGCAGACGGCGCTCAACGCGGTGCTCGTCGCGTCCGCGGTGCACTTCGCCGTCATCCCGCTGTGGGGCGCGCTCTCGGACCGGGTCGGCCGGCGGCCCGTCTATCTGGCCGGTGCGGTCGGGGTCGGGCTGTGGATGTTCCCGTTCTTCGCGCTGATCGACACCCGGGACTTCGGGAACCTGCTGCTCGCCGTCACGGTCGGGCTGGTGTTCCACGGGGCGATGTACGCGCCGCAGGCGGCGTTCTTCTCGGAGCTGTTCGCGACCCGGGTGCGGTATTCGGGCGCGTCGATGGGCGCCCAGTTCTCGTCCGTCGCGGCCGGTGCCCCGGCGCCGCTCATCGCCACCGCGCTGCTCGCGGACTACGACGACTCCGCGCCGATCGCGCTGTACGTGATCGCGGCGGTCCTCGTCACGGTGCTGGCGGTCGTCTGCGCGAAGGAGACCCGGCTGCGGGACCTGGCCGATGTGGAGCCGGACGGGCGGGCCACGGGGGATGCGCGGCCCGCGCCGGCCGTCGCGGGTGAGGGCTGACCTCGCGCGTGGAACGGGGGCCGGGCGGATCGCCCGGCCCCCGTGTCATGCCCGCGCGTCGGTGGGTTCGAACCAGGTGGGGCCGTCCGTGAGCGCGTGCTTGATCCGCAGGAGCGAGAAGTCCTTGAGCGGCGGCAGCGCGTCGACGGGGAACCAGCCCACCTCCAGGGACTCGTCGTCGTTGACGCGGGCGGTGCCGCCGACGGCGCGGCAGCGGAAGGTGATGTCGAGGAACTGGCAGCGGTCGCCGTTCGCGTACTGCACGGGCTCCAGCGCCTGGGTGAGGACCACCCGCTCCGCCACGCAGCGCACGGCCGTCTCCTCGTAGACCTCGCGCTCCGCCGTCGTGGCGGGCTGCTCCCCGGGCTCCGAGATGCCGCCGACGACCGACCAGCCACCCGTGTCGGCGCGCCGGCCGAGCAGCACTCTGCCCTCGTCGTCGAGGACGACGGCGCTGACGCCGGGCAGCAGGAGCAGTTGGTGACCGGCGGTCGCGCGGATCTCGCGGATGAAGTCAGGAGTAGCCATGCACCGACCCTACGCGGCACGTCCCCCGTTCAGCGGACGCGGCGGGCACGGACCGCCCGCGTCGCCACCCAGCCGATCCCGCCCAGCGCGAGCAGCGCGAGCAGGCCTTCCGGGAGCGGGCCCATCCGCGTCGCGGGCGTCAGCGAGGAGCGCAGCGGCACCTCGTCGACGAGGGCGTCCGGCGTGAACATCTTCGTCTTCTGCACGACCGTGCCGTCGGGACGGATCACCGCGCTGACGCCGCTGGTGACGGGGACGACGACCGCGCGGCTGTGCTCGACCGCGCGCACCCGGGACATGGCGAGCTGCTGGTAGGTCATCTCGCTGCGGCCGAAGGTCGCGTTGTTGCTGGGGACGGCGATCAGCTGGGCGCCGTGCTCGACCGTGTCGCGCACGGCGTCGTCGAACGCGGCCTCGTAGCAGGTCACCAGTCCGACGCTCGTACCCGAGAGATCGAAGACGCCGACCTTGTGGCCCGGTCCGAAGTCGCGCTGCACCCGGTCCACGTCCGAGCTGAAGATCCGGACGAAGGAGCGCATCGGCATGTACTCGCCGAACGGCTGGATATGGCGTTTGTCGTACGTGTCGACCGGGCCCTTGTCCGGGTCCCACTGGATGAGGGTGTTGCGCAGGTTCCCGGTGTCGGGCTCGACCACGGCGCCGACGACGGTGGGCACGCCGATGGCCTTGACCGCGTCGTCGATGACGATCCGGGCGTCCGCGTAACGGTAGGGGTCGAGGTCGGAGGAGTTCTCCGGCCACAGGACGAAGTCGGGCTGGGCCACCTTGCCCGCCTTGACGTCCCGGGCGAGCTGCTCCGTGCGCTTGGCGTGGTTGTCCAGGACGGCGCGGCGCTGGGCGTTGAAGTCGAGGCCGAGCCGGGGCACGTTGCCCTGGATCGCGGCGACGGTCGCGGTGCCGTCCTCGGCGGAGTCGTCCACCAGGGGCAGCGAGGCGAGGGCGGCGGCGACGGGCACCAGGACGGCCGCGGCGGTGGCGGCCGCGGCCAGCCGGGGCAGCTCGCCCGTGGTCCGCCGCAGCCGGAAGCGGCGGACGGCCTCGAAGAGACCGAAACCGCAGAGCACCACGGCGAAGGAGAGCAGCGGGGTGCCGCCCAGCGCGGCGAGCGGCAGGAACAGGCTGTCGGCCTGCCCGAAGGCGATCTTGCCCCAGGGGAAGCCGCCGAACGGCACCCTCGCCCGGACCGCCTCGTCGAGGGTCCAGACGGCCGCCGCCCAGAGGGGCCAGCCAGGCAGCCGGGTGACCGCCGAGATGCCGACGCAGCCGACCGCGACGAACAGCGCCTCGGCCGCGGCCAGGGCCAGCCACGGCACCGGGCCGACCTCCTCGCCGGTCCAGTGCAGCAGCGGCAGCATGAATCCGAGCCCGGCGAGCAGTCCGAGGCCGAGGGCCGCGCGGAGCCGGCGCTCGAAGAGCACCCAGCCGAGCAGGGCGAAACCGGGCAGCACCAGCCACCACAGGGGGCGCGGCGGGAAGCTCAGGTAGAGGAGCACGCCGGAGACCACCGCCGCCGCGGGCCGCGCGAGGCGCGGCAGGGCTCGTGGACGGGCGGGGGCGGGCTGCTGCGGTTCGCCGACCGGCGCGATCGTGGTGCTCACCCGGCGGAGTCTACGGTGGCGGGCCCGCCGTACGGGAGCCCCGCCCCGATCACGGAATCACCACCGCCGGATCGTTTCCCCGCATCTTCCGCCCCTGTGCCCCCTCCTGCCGTTACCCTGTCGCCCACCCCCCGCCGAGCGGCCCGACGCTGCCGTTCGTGAACGCGACGGTCACGGACGGGGGACCACGTGAGGGCTGAACCGCCGGGACGCGGTCCCGAGAGCGGCACCGGGTCCGACGCCGCCGGGGCCCTGATCCTCGCCGCCTGCGCCATCTGGACGCTGATCAGCGCGGCGGGCCGGGAGACCAGGCCCGAGGGGGTCCTGCTCGCCCTGCTGGCGGTCGCGGCGGGCTTCGCCTGCGGTCGCATCTGCGGGACGCTCGCCCCGGTGGCCACCCCCTCCGCCGCCGCGCCGGCCGCGCTGGCGGCGGCGTTCGTGTGGCGGCACGGGATGCCGGGCGCGACGGCGACGGCGGAGACCGCGCCCGGGGACACCGGCGCCACGGCGGCGCTGCTGGTGCTGTCGGCCGGGACCGCGTGCTGTGCGGCGGCCGCGGCCCGGTCCGAGGGGGTGCGGCTCGTCCTGCGGCTGACGGCGCTCGGGGCCGCCGGGGTGGCGCTCGGGCTCGGTTCCGTGCCGGGGTGCGTGGCGGCGCTGGGCGTCCTGCTGTGGTCGCTGGCCGCGTCCGGGATGCGCGGCCGGCTGCTGGTCCTGACCGGTCTGGCGGTGGTGGCAGGTCTGATGGCCGGTCTGTCGTGGGCCCTGGCCGAGGGGGTCCTTCCCGATGGGCTGACCGCCGCCCTGGAGGGGCGGTTCACCGGCGACCGGGTGCGGCTGTGGCAGGACGCGGTGCGGCTGGCCGGACAGCATCCGGTCCTGGGCATCGGTCCGGACCGCTTCGCGGAGCTGAGCCCGACCGTGCGGCAGACCCTGGGCGCGGACGGCAAACCGCATTCGGCGGCGCTCCAGCAGGCGGCCGAGCAGGGTGTGGTCGGTGTGGTGCTGCTGGGGACGGCGTTCGCCTGGCTGCTGTACACGCTGTGGCGCTCGCCGCGCAGCACCCCGGTGGTGCTGACGGCCGGTGCGGCGCTCACCGCGCTCGCGGTGCTGGCGGGTGTGGGCAACGCGCTGAGTTTCACTCCCGTGACGGCGGGGGCCGGACTGCTCGCCGGGCTGGCCTCGGCGCGGCGGCCGATCACGCCGGACGGGGTCTGACCGCCCGCGCGGACGGGCACGCACGGACCCGGAAGGACCCAGGAGGCCAGGTGCCCGCGGCGGACCCCGCGCGAGCGCGCACGGACGCCGACGAACCCTCGGTCAGGTGCCCGCGGCGGAGCCGGGGGCGGGCAGATGGAGCCGGTCGCGGATGAACCGGGCCCCGGCCTCCGCGTCGTCCACGGTGACGGTGAACGTCCGGCCGTCCCCGAGCCGGAGCACCAGGCCCTCGCCCCGGCGCACCACCACGGCGGTCCCCTGGTCGGGACGCCAGCGGTATCCCCAGCCGCCCCACTGGCGCGGGGTGACCTTCGGAGCGAACTCGGCCCCGACCACATGGGTGAGCAGGATCCTGCGGCGCGGCAGGCCGATGTGGCCGCAGCGCACCTCCAGGGCGTCGCCGTCCACCCGGACCGCCACGTTCACGAAGGCGAGGGTGCCGAAGAGCATGAGCAGCCCGGCCGCCACGCAGCCGATGACCGACATCAGGAGCGGCACCCCGCCGGAGGTCCAGGTCGAGCTGACGGCGAGCTGGATGCCCAGGGCCAGGCAGGCGGCGCCGGCGGCCGCGAGCACCCACTGGGTGCGGTTGGTGGCGCGGCCGGTCCAGACCGCGGTGTGAGTGGCGGCACCGTTGCGCGTCGTTTTGCGAGGGTGGTCCGTCATGTCAAGCAGCGTACTGAAGAACGTGCCTCCGGGGGCGGGTCCGACGGCCCCGCTCGGGTGGTGCGGGCCTCAGCGCGGGGAGCCGACCGCGGCCAGTCCGCGGCCCTCCGGGTAGGCCAGGGCGGCGGCCGGGAGGTCCGAGGCGATGCCGCCGAGCAGCACGGTGAGGGACGCGGCCGGTTCGGCCGACGGAGCGGGTTCGGCACCGATCCGGCGCAGTGCCTGGGCGGCGACGGCACCGGCCGAGCCGTGCAGGACGACGGGCGGCAGGCCGGGCCGCTGGACGGCGGCGCGGATGCGGTCGGCGACCAGCTCGTAGTGGGTGCAGCCCAGGACGACGGCACGCACGTCCGGCGGGGTGAGCGCGGCGGCGGCGGCGACCGCCCGCTCGACGCCGTCCTCGTCCGCGTACTGCACGGCGTCGGCCAGTCCGGGGCAGGGCACCTCGGTGACGTCGGCGGAGCCGGCGAATTCACGGATCAGTCCGCGCTGGTACGGGCTGCCGGTGGTGGCGGGGGTGGCCCAGATGGCGACGGAGCCGCCCGCGGCGGCGGCCGGCTTGATCGCGGGGACGGTGCCGATGACGGGGAGCGCGGGCTCCAGCTCGGCCCGCAGGGTCTCCAGCGCGTGCACGGAGGCGGTGTTGCAGGCGACGATCAGGGCGTCGGGGCGGTGCTCGGCGGCGGCGCGGGCCACGGCGAGCGCCCGTACGGTGACGTCCTGCGGGGTGCGCGGTCCCCAGGGCATGGAGCCGGGGTCCGAGGAGAGCACCAGACCGGCGTCCGGCCTCAGCCGGCGTACTGCGGCGGCGGCGGCCAGCAGGCCGATTCCGGAGTCCATGAGCGCGATCTTCACCCGGTCACCATAGTCGACGCCCCTTGCGGTCCCGGCTCAGTGGGGCAGACTTCGGGCAATGAGCGCCGTTGCCTGGATCGCCGTGGTGTCGCTGGTCGCATGGGTCTGGCTGCTGCTGGGACAGGGGTTCTTCTGGCGGACCGGCCAGCGGCTCCCCGCCCGCGCCGCCCCGGCGCACTGGCCCTCGGTGGTGGTCGTCGTCCCCGCCCGCGACGAGGCGGACATGCTCCCGCTGAGCCTGCCGTCGCTGCTGGCGCAGGACTATCCCGGGACCGCGGAGATCGTCCTGGTGGACGACTGCAGCACCGACGGGACGGGCGAGCTGGCCCGCACACTGGCGGTACGGCACGGCGGTCTTCCGGTCACGGTGGTGTCGCCCCCGGAGCCCGGACCGGGGTGGACGGGCAAGCTCTGGGCGGTACGGCACGGGATCACGCTGGCCCGCTCCCGTGATCCGGAGTTCCTGCTGCTCACGGACGCGGACATCGCCCATGAGCCGGACAGTCTGCGGGAACTGGTGGCCGCCGCCACGGCGGGCGGCTACGACCTGGTCTCCCAGATGGCGCGGCTGCGCGTGGAGAGCGCCTGGGAGCGCCTCGTCGTCCCGGCGTTCGTCTACTTCTTCTCTCAGCTGTACCCGTTCCGGTGGATCAACCGGAGCGGCGGGCGGACCGCGGCCGCCGCGGGCGGCTGCGTCCTGCTGCGGACGGAGACCGCCGTACGGGCCCAGGTGCCGGACTCGATCCGGCAGGCGGTGATCGACGACGTGGCGCTGGCGCGGGTGGTGCGGCGCGGCGGCGGGCGGATCTGGCTGGGTCTGGCGGACCGGGTGGACAGTGTGCGCCCGTACCCGGGGCTGGGGGATCTGTGGCGCATGGTGTCGCGCAGCGCGTACGCCCAGCTGCGGCACAACCCGCTGGTGCTGCTCGGTACGGTGCTGGGGCTCGCGCTCGTCTATCTGGCGCCGCCGCTCACGCTGGCCGCCGGACTGCTGGGCGGCGACGCGACGGCGGCCTGGGCCGGGGGCGCGGCCTGGGCCGTGATGGCCGGGACGTACACCCCGATGCTGGGGTACTACCGGCAGTCGCTGTGGCTCGCGCCGCTGCTGCCGTTCACCGCGCTGCTGTACCTGCTGATGACCGTCGACTCGGCGGTTCAGCACTACCGGGGCCGGGGCGCGGCCTGGAAGGGGCGTCACTACGCCCGTCCCGAGGCCGCGCCGGATCAGTGACCGCGGGTCCGGCTCACTTGCGGCCGGGCGTCCAGTTCATGCCCCAGCCGTAGGCGCGGTCGATGGTGCGCTGCGGGCTGACGCCCCGGTCGCAGACGAGGTAACGGGCCTCGCGCTGCACGGTGAGGTCGCCGCCGTTGTTCGTGATGAGGGCGAGCGCGCAGACCGTCGAGGGGACGGTGCACTCGTCGAGCGAGAAGTCGATCGGCGCGCCGTGCTGCGGCTGGAGGGTGACCGTGGCGTGCAGATCGGCGAAGCTGCGGGCGCCCTCGTAGATGGTGACGAAGATCAGCAGCCGGCGGATCCGGGCCTTCTGGTCGAGGTTGATGGTCAGGTTCTCACCGGCCTCCACGGCGCCGGTGCGGTCGTCGCCGTCGAGTTCGACGTAGGGCGGCTGGTGGTAGGCGCCGAAGGCGTTGCCGAGGGCCTGGACGACGCCCTTGCGGCCGTCGGTCAGTTCGTAGAGGGCGCAGAGGTCGAGGTCGAGGTCGGCGTGCTGGGCCACGGCCCGGCCGAGTTTGCTGCCCCAGCCCTTGAACTGCTTGCGCACCTCCCAGTTGAGGTTGACGCGCATCGCCCCGGAGGTGCCGCCCTGCTTGGCGAGGGAGACGGCGGGGGCGTCCTTGGTGAGCGTCACCTTCGTCAGGCGCACCGGCTGGGCGGGCGGGGCCGGGGGCGCGGGCGGCACCGGCGGGGCCATCGGCCCGGCGAGGGTCGGCTGGGCGTGCGGCGGGAGCGGTGCGGGCGGCGGCGCCGCGACCCGGGCCGAGGGCTGGGGCGGCGGCGGGGCGGCGGGCATGGTAGCGGGCGGGACCGGGCTCGCGGGGCGCTGCGGCTCGTCGACGGAGATGCCGAAGTCCGTGGCGAGCCCTTCGAGTCCGCTGCCGTACCCCTGGCCGACCGCGCGGAACTTCCAGGCGCCCTGGCGCCGGTAGAGCTCGCCGAGGATGAAGGCCGTCTCGACGGTGGCGTCGGTGCTGTCGAAGCGCGCCAGTTCCGCGCCGCCGACCGCGTCGATGACCCGTACGTACAGTCCGGCGACCCGGCCGAAGCTGCCGCCGTCCGCGGAGGCGGCGAGGACCACCCGGTCGACGGCGGGTTCCAGCCGGGCGAGGTCCACGGCGAGCGTGTCGGTGGCCGCTCCCGCGGTGGCCCGCTTGCCCTCGTGGCGGACCGCGCCCGCGGCGTGCACGGGCTGGTTGTAGAAGACGAAGTCCCCGTCGTCGCGTACCTTCCCGTTCGCGAGAAGCAGGAGTGCCGAAGCGTCCACGTCCGGTGTGCCGGGGCCGGTGCGCCACCCCAGCTCGACGCGGACGGCCTGGGCCGCCACCGGAACGTTGGTTCCCTTAAGCATGGTCATGCTCGCCCCCATCGCGAGTCCGTCTGCCGAGACTTCTCCCGGTCAACCTAGCGCCTCGGCGGGCCGCTCCCGCCCGCCGGGAGGGGCCCGGTGCGCGCTCCGTCACCGCGTGCCGCGCCGCCGGGAGGAGCCCGGTCCGTCGGCGGCCTCCAGATCGGCGAGGAGTTCGGCCTGCCCGGCCAGGACGCCGGACAGGATGGTCCGGGCGACCCTCAGCAGTTCCGCGAGCCGGGGGTCGGCCAGGGAGTAGAGGACGGCGGAGCCCTCCCGGCGCTGGATCACGAGGTTGGCGCGGCGCAGCACGGCCAGTTGCTGGGAGAGGTGGGCGGGTTCGACGCCGATCTCGGTGAGCATCTCCGAGACCGCGTGCTCGCGCTTGCTGAGGAGTTCCAGCACCCGGATGCGGACCGGGTGACCGAGTGTCTTGAAGAACTCCGCCTTCAACTGGTAGAGGGGCGTGCTCACCGCTGCCGCTCCTCGCCCGCCGTGCGTGCCCGCGTGCCGGACGGCCGCCGTCGTACGGGCGCGGTGCGCCGTGTCCACCCAGAAACGTTCTCCATGGGGACATCCTCGCGCCTCCGCCCGCCCGTCATGACCCCGGGCGTGCCGGACGGGCGGGCGGCGGGCCGGTGCTCAGGCCTTCTTGACCACGCTGGACTTGAGCTGCATGGAGCCGAATCCGTCGACCTTGCAGTCGATGTCGTGGCCGTCCACCCCGTCGACGAGGCGGATGTTGCGCACCTTGGTGCCGGCCTTGATCCCGGTCGGGCTGCCCTTCACCTTCAGGGTGCGGACGACGGTGACGGTGTCGCCGTCGGCGAGGACGTTGCCGACCGCGTCGCGGATCGCCGTGTCCTCGGCCGGTGCTCCGGACTCCGTGCCGGCCGGGGCCCATTCGTGGCCGCATTCGGGGCAGACGAGGAGCGCGCCCGACTCGTAGGTGTAGGTGCCGGAGCACTCGGGGCAGGGCGGCAGGGCCCCGGTGGTGTCGTTCATGGTCGTTCCTTGCCTTGTGCGTTGCCGTACGTGGTCCTGCCGCCGCGGTTCACAGCGGGAGGGTGATCCAGATGCTCTTGCCGCCGCCGTCGGCGTCGCCGCGGACGACGGCGGTGCCGCCGAGGCCGAGGGTGAGTTCCATGACGGTGCCGAGGCCGCCGCCGGTGGTCCCGGGGCGTGGCAGGGCGGTCAGGAGGGCGGGCCGGTGCGGGTGGCGGTCGTGGACGGCGAACGCGAACGTGTGGCGGCCGGCCGCGTAGTGGACGGTGATGTTCGGGGAGTGCGAGGCGGCGTGCCGGACGCTGTTGGTGACCAGCTCGGACAGGATGAGCAGCGCCGGGTCGACGGTGCGGTGGCGTCGGCTGATGCCCCATTCGGCCAGCACCTGTTCGGTGGTCTCGCGGGCGATCCGGACGGCGGGGCCCATCGCCGGGAGGGTCAGGACGTGCCGCAGGGGCAGGGTGTCGGGCCGGGGGCTCACCGGACGGCCTCCTCGGTGACGGGTGCGGCGGGCAGCAGTCCGGACCGGTGGAGATGGGCGCGCGCGGCGGTGACGGCCTCCCCCGTGGTGGTGTGCGCCGGTCCCTCCCGCTGGAGCGGTCCGAGGGCGCCGACGGAGCCCAGGACCGGCAGATGGGCGGGGCGGATCCCGGCGGCGAACACGGCGATCCCGCGCCGGTGCAGCGCGCGTACCGCGTCCTTGAGGGCGAGGGCTCCGGTGGCGTCCATGGTGGTGATCCCCGCCATCCGCAGGACGACCACGCGGACGCCGGCGACCTCGGAGAGTTCCGGCAGGAGGCGGGGGGCGCCCGCGAAGAAGAGCGGTCCCTCGATGCGGTAGGCGGCGATGTGCTCGGCCAGCAGCGCGTGTTCCTCCGGGCTGTGCGGTCCGGTGAGGTCGGCCGTGACCTCGGTCCGCTCCATGCGGGTCTGCCGGGCGACCGCCCGCAGCGCCAGCGCCCCCGCCACGGCCAGGCCGATGATCACCGCGAGGACGAGGTCGAGCACGAGGGTGGCGGCGGCGGTCAGCACCAGGACGACGGCGTCCGGCCGGGTCGCGCGGGCCATCGCCCGCAGGGCCCCGACCTCGACCATGCGGACGGCGGTGGCGAGGAGCACTCCGGCGAGCGCGGCGAGCGGGATCCGCGAGACGAGCGGCGCGGCGGCGAAGACGATCACCGCGAGGACGAGGGCGTGGGTGAGGGCGGCGAGCCGGGAGCCCGCGCCGGTCCGGACGTTGACCGCGGTACGGGCGATGGCCGCCGTGGCGGGGACACCGCCGAAGAGCGGGGCGGCGAGATTGGCGATGCCCTGTCCGAACAGTTCCCGGTCCGGGTCGTGCCGGTGACCGGTCGTCATCCCGTCGGCGACGGTCGCCGAGAGCAGGGACTCCAGGGCGGCGAGCGCCGCGACGGCGACGGCCGGGGCGAGCAGCGAGGGCAGCGCGGCCGGCTCCAGGAAGGCGAGGGAGGGGGCGGGCAGTCCGGAGGGCAGGGTGCCGATGGGGGCGGCCGCGTCCAGGTGGAGGAGCTGGGCGGCGAGCGTGGCGGCGGCGACCGCGACGACGGAGAAGGGGACGGCGGGCCGCAGCCGGGCGCCGACGAGCATCACCGCGGCGACGGCGAGGGCGAGGACGACGGCGGTCCAGTTGGGGGCCCGTACGAACGCCTGCACCGCGTGCCAGGTCACGGGGAGGACCTTGTCGCCCTCGGGTTTCGGCACGCCGAGGGCGTTCGGCACCTGCTGGAGCGCGATGACGCAGGCGATGCCGAGGGTGAAGCCCTCGACCACCGGGGCGGGGAGGTAGCGCATGAAGCGGCCGGCCCCGAGCAGCGCGAGCGCGATCAGCAGGACACCGGCCATCAGTCCGACGGTGAGCACGCCGCCGGGGCCGTGCGCGGCCACGATGGGCAGCAGCACCACGGTCATGGCGCCGGTCGGGCCGGAGACCTGGAGGTGGGAGCCGCCGAAGAGGGCGGCGAGGGCGCCCGCGACCACGGCGGTGGCGAGTCCGGCCTCGGCGCCGAGGCCGGAGGAGACGCCGAAGCCCAGCGCGAGGGGCAGCGCGACGACGGCGACGGTGAGTCCGGCGAGCAGGTCCCGGCGCGGGTTCCGGGTCATCGCGCCGAGGTCGGCGCGGGTGGGCAGCAGGGCGCGGACCCGTGCCACGGGCCGGAGGGCGGGGGTGCTCACGGCGCGGAGACCTCGGCGCCGCGGAGTTCGGCGAGGAGTTCGTTCTGCCCGGCCAGCATCTCGGTGAGGATCCGGCGGGCGGCCCGCATCAGCTCGGCCACATCGCCGCCGGCGAGGGCGTAGACGACGGTCGAACCCTCGCGGGTGGCGTGGACGATGCCGGACCGGCGGAGCACCGCCAGTTGCTGGGAGAGCGCCGAGGGCTCCACCTCGATCGCGGCCAGCAGGTCCCGGACGGGCATCGGGCCGTTCTGCAGCAGCTCCAGAACCCTTATCCGGACGGGGTGTCCGAGCATCCGGAAGAAGTCGGCCTTGGCCTGGTACAGCGGAACCGGCACGGTCGCGGACCCCTTCGTCAGCCCTCGGCGCGCCGGGGTGCCCCCGTCGGCGCACCGCATCACTTGCGGATACGGCGAACACAGCATGTAGTGAATTGCAGAATTTTGCAATTCGACGAAAGGTCGTTCGAGCCGACGCGCTCCGGGGTGTCACCTCGGTGGCGGGCGGTCTCCGCGCCGCCGGCCCGCGGGGGCGGAGGCCGGGCGGGCCGGGCGGGTGCCCAGGGCCGCGCGCAGGACGGGCGCGAGGACGGCGCGGGTCTGGTCCCGGGTGAGCGCGGCCGGGGTGGGCAGCGGATTCACGTAACGGGTGTAGATGAGACCGCCCAGGACGGTCACGACGGCCGTGGCGCGGGCGGTGGCGTCGCGGCCGCCCAGGAATTCAACGAGCCGGGCCAGCAGTTCGGTCTCCAGGTACTCCCGGACCGCCTCCGCGCCCTCGCCGCCCAGCCCGGACAGCCTCCGGAAGTCGGGGTCCTCCCACAGCCCCGTCACCGCGTCGACGAGCCGTCCGGGCAGACCGGCCGGATCCCCGCCCAGGACCTCCTCGACGCCCAGCACATCGGCGCACCGCACCTGCATCACCTCGGCGAACAGGCCCTTCTTGGAGCCGAAGTGGTAGGAGATCAGCGCCGCGTCGACCCCGGCGGCCCCCGCGACGGCGCGTACGGTCGTCGCCCGGTAGCCGCGCTCCAGGAACAGCGCGCGGGCGGCGGACACGATCGCGGCGCGGGTGGGCGGACGGCCGGGCGGCCTGCCGCGGGGACGGGCGGGGGCGGCGGCAACGGCGGCGTTATTCATCAGCGTTGAGCCTGCGTGGCGTGATCGACAGAGTCAAGGGCGTCAGGACGACCCCTCGGAAGGACGAACCCCGCCATGCGTATCGCAGTCTTCGGTGCCAACGGACCCACCGGCCGGCACCTCACCGACCAGGCCCTCGCCGCCGGCCACGAGGTGGTGGGCGTGACCCGCCGCCCCGGCTCCCTGGAGGCGCGGCCCGGACTCACCGAGGCCGTGGCCGACGCCACCGACCCCGCGGCGGTCGACGCCGCCGTGCGCGGCACGGACGCGGTCCTCTCCGCGCTCGGCGCGCGGTTCTCCAAGGAGGCGATCACCCTGTACTCGACGAGCGCGGGGGCGATCACCGAGGCCATGGCCCGCCACGGCGTGAAGCGGCTGCTGGCCGTCAGCTCCAGTGTCGCCGACCCCGACTGGCGGCCCACCGGCGCGCACTTCTTCAACCATGTGCTCGATCCGCTGGTGAACCGGCGGCTGGGCCGCACCCTGCACGCGGACATGCGCCGCATGGAGGAGGTGATCGGAGCGACCGGCCTCGACTGGACGCTGGTCCGCCCCTCGGGCCTTTTCGAGCACCCCGTCGTCACGGACTACCGGACCGAACGCACCAGCGCCGACGGGGTGTTCACCGCCCGCCGGGACCTCGCGGCGGCCATGCTGCGCGAGTTGGAGGAGCGGCACCACGTCCGCGCCGCCATGGGTGTGGTCACCACGGCGGTGAAGCCGAACATCGCCTCGCTGATCTGGAACGAGGGGATACGGAAGAAGTGAGCGGCGCGCCCCTCGGCACCGGGCCCGGAAACCGCCCGGAACACCGGGTTCCGGGCACCGGGGGCGGGCCGTGCCTACGCGCGGGTAGATCGCGCTCCCAAACCATCTCCCGGACGATGTTTTGCCAGGTCGGAACGGGAGAACCCGCGTAAATCGGATGAGCCTGAGATTGGGACTCCCCAATCCGCACATCGTGGGCTTAACTTAGGTGCCATGACCTCCCCCCGCTCCACCTACGGCGGCGGCTACTACTCCGCGCCGTCCTTCCCCGACACCCCCATCTACGACTCCCTGGTCGCGGAGCGGGGTACGCCTCAGATCGCACCGATCCGAGTGCCCGCCGCGTACGACACCGGCAACAGCTATCTGCCGGCGCTGCCGTCGGCCCTGCCGGCGCTTCCCGCGGCCCCTTCCCAGCCCGCTCCGTCGTACGGCTACCCGCAGCCGGCGACCCAGCAGAGCTACGCGCCCATGCAGCCGGCCCAGCTGCAGCACGCCCCGGCGCCCTACATCCCGCAGCAGCCGGCGGCGAGCCGCGGCGGGTACCAGTCCCCTCCGCCGTACCAGCAGCAGCGTCCCGCGCCGGGGACGGGCTACGAGTCGATGCGCCCGGCGGCGCCCCGGCCCGCGCCCGCGCAGTCCCCGTACGAGGACCCGTACAACCGCCCGTACCAGGGCGGCCGGGGCTACTAGCACCCGTCCGCGGAGGTACGGGGCACGGGCGGGCCGTCCCGGTGGCGGCTGGCAGGATGGGGGCATGCCTGCTCCCGGCCTGAGCGCCGTCCATGTCCATCCGGTCAAATCGCTGGCCGCGTGCGCCGTCGGGGAGGCCGTCGTCGAGCCATGGGGACTCGGCGGCGACCGCCGCTGGATGCTGGTGGACACCGAGGGAACGGTGGTCACCCAGCGGCAGCGGCCCCGGCTGGCGCTGGTCTCGGCCGAGCCCGTGCCCGGCGGCGGAGTCGTGCTGGCCGCGCCGGGGAGCGCCGCCCTGACCGTGGAGGTCCCGGAACCGCGGGAGACGGTCCGGGTGCGGCTGCACCGCAGCCGTCTCGATGTCGTCGAGGCGGCGCGGGAGGCCCACGACTGGTTCGGGGCCTTCCTCGGCACCGAGGTCAGGCTGGTCCATCTGGACGCGCCGGAACGGCGCCGTTTCATCGATCCCGTGTACGCGCGACCGGGCGAGCCGGTGAGTCTGGCGGACGGCTATCCGCTGCTGCTGACCTCCACCGCCTCGCTGGACGCGCTGAACGCACTGGTCGCGGAGGGCGACCGGGCCGACGAGGGACCCCTGCCGATGGACCGTTTCCGGCCGAACGTCGTGGTCTCCGGGACCGAGCCCTGGGCGGAGGACGGCTGGCGCCGCCTCGCGATCGGGGAGGTCACCTTCCGGGTGGCGCGGCCGAGCGCCCGCTGTGTCGTGACGACGACCGACCAGCACACCGCCCGGCGCGGCACCGAACCGCTCCGTACCCTGGCCCGTCACCGCAGAACGGACGGCGAACTGCGTTTCGGGCTGAACCTCGTCCCCGACACCACCGGTGTCGTCCGGGTCGGCGACCCGCTCCGGATCCTGGCCTGAAACGGACGCCTCCGGCCGGGAACCCCCGCCGGTGCGCGCGCTGTTGGGCGGCGTGAGCTTGCTCTCTCTTCCGTCCCCGGGCGCGCGGGCCGCACCGTACCGGGTTAAGACGGATACGGAAGGGGGGTGCAGGACTGTGCGAGCGCTCACGGGAGTCTGGCGTTGGCGGCACAACCCCCTGCGCCGCGCCACGGACAGGCGCGAGGCGTGGGTGGCTCTGGTCGCGTTCCTGCTGCTGGTGGTGGGGGCACCGGTGGTCGGCTGGCTGTGCGGGGCGCGCGCCGACGGCGCCCTCCTGGACGCGGTCCGGGCGCAGCGCGCCGAGCGGCGGGCCACCACCGCCGTCGTGGTGCGGCGGGTGGCGCCCCGGCAGCTGGTCACCGACTCCGAGTCCGGCGCGGACAGCCGCGCGCAGACGCCGGTGGTGGCCCGCTGGAAGGCCCCCGACGGGACGGCACGGGTCGCCACCGTGCGGACGGTGTCGCGCGACACGGAGGCCGGGTCGCGGGTGCGGATCTGGACGGACCGGGCGGGCCGTCTCGTGTCGCGCCCCATGGACACCGCGACCGCGCACACGAACGCGGTCCTGGCCGGAATCGGCGGGGCCCTGCTCGCCGCGCTGTGCGTCGAGGGCGGCCGGCGGCTGATCGTCCGGCACATGACCCGTCTGCGGTACGCGCGACTGGACCGGGCCTGGGCCGAGGTCGGGCCGGACTGGGGCAGAACGGGGACCGGGAGTTAGCGGGGTCCGTCCACCTCGCGGAACGAAGACCTCCTGATCGGGTCAACTCCCGCCCTCCGCGCGCGCTACGGTGGACCGGCCCGCCCGTGACACCGGTGGGCGGACCCCCGGTCGGTCGCTGCCGCGAGGCGGTGGCAGGGGGCATCACACACGCACGAGGTGGGGGCACAACAGCGCCATGGCACAGGGCACGGTCCAGGTGACGCACACCGGCACATCGCGGTGGCGGCGCCGCACAGGCGAGTACGCCTCCCTCACCGCGGCTCTGGAGGCGGCGGCGGACGGTGACGTGCTCACCGTCGCGCCGGGTACGTACCGGGAGAATCTGGTCATCGCCCGCGCGGTGACGCTGCGCGGGCCGGAGGGCTCGGTCGGTTCGGTGCGGATCGCGCCCGCGGACGGCGTGCCGCTGACCGTGCGCGCCTCCGCCGTCGTCCAGGACCTGCACGTGGAGGGCCAGGACGTGGCGTCCCCGGCGCTGCTGATCGAGGACGGGACGCCGGAGCTGTCCGATCTGCGGATCGTGACGCGGTCGGCCGCCGGGGTCGAGGTGCGCGGCGCGGCCCGGCCCACGGTCCGCCGGTGCACGGTCGACAATCCGGCGGGGGTCGGCATCGCCGTGCTCGACGGCGCGGGCGGTGTCTTCGAGGAGTGCGAGGTCGTCTCGGCCGGGCAGGCCGGTGTCTCCGTGCGCGACGGGGCGCACCCCCGGCTGGACCGCTGCCGGGTCCACCACGCCTCGGGCGCGGGCCTGTCGGTCACCGGTGAGGGCAGCGCGCTGGAGGCGCTGGGCTGCGAGGTGTACGAGATCAAGGGCAGCGGGATACAGGTGTCGGCGCGCGCGGGTGCCCATCTGACCGACTGCACCGTGCACCGCACCTCGTCGGACGGTGTCACCCTGGACACGGACGCGGTGCTCACCCTGGCGGACTGCGACATCCACGACGTCCCGGAGAACGCGGTGGACCTGCGGTCGCGTTCGGTGCTGACGCTGACGCGCTCGACGGTGCGGCGGTTCGGCCGCAACGGTCTCTCGGTCTGGGACCCGGGCACCCGGGTCGACGCCAACCAGTGCGAGATCCACGACTCCACCGGTGACTATCCGGCGGTCTGGGTCAGCGACGGGGCCACGGTGATACTGGACTCCTGCCGGGTCCACGACGTGCCGGACGCGCTGTTCGTGCTCGACCGGGGCTCGCGCGCCGATGTCGTGGACAGCGATCTGACCCAGGTCCGCAACACGGCGGTCTCCGTCAGCGACGGGGCGACCGCCCAGCTCGACGACTGCCGGATCCGGGAGGCGTCCACGGGCGCCTGGTTCCGCGACCACGGCAGCGGCGGCACGCTGAACAACTGCACCATCGACGCCGCGCAGACCGGGGTGATCGTCACCAAGGGCGCCGACCCGACGATCGAGCGCTGCACGGTCACCTCCCCCGCCGAGGCCGGCTTCTATGTGTCGGCGGAGGGGCGGGGCACCTTCCACGGCTGCCGGGTGACGGGCAGTGAGGGATACGGCTTCCATGTGATGGACGGCTGCCGAACCACGCTGCGGCGCTGCCGCACCGAGCGGTGCGCGCGCGGCGGATACGAGTTCGCCGAGGGCGGCGGCCACGGGGACGGCACGTCCGGCGGCCCGGTCGTCGAGGACTGCACGAGCGACGAGAGCGGACTGCGCACCACCCCCGCCCCGCCGCCCGCGGTGATGACGGCCACCCAGTCCTCCCCCGGGCTGCTGGGCTCGGTGCCCGCACCGAGGGCCACGCCCCCGGTCGTGGAGGCGGCCGCGGCGCCCGCCGAGCCGTCCCGCACCTCCGACGCGGTGCTCGGCGAACTCGACGCGCTGGTCGGGCTGGACAGCGTCAAGCGCGAGGTCCGGGCGCTCACCGACATGATCGAGGTGGGGCGCCGGCGCCGGCAGGCGGGGCTGAAGGCGGCGTCGGTCCGCCGCCATCTCGTCTTCACCGGCTCCCCCGGCACCGGGAAGACGACGGTCGCCCGGCTGTACGGCGAGATCCTGGCGTCGCTCGGGGTGCTGGAGCGGGGCCATCTCGTCGAGGTGTCCCGCGTCGACCTGGTCGGGGAGCACATCGGCTCGACGGCCATCCGCACCCAGGAGGCGTTCGACCGGGCGCGCGGCGGGGTGCTGTTCGTCGACGAGGCGTACGCGCTGTCGCCCGAGGACTCGGGCCGGGACTTCGGCCGCGAGGCGATCGACACCCTGGTGAAGCTGATGGAGGACCACCGTGACGCGGTCGTCGTCATCGTCGCCGGCTACACCCACGAGATGGAGCGGTTCCTGACCGTCAACCCCGGGGTGGCGTCCCGGTTCTCCCGGACCATCACCTTCAGCGACTACGAGCCGGACGAGCTGCTGCGGATCGTGGAGCAGCAGTCCGAGGAGCAGGAGTACAGCCTGGCGCCGGGCACCGGGGAGGCGCTGCTGAAGTACTTCACGGAGCTTCCCAAGGGCCCTGCGTTCGGCAACGGGCGCACGGCGCGCCAGACCTTCGAGTCGATGGTCGAGCGGCACGCGGGCCGGGTCGCCCAGCTCGCCGACGCGAGCACGGACGATCTCACCCTGCTGTATCCGGAAGACCTTCCGGAACTTCCCTGACGTCCCGGCCCGGTTGCTCCGCCTGGCGGGGCACCACCGGGACCAGGCGCTCCAGGAGGGCGGCCCGCTCCTCGGCGAAGACGGGGTCGGCCTGGTAGTCGGAGTGGCCGAGCACCGGTTCGGGCAGCGGGTGTTCGGGGGTGCGTCCGTAGACGAGCGGGTCCCTGAGCGGGCCTCGGTCGACCTCGGGGCCGGACTCCTCGCCGAGGCGGACCGGGCCGCCGATCGGGTCGGTGGCCCGCCAGAGGTTGCGCCAGCAGTGCACGGAGCGGTGCAGTCCGTGGAGCTGGGCGGGGCCGAAGTAGGCGGGGAACCAGCGTCCGTAGAGCCGCTCGATCGGGGAGCCGTAGGTGAGCAGGGCGACCCGGGCCCGGGTCGCGGCGGGGAGTTGCCAGACCGCCGAGGCGGCCAGCACGCTGCCCTGGGAGTGTCCGGAGATGACGAGCCGGCCCCGGGTCCGCGCGGTCCAGCCGGACATCCGCGAGGCCAGGTCGGGCACGGCCCGCTCGGCGTAGCAGGGCGGGGCGAACGGGTGCGCGGCGCGCGGCCAGAAGGTGCCGACGTCCCAGAGGATGCCGATGGTGCGGCGGGCCGAGGCGTCCCGGTAGGCGCGCCGCCCGCAGGCGACGAAGACCAGGAAGCCGAAGCCGATCAGCCAGGAGCCGGTGGACTGCGCCGCCTCGGCCAGCGACTCGACGAAGGCGCTGCCGCCCTCCAGCGCGAGCCCGGGGACCTGTCCGCTGGCCCAGGCCCCGGCGACGGCTCCCGCGCCGAGCAGCAGGGTGGCGGCGGAGACCAGGCCGAGCATGCCGGGGGCGGAGTCGGTGAGGGCGGCGGTGGCGCGGATCCGGGCGATCTGCCGGGTCCGTGCGGCGTCGGGGCGCTCCCCCGCGTACTCCGTACCGATGACCGGCTCCAGCCGGCGGGCGGCGCGGTAGGTGCGCAGACCGAGGACGAGTCCGGGGACCAGGAGCAGGAGCAGCAGGACCGGGATGACGGAGGCCTGCCAGCTGAGGAGCACCGGGGGGCCCTCGATGACGGAGCTGCGGCCCATGCCGGGGGTGCCGGGCCCGTCCAGCCAGTCCGCGACCCGCTGGGCGATGCCGCCCGTCATCACCCCGCCGAGCGCGCAGGCGAGCATCGCGACGGCGGGGCCGCCGAGTCCGCGCATCACGGTGCGCGGTTCGGGGCTGCGGCGGTACAGGTCGAGCGAGACGGCGGCCAGGGCCACGACGAGGGCCCCCTGGGCGAGGGTGACGACGCGGAAGGTGACGTCGCCGGGGAGCGCGCCGGTGGAGACCCAGCCGGGGCGCGACCAGCCGGCGTGCAGCAGGGCGAGGGCGAGCAGGAGCAGGGAGGCGGCGGGGAGCCAGGTGACGAGGGCGCGGTCGAGCCGGTTGTCCAGGCGCCGTTCGCTGCGGCCGCGCCGGCACACCACCCAGAGGACGACGAGCATCCCGAGGACGAGCGCGGCCTCGATCAGCCGGCCGTACAGCGCGGGCACGGCACCGTCGACCGCGCGGTCGCGGCGGGCCGCCGCACCGGCGACGGAGGCCGTCACGGTGAGGAAGCCCGCGGCGGTGTGGGCGGCGCGCAGCCGGGCGACGAGGCGCCGTCCGTACCAGAATCCGGGGCGGCCGAGGACCGGTCGCACGACGGGGGCGGGGTCCGCCGGGGCCGCCGGGGCGGTGTCCTCGTCCGGGTCGGTCCCGTCGAGCGGCCGCTGCGACTCGTAGGCGCTCCAGGTGCGGTTGGACAGATACCAGAGCAGGCCCACCAGGGCGGCCGGCAGCAGGGCCGCGAGTGCGAGCCTGCGGCCCGGCTGGGACCACCAGCCGCCCTGCGCGGTGGACAGGAATCCGAGCCACGAGCGCTGGTCGGAGCAGGCCGGGACGCCCGCGCACTGCCAGGCGGTGAGGTCGAGCGCCACCTCGCAGGCGGCGGCGGTGAGCAGCACGGTGAGGCTCAGGGCGACGAGCCGGACGAGGACGCCGTAGAGCCGGATCGCGCGGGGGCGGCGGCGGGCCGCGGGGCGCATCCAGTGCGCGAGGTTGATCACCATGAACGGCAGGAGCAGCAGCCACAGGGCGCGGGAGCCGTTGCCCGAGGTGAGGTTGGACCAGCAGTAGGCCTCGGGGATCGGGCGGTCCCGGTAGCGGTCCGGGTGGTCCTCCGCGTCGGCGTCGCCGGAGCGGCGGTAGATGGCCGCGGTGGCGTCGCCGGTGATCCGGACGGTGCGCGGATCGACGAGCATCTCCTGCGGGGTGGCGCCGCCCACGCCGTGGACCAGCAGTTCCAGTGCGGGGCCGTCGTTCTGCGGGGCGTGGGTGACAGATGGCACGGAGATGACTCGCTCTCGGATGAGGGCCCGGAGGGGCGCGGCTGATGCCCGGTCACCAGAGTGGGGGACGGGGCCGGGTGCGCGCAGCGCTCTCGGGGATTCTCCCCGGTGCGGCGTGCGCCGACACCGCGTGGCAGGATGAGCGGTCCCCGGCACGGCCTACGGAAGGGATCGGACCCGTTGAGCGACCATCAGAATCTGCTCGCCGAGCAGCGGCGTGCGCTCATCCTCGACGAGGTGCGCAGGCGGGGTGGCGTCCGGGTCAACGAGTTGACCCGGAAACTGAGCGTCTCCGACATGACCGTGCGCCGGGACCTGGACGCACTGGCCCGTCAGGGTGTGGTGGAGAAGGTCCACGGCGGCGCCGTGCCCGTGGTCGAGGCCAGTACGCACGAGCCCGGTTTCGAGGCCAAGTCGGCGCTGGAGCTGACGGCCAAGGAGGACATCGCGCGGGCCGCCGCCGCGATGGCGGTGCCGGGCAGTGCCCTCGCGCTCTCCGGCGGGACCACGACGTACGCCCTGGCCCAGCAGTTGCTGGACGTGCCCGATCTGACGGTGGTGACCAACTCGGTGCGGGTCGCGGACGTGTTCCACGCCGCGCAGCGGCCGGGATCGTCGGGGGCCCGGCCCGGTGCGGCGACCGTGGTGCTCACCGGTGGGGTGCGCACCCCGTCGGACTCGCTGGTGGGTCCGGTGGCGGACCGGGCGATCGCCTCGCTCCACTTCGACGTGCTGTTCCTCGGTGTGCACGGGATCTCCGTGGAGGGCGGTCTGTCCACGCCGAATCTGGCGGAGGCGGAGACCAACCGGCGGTTCGTGCAGTCGGCCCGGCGGGTGGTGGTGGTCGCGGACCACACCAAGTGGGGGACGGTGGGGCTGAGTTCGTTCGCCACGCTGGACCAGGTGCACACCTTCGTCACGGACGCCGGGCTGTCCGAGGGGGCCCGCGCGGAGATCGAGGAGCGGCTGCCGGGGCTGGTGGTGGCGGGCCGGTCGTCCGGCGACGCGCCCGCCGCGCCGTAGCGTCGGACTGCGGGGCGGAGCCGGGCGCGGGTTCCGGTCAGCGCGCGCGGGGGCTGTGACGTCCTAGGATCGTCGGGTGGCCGTCTTCCGTATCGAGCGATGCACCCCGCTGCCCGCCGCCGAGGCCTGGCGCCGGGTGACGGACTGGGAACGGCACGCCGCCCAGGTCCCGCTGACGACGATCAGCGTGCCCGACGGGCGGCCGACGCGGACCGGCACCGTGTTCGTGGCGCGTACCGGCCTGGGACCGCTGGGGTTCGACGATCCGATGGAAGTGGTGCGGTGGTCGCCGCCGGCCGGCGGGCGCGCGGGGATGTGCCTGCTGGAGAAGCGGGGCCGGGTGGTGCTGGGCCGGGCCGCCATCGACGTGTATCCGACCCGTTCCGGTTCCCGTGTGGTGTGGGTGGAGGAAATGCGGGTGCGGCTGCTGCCGCGCTGGGCGGATCCGCTGGTCGTCCGCGCGGGGGGACGGGTCTTCGGCCGGGTTCTCGACTCGGTGCTCGACCGGCCGCCGCACACGCGCTGAGCCGGTCCGCGCAGCCCGGTCCGGCCCCGGTCGGGTGGGCCGCGCGCGGGGCGCCGGCCGGTCCGCCGTGCCGCGTACGGCGACTTCTGCCGGTGCGCCCGCTATGGTGTGCGCGGCCCGTCCGCCGCCGACCGCACGGGAGGTGCGTTCCATGGCACGCCTGCTTCGCCCCGTCGGACTCGATTTCGTCGAGTCCGCTCCCCTGCGGCTGGTGTTCGCCGCCGAGGTGTCCGCTCCGCCGGACGTCGTGTACCGCGCCCTGGCGGACGATGTGGAGGGCTGGCCCCGCTGGTTCACCCAGGTCACGAAGGCGGTCCCGACGGACGGCGGGGCGGGGCGCGAGGTGCGGCTCCAGGGCGGGATCACGTTCGCGGAGACGATCGTGGCCGCCGAACCGGGTGAGCGCTACGCGTACCGGATCGACCGGTCCAACGCCCCGGGGCTGCACGCCCTGGTGGAGGAGTGGCGGCTGACGCCCGCGGGGAGCGGCACCCGGGTGCAGTGGACGTTCGCCGCCGGCGGCTCCCCGGTGTTCCGCTTCGTTCTCGGCCGGGGGCGGTCCGTGGTGGGGCGCTCGTTCCGGGACGCGGTGCGGCGGCTCGACCGGCGGCTCGCGTCGTCGGCGGCCTGAGCCCGGGTCCGGGCCCTGCCGCACGCCACGGCGCGTGCGGCACGGAGCCGCCGGGTCGTCAGCCGGTGGTGCGCGCCGGGCCGGGCCACGCGCCGGTGGCCAGGAAGCGGTCGACGGTCCGGGTGTACGGCTCGATGTCCAGGCCCTGGGAGGCCAGCCAGGAGTCGGAGTAGTACTTGTCGAGATAGCGGTCGCCCGGGTCGCAGATCAGCGTGACGACGCTGCCGGTGCGGCCCTCGGCGAGCATCTCCGCGACCAGGGTGAAGGCGCTCCACAGCCCGGTTCCGGTGGAGCCGCCGGCCTTGCGTCCGATGGCCCGTTCCAGGGCGCGTACGGCCGCGACGCTCGCCGCGTCCGGCACCTTCATCATCCGGTCGATGGCCCCGGGCACGAAGCTGGGCTCCATCCGGGGCCGTCCGATGCCCTCGATGCGGGACCCGCAGTCGCTGGTGGCGTGCGGGTCGTGGTGGGTCCAGCCGTCGAAGAAGCAGGAGTTCTCGGGGTCGGGGACGCAGATGCGGGTGTCGAACTGCATGTAGTGCACGTACCGCGCGATGGTCGCGGAGGTGCCGCCGGTGCCGGCGGTGGCGACGATCCAGGCCGGTTCCGGATAGCGCTCCAGCCGCAGCTGCTGGTAGACGGACTCCGCGATGTTGTTGTTGCCCCGCCAGTCCGTGGCCCGCTCGGCGTAGGTGAACTGGTCCATGTAGTGGCCGCCGGTCTCCGCGGCGAGCCGGGCGGACTCCTCGTACATCGTGCGCGAGTCGTCGACGAAGTGGCAGCGCCCGCCGTGGAATTCGATGAGCCGGCACTTCTCGGGGCTGGTGGTGCGCGGCATCACGGCGACGAACGGGACGCCGATCAGCTTGGCGAAGTACGCCTCGGAGACGGCGGTCGAACCGCTGGACGCCTCGATCACCGGCTTGCCGGGCCGGATCCAGCCGTTGCAGAGCCCGTAGAGGAACAGCGAGCGGGCCAGCCGGTGCTTGAGGCTGCCGGTGGGGTGCGTCGACTCGTCCTTGAGGTAGAGGTCGATGCCCCAGCTCGCGGGGAGCGGGAAGAGCAGGAGGTGGGTGTCGGCGGAGCGGTTGGCGTCGGCCTGGACCTTGCGGACGGCCTCCTTCAGCCAGGCCCGGTACTCCGGGTCCGTGCGATCGATGTCGATGGTCGCCGCGGCCTCGCCGCCGTGCTCGTGCTCACTCGTGTTCATCAGCGCGCCTCTCCTCGTACGGCCGGTCCCGGCGGGGCCCACGATATGCCCCCCACCTGCACAAACGTTGACTTTGATGGTCCATAGCCCTGCCTTGGCGTCGCGGGCGGCCCGGCCGTCCGGAAGGTGGGTGTCCGTCCCGATGCGCCCTGGTGGATCCGGCGTGCGCTGGGCAGACTCCCTCCAGGGGAGAGACGAAGGGGGCGAAGGGGCCGTGCGCGAAGCGGAGTTCAGTGAGACGGGTGTCCGCATAGACCGGTGGGCGCGTTCGGTCACCCGGGCCGGTCAGGTCACCGTGAAGGACGGCCGGGTGTCCCTCCTGACCAGTTACGGGCGGGAGATCGACAGCGCCCCGGCGGGGACGGTCAGCGCCGGTCGCCCCTGGTTCGCGGGGCAGGACGCCACGGTGGCGCGGGTCAACGGGAGGCGGTACCGGCTGACGATGCCCCGGCGCGCGGACAAGCCCGACGAGGCGGGGGCCGTGGGGCGTTTCCTGGAGGCGGTGCGGCGGGCGCGCGGCGTGCCGGGCTGACGGAGCGGGGCCGTGGGGCCACCGCGAGTTGCGGGGTCACCGACGCGGGGTGACATTGGAGTCACGTCACTCAAGGTCGACCGGCGGTGACAGCGAGACCGCGTCGCCGGCCGCCCGCAGCGGCCAGCCATCTGCTGGATCCGTTCCTTCGTCTTCTTCCGGACTACTTCGGGGAGTCGCAGCCGTGATCAGCGAGCCAAGCAGGCACTGCACGGTGGAGCTCCAGGCCCTGCCGTCGCGGATCGGTCAGGTCCGCAGAATCATCTCGGCGCAGTTGCGCTTCTGGCATCTCGATCCCTTGATCGACCAGGCAGCCCTCGGCGTCACCGAACTCCTGACCAACGTCCACCGGCACGCGCAGCCGGACAAGACGTGCACCGTCGAGGTCGAGTTGCTGCTCGAACGGCTGACGGTGTCCGTCCACGACCACGACCCCCGGCTGCCGACGGTGCGCGAGGCGAGCGAGTCCAGTACGTCGGGGCGCGGCCTGGCCCTGATCGCCGCCGTCAGCGAGAGCTGGGGCGTCCGCCCCCGGGGCGGCGCGGGGAAGGTCGTCTGGTTCACCCTGCCGACTCCGTCCCCGCTGGTCACGTCGGCGCCGCACGCCCTGTACGGGGCGACGACCGACGGGCCCTTCGACCTCACCGGCCTGACGGCGCCCGAGACCGTTCCGGCTTCGGCGGCCCGGTCGGTGGTCGTCGGCTGAACCGCACCCCTTGCGGGGCGCCCCGCTCGGGGCGCCCCGCAAGCGTTCCGCCCGAGGGCGGGAGGCGGTCAGCCGCGGCCGCCCCCGTCGCGGGGGCCGAACCTCTCGTCCAGGACGGAGAGCCGGCGCCAGTACTCGTCCTCGTCGATCTCCCCGGCGGCGAAGCGCTTGCCGAGCAGGGCGATCGGTGAGGGTTCACCGGGGCCGCCCGCCACGGCGCGGCCCTGCCAGGGGCCGCGGCGGCCGCGCCACACCGTGCGGCGCAGGACCGTGACGACGGCGACGACGACGGCCGCCCAGACGAGCGGGAAGAGCAGGACCCAGGGTCCGGGTCCGCCGGAATAGGCCAGGGTGTTCATCTCGGTCAGCTCCTCGGGTCACGGTACGGAGGGAGGTTTTCCCTTGTCACCGAGCCTGCCTCCGCCCCGGGTGCCGCGTCGTCGTCCGCCCGGCGGCCGTCCGCGTACCCCCTCGGGAGTAGCCGGCCGCCGGGCCGCACTCCCTGGTTTCTGTACCAACTAGTATGTACAGTGTCGCCATGAGCACTTCGGACCGACTCGTCGAGGCCACCCGCGCACTGCTGTGGGAACGGGGCTATGTGGGCACCAGCCCCAAGGCGATCCAGCAGATGGCGGGCGCCGGCCAGGGCAGCATGTACCACCACTTCGCCGGCAAGCCCGATCTGGCGCTCGCCGCGATCCGCCGGACGGCGGAGGAGATGCGGGCGACGGCGGCACGCTCGCTGGACGGGCCCGGATCGGCGTACGAGCGGATCTCCGGCTATCTGCTGCGCGAGCGCGATGTGCTGCGCGGGTGCCCGGTGGGGCGGCTGACCATGGATCCGGACATCATCGCGAACGACGAACTGCGGGCCCCCGTCGACGAGACGCTCGCCTGGCTGCGCGGCCGGCTGGCCGCGATCGTCCAGGAGGGGCTGGACGGCGGCGAGTTCGACCGGGACCCGGTGCCCGAGGAGATCGCCGCGGCCGTCGTCGCCACCGTGCAGGGCGGCTACGTCCTGGCCCGCGCCTCCGGCTCGACGGACGCCTTCGACGCCGCCGTGCGGGGGCTGCTCGCCCTGCTCGCCCCGCGCACCGGCTGACCCCTTCTCCGCACCTCACCTCTCCAGGAGTTCCCCGCACATGCAGCTCACCAGAAACCGCCCCGCCACCCAGGCCGGTCCGGCGGCGCAGTTCAACGGCACGGTCTGGCTCGACGTGGTGGCCGAGCCCGCGCCGCCCTCCCGGATCCGGATGTTCAGCGTGCACTTCGCCCCCGGCGGCCACACCGGCTGGCACACCCATCCGCACGGCCAGGTCCTCCACGTCACGGAGGGCGAGGGGCTGGTGCAGCGCCGGGGCGCGCCGCCCGAGCGCATCCGGGCGGGTGACACCGTGTGGATCGAACCGGACGAGTGGCACTGGCACGGTGCGACCCCGCACACGTTCATGACCCATCTCGCCGTCGTCGAGGCGGCCGAGGACGGGTCCACCATCCACTGGCACGGCGACGCCGCCGTCCCCACGTACCCGTCGAGCTGAGGCCGCCGCGATGCACGCGATGCAGTACGAGATCACCCTTCCCGCCGACTACGACATGGACGTCGTCCGCGACCGGGTGGCGACCCGGGGGCACCTCCTGGACGACTTCGACGGGCTCGGCATCAAGGCCTATCTGATCCGGGAACGCGGTGCGGACTCCCCCGTCAACCAGTACGCCCCCTTCTATCTGTGGACCCGCCCCGAGGGGATGAACGCGTTCCTCTGGGGGCCCGGATTCCAGGGCATCGTGCGGGACTTCGGACGTCCGGCGGTGCAGCACTGGACCGGTCTGGCGTACGCGGAGGGCCCGGCGTCCGCCGTCGAGCCCCGGACGGCCACCCGGCTGCGGTCGGCCGTGGACCCGTCGGCCGCCCCGGCGGACGCGGTCGAACGGGCCCTGGAGGAGAGCCGGCGCCTGGCCGGGACGCCCGGCGCGGTCGCCACCGCGCTGGTCGCCGACCCCCGCCACTGGGAGCTGGTCCACTTCACGCTCTGGGACCGTCCGCCGCCGGAACCGGGCGAGCGCTACCAGGTGCTGCGGACCAACCGCCCCGAACGCGACCGGCTGCGTGCCGGACGCCAGTGGTAGCCGCCGGGCCGGGCTCCGCCGCGACGGCCGGTGCGCGGACGGTGGTGCGGACCGTGCTCGGCGACGTCCCGCCGGACGCGCTCGGGGTGTGCGACGCCCACGACCACCTGTTCCTGCGCAGCCCCGTGCTCCCCGGCCAGGAGCTGGACGACCCCGTGGCGGCGGACGCACGGCTGCGCGCGTTCCACGGACTCGGCGGCCGGACCGTGGTCCAGTGGACGCCGTACGGGATGGGGCGCCGGGCCGCTCTGCTGGCGGAGCTGTCGCGGTCGACCGGGACGCACGTGGTGGCGGCGACGGGCCTGCACCAGGCCGTGCACTACCCGGCCGGACTGGTCGGCCGGGTGCGGGACGGTCTGGCGGACCTGTTCGTCTCCGAGCTGACCGAGGGCATCGGCGCGACCTCCGTCCGGGCCGGGCTCGTCAAGGTCGCCGGGGCCTTCCACACGGTGGACGCGCACGCCCGTCTCACCATGACGGCGGCGGCCGAGGCGCATCACCGCACCGGCGCCCCGATCGCCGTCCACCTGGAGCTGGGCACGGCCGCCCTCGATGTGCTGGAGCTGCTGTGCGGCACGCTCGGCGTGCCGCCGCACCGGGTGGTGCTCGGCCATCTCGGCCGCTCCCCCGACCTGCCGGCGCAGCGGGAGGCGGCCCGCTCCGGGGCGTTCCTCGCCTTCGACGGCCCGTCACGGGCCCACCACGCGACGGACTGGCGGCTGCCGGAGGAACTGGCGGCGCTCGCCGGCGACGGCTTCGCCGGGCAGCTGCTGCTGGGCGGCGACACCACGGTGCCGGAGACCCCGGGCATGCCTCACCTGCTGCGCCGGCTGCGGCCCCGGCTCACCCAGGTGCTGGGCGCGGACACCGTGGACCGGATCCTGGTCGCCAACCCGGCGCGGGCGTTCGCCTTCGAGGCCCCCGCGGCCTGAGCGTCACACGGTCTGGGCCAGGGCGGCCAGGGGGTCGTCCAGCACCGGCTGCCAGGCCAGCTCCGCCGCGCCGACGAGGCTGTTGTGGTCCAGGGTGCAGGGCAGGATCGGGACGCTGCCGCTGCGGCCCCACAGGCTGCGGTCGGCGACGACGGCGCGCAGCCGTTCGGGGTCGGCGTCGAGCAGCGCGCGGTGCAGTCCGCCGAGGATGATGCGGTCGGGGTTGAGGATGTTGACGAGTCCGGCGAGCCCGAGGCCCAGCCGGTCGATCAGTTCCTCGGCGGCGGCGCGGACCGCCGGGTCGGCGTACTCGTTGCGCAGCAGGTCACCGGACTGCTTGAGGAGGGACTCCTCGGGGCCCGGTGCGCGGCCCGCGGCGGTGAGGAAGGCCAGCGGGTCGGTCTCGACGTCGAGGCAGCCCCGGCCGCCGCAGTGGCAGGGGCGGCCCTCGGGGTTGACGGTGAGATGGCCGACCTCCAGCGCGAGCCCCGAACTCCCGGTGTGCAGGCGGCCGTCCAGGACCAGGGCGCCGCCGACCCCGCGGTGCCCGGTGGCCACGCAGAGCAGGTGCTGGGCGCCGCGTCCGGCGCCGTGGCGGTGTTCGGCGAGCGCGGCGAGGTTGACGTCGTTTCCGGTGAACGCGGGGCCGGTGATGCCCGCTTCGCGGACGCAGGTGGCGAAGATCTCGCGGACCGGGGCGCCGGCGGGCCAGGCGATGTGCAGCGGGTTGAGCGCCGTTCCCTCCGGCTCGGCGACCGCCGACGGCACGGCGAGACCGGCGCCGACACAGCGCAGTCCGCTGTCGCGGAGCAGCCGCGCGCAGTCGTCGACGACGGCACCGATGACCTGTGCGGGGTCGGCGGTGATGGTGACGCAGCCGGGGGCGGTCGCGATGAGCCGGCCGCCCAGTCCGACGAGCGCGGCCCGGAATCCGTCGGCGTGGACCTGCGCGGCGACGGCCACCGGACCGGACTCGCGCACCGCCAGCCGGTGCGAGGGGCGGCCCTGCGAACCGGCCGCCGAACCGGGGCTGGAGTCGACGCGGATCAGGCCGAGCGCCTCCAGCTCCGCGGCGACGGCGCCCGCGGTGGCCCGGGTGACACCGAGCTCGGAGGTGAGGACGGCGCGGGTGGGCGCGCGTCCGGTGTGGACCAGCTCCAGCGCGGGCCCGAGCGCGCTGCGGCCCCTCTCCAACTTCGTCCGGGTGGTGGTCACCTTGCCGTTCATGGGGGCGAGTCTCCCATGATCCGGAGGTCGCGCGGGCGCCGTTGCGCCGCCGCGCTCCCCCGTACCACCGCACTCCACGAGGCGGACCGGCGGCCCCGGATCCCTTGCGGGCACGGGCCGGCGGCCGTCTTGCGCCCATGGCCCGCGGACCCCTATCCTGAGTTTGTGCCGCAACTAAACAAACTGCGGACGGCACTGCCGGGGGGACCGGGCGACACCATCGCCCCACCTTCGTCGACACGCCTCCGTACCGCGCTGACCGTGTTCTTCGCCCTCGACGGGTTCCTCTTCGCCGGCTGGGTGGTCCGTATCCCGGCCATCAAGCAGCAGACCGGCGCCTCGGCCTCCACCCTCGGCCTCGCGCTGCTCGGCGTCTCCGCCGGTGCCGTGATCACCATGATGCTGACCGGGCGGCTGTGCCGCCGGTTCGGCAGCCATCCGGTGACCGTGGTCTGCGGCGTCCTGCTGTCGCTGAGCATCGCCCTGCCCGCCCGCACCCACTCGGCGCTCGCACTGGGGCTGGTCCTCCTGGTCTTCGGCGGCGCGTACGGCGCCATGAACGTGGCGATGAACAGCGCCGCCGTCGACCTGGTCGCCGCCCTGCGACGGCCCGTCATGCCCAGCTTCCACGCCGCGTTCAGCCTCGGCGGCATGATCGGCGCGGGGCTCGGCGGGCTGGTCGCGGGCGGGCTCTCCCCCTCCGCGCACCTGCTCTGCCTGACGGCCGTCGGCCTGCTGGTCACGGCCCTCGCGGGCCCGGTCCTGCTGCGCCACCCCTCGGGGACCCCGCTGCGCGACAGCTCGGCCCACGGGCCCGCCTCCTCCTCGCCCCTGACCGGACGGACGCGCCGCCTGGTGCTCCTGTTCGGCGTGATCGCGCTCTGCACGGCGTACGGCGAGGGCGCACTGGCCGACTGGGGCGCGCTCCATCTGGAACAGGACCTGGACGCCCATCCCGGGGTCGCTGCGGCCGGCTACTCGCTGTTCGCGCTGGCCATGACGGCCGGCCGGCTCAGCGGCACCGCGCTGCTCGAACGGCTGGGCCAGACCCGCACCCTGGTCGTCGGCGGGGGCACCGCGGCGGCCGGCATGCTGCTCGGCTCGCTCGCCCCGACCGCGTGGCTCGCGCTCGCCGGGTTCGCGGTGACCGGGCTCGGCCTGGCCAACATCTTCCCGGTGGCGGTCGGCAGGGCCGGTGAACTGGCCGGTCCCGGCGGGGTGGCCGCGGCCTCCACGCTCGGCTACGGCGGCATGCTGCTGGGACCGCCCGCCATCGGCTTCCTCGCCGACTGGTTCTCGCTGCCCGCGGCGCTCACCACGGTCGCCGTACTGGCCCTGGCGGCCGCCGCGCTCGGCTACGGCGCCCGCCACGCGTCCGGCTCCGGGACGGCCGCCTAGGGACTGTCGACCCTTCCCGTCTGCCGGGCGACGCCATGCACGCACCCTCGCCGCACCCGACGCCGCCCGGCCCGCCCTCCGGGCGAACGACGGGAACGGTCGGACGGCCCCCCGGCACCGCTCGTGCCCGCGGTGCGGGGGCGGAAAAACCTCGTCCCCGCACCGCGCGCCCCTGGCACAATCCGAGCCATGAAGATCATGGAGCACATCGAATCCCTTTCCGCCGAGGGCCGGTTGATGGCCGACGCGGCCGAGGAGGCGGGGACCGGGGCGCCCGTACCGACCTGCCCCGGCTGGCGGGTGCGCGATCTGCTCGACCACACCGCGGCGGTCCACCGCTGGGCCACTGCCTTCGTGACCGAGGGCCACCGCTCCTACGTCCCCGAGACCGAGGTGCCGGAGCTCGACGGCACCGCGCTCGTCGAGCGCTTCCGCGCCGGACACCGGAACCTGGTCACCGCGCTGGAGAACGCTCCGGAGGACCTGGAGTGCTGGACCTTCCTCCCGGCCCCCTCCCCGCTGGCCTTCTGGGCCCGCCGCCAGGCGCACGAGACGAGGGTCCACCGCTTCGACGCCGAGTCCGCGCTCGGCCGGCCGCCGGCCCCGGTGGCACCCGCCCACGCCGAGGACGGCATAGACGAACTGCTGCGCGGCTTCCACGCCCGCGAGCGGAGCAGGGTGCGCACCGACCTTCCGCGCACCCTGCGCGTGCGCACCACGGACACCGGCGCGGTCTGGGACGTCCGGCTGACCGCCGAACCCCCGGCCGCCGTGCGCCTGGACGCGACGGAGGACCGGGCGGAGCACGCGGCTCCGGCGGACTGCGAGGTGGCCGCCACCGCCGGACAGCTCTACCTCGCCCTGTGGAACCGGGCCCCGCTCGACGTCCTGCCCGCGACCGGTGACACGGACCTCGTCCGGCTCTGGCAGGAGCACTCGGCCATCTGACCGGGCGCCTTGTCCGCCCGGCACCCCGGCTGTGACACTACGGGGATGGGAGACCGCGACCGGGCGGAACGTGACGCGATGACCGTCGAGATCGTCTTCGCGGTGGTCACCGCCGCCCTGCTGGCGGGGGTGGCGTTCGCCGCGGTCTGCGCCCCCGCGTTCCTCGCCTCGGGCCGGGCCGGCTCCGGACTGGTGAGGGTCGCGGCGTGCACGGCCGGGGTGGTCTTCCTCGGCCGGGTCGTCGACGTGCTGCTGCGCTTCGGGCGCCGGGGAACCGAGCGCGAGATCGGCGGACGCGCCCCTTCCTCCACGGGGAAGGGGCGGACACCTCCCGGGGATCAGCCCATCCAGCCGGGCCGCACCAGCCCGGACTCGTAGGCGAGGACGACCAGTTGGGCCCGGTCGCGGGCGCCGAGCTTCACCATGGTGCGGCTGACGTGGGTCTTCGCGGTCAGCGGGCTGACGACCAGGCGCCGGGCGATCTCCTCGTTGGAGAGCCCCATGCCGACGAGTGCCATCACCTCCCGTTCCCGCTCGGTCAGTTCGCCGAGAGAGGCGGCGACGGGCTCCTTGGAGCGGGCCGCGAACTCGGCGATCAGCCGACGGGTGACGCCCGGGGAGAGCAGGGCGTCTCCCCCGACGACCGCGCGGACGGCCCGCAGCAGTTCCTCCGGTTCGGTGTCCTTGACGAGGAAGCCGGAGGCGCCGGAGCGGATCGCCTCGAAGACGTACTCGTCGAGTTCGAAGGTGGTCAGCATGACCACCCTGACCCGGTCCAGCGCGGGGTCCCCGGTGATGGCGCGGGTCGCGGCCAGGCCGTCGAGACGGGGCATCCGGATGTCCATCAGGACGGTGTCGGGGCGCAGCTCGCGCACCAGGCGCACCGCCTCCTCGCCGTCGGCGGCCTCACCGGCCACCTCGATGTCCGGCTGGGCGTCCAGCAGGGCCCGGAACCCCGCCCGGACGAGCAGTTGGTCGTCGGCGAGCAGTACGCGGATCACGGTGTCCCCTTCCGGTGCGCCGGGCCGTCGAAGCCGCCGGTCAGCGGGAGCTCGGCCCGGACCCGGAAGCCTCCGCCGGGTGCGGTTCCCGCCTCGATCGTGCCACCCAGGGCCGCGGCCCGCTCCCGCATCCCGGCCAGTCCGTTGCCGCTGCCGCCCGCGTCCGTGCCGGTGGCGGGTCCGTCGTCGTCGATACGGAGCAGGATGCGGTCCTGTCCGTAGCCGACGAGGACCCGGGCGGTACGTGATCCGGAGTGCCGGACGACGTTGGTCAGGGCCTCCTGGACGATCCGGAACGCGGCGAGGTCCGCGCCCGGCGGCACGGTGCCCCGTTCGCCCTCGGTCGTGACGGTGACGGTGAGGCCGGTGCTCGCGGCCTGTTCGACGAGTTCGGGCAGCCGGCCGAGTCCGGGAGCGGGGGCCCGGGGGGCGTCGCCGGGGGTCCGCAGGGTGTCCAGGACCTGCCGCACCTCGCCGAGCGCCTCCTTGCTGGCGGCCTTGATGGTCGTCAGCGCGGTGCGGGCCTGCTCGGGATCGGTGTCGATGAGGGCGAGGCCGACGCCCGCCTGGACGTTGATGACGGAGATGCTGTGGGCGAGGACGTCGTGCAGTTCGCGGGCGATCCGCAGCCGTTCCTCGTCGGCCCGCCGCCGCTCCGCGCGGGCGCGCTCGACGCGCTGCGCCGCCCACTGCTCCCGGCGTACGCGGACGAACTCGGCGGCGGCCACGATGGCCACCACCCAGGCGGTGACACCGGCCTCCTGGCCCCAGGGCCGGGCGGTGTCACCGTCCGGCGGCAGCCAGCGGTAGAGCCAGTGGCCGACGAGGATGTGCCCCGCCCACACCATGGCCACCGCCGACCAGGCGGCGCGGCGGTGCCCGGCGACGACGGCGCTGAAGCAGCCGACCGCCACGGCCAGGAAGACCGGCCCGTACGGATAGCCCGCGCCGAGATAGACCGTGGCCGCCGCCGAGGCGCCGAAGACGACCGCGACCGGACGGCGGTGCCGGAACAGCAGGACCGCGACGGAGGCGAGCAGGAGCAGTCGGGCGAAGAGGTCGAGCGGGACCTTCTCGCCCTCCTGGCTGTGCGCGGCGACGGTCGAGCCGACCATGACGACGACGCCGATCAGGAGCGTGGACACCCAGGGCAGCCGGGCCCGCGCCCCGTCGCGGCCACCGGTCAGCCAGCCCGGCGGCTCCCCGCCGCCCCGGTGGCCCCTCGCCCACGGAGGACGGTGTGCCGTTCTGCCCCGTCCTCCCGGGGGCCCGTCGCCCGTCTCCGCCCGCTGGTCGTCCATGGCGGCCACGCTAGACCGCACACCGTCCCGGAGGCGTCCGCCCGGCGTGGCGATCGCCCGTACTCCCCCGGGAGTACGCGAACGGCTCGGGCGGGCCGCCGGACGGGGCTCAGCGGTCGACGACGGGGCTCGGAGGGGACGGCGGCCCCCAGCCCGGCGGCAGAAGCGCCCACGAACCGTGGTCCAGCCACTCCCCGAACCGGACGGGACGGCCGCCGCCGGCGTGGTCCAGGGACAGCGGGACGATCAGGTCGCAGGTGGCCCTCCCGTCCCACCAGACCGTTCCGGCCAACGGGCCGGTCACGGCCAGCAGGGTGGAGAAGCCGCAGCCGTGCTCCTGGACGACGACCGCGCCGGCCGTCCTCAGGTCCTCGGCCCGATCGGCCTCGTCGGCCCAGGCGCGCCGGGCCGCCGCATACGCGGCATCGTCCGCGAACTCCTCAACCCGCGGCTCGCGCGCCATCGGTCCGTCGTCGCTCCCCGCACAGGAACCCGGATGCGGGAAGGCGGTCGTCAGCAGATCACGCCGCCACGCGTCGTTCCCGGCCCACCACCAGCCCTGCCCGGTCCGCCGCAACGGGAGGAGCGCGCCGCCCGCGCTCACCTCCCGCAGGTACGCCCGGTACTCCTCGGGGAGACGGACGCCGAGTTCCCTTTCGGCCTCGGCGATCTCGGCTTCGGTGAGGGGCGGTTCCGTCATGGGAGGAGCCTACGGGCGTCGTACGGACCGCCGGACCGCCGCCTTAGCGGTTCCCCATCAGGCCGACGGTCCGGCCCAGTTCCGCGACGGCGTGGCGGAAGAAGACCTCGCGGTCCTCCACCACCCGGTTGAACTGGCCGAACAGCTCGAAGGACAGCAGCCCGAAGAGCTGCGACCAGGCGGCGACGAGCGGGGCGGCCGCGGCCGGCGGCAGTCCGGGCGCGAACGCGGCGGCCAGCCGCTCGGCCTCGGGGCGCAGTTCCTCCGCGAGCGGCGGGAGTGCCAGCCCCTCGGTGCGGTGGGCCTCCTCGACGACGGAGATGAGCAGCAGGCCGACGCGGGAGGCCGGGACGACGGTGGTCTGCGGGGCGGTGTAGCCCGGCACGGGCGACCCGTAGATCAACGCGTACTCGTGCGGGTGGGCCAGGGCCCAGGTGCGGACGGCGCAGCCGACGGCCGTCCAGCGGGCGAGGCCGGTGCCGTGCGCGGGAGCGGGGGCCTCGGGGTCGGCGGGGGGTGCGGGGGCCTCCGTCACCTCGCGGTCGGCGCGCTCGGCCGCCGCACCCACGGAGTCGTACGCGTCGACGATCAGGGCCGTCAGCAGTTCGTCGCGGCTGGGGAAGTAGCGGTAGAGCGCCGACGAGACCATGCCCAGCTCGCGCGCCACCGCACGCAGCGACAGTTTCGCCGCTCCTTCCTCGGCGAGCTGCCGCCGCGCCTCGTCCTTGATGGCGGCGGTGACCTCGATGCGGGCCCGCTCCCTTGCTCCCTTGATTGCGCTCATGCCCGTCAGTCTGCCACGGATCTGGAGCACTGACCAGGAACGAGAGCAGTGCTCTTGCTTTTGAGCACCGCACCGATGCACACTGATCTCAAGCGAGAGCACCGCTCACCAATCCAGAGCACCGCTCTCATCAACCATGGGGGTCACCATGTCGCAGCCGTACTACCGCCGGGGCAGCTCCTTCACCGTCCGCATGAACGGCGTCGTCGGCTGGCTGGCACGGCACGGGATCAGCCTGATGGGTTCGCAGGAGCTGTCGGTGCGGGGTCGCAAGAGCGGCCGGATGCAGCGCATCCCGGTCAACCTCCACACCTACGAGGGCGTGCAGTACCTCGTCTCGGCGCGCGGCCACTCGCAGTGGGTGCGCAATATGCGTGCCGCGGGCGGCGGCGAGCTGCGGGTGGGCCGCAGGACCCGCCCGTTCACGGCGACGGAGATCGGGAACGACGCGCACAAGGCGGCGGTCGTCCGCGCCTATCTGGAGCGCTGGGGCTGGGAGGTCAACCAGTACTTCCAGGGCATCACGGCCAAGTCCACGGACGCCGAACTCCTGGCGGCCCTCCCCGACCACCCGGTCTTCCGGGTGGCCGTCGAGAACTGACTCCGGGGCCGGACCGCGCGTCTCGCGGATCCGGCCCCGGAGCCTCGGGACAGAAGAAGGGGAAGAGCGCTAACGGTCCATCGCCGACAGCGCCCGCTGCGCCAGCGGGTGCGAACGGACCAGTTCGGCCAGCGAGGTCGTGCCCCGGGTGACTCCGGCGAACGCGTTCCACGCGGGCCGGAATCCGGTCAGAACGGCGTGCAGCACACCGGGGCGGCGCTCGAAGAGCTTCAGCATCCGGCGCCCCACGCTCATCTCGACGCCGAGCCCGGCCTTGATGGCGAAGGCGTAGTTGAGCGCCTGGCGGCGCGCGTCCACGGCGTCGTGCGACTCCGCGACCCGTACGGCCCACTCACCGGCGAGCCGCCCCGAGCGCAGGGCGAAGGAGATGCCCTCCCGGGTCCACGGCTCCAGCAGCCCCGCCGCGTCCCCGCACACCAGGACCCGGCCGCGCGAGAGCGGCGAGTCCTCGCTGCGACAGCGCGTCAGATGACCGGAGGAGATCTTCGGTTCGAAGCCGGCCAGGCCGAGCCGCGCGATGAAGTCCTCCAGATAGCGCTTGGTGCCCGCGCCGTCGCCCCGGGCCGAGATCACCCCGACGGTCAGGGTGTCGCCCTTGGGGAAGACCCAGCCGTAACTGCCGGGCATGGGGCCCCAGTCGATGAGCACCCGGCCGGCCCAGTCCTCGGCCACGGTCGGCGGCACGGGGATCTCGGACTCCAGACCCAGGTCCACCTGGTCCAGCTTCACCCCGACATGGGCTCCTATCCGGCCGGCACTGCCGTCGGCACCCACCACCGCGCGGGCCAGGACCGTCTCGCCACCGGAGAGCACGACCGCGACCGTGCGCCGGTCGGGCACCGCGGCACCGTGCTGCTCGACCCGGGTCACCGTCGCACCGGTGCGCAGTTCGGCGCCCGCCTTCTGCGCCTCCTCCACCAGGCCCGCGTCGAACTCGGGCCGGTTGATGAGCCCGAAGAGCATGCGCCGGGAGCGGCGGGTCCGCGCCAGCCTGCCGTTGAGCGAGAAGGTGACCGCGTGGATCCGGTCCTGCAGGGGCAGTTCGAATCCGGGCGGCAGCGCGTCGCGCGAGTACCCGATGATGCCGCCGCCGCATGTCTTGTAGCGGGGCAGCTCCGCCTTCTCCAGGAGCAGTACCCGGCGGCCGGCGACCGCCGCCGCGTATGCCGCCGAGGCTCCCGCCGGTCCGGCGCCGACTACGACGACGTCCCACACGGACGACTCTTCGTGCTCATGTCCGGCGTCTGCGTTCTCGCTGCTCACGATGTGCTTCTGCTCCCGATCCGACCAGTGGCCCCAGCTGCTCCAGGCATCCTACGGCGCGCTGCGAGCGCTCCCCGCTGTGGGAGGATCGGCCGAGCCTCCGCCGTACCCGCGATACCGCACTCCTGGTGTCCGGGTGGCCGGATTCGTACCCATAACGCCGCACCTACGAGGAGCGTACCCATGACCGTCCATCCGATTTCCGAGACCGTCGCCTCGTTGATGCCCCGTGCGCGGACGGAGCTCGCGGAGCTGGTGGCCTTCCAGTCGGTGGCGGACCCGGACGTGTACCCGAAGAGCGAGTGCGAGGCGGCGGCCGCGTGGGTCGCCGACGCCCTGCGCGCCGAGGACTTCCAGGACGTCGCGCTGCTCGACACCCCGGACGGCACCCAGTCCGTCTACGGATACCTGCCCGGCCCGGCGGGGGCTCCCACGGTGCTGCTGTACGCGCACTACGACGTGCAGCCGCCGCTCGACGAGTCGGCCTGGCTGTCCCCGCCGTTCGAGCTGACGGAGCGTGACGGCCGCTGGTTCGGCCGGGGAGCGGCCGACTGCAAGGGCGGGGTGCTGATGCATCTGCTGGCGCTGCGCGCCCTCAAGGCCAACGGCGGGGTGCCGGTCTCGGTGAAGGTGATCGCCGAGGGCTCGGAGGAGCAGGGCACCGGCGGCCTGGAGCAGTACGCGCGGTCGCACCCGGAACTGCTGACGGCGGACACCATCGTGATCGGGGACACCGGCAACTTCCGCGTCGGGCTGCCGACCGTCACCTCGACGCTGCGCGGGATGACGATGCTCCGGGTCCAGCTGGACACCCTCGAAGGCAACCTGCACTCCGGGCAGTTCGGCGGTGCCGCGCCCGACGCGCTGGCCGCGATGATCCAGCTGCTCGCGTCGCTGCGGGCCGAGGACGGCTCGACCACCGTCGACGGTCTCACCGACGACGCGGCGTGGGACGGGCTGCAGTACCCGGAGGAGGAGTTCCGCTCGGACGCCAAGGTCCTGGACGGGGTCTCCCTGATCGGCACGGGCACGGTCGCGGACCGCGTCTGGGCGCGTCCGGCCGTCACCGTCATCGGGATCGACTGCCCGCCGGTGGTCGGGGCGACGCCCTCCGTGCAGGCGAGCGCCCGCGCGCAGATCAGCCTCCGGGTGCCGCCGGGCGCCGACGCGGTCGAGGCGACGAAGCTGCTGACCGCGCATCTGCGCGCGCACACCCCGTGGGGGGCGCGGATCGCGGTCGAGCAGGTGGGCCAGGGGCAGCCGTTCCGCGCCGATCTGTCGAGCCCGGCGTACACGGCGATGGCCGACGCCATGCGGACCGCGTACGACGGCCAGGAGATGCAGTCCTCGGGGATGGGCGGCTCGATCCCGCTGTGCAACGCGCTCTCCGAGCTGTATCCGCAGGCCGAGATCCTGCTGATCGGTCTGAGCGAGCCCGAGGCGCAGATCCACGCGGTGAACGAGAGCGTGTCGCCCGAGGAGCTGGAGCGGCTCTCGGTGGCCGAGGCGCTGTTCCTGCGGAACTACGCGGAGTCCAAGAAGGCCTGAGGGCTCCTGGGCCGTGTCCCGGGACGGACGGCGGCCGGCCGGGGTGCGAGGTCCGCGCCCCGGCCGGCCGCTACGCGCAGAGCGAAGCTCGCCCAGAGCGTAGTCGGGCGCCGCCGCGGAGCGTGCGCGCATACGTTCGCGGCATGGAACTCATCGAGATACTGCCCCGGTTGCACCTGCTGCGTTTCCGGATCGGCCAGGCCTACCTCTGGCGCGACGGGACCGAACTGACCCTGATCGACGCGGGCGACGCGGAGAGCGGACCCGCCATCGAGGAGGCGGTCCGCGGACTCGGCCACGATCCGGCCCGGATCGCCCGGATCGTCATCACCCACGGCCACCGCGACCACTACGGCGCCGCTCAGGAGCTCGCCGACCGGCACGGCTGCGAGATCCTCGCGCACCGGCTGGACGCCCCGTACATCCGGGGCGAGGCGGAGGTCCCCGCCCCGGACCTGCTGGACTGGGAGATCCCCATCCACGCCCACGGGCTGACGGTGCCCGTGGCGCCCCCGACCCGGGTGGACACGGAGCTGTCCGACGGGAGCACGCTGCCCTTCGGCGACGGGGCGGTGGTGGTCCACTCCCCCGGGCACACGCCGGGTTCCGTCGGCATCCATCTGCCCCGGCACAAGGTCCTGTTCACCGGGGACTGCGTCGCCGAGGCGCAGGGACAGGTGCTGCTGGGCGTGATGAACATCGACCGGGAGCAGGCCGCGGCCTCCTTCGGCCGGCTGGCGGACCTGGAGGCGGCCACGGTCTGCTTCGGTCACGGCGAACCGCTCACCGAGGACGCGGTGGCGGTGATGCGCGCCTCAGCCCACGGGGATGCCGGCCTCCAGGTTGAGCACGGCTGAGCGTTCCCGGGCGCGCAGGGCCCAGCACAGCCGTTCGTACCGGGTGGGAGGCAGCATGGTGGCAGCCTCCTCCTCGGTGACGAACCGCCAGTCGCGCAGCTCCGATCCGGGCAGCAGCAGTCTCCGGGCGTCCGCGCCGGTCAGGGTGCCTCCGTCGAAGAGCAGCCGCAGACCGCCGTAGCCGGGCGGCCGGGGGGCCTCCCAGTCGACGACGAGCAGCCGGGGCACCCGGTCGAGGTGGATCCCTATCTCCTCGGCCACCTCCCGTATCCCGGCCTGCGCGGGCGCCTCACCGGCCTCCACCACACCGCCGGGGAACTCCCAGCCCGGTTTGTACGTGGGGTCGACGAGCAGGACCCGGTCGTGCTCGTCGAAGAGCAGCACTCCGGCCGCGACGGTCTCGGCCGTGGGGTCGGGGGTCTGCACGATCTCGCAGACGGGCGCCGCCCCGGTCCGTACGGCCTCGGCGATCCGCTCGGCCGTCTCGCGCGGGGTGAGCGCGCCGTTGTCGATGGTGTGGGCGTCGGGGGTGATCCAGCGGAGCGCGGATTTGTAGGGCGCGATCCGGTCGAACGCCCAGCGGCCGGTGCTGTCGACCCGGTCCGGGTCCTCGGGGAACTGGGCCCGGTGCGCGATCCGTTGACGCAGGATCGTTTCGTCAGGTCGGAGCAGTACATGGTGCACGGAGACGCGCCTGGAGGCGAGCCCGCCGAAGATCTCGTCGCGGTACTCCTGCCGCAGCAGGGTCATCGGGACGACCAGCACACCACCGATCTCGGCGAGCAGCGCCGCCGCCGTGTCGACCACGAGGCGCCGCCAGATCGGCAGGTCCTGGAAGTCGGTCACTTCGGCGAGCTTCTTCTGGGGCAGCAGGGATCCCAGCCCCGCCCCGGTCAGTTCCGGGTCGTACAAGGTGCTGTTCGGGATCAGATCGATCAGTTCACGCGCGGCGCTCGTCTTGCCCGCGCCGAACGCACCGTTGATCCAGACGATCACGGTTCCCCCTCTTCCGTAGCCCCCAGTGGCTTGCCCGCAACACCGTGCCGCGAAAACACGACTGTGGCGGTGACGTTGCCGGAGCGCAACCACGCCGTCCGGCCGGGCGGCTGCTTCCGGCGGGCCGAAGGTGCCCGTTCGGGCCGTTCCGGGCGTAACGGCGGGCCCCGTGCGTCGTTGGAGCGGGCATCGGAACGAACGACAGGGGGTGCACCGTGCGCCGCACCGTACTGGAACGGTTTCCCGCGGGGGATCCACGGGGCAGTTGGCCTGCGGAGGAGTTCGCGGCGGCCCGTCGCGGCGAGGGCGTCGCGGCGGAGGTGGTGATGGACCTGGAACAGGACGCGTTCCTCGTGGTCGTCCCGCAGCAGGGCATGGACCGCGGCCGGTGATCCGGGGCAGGGCGCGCCGAAGCCGCAGGGGCCGGCCGCCCGGTGTCCCGGCGGCGCCCCGCCTCCGGCTCGGGCCCGCCGCAGGGGCCCCGGCCGCCGGGGAACGCCCGGCCCCCCGCAGCGGTCAGGGCGTGTCGCCTCGCCAGTCCCACTTGTCCGGATCCTCGCCCCGCGGTCCGTACTCCGCCCGGCCCCCGGCCCCGTAGGCGCCGATCTCGGTGACGAGGGCGGAGCCGTCCGCGAGGGCGACGTCGGTCCAGCCGGTCACGTCCAGCAGCAGCCCGTCGAGCGGCCCGCCCACCAGCTCCCGGTAGGAACGGCCCGGCTTGGGCCCGGGGTCGGGGTCGTCGTGATCGGCGCCGTACACGCGACGCCGCATGATCTCGTCCATACCCGCAGGATCGCACCCGCCACTGACAACGCCGTCGGTCCACGGGCCCGGATGACTCGATCGGACCCGCGCCGCCCCCGCTCGAACGGCCCTCAGACGGCCGTGGGAGCGGCGGTGTCCGGTTCCGCCGGGGCGCGCCCGTCCTCCTCGGGGCGGAAGAAGGCCAGCATCCGCCGGGCCGCGTCGGGCGCCGCCAGGACGGAGTGCAGCCGTTCGGACATCCGGGCCGCCTTCCCGGCGCGTTCGAACATCTCGCGTTCGTAGGCGGCGACGGCGGCGGGGACGTCGCCCGGCCGTCCGGCCAGGGCGAGGGCGAGCAGGGCGCCGTCGAGCAGCGCCATGTTGGCCCCCTCCCCGACCGGCGGCATGAGATGCGCGGCGTCGCCGACGAGCGTCACGCCGGGTACCGGGGCCCAGCTCAGCCCGGCCGGGAGGCTGCTGACGGCCCGTGGCACGACCAGGTCGTCGCAGGCCCCGATGAGGGTGGCGAAGCGGGCGTCCCAGCCGGGGAGCAGTTCGATCAGCCGGGCACGGGCGGCGGCCGGGTCGTCGAAGGGGATGCCGCAGGTGTCGAGCCAGTCCTCGTCGGTGCGGTGGAAGCCGATGCCGATGCGCACCCGGCCGTCGCCGTTGCGCTGGGCGGAGAGGGTCAGCCCGTCCCCGAGCGCCCAGTAGCTGCCCCGGCCGACCATCTCCGCGAGTGCGGGGTGCGTGCGGTCGATGTCGGGGATGCCGATCTCGACGCTGTGGTGGCCGGTGTGCGCGGGGCGGGCATCAGTGACCAGCGGGCGGACCCGGGAGGAGGCGCCGTCCGCGCCGACCAGCAGCTCGCAGGGTGCGCTTCCGCCGTCCTCGAAGTGCAGCCGGCCCGGTTCGGCGCGGGTGAGGACGTGGCCCCAGCGCACGACGCCCTCGGGCAGGGAGTCGAGCAGCAGGGCGCGCAGGTCGGCGCGGTCGATCTCGGGACGGAGGAGCGGGGCGTCGTCCGGGGTGTCCTCCTGGAGGAGCAGCGTGCCGTCCGAGTCGAGGAGGCGCAGGTCCTGGCCCTCGCCCCGGGCGATCGCGAGGAAGGCGTCGAGCAGGCCGGCCTCGCGCAGGGCCCGCTGCCCGGAGTGGATGTCGAGCATGCCGCCCTGACCGCGCGCGTGGCGCGAGGACTCGCGTTCGTAGACGACGGATTCGATGCCGTGCACATGCAGCACCCGTGCGAGGGCGAGCCCGCCGAGGCCCGCTCCGACGATGGCGATGGTCATGGTTGCCCCCTTGTCGGACGGTCGTCCTGTCCCGTGCCGTGCACGGCGAACCGTCCGATACACCGTATCGTTCGATACGGTGTATCGCCAGCCGCCGGGTATCGTCGGCCTCATGTTCGTGTGGGAGCGGCCGGAGCCGCCGCAACGTCCGGTTCCTGCCCCGCTGAGCCGTGAGCTGATCGTGGATGCGGCGGTCCGGCTGGCCGACGCCGACGGGCTGGACGCGGTGTCGCTGCGCAAGGTCGCCGCCGCGCTGGACGTCCGCCCGATGCGGCTCTACGGCTACATCGACAGCAAGGAGGAGCTGCTCGACCTCATGGTCGACGCCGCCCATGCGGAGATCCGGCCGGCCGGTGACGGATGGCGGGAGGTGCTGGAGTCGCTGGCGGCGGGGATGCGGCGTGCCGTGCTCGCCCACGAATGGCTCGCCGACCTCCTCGGCGGGCGCCCGCAGCTCGGACCGCACGCGCTGGCCGTCAGCGAGAGCGTGCTCGCCGCGTTGGACGGTCTGGACGTGGACGACGTCATGCCGGTGGTCGCGGCGGTCAACGCGTACACCATCGGGACGGTGCGCCGGGAGGTCGCCGACCGGAGGGCCGAGCGGGCCACCGGCCTGGACGAGAAGAGCTGGCAGGCCGCCCGGGGACCGTATCTGCGCCGGGCCTTCGCCACCGGAAGGTACCCCGCGCTGGCCGCGGTGGTGCGCGACGCCGCGCACCTCGACCCCGACGCGACCTTCCGGACCGGACTCGCCTTCCTGCTCGACGGCATCGGGGCCCGCGTCGCCCGGTGACCGGGGCGCCGATGCCGCCGGGCGGCGGGGTCACCCCTTGCCGGACCCCAGGGTGAGGCCCGCGATGAAGTGCCGCTGGAGCAGCAGGAAGACCACCAGGGTGGGCAGGGCGACGATCACCGAACCGGCGGCGAGCAGGTTGTAGTCCGTGAAGAACTGACCGCGCAGATTGTTCAGCGCCGAGGTGATCGGGAGCTTGTCGCCGTCCGAGACGAAGACCAGCGCCCACAGGAAGTCGTTGTACATCCAGGTGAACTGGAGCGTGCCCAGGGCGGCGAGCGCGGGGCGGCAGAGCGGCAGGGTGATGCGCCAGTACCGGGTCCAGACGCCCGCGCCGTCCACGACCGCCGCCTCCAGGATCTCCTGAGGGAGGGTCCGCATGAAGTTGGCCAGGACGAAGACGCAGAAGCCCAGCTGGAAGCCGACCTGCACCAGGACGACGGCCCAGTAGGAGTCGAACATCGTCATCGAGTCGGACATCCAGTACGGCAGCGGGATCCGGTTGAAGACGACGTACAGCGGGGTGACGATCACCTGCTGCGGGAGCAGGTTCCCGGCGGTGAAGAGCATCAGCAGGACGAGTCCGCCGCGCAGTTTCAGCCGGGCGAGGGCGAAGGCCGTGAACGAGGCGAGGAAGAGCGTCACCAGAACGCCGGGGACGGCGATGATCAGCGTGTTGACGAAGTACTTCGTCATGCCGGAGTCGGAGAACGCCTGCCGGTAGTAGTCCAGGGAGAGATGGCGCGGCAGCGAGAAGTAGCCGTGCTCGGAGGTCTCCTCGTACGGGCGCAGCGAGGCGTAGACGGCGAGCAGCAGCGGGGCGAGGAACGCGAGCGAGACCGCCATGAGGAAGGCATGCACGCCCAGCCGGCCGGGGCGGACGCGGCGCCGGGCCGGGCGGGCACCGGCCGGATGCGGCGGGGTCATCGGTCCTTCTCCCCTCGGAGTTCCTGCACCAGGTACGTCACGACGAATCCCAGCGAGACGACGAGCAGGACGACGGCGATGGCGGAGCCGAACCCGATCCGGCTGGCCTCGCCGATGATGTTGTCCGTGACGAGGACGGAGAGCAGTTCGAGTCCGTTGCGGCCGTGGTTGACCGCGTAGACGATGTCGAAGGCGCGCAGCGACTCGATGACGGTGATGACGCCGACGATCACGTTGACCGGTCGCAGGGTGGGGAAGACGATGCGGAAGAAGGTCTGCGTCTCGCTCGCCCCGTCGATGGCGGCGGCCTCCTTGAGGGAGGTGTCCACGGCCTTGAGCCCGGCGAGGTAGAGGATCATCACATAGCCGGTGTGGCGCCAGGCCGCGGCCAACAGGACCATCCAGATGTTGAGGTCGGGGTCGCCCAGCCAGTCCGTGGGGGTGCGCGTGTCGCCGATGACGGCGTTGAGGGCCCCCTGGTCGCGGGAGAAGACGAGCTGGGCGATGAAGCCGACCACGGCCAGGGAGAGCACCACGGGCATGTAGAGGGTCGACTGGTAGAACCGGCTGAAGCGCACCCCCTTGTCGATGAGGACGGCCAGCAGCAGTCCGAAGGGGGTGGCGACCAGGCCGAGGAAGGCCAGCCAGAGCAGGTTGTGACGGGCGGCGGGCCAGAACGGCGGGTAGTTCGTGAAGAGGTTCGCGTAGTTGCGCGTGCCCACCCACTCGATGTCGCCGATCCCGTCCCAGCTGGTGAAGGAGAGGGCGACGGAGGCCAGGGTGGGCCCCCACACCACGGCGAGGTCGAGCAGGAGGGGCAGGCCGAGCAGCACGCCCAGGACGGCCAGGTCGCGGCGGGTGAACCGCCGCGTGCCCCGTCGTCCGGTGCGCCGCCCCGAGGTGAACGACACGGTCGGTACTCCCGGTTCAGTCCGAGGCGAAGATGGTCTTCTTCTGCCGTTCGATGTCGTTGACGAGTCCGTCCACGTCGTTCGGGCTGCTGATGAACTTCTGGATCGCCGGGATCATGACGGTCGATGAGAAGTCGGGCCGGGTGTCGCGGTCCAGGAACTGGGAGATCTGTTTGGCCCCGGAGACCAGCTCGACGGCCTTCTTCTGGAGGTCCGAGTACTGCGAGGTGTCGGCCTGGTCGCTGACCGCGATGTTGTTCGGGTCGCTCTTGAGGTAGATGTCCTCGGCCTTCCCGGTGGCGAGCCACTTCAGCAGGTCCTTGGCGCTCTCCAGCGTCTTCTCGTTCTTGAGGCTCCTGGACTTCTTGGCGAGGAGGAATCCGTCGATGGGCGCCTCGACGGCGTCCTGGCCGTGCTCGGGGTTGATGACGGGGAAGGGGAAGAAGTCGAGGTCCCCCTGCTCGTCCTTGGGGAACTGGGCGCCGGGGTGCGGGAGTCCGAAGACGGCCATGCCCGAGGTGCGCTTCTGGAGGCTGGTGGCGGCCTCCTGCCAGGTGCGCCCGTTGGCGCCCGGCTGGCAGTACGGGAGCAGCCGGCGCCAGGTGTCGAAGACCTCCTTGACGCGTTTGTCGGTCCAGGCCTCCTCCCCCGCCATCAGGCTCTTGTGGAACGCGTATCCATTGGTGCGCATGTTGATGTAGTCGAACGTGCCCATGGCGGGCCAGCCGTCCTTGTCGCAGAACGCGATGGGGTCCAGCTTGTCCTTCTTCATCTGCCTGGCGAGGGCCACGTACGCGTCGAGCGTCTTCGGCGCCTCGTAGCCGCGCTCCGTGAAGAGGCTCTTCCGGTGGAAGACGGCCCACGGATAGTAGTAGTACGGCGTGAGGTACTGCTTGCCGTCCTCGCCGGTCGACTGCGCCTTCAGGGCGTCGGAGAAACCCTCGTACCCCTGCCAGTTGTCACTGATGTCGTACAGCAGTCCCTTCTTGGCGAAGAACTGCATGCGGTATCCGGCGAACCACATGAAGACGTCGTCGGGTTTGCCCTGGAGATAGCGGTTGATGTTCTCCTGAAAGGTGTTGTGGTCGACCGTGTTGACCTTCACCGTGCGCCCGTCGGACTGGGCCGCATAGGCCTTGAACGCGTCGGCGAAGGCCTTCTTCGGAATGGGGTCGGAGGAGTTGGAGCCCAGGGTGACGGTCTTGCCGTCGCCACCGGGGCCGCCGCCGCAGGCGGTGAGCAGTGCGGGAAGCGTGACCGCGCCGGCCCCGATCGCCGCGCCGCGCAGCAGGCTCCTCCGGGACATCCCTCCCGCAACGCCGCGGGCCGGATCCGAGCTGTCGTACGAGTGCGCCATGACCTCCTCCTTCGGAAGGCAACCGAACACAACCGAACGTGCGCTTGGATCACACCCCCAACCAGCATGCCCGTCAAGGGTTTTGACGAGATACCGAACAACCGGCACCGGGCCTCTTCCAACAGACTTCAACACGCCCTAACGTAATCGCTCGCCTTGGCGTGCACATGTCGCTATTCGATCCGGCACGAGTACGGAGGAACGTAACGATGCGTCATCTTCCAAGCCGTACCACCCGCACCCGCCGCCTCAGAGTCGTCGGAGCCCTGGCCGCGGGCCTTCTCTGCGCGGCCGGCACCACCGTTCCGGCCGCCGCGTCGGCGCCGTCCGCCCCCGCCTCGCCCCCGGCCGTCCAGGCGGCCGGAAACGGTCTCGCGCTCACCCCGCCCATGGGGTTCAACAACTGGAACTCGACCCATTGCCGAGCCGAGTTCAACGAGGAGATGGTCAAGGGAATCGCCGATATCTTCGTCGACAAGGGGCTCAGGGAAGCGGGCTACGAGTACGTCAATCTGGACGACTGCTGGGCGGAACCGCAGCGCGACGCGGAAGGAAAACTGGTCGCCGACCCGGTGCGCTTCCCGCACGGAATCGCGGCCGTCGCCGACTACGTCCACGCCCGGGGGCTCAAGCTCGGCATTTACACCAGCGCGGGCACCAGGACGTGCGACAGCGTGGGCCTTCCCGGCGCGCTCGGCCACGAGTACAGCGACGCCCGGCAGTTCGCGGACTGGGGTGTCGACTACCTCAAGTACGACAACTGCAACAACCAGGGCGTCGACGCCCGGGAACGCTATACGACGATGCGGGACGCACTGGCCGCCACCGGCCGCCCCATCGTGTACAGCATCTGCGAATGGGGCCAGAACAAACCCTGGGAATGGGCCGCGGAACTGGGTCATCTCTGGCGCACCACGGGTGACATCGGCGACAGCTGGAGCAGCATGCTGTCGATCATGAAGAAGAACCTGCCGCTCGCCGCCGCGGCGGGCCCCGGCCACTGGAACGACCCCGACATGCTGGAGGTCGGCAACGGCGGCATGACGGACACGGAGTACCGCACGCACTTCTCCATGTGGTCGGTGATGGCCGCGCCCCTGCTCATCGGCTCCGATCTGCGCAGGGCGACGCCCGAGACGTACGCGATCCTCTCCAACCGGGAGGTCATCGCCGTCGACCAGGACCCGCTGGGCCGGCAGGGCGTCGTCCTGTCGTCCGAGGACGGACGCTGGGTGGTGGTCAAGGAGATGCGGGACGGCAGCCGGGTGGTGGCCCTGTTCAACGAGAGCGCGAACGCGCAGCGGATCTCCACGACGGCCGCGGCGGCGGGGCTGCCGGCCGCCGACGCGTACACCGTGCGGGATCTGTGGGCCGGGACCACCCGCAATACGGCGGGTGCCCTGTCCGCGACGGTGCCCGCGCACGGGACGGTGCTGCTGCGGGTCGCCGCGGACAGCCGCTGGGCCGCGTATCCGCCGGCGGTGGAACTGGCCCTGGACGGCAGTCCGCTGCTGGAGGCGGGGCGTACGACGACCCTGACCACCTCGGTCACGGATCTGGGCCGGACCCCGGCGCTGCGGGCCTCGGCGACGCTCACCGGGCCCGAGGGCTGGCGCGTCACCGCCGACTCCCCGGCCACGGCACGGGTCCTGCCCACCGGTCGGGCGCTGACCACCCGCTGGCGGGTGACGGCGCCGCCCGGTACCGCGGCGGGCACCTACGACCTGACGCTCGGTGCCCGCTACCGCGCCCCCTCCGGCGAGCGCGCCGCGTCCACGGTCCCGTTCCGGGCCCATGTGGTGGTGGCGCCCCCGCCGGGCGGCGGCTACCTCGGCGACCTGCCGTGGCTCGCGGCGACCAGTGGCTACGGCCCCGTCGAGAAGGACACCAGCAACGGTGAGAGCGCGGCGGGCGACGGCCGTCCGCTGACCATCGGCGGCGAGGTGTACGCGAAGGGGCTGGGGGTGCACGCGCCCAGCGAGATCTCCTACTACGCGGGAGGCGCCTGCGCGACGGTGACGGCACAGGTCGGCGTGGACGACGAGAAGGGCGCCAAGGGCACCGCCGCCTTCGAGGTCTGGGCCGACGGGACGAAGGCCGCCTCGACCGGGGTCCTCACCAACGCGATGCCCGCCCTCCCGCTCTCGGCGGACGTCACGGGAGCGCAGGTCGTCCGGCTGGTCGTCACCGACGGCGGCGACGGGGTCGACTCCGACCACGCGGACTGGGCGGATCTGCGCATCACCTGCTGACCCGGCCCGGACCCGGGTGGCGGCCCCCTCCGCCGTCACCCGGGTCCGGTCCGGAGGTTCATGGCCGCGCCGGGACCGTCAGGATGCCCCGCGCCCCGTCCCGCGTGCCGAAGGCCGCCGCGGCGGCGCCGACCAGGCCGGCGTCGGTGCCCATGACCGCCGGGGCCACCGTCAGCTCCTGGACGAACGACAGGGTGGCGTACCGGCGCAGCGCGGCGCGCAGCGGGGCGAACAGGAGGTCGCCCGCGCCCGCTACTCCCCCGCCGATCACCGCGATGTCGATCTCCACGAGGGTGGCCGTCGCGGCGATGCCCGCGGCGAGCGCCTGTGCGGCCCGCTCGAAGGAGGCCAGCGCGACCGGGTCCCCGGCCCGCGCGGCGGCGGCCACCCCGGCGGCCGAGGCGTCCGCGTCCGGGCCGGGCAGCCAGCCGTTGGCCAGGGCCCGGCGGGCGATGTTCGGACCGCTCGCGATGCGCTCGACACAGCCGCGCCCGCCGCATGGACACGGATCGCCGTCGAGGTCCACGCTGATGTGCCCGATGTGGCCGGCGTTCCCGCTCGGCCCGGGGTGCAGCGCGCCGCCGAGCACGAGGCCGCCGCCGACCCCGGTCGACACCACCATGCACAGCGCGTTGTCGTGGCCCCGGGCGGCGCCCAGCCAGTGCTCGGCCGCGGTGACCGCGACACCGTCCCCGACCAGCCCGACCGGGAGTCCGCCGGCCGCCGCGCCCACCCGGGCCACCAGCGGAAAGCTCCGCCAGCCCGGCACGTTCACCGGGCTGACCGTGCCGTTCGCCGCGTCCACCGGTCCGGCGCTGCCGATGCCGACGGCGCGGACCCGCGGCCAGAGCGGGGAGGCGGACAGCTCCGCGAGGACCTCGGCGACGGCCGCCATCACCGTCTCGCCGTCCTTCCCGGCGGGCGTGGGGCGGCGCGCCCGCGTACGAAGGGTGCCGGACCCGTCCACCAGCGCTCCGGCGATCTTGGTTCCGCCGATGTCCAGCGCTGCGACGAGGTCGGTGTGCATCGGGACGGCTCCGGGGGTGAGGGGCGGGACCTGCGGCTTCGGCCGGTGGTCTGCACAGTCTCCATTCCGCTGACAACGTTGTCCAGGGCCTATGCTCGACGCCACAGCCTCCGGCGCCCCTCGTGGCACGGCCGGATCCGCCCGCAACCCGACGACAGGACAGCGCATCGTGGCCGAGACCACCCGTCACCCGGAGCCCCGTTACGGCAACCGTCCGACCATGAAGGACGTGGCCGCCCGAGCCGGAGTGGGCCTCAAGACGGTCTCGCGCGTGGTCAACGGCGAACCGGGCGTCACCCCCGACACCGAGCGCCGGGTCCAGGAGGCCATCGAGGCGCTGGGCTTCCGCCGCAACGACAGCGCGCGCGTCCTGCGCAAGGGGCGCACCGCCTCGATCGGGCTGGTGCTGGAGGATCTCGCCGACCCGTTCTACGGACCGCTGAGCCGTGCCGTCGAGGAGGTCGCGCGCGCCCACGGGGCCCTGCTCATCAACGGGTCGAGCGCCGAGGACCCGGAGCGCGAGCAGGAGTTGGTGCTCGCCCTGTGCGCCCGTCGGGTCGACGGCCTCATCGTCATTCCGGCGGGCGACGACCACCGCTATCTGGAGCCCGAGATCAAGGCGGGCATAGCCACGGTGTTCGTGGACCGCCCGGCGGGACGGATCGATGCCGACACGGTGCTGTCGGACAGCTTCGGCGGGGCCCGCGAGGGGGTCGCCCATCTGATCGCGCACGGCCACCGCCGTATCGGCTTCGTCGGCGACCAGCCGAGGATCCACACCGCCACGGAGCGGCTGCGCGGCTACCACACGGCGATGGCGGACGCCGGGATCGCCGTCCGGGACTCCTGGGTCTCGCTCGGCTCCACGGACCCGGTGCGGGTGCGCGCGGCGGTGGAGGACATGCTGACGGGCCCCGAGCCGGTGACCGCCCTGTTCGCGGGGAACAACCGGGTGACGGTGACCGCCGTGCGCGTCCTGGCCGGCCGGGAGCGGCCCGTGGCCCTGGTCGGGTTCGACGACATCGAACTGGCGGACCTGCTCGGCATCACCGTCGTCTCCCAGGATCCGGCGGCCGCCGGCCGCACCGCCGCCGAGCACCTCTTCCGCCGGCTCGACGGCGCCGACCACGCCCCGGCCCGGGTCGAGCTGCCGACCCGGCTCGTCCCGCGCGGTTCGGGCGAGCTGCCGCCGGCCTGAGGGACCGGAACACTTCTAAGGTGCCGTGACGGTCAGCCCGCCGCGCCGCGGTGCGGCGTACTCGTCCAGGTCGGCACGGGTCAGCCCGGTCAGGCCGGTCACCTCGGCGGTGTCGAGTGCGCCGCAGTCGATGCCGCGCAGCAGATAGCCGCTCAGCGCCTTCGCGGTGGCCGGTTCGTCCATCACGTCGCCGTCGGCCTTGGCCGCGTAGGCGGCGAGGCGGGCCGCGGCCTGCTCCAGGCCCTCGCGGTAGAAGGCGTAGACGGCGGCGTAACGGGTCGGCAGGTGTCCCGGGTGCATGTCCCAGCCCTGGTAGTACGCGCGGGCCAGGGCACGGCGGGTCAGACCGTAGTGGAGCCGCCAGGCCTCGTGGACCCGGGCGGTGGGGCCGACGGGCAGGACGTTGGTGGAGCCGTCGCTGACCCGTACGCCGGTGCCGGCGGCGGCGACCTGCATGACGGCCTTGGCGTGGTCGGCGGCCGGGTGGTCGCTCGCCTGGTAGGCGGCGCTGACGCCGACGCAGGCGCTGTAGTCGAAGGTGCCGTAGTGCAGTCCGGTCGCCCGGCCGGCCGCGGCGTCGATCATGCGGGCGACGGCGGCGGTCCCGTCGGCGGCGAGGATCGACTGGCTGGTCTCGATCTGGATCTCGAAGCCGAGCCGTCCGGCGGGCAGCGCGTGCGCCTTCTCGAAGGCGTCGAGCAGCTGGACGAAGGCGGTGACCTGTTCGGGGTACGTCACCTTCGGCAGGGTCAGCACGAGGCCGTCGGGCAGGCCGCCCGCCTCCATCAGACCGGTGAGGAAGACGTCGGTGGTGCGGATGCCCCGGTCGCGCACGGCGGCTTCCATGCACTTCATCCGGATGCCCATGTACGGGGCGGCCGTGCCGTCCCGGTGGGCCTCCGCCACGAGCCGCGCGGCCCGAGCGGCCGCCTCGTCCTCCTCGGCGTCGGAGCGGGAGCCGTAGCCGTCCTCGAAGTCGATGCGCAGGTCCTCGACGGGCTCGCGCTCCAGCTTGGCGCGGACGCGGTCGTGGACCGGGCCCGCCAGCTCGTCCGGGATGCCGAGCACGGACGCGAACGCGCCGGCGTCGGGGGCGTGTTCGTCGAGCGCCCGCAGCGCCCGGTCGCCCCAGGAGCGCAGGGTGCCGGCCTCGAAGGCGTCGCCCGGTACGTAGACCGTGTGGACGGGCTGGCGGGTGCCGGGGTCGCCGGGATAGCGGCGGGCGAGTTCGGCGTCGACCGGCGCGAGGGACTCGCTGATCCCCGCGCTGACGGCACCGGCGAGGCTCGTCGCCACCTTCTCCTGCTGGCCCATGTCCACACCCTCCACTCTCGACAGCGTTTCCGCTTCCCGGAATCGACAATCCGTATAGTGAAGTTATAAGGCCGCCGTACCGGCGTCAATGGTGATCGACAGCAGTGCGGGGCCGCGCGGTGGGTGTCACCGTGCGGCCCCGCACCGTCTGCCGGGTGGGGTGTCAGCCCTTGCGGTTGTTGATCTCCTCGGTGAGCTG
>NZ_JBVHKV010000022.1:0-140153 GCF_055559335.1 Streptomyces sp. NPDC024555
ATTGAGACGTCAAACATCTCGATCAACAGCCCGGGGGCCTCGCTCGTTGCGCTTCCGGCCCATCACCCGATCGGTGGCCAACTCGAAGAACCTCAGTGGACGGTTTGCGTCGCGGGTGTGGTGGCGGAGTCCAGCGGCGATGTTCGTCTGGCTGGCGAGTCGGAGAGCACCGATGGCCAGGTTGCGTAAGGATGCCATGGCACGTGGAGCCGTGCCGGTGCGTACGCGGGAGGCGTCCTCGTCGTACGTGGTGTCTCTCACGTGGTGGATCTTGTTCTCGATGCCCCAGTGGTTGCGGACGCGGCGTGCGATCTCGGTTGCGTCGGCCTGCTCCGCGGTCAGGTCGGTTATCCCGTAGATGCGTTCCAGGGTGACCTTGCCGGTAGTAACGATCTGCCTGCGGCGCACGATCTGGATGGCCTGCACCGCATGTGGGAACGGGATCCCCGTCACGGTGGCGGCCTTGATCCGGCGGATCTCGTCGCGGCCGTGTGCGGTGGCCCGGGCCTTGTCCTGAAGTGGTACTTCCCGCCATGGCAGGGCCTTCAGCCACCGGTGCAGGGTGGGGTGGTTGCCCTTGATCAGTGCGATGTAGTGGGCGTGCTTGTCCTCGACGAGGAAGCGTGCGTGGGCGGTCTGCGAGTGAAGGGCGTCGAAGGTGACCACCGTGCCGTGCAGGTCGAACGGGGCTAGCAGGGGCTGGAAGACGGTGATCTCGTTGGTCTTGCCGTCCACCTCGCGCTGGGCAGTGACCAGGCCGGTCTGCGTCATCGCGGCGAGCAGGTGGACCTGGGTGCTGTCGGTGCGGCGGGCACCGCGCACGGTCTTGCCGTCCACTGCGAGGGAGGGCAAGGGCCGGTCGCTGTCGTCGTTCTCTTTCTGGCCGGCTGTGCGTTCGCGCCCGGCGAGCCAACTTCCGACGGCCGTATCCAGCGCGTCTCCGTCGATGCACTGGAGGACACGGCGCACTGTGGCCTCGGCCGGGGCGACGGGGCCTCGGTCCGGCTCCCGGCACGGACCGCCGAGCCGGGCCAGGACGTGTGGCGGGGCGTCGGCTGCCCACTCCGCGATCGCGGTAAGGGACTTCGCTCCTGCCAGGACCGCACACGCGGCCAGGGACAGGGCGAAGGCGAGTGGGTGGCGCCGGCCCTGGTCCCGGCGAGGATCGGGCACCTGAGCCAGGCACGCCAACAGACTGGGGAGATCATCGGGGGCGGTCGGTGCGGCGTCGGTGAGTTGCCCCAGAGGGCTCGGGATGAGCGAAGATGAGCGGGCAGACACGGTCTTCCGTTGTGGTGATCAGGGACTCGACACCTCATGATCACCACTGGCGCCTGTCTCCGCGTCAGCCCCGGCGAGAACCTCATGGCCCTGCCCAGGCTGCTGAAGCCCCATCACCCCAGATTCACTTGCCTGAACGACGCAGTCGTAACTTTCGCTCCGTTCAAAAGGGCCGGAAGACCCCTTCGGGATCATCCTGGGCCCATGCCGCGAACTCTTCGAAGCCCAGGTTGCCGATACTCAGGTTCGCGTAGACCTCGTGGACCCCTGCGGGGACTGCGCGGAACTCACGGCCGCACTCGGTCAGTCGCTCATAGTCCTCATCGTCGACGCAGTCCTCCCGCGTCAGCGTGGTGACCGCCAGCAGCGGGTGGAGTTCGGCCTGCATGCATACCCGGTCGGCAATGAAGACGACGGACAGATTCTCATCACTGCTGACCGCAGTCAGTACCTCGTCGATGGTCGCCTCCACCCAGGCCGGATCGTTGATGAAGTGGACCTGAGCCTCGTACTGCCTGTCTCCCCAGGGCTCCATCAGTGCTGCCACCACGTCCTGCCACGCTTGGTCGTCGCGGTAGTCAGTCCTGACAACCAAGGCATCAAACTCATCGTGGCCAGTGACAACGGGCAACGTTCCCATGGGTCCTTCTTCTCGGTGACGATCGGTGAGCCGTGCCGTGACTGTCTCATAGCCCGTCTGTCACATCCCGCGGGACCGGCGTTCCGCCTAGGCAGCGACTGCGCATCCTGGCCGCAGAGCCCCGACCTGAACGAACACATGAGCAGTACCGCCAGCCTCCGCCACCAGCTCGCGACGCCAACCAGCCCTGCCCAACCTCAGCATCACGTGATCAAACCGGACAGACTCACTGAACGACGCCGCCCTGCCTGACCGTCCAGTACTATGCCTGGACCGGCATCGACAGTGAGCCGTTCGTGCCGGGCCACCAGAAGTGGCAAGACGTGTTCAACAAGACACCGCAGTACACAGGTGGTTACTTCGCCGACTTCCGCGTCGACGTCAAGGGGCAGGAAACCATCTACCAGTAGGCCGGCATGAAGGTGCGACGTACAGGCAAGGCGATCACGGTCCTTCCCTGCCTCGTCCTGCTCGGCATCTCCGCCCTGGCGGGATGCGGGTCGGATGAGGGGGCCGAGCTCGGCTCCGACCAGCTCACGGGCGTCTGGCAGGGCACCGGGGGCGGCACGGTGAGGTTCGGGGCCGACGGACGGTTCGAGATGTCCGGCATCCCGCGCAGCGCTTTCGTCTTCAGCTTCAGCGACCCCCCGCCGGGCGACGGACGTCTGTCCGGCGGGGGCGAGTGGGAACTCTCCGGCGGCGACGGCACGATCGAGCTCGGGTTCGATGCCGGCGGGTCCTTATCGGACGACAGCGAGGCGACGGTCCTCCAGGTCAAGGAGGCCGGCGACCGTCCGGTGCTGTACTTCGACACCGACGCCGACGAGGCGTACGGCTACGAGGTACGGCGCGTCACGTCCGGCTGACCACCGCGACCTCTCACCCGGCCCGTGAAGTCGATCAGCGGCGGGGCCGGGCAGGGTGATCCTGACCGGCCCCGCCGCTGTGTAGTCAGCCGAAGTCGGGCTACGTGTCGGGCGGGGCAGGCTCGGTGAGGTGGTCCAGCCGGGTGTAGAGGGCCCGTACGAAAACTCGGGGCAGCTCACATTCCGGGCTCGCTCCGGACCGGCTCGCGCCGGCGGATCCAGCGGTCCACGGCCTCCGCCGTGGTGTGGGCCAGGTCCTCCATCATCGTGAAGTGGTTGCCGGTCACGTTCACGATGTCGTCGGCGCGGTCCCAGCCGGTCTGCCACTTCTCGGGGTCGAGGCCCTCGCCGCCGGGCATGGGCTCCCCGGCGCGGACGAGGAGGACGGGGGAGGCGATGGGGGCGGGTCGCCAGCCGCCGAGGAGGTTGAAGTACCAGCTCATCGCGGAGAGCCGGGCGGCGTCCAGGCGGGCGAAGCCGGCCTCGCGTTCGAACATGCCGCCCAGGAGCTGGTCCTCGAACTGGCCGAGGGAGTCGTCTCCGGGGACGTAGGTGTCGATGAGGGCGACGCCGGCGGGGGCGCGGCCCTCCTGTTCGAGGCGGGCGGCGGTGGCGTAGGCGAGGACGCCGCCGGAGGACGAGCCGAGGAGGACGCAGGGGGCGTCCCCGACCTGTTCGCGCACCATGCGGGCGAGCAGTCCGATGAGGGCGTCCTCGGTGGCGGGCAGTGCTTCGCCGGGGGCGAATCCGGGGACGGCGAGTGCGGTGACGTCCCGTACGTCGCGGAACGCCGAGGCGAACCGGGCGTACTGGTGGACTCCGGCGAGCGCGACCTGTGAGGCGAAGCAGACCAGCCGGACCGGCTCGTCGCCCTTGGCGAGGCGGACGGAGGTGGGCGAGGTGTCGACCTCGTCGGGGTCGGTGAAGGTCGGGCGGAGCCGGGCGACGCTCTGGAGCAGGTCGAAGCCCTCGCGCAGCCGGCGTTCCTCACAGGCGCGGCGGAACAGCCGGCCGATGGTCTCGTCGGTGTCGGGTCCGGCGGGTGCCGGGTCCGCGCCGCCGGACGCCGGGTCCGGGCCGGTGCCGAGCAGGGTGTCGAGGTGGGCGGCCAGGTCGAGGGGCGAGGTGTGGTCGAAGGCGACGGTGGCGGGGAGCCGCAGCTCGGTCGCGGCGGCCACCGCGTTGCGCAGTTCGACGGAGGTCAGGGAGTCCAGGCCGAGTTCGAGGAAGGGCTGGTCGGGCTCGACGGCCTCGGCGGAGGCGTGGCCCAGGACGGCGGCGGTGGCGCCGCGCACCAGGTCGAGGACGGCGTCGTGGCGGGCGGCCCCGGTCAGGGCACGCAGCCCGGATGCGCTGGTGCGGGCCGGCCCGGCCGCGGCGGCGGTGCGCCGGGCGGCGGGGCGGGCGAGGGCGCGCAGCAGCGGGGCGGGGTCGGGGCCGATGGCCGCCGTGTCGAGCCGCAGCGGCACGTACTGGGCGCGGTCCGCGCGGAGCGCGGCGTCGAGCAGGGCGAGCCCGTCGCGGTCGCTGAGCGCGAGGACGCCGCCCCGGGCCATGCGGCCCCGGTCGACTCCGTCGAGCTTTCCGGCCATGCCGTTCTCCCAGGCGCCCCAGGCCAGCGAGGTCGCGGGCAGTCCGTCGGCGCGCCGCTGTTCGGCGAGGGCGTCGAGGAAGGCGTTGGCGGCGGCGTAGTTGGCCTGGCCGGGGGTGCCGAAGGTGGCGGCGGACGAGGAGAACAGCACGAAGGCGGCGAGTCCGGAGTCCCGGGTCAGGGTGTGCAGATGCAGGGCGGCGTCGGCCTTGGCGCGCAGCACCGTGTCGAAGCGGTCGGGGGTGAGCGAGGTGAGGACGCCGTCGTCGAGGACGCCGGCGAGGTGGACGACGGCGGTCAGCGGGTGCGCCGGGTCGACGGCGGCCAGGGCGCGGGCGAGCGCGTCCCGGTCGGCGGCGTCGCAGGCGGCCAGGGTGACCTGCGCGCCGAGCGCGGTGAGTTCGTCGCGCAGCGGGGCGGCGCCGGGGGCGTCGGGTCCGCGGCGGCTGAGCAGCAGCAGATGCCGTACGCCGTGCTCGGTGACGAGGTGCCGGGCGACCGTGCCGCCGAGGGCGCCGGTGGCGCCGGTGAGGAGCACGGTGCCGTCGGGGTTCCACGCGGCGGTGTCCGCCTCCTCGGGCGCGGCGGCCCTGACCAGCCGGGCGGCCCTCAACTCACCGTCACGTACGACGAGTTGGGGCTCTCCGGTGGCGAAGGCGGCGGGCAGGGCGAGGACGGAGGCCGCGGCGGTGTCGAGGTCGACGAGGTGGAAGCGGCCGGGGTTCTCGGACTGGGCGGTGCGGACGAGGCCCCAGAGCGGGGCGGCGGGCAGGTCGTCGGGGCGTGCGGTGCCGTCGCCGAGCGCGTTGCGGGTGACGAAGACCAGCCGTGCCCCGGCGAACCGCTCGTCGGCGGTCCATTCCCGGACGGTGCGCAGGGCTTCTCCGGTGAGGTCGCGCAGGGCGCGGACGGGGTCGGCGGCCGGGTCGGAGGCGAGGGTGACCAGGACGGTGTCCGGGAGGGTCATGCCGGCGGACGCGGCGGCCGACAGGGCGTCCAGGTCGGCGAACGACTCGGTCCACACGCCCGCTTCGGTCAGCGGGTCCATGATGCCGAGCGCGTCGGCGCCGACGAGGGCGCAGCGGTCGTATCCCGTGCCCGTGGTGCGGTGCGGTGCGGGCACCGGCTGCCAGTCGACGCGGAACAGTCCGTCGGCGGCGGACGCCTCGCGGGGGCGGGCGGCGGCGTGGGGGCGCAGGGTGAGCGAGGCGACGGAGGCGACGGGCCGGCCCTCGGGGTCGGCGGCGTCGAGTGCCACCTGGTCGGGGCCGGTCGCGGTGAGCCGGACGCGCAGCGCGGTGGCGCCCTGGGCGTGCAGGGCGGCGCCCGCGAAGGAGAACGGGACGAGCCGTCCGGCGGCGCCGGGCAGCAGATGGGCGAGTCCGTGCAGGGCCGCGTCCAGGAGCGCGGGGTGCAGTCCGTAGCGCCCGGTGTCGTCGGGGGCCGGTTCGGGCAGGGCCACGTCGGCGTACAGCTCGCCGTCGCGCCGCCAGGCGGCGACGAGCCCCTGGAACGCCGGTCCGTAGGCGACGCCGGTCCCGTCGGGGTCCTGGTCGTCGTAGAGCCCGTCGAGCGGTACTTCGGCGGCGTCGGGCGGCGGCCAGGCGGTGGTGTCGAAGGGGGCGGGGGCGTCGGCCTCCGGGGCGAGGGTTCCGGTGGCGTGCAGGGTCCAGGGGGTGTCGGCGGGGGCGTCGGCGGGCCGCGAGGAGATCCGTACGGTGTGGTGGCCGTCGGTGCCGTCGGGTGCGGTCAGGACCTGGAGCTGCCGGCCCTCGGTGTCCAGGGGCAGGGGCGCGGACAGCACCAGTTCGTCGACGCGTCCGCAGCCGGCGTGGTCGGCGGCGTGCACGGCCAGGTCGACGAGTGCGGTGCCGGGCAGCAGCGGGGTCCCGGCGACGACGTGGTCGGCGAGCCACGGGTGGGCGGTGGTGGTGAGCCGCCCGGTGCAGACGGTCCCGCCGCCGGACAGCGGGACGCAGGCGCCGAGCAGCGGATGGTCGGCGCCGCTGAGTCCGGCGCCCGCCAGATCGGCGGGGACGGCGGCGTTCTCGGCCCAGTACCGCTGGTGGTGGAAGGCGTACGTCGGCAGGTCGACGCGGCGCGCCCCCGTGCCCTCGTAGAACTCCGGGCGCCGTACGGCGTTTCCGTGGACGAGCAGCGGGGCGAGGGCGGCGGCGAGCGTCCCGGTCTCCGGGCGGCCCCTGCGCAGCGCGGCCACGCGCACGACGGGGGCGGCTCCGGTGGCTTCGGTGGTGTCGTCGGGGGCGAGGCATTCGCCGACGGCGGCGGTGAGGACGGGGTCGGGGCCGAGTTCGACGAAGGTGCCGGTCCCGTCGGCGCGCAGCCGGGTGACGGCGTCGTGGAAGCGTACGGTCTCGCGGACCTGCCGCACCCAGTACTCGGGCGTCGCGCAGGCGTCCGGCGCGTCCGCGAGGGTGCCGCCGGTGGCCACGACGGGGATCTTCGCGGGGTGGTGGGTGACGGATGCGGCGACGCGGCGGAACTCCTCCAGCATCGGGTCCATCCGGGCCGAGTGGAAGGCGTGGCTGACCCGCAGCGGTTTGGCCCGGCGGTCCGGGAACCGTGCGGCGACGGCGAGGACGGCGTCCTCCTCGCCGGAGAGGACCACGGCCCGGGGCCCGTTGACGGCGGCGAGGTCCACGCCGGGGCCGAGCAGGGGGGTGACCTCGTCCTCGGTGGCGCGCAGGGCGAGCATCGTGCCGCCGGTGGGGAGAGCCTGCATGAGCCGGGCGCGGGCCGCGACGAGCCGGCAGGCGTCCTCCAGGGTGAGGATGCCCGCCACATGGGCGGCGGCCAGTTCGCCGACGGAGTGTCCGGCGACCCGGTCGGGCGCGAAGCCGAAGGATTCCAGCAGCCGGTAGAGCGCCACTTCGAGGGCGAACAGCGCGGGTTGCGCGTATCCCGTGCGGGCGAGCGCCTCCTCGTCGCTGTTCATGATCTCGCGCAGGGAGGTGCCGAGTGCGGGGTCGAGGTGGGCGCACACGGCGTCCAGGGCCTCGGCGAAGGCGGGTGCGGCCGCGTACAGCTCGCTGCCCATGCCGGTGCGCTGGCTGCCCTGTCCGGTGAAGAGCACGGCGGTACGGGGTGCGGCGGCGCGGCCGAGTGCGGTGCCGGGGGCGGGGGCCCCGGTGGCGAGGGCGTCGAGTGCGGCGAGGAGTCCTTCGCGGTCGGCGGCGACGGCGAGCGCCCGGTGGCCGAACAGGGGGCGGGTGGTGGCGAGGGAGTACGCGGCGTCGAGCGGGTCGAGTCCGGGGTGGCGGGCCAGGTGGTCGCGGAGGGCGGCGGCCTGGCCGGGGACGGCGGCCTCGGTGCGGGCGGACACCAGGAGCGGCAGGACGGGCGGGGCGGGCCGGGTGGCGGGGGCCGGGGCGGTGTCGCGCGGTGCGGCCGGGGCCTCCAGGATGACGTGCGCGTTGGTGCCGCTGATGCCGAAGGAGGAGACTCCGGCGCGGCGGGGCCGGCCGGACTCGGGCCAGGGGACGGCCTCGGTGAGGAGTTCGACCTGTCCGCCGGACCAGTCGACCTCGTCGCTGGGCCGGTCGACGTGCAGGGTCGGCGGGAGGACGCCGTGCCGCATGGCCTGCACCATCTTGATGATGCCGCCGACTCCGGCGGCGGCCTGGGCGTGCCCGATGTTGGACTTGAGGGAGCCGAGCCACAGGGGGCGGTCCCCTGGCCGGTCCTGGCCGTAGGTGGCCAGCAGGGCCTGGGCCTCGATGGGGTCGCCGAGGACGGTTCCGGTGCCGTGGCCCTCGACGGCGTCGACGTCGGCGGGGCGCAGTCCGGCCCGGTCGAGCGCCTGGCGGATGACGCGTTGCTGGGCGGGGCCGTTGGGGGCGGTGAGCCCGTTGGAGGCACCGTCCTGGTTGACGGCGGAGCCCCGGACGACGGCGAGGACCCGGTGGCCGTGGCGGCGGGCGTCGGAGAGCCGTTCGAGCAGGAGCATGCCGACGCCTTCGGCCCATCCGGTGCCGTCGGCGGTGGAGGAGAAGGACTTGCAGCGGCCGTCGGGGGCGAGGCCGCGCTGCCGGCTGAAGTCGATGAACGTTCCGGGGGTGGCCATGACGGTGACGCCGCCGGCCAGCGCGGTGTCGCATTCACCGTCGCGCAGGGCCTGCGCCGCGAGGTGCAGGGAGACCAGGGAGGAGGAGCACGCGGTGTCGACGGTGACGGCCGGGCCTTCGAGGCCCATCAGATAGGCGACGCGGCCGGTGACGACGCTCCCGGCCGATCCGGTGCCGAGGAAGCCCTCGGCACCCTTGGGCACGGTGTGCAGCCGGGCCAGGTAGTCGTGGTACATGACGCCCGCGAAGACTCCGGTGCGCCGGCCTCGCAGGGTGGCCGGGTCGATGCCGGCCGATTCGACGGCCTCCCAGGAGGTTTCCAGGAGGAGGCGCTGCTGCGGGTCCATGACGAGGGCCTCGCGGGGCGAGATCCCGAAGAACGCGGCGTCGAACTCGGCGGCCTCGTGCAGGAATCCGCCTTCGCGTACGTAGCTGGCGCCGCCGGTGTCGGGGTCGGCGTCGTAGAGCCGGTCGAGGTCCCAGCCCCGGTCCTCGGGGAAGGGGGTGACGCCGTCGGCGCCGGTGCGGACGAGGTCCCACAGCCCTTCGGGGTCGCGTACGCCGCCGGGGTAGCGGCAGGCCATGCCGACGATGACGACGGGGTCGTCGGCGTCGGCGCGGCCGGGGCGGCGTGCGGGGGCGGCCGGTGCGGGGGCCTCCTCGCCGAAGAGCCGTTCCCGGACGTGGCGGGCGACGGCTTCGGCGGTGGGGTGGTCGAAGACGAGGGTGGCGGAGAGCCGGAGCCCGGTGGCGGCGTTGAGGTGGTTGCGGAGTTCGACGGCGGTCAACGAGTCGAAGCCGAGTTCACGGAACGGCACGTCGGGGGCGACGTCGTCGGCGGAGCCGTGGCCGAGGACGGTGGCGGCCCGTTCCCGGACGAGGTCGCTCAGCGCGGTGAGCCGTTCGTCGTCGGGGAGCGCGGTGAGCCGGTCGGCGAGGGAGTGCGCGGCGGCGGTCCCGGCGGTGGCCGCGCGCCGTTTCGGGGCGCGGACGAGGCCCCGGAAGACGGGCGGCAGATGGTCGGCGGAGGCGCGCAGGACGGCGAGGTCGAGGCGGACGGGCAGCACGGTGGCGTGCCCGGCGGCGGGGGCGAGGTCGAACAGCGCGGTGCCGTCGGCGGTGCTCAGCGGCACCATGCCGCCCCGGGCCATGCGCCGCCGGTCGGCCTCGCCGAGTTCGCCGGTCATCTCGCCGGAGCCGTCCCACAGGCCCCAGCCCAGGGAGAGCGCGGGGAGTCCTTCGGCGCGGCGGCGCTGGGCGAGCGCGTCGAGGAAGGCGTTGGCGGCGGCGTAGTTGCCCTGTCCGGGCGCGCCGAGGGCGGCGGAGACGGAGGAGTAGAGGACGAACGCCGACAGTCCGGCGTCGCGTGTCAGCGCGTGCAGGTGGAGGGCGGCGTCGACCTTGGGGCGCAGGACGTGCGCGACCTGGTCGGGCGTCATGGACGTCACGGTCGCGTCGGCGAGGACCCCGGCGGTGTGCACGACACCGGTCAGCGGGTGGTCGGCGGGGATCGTGGCGAGGGCGGCGGCGAGCGCGTCGCGGTCGGCGGTGTCGCAGGCGAGGAGGCTGACGTCGGCGCCCAGTTCGGTGAGGGCGGCGGTGAGCGCGGCGGCGCCGGGCGCGTCGGGTCCGCGCCGGCTGAGGAGCAACAGCCGGCGGACGCCGTGGGCGGTGACGAGGTGGCGGGAGATCACTCCGCCGAGTTCGCCGGTGGCGCCGGTGACGAGGACGGTGCCGTCGGGGTCGTACGCCGGGGCCTCCCCGGCCGGCGGGGCGGCGGCCAGCCGGCAGGCGAGGAGTGCGCCGTCGCGGACGGCGAGCTGCGGTTCGCCGTCCGCGACAGCGGCCAGGGCGGCCACCTCGCGCAGCACGCCCGGGGCGTCGATGAGCTGGATGCGGTCGGGGTGTTCGGACTGGGCCGACCGTACGAGGCCCCAGACGGCGGCCCCGGCCAGGTCCCGGACGTTCTCCCCGGTCCGGGCGGCCACGGCCCCGTCGCAGACGAGGAGGAGCCGGGCGTCGGCGAAGCGGTCGTCGGTGAGCCAGTCCTGGAGGAGGGCGAGGGTGTCGAGGACGGCCCGGTGGACCCGGTCGGGGGTCTCGTCGTCGCCCTCGGCGGCGGGTGCGGGCCGCGGGGCCCTGGTGACGACCAGGCCGGGGACGGGCCCGCCGGCGTCGACGGCCGTGCGCAGCGCCGCCAGATCGGGGTACGTGTCCGGGCCGCCGTCCGCGTCCAGCAGGGCCAGGACCGGCGCGTCCGTTCCTGCGGGGGTCTCGGGTGCCGGGACGCGCGTCCAGTCGAGGCGGAAGAGGGCGTCCCGCGGACCGGTGGTTCCGGTGTCCCCGGTGCCGCCCGCGTCCGGGGCCATCGGCCGGAGCGTCAGCGCGGCGATGTCGGCGACGGGCCGGCCGGTGACGTCGGCGACCTGGACGGAGACGCTGTCCGGCCCGAGGTGCGTCAGCCGCGCCCGCAGGGCACCGGCGCCGACGGCGTGCAGGGTCACCCCGCTCCAGGAGAACGGCAGGTGCCCGGTCGCGTCCCCGTTTCCGCTCTCGCCTTCGCCGCCGGGGGCGCCGAGCGCCATGGCGTGCAGGACGGAGTCCAGGACGGCCGGGTGGAGCGGGTGGGCGTCGGCGCCGGAGAGCGGGGCGGGGGTGTCGAGCAGGGCCTCGACGAAGATCTCGTCGTCCCGCCGCCAGGCCCGGCGCAGCCCCCGGAAGACGGGGCCGTACTGGAGCCCGAGCCCGGCCAGGGCCGGGTAGAGCCCGTCCGTGTCCAGTGCGGTGGCCCCGTCCGGGGGCCACTGGGTGAGGTCGTGCGCCGGTTCCTCGTCCCGGGCCGGGGAGAGGAGACCGGTGGCGTGGCGGGTCCACCGGTCGGCGGGCTCGCCGTCCTGCCGGGAGGAGATCTGGACGGGGCGGCAGCCGGTGGTGTCCGGGGCGCCGACGAGGAGCTGGAGGTGGACGACGCCGGTCTCCGGGACGACCAGGGGCGCTGTCAGGGTGAGTTCCTCGACCCGTTCGCAGCCGGTGTGCTCGCCCGCGCACAGGGCGAGGTCGAGCAGCCCGGTGCCGGGCAGGAGGATCCGGCCGGCCACCCGGTGGTCGGCGATCCACGGCTGCGCCTGGGCCGAGAGCGCACCGAGGAACAGCACGTCCCCGGAGTCCGCGAGGCTGATGACGGCCTGGAGCAGCGGGTGCCCGGCCCCGACGGACCCGAGCGGCACGGGGCCCGCGGTGAGCCGGGCGGCCGGCCAGTAGCGCTGGTGCTGGAAGGCGTACGTGGGCAGGGCGGTGACCCGGGCCCCGGTCGGGGCGTAGAACGCCGCCCAGTCGACGTCCGCCCCGTCGGCCCAGAGGCGGGCGAGGGTCGTGACGGCGGTGGCGGGCTCGGGCTGCTTGCGGTTGACGGCCGCCACGGCGAGGACGTCGCCGTCGTACGTCTCGTCGATGGCACCGGTCAGGGTGGCGTCCGGGCCGAGTTCGAGGAAGCGGGTAACCCCGAGGTCCTTCAGCCGGGTCACCGCGTCCGCGAACCGGACCGTGCCGCGCACCTGGTCCGCCCAGTAGGCGGCGGTGAGGACGTCGACGGGTTCGGCGGTGAGGGTGGAGACGATTGGGATGCGGGGTGCCGCGTAGGTCAGCTCGCCCGCCGCCGCCCGGAACTCCGCCAGCATCGGGTCCATGAGCGGCGAGTGGAAGGCGTGGCTGACCTCCAGCCAGCGGCCTTGGCGGTCGGTGAGCCGCGCGGCAACCGCTTCGACGGCCTCGCGGGTGCCGGAGACGACGACCTGGCCGGGGGCGTTGACGGCCGCGACGGACGCGCCGTCGACCAGCAGCGGGGTGATCTCGTCGAGCGTGGCGCGTACGGCCCACATGGCACCGCCGGACGGCAGCGCCTGCATCAACTGCGCACGGGCCGAGACCAGCCGGGCGGCGTCCGCGAGGGACAGCACCCCGGCGACGTGTGCGGCGGCCAGTTCGCCCACCGAGTGACCGACGAGATAGTCCGGACGGACACCCCAGGACTCGACCAGACGGAACAGCGCGACTTCCACCGCGAACAGAGCGGGCTGCGCCCAGCCCGTGTTCTTCAGCGCCTCCGCGTCCCCGTTCATCACCTCGCGCAACCCGTCGAAGTGCGCACACACCTCGTCCAGGGCCTCCGCGAACGCCGGGAAGGCGGCGGCCAGTTCACGGCCCATACCGAGGCGCTGGCCGCCCTGCCCGGAGAACACGAAGGCGGTGAGACCGCCCCGGGCGGTGACCGGGACCAGCTCCTCGCCGAGCCGGGTGCGCAGGGTGTCGGTGTCCGTGCCGAGGACGACGGCCCGGTGTTCCAGGGCGGCCCGGGTCGTCGCGAGGGAGAGGCCGATGCCGGCGGCGTCCGCGCCGGCGGTGGCGGCGGCCAGGCGGTGGGCCTGGTCCGTGAGTCCGGCCGCGGTCTTCGCGGAGAGGAGCCAGGGCACCAGGGGCAGGGGGGCGCCCGCGACGGGCGCCGGTTCCTCGGCCGGTTCGGGGGCTTCCTCGATGATCACGTGGGCGTTCGTGCCGCTGATGCCGAAGGACGACACGCCCGCGCGGCGGGTCCGATCGGAGTGCGGCCAGGGACGCGACTCGGACAGCAGCTCGACCGCACCGGCCGTCCAGTCGACGTGCGAGGACGGAGTACCGACGTGAAGGGACTGCGGCAGCGTCTCGTTCCGCAACGCCAGGATCATCTTCATGACCCCGGCCACTCCGGCGGCGGCCTGGGTGTGCCCGATGTTCGACTTGACCGATCCCAGCCACAGCGGCCGGCCGTCGGGACGGTCCTGACCGTACGTGGCGAGCAGCGCCTGCGCCTCGATCGGGTCACCGAGCTTGGTGCCGGTGCCATGGGCCTCCACCGCGTCCACCTCGGCGGCCGTCAGGCCGGAGTTGGCCAGGGCCTGGCGGATGACGCGCTGCTGGGACGGGCCGTTCGGGGCGGTCAGACCGTTGGACGCACCGTCCTGGTTGACCGCGCTGCCACGCAGAACAGCAAGGATCTGGTGACCGTTGCGCTGCGCGTCGGACAGCCGCTCCAGGACGAGGACACCGACGCCCTCACCCCAGCCCGTACCGTCCGCATCGTCCGAGAACGCCTTGCACCGACCGTCCCCGGCCAGACCGCCCTGACGCTCGAACTCCACGAACGCACCCGGCGTCGACATCACCGTCACACCACCGGCCAGCGCAAGATCACACTCACCCGACCGCAACGCCTGCGCCGCCAGATGCATCGCCACCAACGACGACGAACACGCCGTATCGATCGTGACGGCCGGACCTTCCAGACCGAGCGCATACGAGACGCGGCCCGACAGCACGCTGCCCGAGCTGCCGGTGCCGCCGTAGCCCTCGGCGGACTCCCCGGCCATGGCCAGGGCCGCCGGATAGTCCTGCCCGTTGGTACCGGCGAAGACGCCGACGGGGAGGCCGCGCAGGGCGTACGGGGCGATACCCGAGCGCTCCAGGGACTCCCAGACGACCTCCAGGAGCAGCCGCTGCTGGGGGTCCATGGCCAGCGCCTCGCGCGGCGAGATACCGAACAGCCCGGCGTCGAAGTCCGCCACGCCCTCGACGAAGCCGCCGGTGCCCCGGTGGCCGTCCCAGCCCCGGTCCGGGGGGAACGGGCCGAGGGCGTCCACGCCGTCCGCGACCAGGCGCCAGAGTTCTTCCGGGGAGTTCGCACCACCCGGGAAACGGCAGCCCATGCCGACGACGACCACGGGTTCGGTACCGGCGGTCTCCGCGCTGTGCAGGCGCTGCTTGGTCTCGTGAAGCTCAAGCGTGACCTTCTTCAAGTACCCGAGAAGCTTGTCCTCGTTACTCATCAAGCTCACCGCTTCCCGATCTCATGGTCGATAAGAGCAAAGATGTCGTCGGATGTAGCGGCTTCGATCTTTGCCGAGAGATCCGCGGCGTCCGGGTCGGACGGCGCACCATCCAGTCGTTTCATCAGTTGTTGCAGGCGCGAGGCGACGCGCAGCCGTGCGTGTTCGGCGGGGGGCAGGGCCAGCAGGGCCGTTTCGATCCGGTCCAGTTCGGCGGCCAGGTCCCGGACCTCGCCGCCCGCGTCCCCGGCGAGTTCACCGAGCAGGAAGTCGGTGAGGGCCAGGGTGGTCGGGTGGTCGAAGGCGAGCGTGGAGGGGAGCTTGAGCCCGGTCTCGGCGGTGAGGGCGTTGCGGAGTTCGACGGCGGTGAGCGAGTCGAAGCCCAGATCCTTGAAGGCCCGCGACACCTCCACGGCGGCCGGGTCGGCGAAGCCCAGCACGGCGGCCACCCGGCCGCGCACCACGTCCGTCACCAGCGCGCGCCGGGCCACGTCCGACAGCCCGGCCAGCCGCTCGCCCAGTCCGCCGGCCCCGGCGGCGACCGGCTCCGGCCGGTGCGGGGCGACCTCGTCCCAGAACCGGTTGGCCCGGAGCGCCGTCACGGACGGCACGAACCGCTCCCAGTCCATATCAGCCACCGCGAAGCAGCCGTGCGCGGAGCCGAGGACATCGAGCGCGGTGGCGGGGTCCAGCGGCCGTACGCCGCCCCGGTCCATCCGGGCGAGGACGGTGGCGTCGTCCGCCATCCCGCCTTCCGCCCAGGGTCCCCAGCCGATCGAGGACGCGGGCAGCCCTTGCGCCCGGCGGTGCTCCGCCAGTCCGTCGAGCGCCGCGTTCGCCGCCGCGTACGCGCCCTGCCCCGCACCGCCCCACACACCGGCAGCCGACGAGAACAGCACGAAGGCGTCCAACTTCCTTGCCAGGGAGGCATGGTGGAGGTTCCAGGCGCCTTGGGCCTTCGCATCCCACACCCCGGCCACGCGCTCGGGCGTCAGACCGTCCACCACTCCGTCGTCCAGGACACCCGCCGTGTGCACGACCGCAGAGATGTCGAACCGGGCGAAGAGCGCGTCCACGTCATCCCGTACGGAGACATCGCAGGCGACGACATCGGCCTTGGCCCCGAGGGCGGCGATCTCGTCCCGCAGTTCCGGGGCTCCTTCGGCATCCGGGCCGCGCCGGCTGATGAGGACGACGTGCTCGGCGCCCCGCTCGACGGCCCAGCGCGCGACGCGGGCGCCCAGTGCGCCCGTACCGCCGGAGACCAGCACGGTCCCGGACGGCGACCAGGACTCCTCCCCCGGCCGCACGACGGCGGGCGCCAGACGGCGGCCGAGAACGGCTCCGCCGCGTACCGCGACCTCGTCCTCGTCCCCGTACCCACCGGACAGCACCTCGACCAGACGGCCGACAGCCTCCCGCGACACCGACTCCGGAACATCGACCAGCCCGCCCCAGCGCCCCGGTTCCTCCAGAGCGACGACCCGGCCGAGACCCCACACACCGGCCCGCACCGGATGCGTCACCGCATCCCCCGGACCCGCCGCAACGGCACCCGAGGTCACCCACCACACCGGGCGGTCGACTCCCGCGTCGCCCAGCGCCTGCGTCAGAAGGGCCGAGGCCGCGACACCGGCCGAACCCGACTCGCCCTGGCCCAGGAACGACACCACACGCTCCTGACCGGTGAACTCACCGAGCCGGGCCGCCAGCGCCGCCCGCTCCAGCTCACCGGAACCGAGCCGCAGCCGCACCACCTCCGCGCCGCCCGCCGTCAACTCCTCCGCCAGCGCGTCCGCCCACACGTCCTCGACACCGGAGCGCTCGACGAGCAGCCAGCCCTTCGGCCGGTCGGCTCCGGCCGGCTGGAGCGGAGTCCAGGACACCTCGTACCGCAGCTTGTCCGCCGCCTCGCGCTCGCGGCGCCGCCGCTGCCAGGCCGCGAAGGCGGGAAGGGTCTCCCGCAACGGTGCCCCCGCGTCGACGCCGAACTCGGCCGCGAACAGCTCGTCGTCACCGCGTTCCACCGCGTCCCAGAAGGCGGAGTCGGCCGCCGGAGCCGCCACCACCGCCGCCCGCCGCACATCCGGCCAGTAGCGCTGATGCTGGAAGGCATACGTCGGCAGATCGACGACCCGGGCACCCGTCGGGGCAAAGAACGCCGCCCAGTCGACGTCCGCCCCGTCGGCCCAGAGCCGGCCGAGGGTCGTGACGGCGGTCGTGGGCTCGGGCTGCTTGCGGCTGAGCGCGGCGACGGCGAAGGCGTCCTCGTCGGTCTCGCCGATCGCGCCCACCAGGCTCGCGTCCGGGCCGAGTTCGAGGAAACGGGCGACCCCGAGGTCCTTCAGGCGGGCCACCGCGTCCGCGAACCGGACCGTGCCGCGCACCTGGTCCGCCCAGTAGGCGGCGGTGAACTCGCTGATCTGCTCGCCGGTCAGCGTCGAGACGATCGGGATGCGGGGTGCCGCGTAGGCCAGCTCGCCCGCCGCCGCTCGGAACTCCGCCAGCATCGGGTCCATGAGCGGCGAGTGGAAGGCGTGGCTGACGGTCAGCCAGCGGCCTTGGCGGTCGGTGAGCCGCGCGGACACCGCCTCGACGGCCTCGCGGGTGCCGGAGACAACGACCTGGCCCGGGGCGTTCACCGCCGCGAGCGAGACACCTTCGGCCAGCAGCGGGGTGACCTCGTCCGCCGTCGCGCGCACGGCCCACATCGCGCCGCCGGACGGCAGCGCCTGCATCAACTGCGCGCGGGCGGAGACCAGGCGGGCGGCGTCCGCGAGGGACAGCACCCCGGCGACGTGTGCGGCGGCCAGTTCGCCCACCGAGTGGCCGACGAGATAGTCCGGGCGGACGCCCCACGACTCGACCAGGCGGAACAGAGCCACCTCGACGGCGAAGAGCGCGGGCTGCGCCCAACCGGTGTTCTTCAGCGCCTCCGCGTCACCGTCCATCACCTCGCGCAAACCGTCGAAGTGCGCACACACCTCGTCCAACGCCTCCGCGAACACCGGGAAGACATCCGCGAGTTCACGGCCCATGCCGACCCGCTGGCTCCCCTGCCCGGAGAACACGAACCCGGTCAGGCCGTCGCGGGCGACGACCGGAGTCACCTGCTCGCCGAGCCGGGTGCGCAGGTCCTCGGTGTCCGTGCCGAGGACGACGGCCCGGTGTTCCAGAGCGGCCCGGGTCGTGGCCAGGGACAGGGCCACGTCGGTGGCGTGCAGGCCCTCCGTGCCGGCCGCGAGCCGCCGTGTCTGGGCGGTGAGGGCGGACGCCGACTTCGAGGACACCGGCCAGGGCACCAGCGGCAGCGTGATGTCCGGGGCCTGCACCGGGGTCTCGGCCGGTTCGGGGGCTTCTTCGATGATCACGTGGGCGTTCGTGCCGCTGACCCCGAAGGAGGAGATCCCGGCCCGTCGCGGGCGTTCGGCGCGTGTCCAGGGACGGGACTCGGACAGCAGCTCGACCGCACCAGCCGTCCAGTCGACGTGCGAGGACGGAGTACCGACGTGAAGGGACCGGGGCAGCGTCTCGTTCCGCAGCGCCAGGATCATCTTCATGACCCCGGCCACTCCGGCGGCGGCCTGGGTGTGCCCGATGTTCGACTTGACCGAACCCAGCCACAGCGGCCGGTCCTCGGGACGGTCCTGACCGTACGTGGCAAGCAACGCCTGCGCCTCGATCGGGTCGCCCAGCTTCGTCCCCGTCCCGTGGGCCTCCACGGCGTCGACATCCGCCGGGGACACCTGTGCATGGGCGAGTGCCTGGCGGATGACGCGCTGCTGGGACGGGCCGTTCGGGGCGGTCAGACCGTTCGACGCACCGTCCTGGTTGACCGCGCTGCCACGAAGGACAGCAAGGATCTGGTGGCCGTTGCGCTGAGCATCGGACAGCCGCTCCAGGACGAGCACGCCAACGCCCTCGCCCCAGCCCGTACCGTCCGCATCGTCCGAGAACGCCTTGCACCGGCCATCACCCGCCAGACCGCCCTGCCGCTCGAACTCCACGAACGCACCCGGCGTCGACATCACCGTCACACCACCGGCCAGCGCAAGATCACACTCACCCGACCGCAACGCCTGCGCCGCCAGATGCATCGCCACCAACGACGACGAACACGCCGTATCGATCGTGACAGCCGGACCTTCCAGACCGAGCGCATACGAGATACGGCCGGACAGGACGCTCCCGGAGTTGCCGGTGCCGCCGTAGCCGTCGCCCGATTCACCGGCGACGGCGAGGAGGGCCGCGTAATCCTGGCCGTTCGTGCCGGCGAAGACGCCGACGGGGAGGCCGCGCAGGGCGTACGGGGCGATGCCCGAGCGCTCCAGGGACTCCCAGGCGACTTCGAGGAGGAGCCGCTGCTGGGGGTCCATGGCCAGGGCCTCGCGCGGCGAGATGCCGAAGAGGTCGGCGTCGAAGTCGGTCGCGCCGGAGACGAAGCCGCCGACGGGGGCGAAGCCGTGAGCGGCGGCGCCGCCGAGGTCCCAGCCCCGGTCGGCGGGGAAGCCGCCGAGGGCGTCGGTGCCCTCGGACAGCAGGCGCCACAGCGCCTCCGGGGAGTCCGCGCCGCCCGGGAAGCGGCAGCCCATGCCCACCACGACAACCGGATCGTCCGTCACGGCCGGGAGGACGGGCCTGATGTCCTGGCCGGTGCCGGCCTCCGCGTCCGCGTCCGCGTCCGCGCCGAACATCTCGGTGACGACGTAGGTCGTCAGCGCTTCGACCGAGGGGTAGTCGAAGACCACCGTCGAGGCGAGGGTGAGCCCGGTCTCGGCGGTGAGGGCGTTGCGGAGTTCGACGGCGGTGAGCGAGTCGAAGCCCAGGTCCCGGAAGGCCTTCGTGACCTCCACGGCCGACGGGCTCGCGAAGCCGAGCACGGCTGCGACCTGCCCGCGCACGACGTCCCGTACGAGGGACCGCCGAGCGGCCCCCGCCGTTTTGGCCAGCCGCTCCCGCAGTCCCCCGCCGGGGGCCGCCGGACGCTCCGGCGGGCGCGGGGCCAGCTCGTCCCAGAGCCGGTTGGCACGCAGCGCCGTCATCCCGGGAACGAACCGCTCCCAGTCCACGTCCGCGACCGTGACACAGCCGGAGGCCGAGGCGAGAACGCCGAGCGCGGCCTCGGGGGCGAGCGGGCTCAGTCCGCCCCGCTCGGCTCGGGCGAGGACGGTGGCGTCGTCCGCCATGCCGCCTTCCGCCCAGGGACCCCAGCCGATCGACGACGCGACCAGGCCCTGAGAACGGCGGAACTCCGCCAGCCCGTCCAGCGCCGCGTTCGCCGCCGCATACGCGCCCTGCCCCGCACCGCCCCACACACCGGCAGCCGACGAGAACAGCACGAACGCGTCCAACTCACGCCCCAGAGAGGCATGGTGGAGGTTCCAGGCACCCTGCGTCTTCGCGCCCCAGACCCCGGCCACGCGCTCGGGCGTCAGACCGTCCACCACTCCGTCGTCCAAGACACCCGCCGTGTGCACGACCGCAGAGATGTCGAAGCGCGCAAAGAGGGCGTCCACGTCCTCCCGTACGGAGACGTCGCAGGCCACGACATCGACCTCGGCGCCCAGCACCGACAGCTCCTCCCGCAGCTCCGCTGCGCCTTCGGCCTCCGGGCCACGCCGGCTGATCAGAACGACGCGCTCCGCGCCCCGCTCCACCGCCCAGCGCGCCACCCGGGCACCCAGCGCCCCCGTACCACCGGAGACCAGCACGGTCCCCGACGGCGACCAGGACTCCTCGCCGGTCGGAACCGACGCGGGCACGAGGCGGCGGCCCAGGGCGGCTCCGGCGCGTACGGCGATCTCGTCCTCGTCGCCGTACCCGCCGGACAGCACCTCGACCAGACGGCCGACGGCCTCGCGTGACGTCTCGTCCGGAACGTCCACCAACCCGCCCCAGCGGCCGGGCTCCTCCAGGGCGACCACCCGGCCGAGACCCCACACACCGGCCCGCACCGGATGCGACACCGCATCCCCCGGACCCGCCGCAACGGCACCCGAGGTCACCCACCACACCGGGCCCGCGATCCCCGCGTCGCCCAGCGCCTGCACGAGCGCCGCCGACGCGGCCACACCGGTCGGCCCGGATTCGTCCTGGCCGAGGAACGACACCACCCGGGCACGGCCGGTGAACTCGCCGAGCCGGGCCGCCAGCGCCGACCGCTCCAGCTCACCGGAACCGAGCCGCAGCCGCACCACCTCCGCGCCGCCCGCCGTCAGCTCCTCCGCCAGCGCGTCCGCCCACACGTCCTCGACACCGGAGCGCTCGACGAGCAGCCAGTCCTTCGGCCGGTCGGCTCCGGCCGGCTGGAGCGGTGTCCAGGACACCTCGTACCGGAGGCGGTCGCCGGCGTCGCGCGCCGGGCGGGGGCGGGAGCCCTCGGGGTTCTGCATCCAGTAGCGGTCCCGGGCGAACGGGTACGTCGGGAGGTCGGTGAACTCCGCGTCCGTGGCGTCGTAGAAGGGGTGCCAGTCGACGGGGTGGCCGTCGGCCCAGAGCTGGGCGAGGGCGCGCACGGGGGTCACCGGTTCGGGCAGGTTCCTGCGCAGTGCCGCCAGGGTGAGGACGCCGCCGTCGCAGGTCTCGTCGATGGCACCGGTCAGGGTGGCGTCCGGGCCCAGTTCCAGGAACCGGATGATGCCGAGGGACGTGAGGTGGGTGACGGCGTCGGCGAAGCGGACGGTGCCGCGCACCTGGTCGGCCCAGTAGGCGGCGGTGAACTCGGTGACGGTTTCACCGGTCAGCGTCGAGACGATCGGAATGCTCGGGGCCGCGTAGGTCAGCCGGCCCGCCGCCGCGCGGAACTCGGAGAGCATGGGGTCCATGAGCGGCGAGTGGAAGGCGTGGCTGACCTCCAGCCAGCGGCCCTGACGGTCGGTGAACCGCGCGGCCACCGCCTCGACGGCCTCGCGGGTGCCGGAGACGACGACCTGGCCCGGGGCGTTCACCGCCGCGAGCGAGACGCCCTCGGTGAGCAGCGGGACGACCTCGTCCGCCGTCGCGCGCACGGCCCACATCGCACCGCCGGAGGGCAGCGCCTGCATGAGTTCGGCGCGGGCCGCGACCAGCCGGCACGCGTCCGGCAGGGGCAGCACCCCGGCGACGTGTGCGGCGGCCAGTTCGCCCACCGAGTGACCGACGAGATAGTCCGGGCGGACGCCCCACGACTCGACCAGGCGGAACAGCGCGACTTCCACCGCGAACAGAGCGGGCTGCGCCCAACCGGTGTTCTTCAGCGCCTCCGCGTCGCCGTTCATCACCTCGCGCAACCCGTCGAAGTGACCGCACACCTCGTCCAACGCGTCCGCGAACACCGGGAAGGCCTCGGCCAGTTCGCGGCCCATGCCGACCCGCTGGCCGCCCTGGCCGGAGAAGACGAATGCGAGGCGGCGCCGGGCCCGGCCGCCGCTGCGGGCGGTGGGGGTGGCCTGGACGAGGTGGGCGGCCGAGGTGGGGGCGCCGGTGGAGAGGGCGGTCAGGGCGTCCCGGGCGGATTCCGCGTCGGTGGCCAGGACCACGGCCCGGTGCTCGAACGCGGCGCGGCCCGTGGCGAGGGTGCGGCCGATGTCCTGGGGGCGGGTCCGGGGGTGGGCGGTCAGGGCGGTGTGGAGGCGGGCCGCGAGTGCGGGAAGGGCCTCCGGCTGCCGGGTGGAGAGCGGCCAGGGCAGCACCGGCGGGTTCACGGTGCCGGCGGGGCGCTTCGCCTCCGGGGCGGGCTCCCGCTCCTCGGGGGCGGGGGCCTCCTCCACGATGACGTGGGCGTTCGTGCCGCTGATGCCGAACGACGAGATGCCCGCGCGGCGGGGGCGTTCGCCCCGGGGCCAGTCCTGGGCCTCGGTGAGCAGTTCGACGCCGCCGGCCGCCCAGTCGACGTGGGTCGACGGCTTCTCCGCGTACAGGGTCTTGGGCAGGGACTCGTTCCGCAGGGCCAGGACGATCTTCATGACTCCGGCGACCCCGGCGGCGGCCTGGGTGTGCCCGATGTTGGACTTGACCGAGCCGAGCCACAGCGGGCGGTCGGCCGGGCGGTCCTTGCCGTACGTGGCGAGGAGGGCCTGGGCCTCGATGGGGTCGCCGAGCTTGGTGCCGGTGCCGTGGGCCTCGACGGCGTCCACGTCCGCCGGGGTCAGCCGGGCGTTCTCCAGGGCCTGGCGGATGACCTGCTGCTGCGAGGGGCCGTTGGGCACGGTGAGGCCGTTGGAGGCGCCGTCCTGGTTGACGGCCGTGCCGCGCACCACGGCGAGGACGCGGTGGCCGTCGCGGACGGCGTCGGAGAGCCGGGTGAGGACGATGAGGCCCGCGCCCTCGGACCAGCCGGTGCCGTCGGCGTCGTCGGAGAACGCCTTGCAGCGTCCGTCGGCGGACAGGCCCTGCTGGCGGCTGAATTCGAGGAACATGCCGGGGGTCGACATGACGGTGACACCGCCGACGAGCGCCCGGGAGCATTCGCCGGAGCGCAGGGACTGGACGGCCATGTGGAGGGCGACCAGGGAGGAGGAGCAGGCGGTGTCGACGGTGACGGCCGGGCCCTTGAGGCCGAGGGTGTAGGCGATGCGGCCGGAGGCGACGGCCATGGAGTTGCCGGTGAGGAGGTAGCCCTCCACGCCCTGCGGAAGCTCGGTGAGGTGGGAGCCGTAGCCGGTGGAGGCGGCGCCGACGAAGACGCCGGTGTCGGTGTTCTTCAGGGTGGTGGGGTCGATGCCCGCGTGTTCGAACGCCTCCCAGGAGGCCTGGAGCAGCATGCGCTGCTGCGGGTCCATGGCGAGGGCTTCGCGGGGGCTGAGGCCGAAGAAGGCGGGGTCGAACTCGGTGGCGTCGTAGGTGAATCCGCCTTCGCGGGCGTGGCTGGTGCCGGGCAGGTTCGAGTCGGGGCCGAAGAGCCGGTCCAGGTCCCAGTCGCGGTCGACGGGGAACGTGGACATGCCGTCGCCGGCCCGGTCCAGGAGCTGCCAGAGGTCCTGGGGGGAGCGGACGCCGCCGGGGAGGCGGCAGCCCATGCCGACGATGGCGATGGGTTCGGTGCCGGCGGCCTCGATCTCCCGCAGTCTGCGGTGGGCCTGGCGGAGGTCGCCGGTGACCTTCTTGAGGTAGCCGAGCAGTTTCTGCTGCTCGTCGTCGGCGTTGACCACGCGGTTCTCGCTCAAGACGTCCCACCAAATTCGCCGTCGATCATTCTGAAGAGTTCGTCGGCCGTCGCGGACGCGAGTGCGTCGGCCTCGTCGTCGTCCGCGGGCGGTCCGTTCTCCGCGCCCGTCGTCGTTGGGGTCCCGGCCCCGTCGCCCCACCGTTCCGCGAGGGCGCGCAGCCGCTGCCGCACGGTGGCGTCGCCGGAGCCGGCGAGCCGGTCCAGGGTCTGTTCCAGCCGTTCGATCTCGTCCAGGGCCGCGGATCCGGCCGTGGAGGTGTCCGCGACGGTGCCGGGTGCGGTGGCCGGGCCGGGGTCGGGTGCGGTGTCGGGGACGAGGTCGGCCAGCAGGTACGCGACGAGCGAGGCCGGGGTCGGGTAGTCGAAGACCAGCGTCGCGGGCAGCCGGGTGCCGGTGAGGGCGCCCATGCGGTTGCGCAGTTCGATGGCCGTGAGGGAGTCGAAGCCGAGGAAGGCCTCGTCCGGGTCGATGTCGTCGGCCGAGCCGTGGCCGAGGACGGCGGCGGCCTGGGCGCAGACCAGGTCGAGCAGGTGGTCGGTCCGGTCGGCGGCGGGCAGGGCGCGCAGCCGGTCGGCGAGTGCGGCGGCCGGTTCGGGGGCGGCCGCGGTGGCGGCCTGGGTGCGCCGGGGTGCGGCGCTGCCCGCGAGGTGGCGGAGCATCGGGGGGACGGGTCCGGCGGTGAACGCGCGCGGTGAGGTGTCCAGGCGCATCGGGAGCAGGGCGGCTTCGTCGGTGGTCAGGGCGAAGTCGAGCAGGGCGAGTCCGGCCGGTGCGTCCAGGGGCTGGAGTCCGGCCTTCGCCATGCGGGCGATGTCGTTGTCGGTGAGGTGCCCGGTCATGCCCCGGTCGGCGATCCACGGGCCCCAGGCCAGGGCGACGGCGGGGACGCCGCGGTGGCGTGCCCAGCGGGCGAACTCGTCCAGGAAGGCGTTGGCCGCCGCGTAGTTGGCCTGGCCCGCGCCGCCCAGGGTGCCGGCGGCGCCGGAGAAGAGGACGAGGGCGGCGAGGCCGCTGTCCTTGGTCAGTTCGTAGAGGTTGAGGGCGGCGTCGGCCTTGGGCCGCAGGGTGGTGTCGAGGCGGTCGGGGGTGAGGAAGGGGATGACCCCGTCGTCGACGACTCCGGCGACGTGGACGACCGCGGTGAGCGGGTGTTCCTCGTCGACGGTGGCGAGGGTGCGGGCGAGTGCGTCCCGGTCGGCGGCGTCGCACGCCTCGATGCGGACCCGGGCGCCGAGCTTCTCCAGTTCGGCGGCGAGGCCTTCGGCGCCCTCGGCCCGGGGGCCGCTGCGGCTGGTGAGCAGCAGGTTGCGGACTCCGTGGTGTTCCACGAGGTGGCGGGCGACGTAGTGGCCGAGGCCGCCGGTGCCGCCGGTGACGAGGACGGTGCCGTCCGGGTCGGGGCGGCCGGGGAGGGTGAGGACGACCTTGCCGATGTGTCGGGCCTGGCTGACGTGCCGGTACGCCTCGGGGGCGCGGCGCACGTCCCAGGTGGCCAGGGGCAGCGGGTGCAGGGCGCCCGTTTCGACGAGGCGCAGGATCTCGGCGAGCATCTCGCCGATGCGTTCGGGTCCGGCCTCGATGAGGTCGAACGCGGCGTAGCTGACGCCGGGGTGGGCGTCGGCGATGCTCTGCGGGGTGCGGACGTCGGTCTTGCCCATTTCGAGGAACCGTCCGCCGCCGCCGAGCAGCCGCAGCGAGGCGTCCACGTACTCGCGGGCGAGTGAGTTGAGGACGACGTCGATGCCGCCGGTGCCCGCGGTCGTGCGGAAGTGGTCCTCGAAGGCGAGGTCGCGGGAGGAGGCGAGGTGGGCGTCGTCGATGCCGAGGGAACGCAGGGTGTCGTGCTTGGCGGGGCCCGCGGTGCCGTAGACCTCGGCGCCGAGGTGCCGGGCGAGCTGGGCGGCGGCCATGCCGACGCCGCCGGCCGCGGCGTGCACGAGGACGGATTCGCCGGGCTTGAGTCCGGCGAGGTCGACGAGTGCGTAGTAGGCGGTCAGGAAGACCACGGGGACGGACGCGGCCTGTTCGAAGGTCCAGTCCTCGGGCATCCGGGCGATCATGCGGCGGTCGGCGACGGAGACCGGTCCGAAGGCCTTGCCGAACATGCCGAGGACGCGGTCGCCGGGGGCGAACCCGGTGACGTCCGGGCCGACTTCGGTGATGACGCCGGCGCCTTCGACGCCCATGGGTCCGGGCTCTCCGGGGTACATGTCGAGGGCGTTGAGCACGTCCCGGAAGTTGAGTCCGGCGGCCTTCACGGCGACGCGGACCTGGTCGGGTCCGAGGGGTTCCAGCAGTTCGGGGTCGGCGGCGAGGGTGAGGTTGGCGAGGCTGCCGCGTGCGGTGCTGTCGAGGCGCCAGGCCTCGGCACCGGCCGGGGGCAGCAGGCTGTCGTCCGGGGCGGGCCGGACGAGCCGGGCGGCCCGGACCGCGCCGTCGCGGACGGCGACCTGGGCTTCGTCGGAGGCGAGGACGGCGGCGAGGAGTCCGGCCGCGGTTCCGTCGGTGAGGGTGCCGGGGCCGATGTCGGCGAGCACGAAGCGGCCGGGCTCCTCCGACTGGGCGGAGCGGACGAGGCCCCAGACGGCGGCGGCGGCCGGATCGCCGGGCCCGTCGGGGTCACCGGCGGCGACGGCGCCGCTGGTGACGAGGACGAGCCGGGCGGAGGCGTACCGGCTGTCGGAGAGCCAGTGCTGGAGGAGGTCCAGGACGCGGGCGGTCAGGTCGCGGACGTCGGCCGCCATGGTGCCGGCGTCGGCCGCACCGGAGGAGCGGGTGCCCCCGCAGGGGACGAACACCACGTCGGGGACGGGTTCTTCGGCGCCGAGCGCGTCCAGGGCGGGCACGAGCCGGGCCTCCAGCGCGTCCGCGAGCCCCAGCGGGTCGATGCCGGTGCCGGTGTCGCCGAGCACCGCCCATGTACGGCCGGTGACCGGGGCGGTGTCCGGCAGGGACACCGGGAGCCAGTCGAGCCGGAAGACGTCCTGCGGGCGGGCGGCCGTGGCCGGGGAGCCGTGCAGCTGCGCGGCCGACACCTGGCGCATGGCCAGGGACTCCACCCGGGCGACCGGCTGTCCGGTTCCGTCGGCGAGGTCCAGGGTCAGCGCGTCGGGTCCGGCCTTGGCGAGCCGTACGCGCAGGCTGGACGCCCCGTAGGCGTACAGCGAGACGCCGGACCAGGAGAACGGCAGTCTGCTCTTGCCGCTGCCGTCGAGGGCGAGGAAGGTCAGCGCCTGGAGCGCCGCGTCGAGCAGCGGCGGGTGCAGTCCGTAGGCGGCGGCGTCGGTGGCGTGGGGTTCGTCGAGCACCACGTCGGCGTAGACCTCGTCGCCGGTGGTCCAGGCGCGGCGCAGCCCCTGGAACGAGGGGCCGTAGGCGAATCCGCCCTGCCGGTACATCGCGTAGAACTCGGAGACGTCGACGGGCTCGGCGCCGGGCGGCGGCCAGGCGGCCAGGTCGTGGGCCGCTTCCGGCCGGCCGTCGCCGAGGAGCCCGGTGGCGTGCAGGGTCCACGGGGTGTCGGCGGGGGCGTCGTCGCGGCGGGCGTGCAGGGTCAGCGGGCGCAGGCCGGTCGTGTCGGGGGCGGCGACCCGGAGCTGTAGTTGCACGGTGCCGCCGTCGGCGGGCAGGACCAGCGGGGCGGCCAGGGTCAGTTCCTCGACCCGGTCGCAGCCGACCTCGTCGCCCGCGCGCATCGCCAGCTCCAGGAAGCCGGTGCCGGGGAACAGGATCGTGCCCATCACCTCGTGGTCGGCGAGCCACGGCAGGTCCCGGACGCCGATGCGCGCGGTGAACAGCCGCCCGTCGTCCCCGGCCAGCGGGACGGCGGCGCCGAGCAGCGGGTGCCCCGCGTCGGCGAGCCCGGCGGCGGTCACGTCGCCGCGATGCCGCACGGGGGCCTGCGGCCAGTAGCTCTGGTGCTGGAAGGCGTACGTGGGCAGATCGGTGACCCGTGCCCCGGTCGGGGCGTAGAACGCCGCCCAGTCGACCTCGGTGCCGTGCGTCCAGAGGTGTCCGAGCGCGGTGACGGCGGTCGCGGGTTCGGGCTGCTTGCGGTTCAGCGCGGACACGGCGAGGACGTCGCCGTCGTACGTCTCGTCGATGGCACCGGTGAGGGTGGCGTCCGGGCCCAGCTCCAGGAACCGGGTGACCCCGAGATCCTTCAGCCGGGTCACCGCGTCCGCGAAGCGGACGGTGCCACGGACCTGCTCGGTCCAGTACGCGGCGGTGAACTCGGTGACGGGTTCGCCGGTCAGTGTCGACACGATCGGGACACGAGGCGTCTCGTACGCCACCTCGGCGGCGACGGCCGCGAAGGCGTCCAGCATCGGGTCCATGAGCGAGGAATGGAAGGCGTGACTGACCTCCAGCCAGCGGGCCTGACGCCCGGTGAGCTGCGCGGCCACCGCTTCGACGGCTTCACGGGTGCCCGAAAGCACCACCTGGCCGGGCGCGTTGACCGCAGCTACGGAAACGCCCTCCACCAGCAGCGGGGTGACCTCGTCGGGCGTGGCGCGTACGGCCCACATCGCACCGCCGGACGGCAGGTCCTGCATCAGCCGCGCGCGGGCGGCGACGAGCCGGGCGGCGTCGGCCAGGGACAGCACCCCGGCGACATGTGCGGCGGCCAGCTCACCCACCGAATGACCGGCGAGACGGTCGGGGCGCACACCCCACGACTCGACGAGCCGGAAGAGCGCGACCTCGACGGCGAAGAGGGCGGGCTGCGCCCAGCCGGTGTTCTTCAGTGCCTCCGCGTCCTCGAACATGACGTCGCGCAGGGGCCGGTCGAGCAGGGCGTCGAAGTGGGCGCACACCTCGTCCAGCGCCTCCGCGAACACCGGGAAGGTGGCGGCGAGTTCGCGGCCCATGCCGAGGCGCTGTCCGCCCTGGCCGGAGAAGACGAACGCGGTGGCGCCGGCGCGGGCGCGGCCCGTGAGGGTGCGGGGGGTGGGTTCGCCGGCGGCCAGGGCCGACAGTTCCGTCCGCAGGTCGTCGGTGCCGGTGCCGAGGACGACGGCGCGGTGGTCCAGGGCGGCGCGGGTCGTGGCCAGGGAGAGTCCGATGTCCACGGCGCCGCGGCCGTCCGTGCCGGACTCCAGTCGTCCGGCCTGGGCGGCGACGGCGGCGGGCGTCTTCGCGGACACCGGCCAGGGCACCACCGGGAGGGTGACGTCCACGGACGGTTCCGGCACCGGGGCGGCGGCGGGCGCCTCCTCGATGATGACGTGCGCGTTGGTGCCGCTGATGCCGAACGACGAGACGCCCGCGCGCCTCGGCCGTTCGCCGCGCGGCCACGGACGGGCCTCGGCGAGCAGTTCCACCGCTCCGGCCGTCCAGTCGATGTGGGTCGACGGCTCGCTGACGTGCAGGGTGCCGGGCAGGACCTCGTGGTGCATGGCCTGCACCATCTTGATCAGCCCGGCCACGCCTGCGGCGGCCTGGGTGTGCCCGATGTTCGACTTGATCGAGCCGAGCCAGAGCGGCTGTCCGTCGGGCCGGTCCTGGCCGTACGTGGCAAGCAGGGCCTGCGCCTCGATCGGGTCACCGAGCGTCGTCCCCGTACCGTGCGCCTCGACCGCGTCCACCTCGGCGGGCGACAGCCCGGCCGTGGCCAGCGCCTGGCGGATGACCCGCTGCTGCGACGGACCGTTCGGCGCGGTCAGCCCGTTCGACGCACCGTCCTGGTTGGTGGCGCTGCCGGTGACGAGCGCGAGGACCTGGTGGCCGTTGCGGCGGGCGTCGGAGAGGCGTTCGAGGACGAGGACGCCGACGCCCTCGCCCCAGCCCGTGCCGTCCGCGTCGTCCGAGAACGCCTTGCAGCGGCCGTCGACGGCGAGGCCGTGCTGCCGGCTGAAGCTGACGAACGGGGTGGGCGTCGAGATGAGCGTGACACCGCCCGCGAGGGCGAGGTCGCACTCGTCGCCGCGCAGGGCCTGCGCGGCCAGGTGCAGGGCCACGAGCGAGGACGAGCAGGCCGTGTCGACGGTGACCGCCGGGCCTTCGAGTCCGAGGGTGTACGCGACGCGGCCGGACAGGACGCTGGAGGCGTTGCCGGTCATGAAGTAGCCGTCCGCGCCCTGCGGGGAGGCGATGAGCAGTCCGCCGTAGTCGGAGCCGTTGCTGCCGGCGAACATGCCCGTCCGGCTCCCGGCCAGGGACAGCGGGTCGATGCCCGCCCGTTCCGTGGCCTCCCACGCGGTCTCCAGGAGCAGCCGCTGCTGCGGGTCCATGGACAGCGCCTCGCGCGGGTTGATGCCGAAGAGCGTGGCGTCGAACTCGCTGATGCCGTGGACGAATCCGCCGTGCCGGGTGTACGTCGTCCCGGCTTTGTCGGGGTCGGGGTCGTACACCCCGTCGATGTCCCAGCCCCGGTCGTCCGGGAAGTCGGTGATCGCGTCGACGCCCTCGGAGACCAGCCGCCACAGCTCGTCCGGTGAGGAGACGCCGCCGGGGAGGCGGCAGCTCATGCCGACGATGGCGACCGGGTCGTCGTCGCGGCCGGTGGGGGCGGCGGTGGTGGCCGGGAGTGCGGCGGCGGGGGCCGGGTCGGCGAGGCCGACGAGTTCCTCGCGCAGCAGCCGGGTCAGGGCGGTCGGGGTCGGGTGGTCGAAGATCAGCGTGGCGGGCAGCCGCAGTCCGGTCGCCGTGTTGAGCCGGTTGCGCAGTTCGATCGCGGTCAGTGAGTCGAAGCCGATGTCCGAGAAGACGCGCGCCGGGTCCACGTCGGTGGGGGCGGCGAAGCCGAGGACGGCGGCGACGTGGCCGCGTACGAGGTCGAGCAGTTCGCGTTCCCGTTCGGCCTCGGTGAGTCCGGCGAGCCGGGCGGCCAGGGAGTCCGGGCTGCCGGTGGCGGTGCCGGTGCTCGCGGCCTCCAGGGCCGTGCGGGCCTCCGGGATGCCGTCGAGGAGCGTGGAGCGGCGGCTCGCGGTGAGCGCGGGCGCGTAGACGGCCCAGTCGATGGCGGCCACGGTGAGGGTGGCCTCGTCCTCCCCGACCGCCTGCCGCAGGACGGCGACGGCGGATTCGGGGGCCAGTGCGTGGACCCCGCCCTTGCGCTGGCGGGCCTCGACGGCCGCGCTGTCGGCCATGCCCTCGTCGGACCAGGGGCCCCACGCGATCGAGGTGGCGGCGAGTCCGTCGGCCCTGCGGCGCTCGGCCAGGGCGTCCAGGACCGCGTTGGCGGCGGCGTAGTTCGCCTGGCCGGGCCCGCCCCAGATGCCGGCGGTGGAGGCGAACAGGACGAACGCGTCGAGCCGGATGCCGAGGTCCCGGACCGTCTCGTCCAGGAGCAGGGCGGCGTGCGCCTTGGGTGCCATGACCTGGGCGATGCGCTCGGGGCCGAGCGCGTCGAGGATGCCGTCGGCGAGCACACCGGCCGCGTGGACGACCGCCGTCAGCGGGGCCGACTCGTCGTCGGCGAGCCCGCCGAGGAGGGCGGCGACCTGGGCGCGGTCGGCCATGTCGCAGGCCGCCAGGGTGACCCGGGCGCCGAGTTCCTCCAGCTCCCGGGCGAGTTCCGGTGCGCCGGGGGCGTCGGCGCCCCGGCGGCTGGTGAGCACCAGGTGCGCGGCGCCGTTCCCGGCCGCCCAGCGGGCCATCCGGGCGCCGAGGGCGCCGGTGCCGCCGGTGACGAGGACGGTGCCCGTGGGCGTCCAGCCGGTGCCCGGGTCCGTGGCCGCCGGGTGCGGGGCGCGGACGAGCCGCCGTGCGAAGAGGCCCGAGGCGCGCAGCGCGATCTGGTCCTCGTCGCCCGCGGCGAGGGCGTTCACCAGGCGGCGTGCGGACCGCGCGTCGGCGGTCTCCGGGACATCGGCCAGTCCGCCCCAGCGGTCCGGGTGCTCCAGCGCGGCCACGCGCCCGAGCCCCCACACCGCCGCCTGGGCGGGCCGGGTGACGACGTCCCAGCGGGCCGCCGCGACCGCCCCGGAGGTCAGCGCCCAGAGCGGGGCGGCGATGCCCGCGTCCCCGAGCGCCTGGGTCAGGGCGACGGTGCGGGCCAGGCCCCGGGGCAGCCCGGACAGCCCGTCGGTGGGCCGTTCGTCCCGGGCCAGCAGCGAGACGACTCCGGCGTACGCGTCGCGGTCCGTGGATCCGGTGTCCTGGGCGCCTTCGGAGGTGCCGGCCCCGATGAGGCCGTTGAGCCGTTCGGTGAGGGTCGCGCGGTCCTGCGCGGCCCCGTCGAGCCTCAGGAACCGGACGCGCGCGCCCCGGCCGGACAGTTCCTGGGCGAGGGTGTCGGCCCAGACGTCGGTGGCGGACGGTGCGTCCGTACCCCCGTCCTCGGTTTCGGTTTCGGGGGTGACGAGCAGCCAGGTGCCGGTGAGCGGTGCTCCGTCGGCCGGGGACAGTGGGGTCCAGCTGACCCGGTAGCGCCATGCGTCGGTGGTGTCCTGCTCGCGCTGCTTGCGCCGCCAGTCCGCGAGCGCGGGCAGCAGCGGATCGATGACCGACGCCTCCGCGTCCAGCGTCCCGGCCAGCGCCTCCGCGTCGGCCCGCTCCACCGCCGCCCAGAACTCCCGGTCCGCCGCCGTGCCGCCGTCGGCGGTCACCGCGGGCGCGGTGTCGAACTCCGGCCAGTACGGGCGGCGCTGGAAGGCGTACGTGGGGAGGTCGACGCGGGCGGGTCGGGTCTCCGGGAACGCGGCCGTCCAGTCGACGTCCACACCGTGCACCCACAGCTCGGCCACACCGGCCAGGAACCGGTCAAGGCCGCCGTCGTCACGGCGGAGCGACCCGGTGACGATTCCCTCGTCGGCTATCTCCTCGATCGCGGCCGACAGCACCGGATGCGAGGAAACCTCGACGAAGACGCCGTAGCCCTCCCCCGCCAGCTTCTCGATCGCCTGCGCGAAGCGGACCTGGGAACGGAGATTGGTCACCCAGTAGTCGGTGGTCATGTCGGAGCCGTCGGTGAACTCACCCGTCACCGTCGACAGCAGCGGAATCGTCCCGGCCTGCGGGGTGATCCCCGCCAGACTGGTCGTCAGCTCGTCGTGCAGGACATCCATCGCGGGCGAGTGTGACGCGTAGTCCACCGCGATACGACGCGCCCGCAACCCCAGCTCCACACACCGGGCCACGGCCTCTTCCACGGCCTCGACCTCACCCGAAATAACCACCTGGGACGGGCCGTTGACAGCGGCGACCGACACCCGGTCACCCCACGCCTCCAGAATCTCCTCGACCTGAGCGACCCCGGCACCGACCGACGCCATCGTCCCGTTACCACTGGCCAGCCCGGCAATCGCCCGGCTCCGCACGCACACGATCCGCAGCGCGTCCTCAAGCGACAACGCACCCGCCACATACGCGGCGGCGATCTCACCCTGCGAGTGACCGACGACGGCGGCCGGCTTGACGCCGTAGGACCGCCATACGGCCGCCAGCCCGGCCATCACCACGAAGGAGGCGGGCTGCACCACATCGACCCGTTCCAGGGACGGAGCACTCTCCACCCCGGACAGGACATCGGTCACCGACCAGTCCACGAGTTCGCCCATCGCGGCCTCGCACTCGGCCACGACCCCGGCGAACACGACCGATTCATCGAGGAGCCGGGCCCCCATGGCGATCCACTGCGCGCCCTGGCCCGGGAAGACGAACACCGAGCGGCCCACCGGGCCGGAGACCCCGGAGACGACTCCGGCGGCGGGGGCGTCCGCTGCCAGGGCGCCGAGGCCGGTCGCGTAGGACGGGCCGAGGACGACGGCGCGGTGCTCGAAGCGGGCCCGGGTGGTCGCCAGGGACCAGCCCACCGCCACCGGGTCGGCGTCGGTCAGGGCGTCCAGCGCGGCGGCCTGGCCGCGCAGGCCCTCGGCGCTCCGGCCCGACAGGATCCACGGCACCGCCGACAGCGGTTCCGCGGAAAGGGGCTCGGCGGGGGCCGGTTCGGGGCTCTCCGGTGCGGGCGCCTCCTCCAGGATCACGTGGGCGTTCGTGCCGCTCATGCCGAACGCCGACACGGCCGCGCGCCGGGGCTGTGTGCCGCGCGGCCAGTCGCGGGCCTCGGCGAGGAGTTCGACGGCGCCCTCGGTCCAGTCCACGCGCGAGGACGGGGTGCCGAGGTGCAGCGACTTCGGCATCAGGCCGTGGCGTATCGCCTGGACCATCTTGATGATGCCCGCGACACCGGCCGCGGCCTGGGAGTGGCCGATGTTCGACTTGATGGAGCCCAGCCACAGCGGGTCGTCGTCGGTGCGCTCCTGGCCGTAGGTCGCCAGGACGGCCTGGGCCTCGATCGGGTCGCCGAGCGAGGTGCCGGTGCCGTGGGCCTCCACGATGTCGATGTCCGCGCCGGTCAGGCCGGAGTTGGCGAGGGCCTGGCGGATGACGCGCTGCTGGGACGGACCGTTCGGGGCGGTCAGACCGTTGGACGCACCGTCCTGGTTGACGGCCGTGCCGCGCACGACCGCCAGGACCTGGTGGCCGTTGCGGCGGGCGTCCGACAGCCGCTCCAGGAGGAGCATGCCGACACCTTCGCCCCAGCTCGCTCCGTCGGCGTCGTCGGAGAACGGCTTGGAGCGGCCGTTCTCGGCGAGGGCGCGCTGACGGCTGAACTCGATCAGCGAGATCGGGGTCGACATGACGGTCACCCCGCCGGCGAGCGCCATCGTGCAGTCGCCCTCGCGGAGCGCCTGGCAGGCCGAGTGGAGGGCCACCAGGGAGGAGGAGCAGGCGGTGTCGATGGTGACGGCCGGGCCTTCGAGGCCGAAGGAGTACGAGACGCGGCCGGAGAGCACGCTGGGCGAGTTGCCGGTGCCGAGGAAGCCCTCGGAGCTCTCCTTCGCCGCGGCGAGCAGGCCGCCGTAGTCCTGGTAGGTGACACCGGCGAAGACGCCGGTGCTGCTGCCGCGCAGGGTGTGGACGTCGAAGCCGGCGTGCTCCATGGCCTCCCAGGACGTCTCCAGGAGCAGCCGCTGCTGGGGGTCCATGGAGACGGCCTCGCGCGGGCTGATGCCGAAGAAGCCCGCGTCGAACCGGCTGGCGTCGTGCAGGAAGCCGCCCTCGTGGACGTAGCAGGTGCCGGGGTTGTCCGGGTCCGGGTCGTACAGGGCCTCCAGGTCCCAGCCGCGGTCGGTCGGGAAGCCGGAGATCGCGTCGGTGCCGTCGGAGACGAGGCGCCACAGGTCTTCGGCGGTCTGGATGCCGCCGGGGTAGCGGCAGCTCATGCCGATGATGGCGATGGGGTCGTCCAGGTCGGCGGCGGTGCGGGTGCGCGCGGCCGGGGAGGTGCCGGGCTCGGGTCCGCCGAGGAGGGCGTCGCGGATGTGGTCGACGAGGGCGCGCGGGGTCGGGTAGTCGAAGACGAGTGTGGCGGGCAGCCGCAGACCGGTCTCCTCCATGAGCGCGTCGCGGAGGTGGACGGCCGTGAGGGAGGTGAAGCCCAGTTCGCGGAAGGGCAGTTCCGCGTTCATGGCCTGGGTGGGCGGCTGTTCGAGGACGATCGAGGCCCGGCGGCGCACGATCTCCAGGAGGGCGTCGCGCTGCTCGGTCCTGGGCAGGGCGGCGAGGCGGTCGCGGAGCGCCTGGGCGCCGCCGGAGACGGCCGCGGCGGCCTTGCGGCGGCCGGTGCGGCGGGGTGCCGGGGTCTCGGCGGCCGTGGCCGGTGCCCGGTCGGGGGCGGAGAACGGGGTGCCGTCGTAGGGGCGCAGGGTCAGCGCGTCCGCCGTCAGCACGGGCTCGCCGGAGGTGTCGGCGACGGTGACGGTGAACGCGCCGTCGACCGGGCCCGGGGTGAGGGCGACGCGCAGCAGGGAGGCGCCACTGGCGTGGAGGGTGATGCCGCTCCAGACGAACGGGAGGCGTGCGGCGCCGTCCGCGTTCGCGTCGTAGGAGAGTGCCTGGAGGGCGGCGTCGAGGACGGCGGGGTGGAGGCCGAACCGGTCGGCCTCGGCGCGGAACGTGTCGCCGAGCGCGACTTCGGCGTACAGCGCGCCCTCTCGCCGCCAGACGGCGCTGAGGCTCTGGTAGACGGCGCCGTAGCCGAAGCCGTTCTCGGCGCGGGCCGGGTAGTGGCCGTCGATGGTGACGGGGGTGGCCCCGGCGGGCGGCCAGGCGGTGAGCCCGGTGTGCGCGGGCCCGGGGACGGTGCCGAGGACGCCGCTGGCGTGCCGGGTCCACGGCTGTGCGCCGCTGCGGGAGCTGATGCGGAAGGCGCGGTGGCCGGTCGCGTCGGGGGTCTCGACCATGACCTGCACCTGGACGGCCTGCTGTTCGGGCAGGACGAGCGGCGCTTCCAGGATCAGTTCCTCGATGCGGTCGCAGGCCAGGTGGTCTCCGGCGGCGACGGCGAGTTCGACGTATCCGGTGCCGGGGAACACGGCTTCGCCCGCGACCCGGTGCTCGGCGATCCAGGGGTGGGTGCGGTCGGATATCCGGCCGGTGAAGACGTGCCCGCCGCCGTCGGAGAGTTCCACGGCCGCGCTCAGCAGGGGGTGCTTGAGCGGTTCGGCGCCCAGGGTGCCGGCGTCGGAGATCCCGGCGCCGCCCTCCAGCCAGTAGCGCTCGTGCTGGAAGGCGTACGTGGGCAGCGCGACGGTACGGGCGCCGGTCGGCGCGTAGAACGCCTCCCAGTCGACCTCGGCGCCGTGCGTCCAGAGGTGGGCGAGCGCGGTGACGGCGGTCGTGGGCTCGGGCTGCTTGCGGTTCAGTGCCGATACGGCGAAGGCCTCGTCGTCGGTCTCGCCGATCGCGCCCACGAGGCTCGCGTCCGGGCCGAGTTCGAGGAAGCGGGTGACCCCGAGGTCCTTGGCCCGGGTGACGGCGTCGGCGAAGCGGACCGTGCCGCGCACCTGGTCCGCCCAGTAGGCGGCGGTGAACTCGGTGACGGTTTCACCGGTCAGCGTCGACACGATGGGGATACGGGGTGCCGCGTACGTCAGCTCGCCCGCCACCGTCGCGAAGTCCGCCAGCATCGGGTCCATCAGGGCCGAGTGGAAGGCGTGGCTGACCTCCAGCCAGTGGCCCTGACGGTCGGTGAGCCGGTCCGCGACCGCTTCGACGGCTTCGCGAGTGCCGGAGACGACGACCTGGCCGGGGGCGTTGACCGCCGCCAGGGACGCGCCGTCGACCAGCAGCGGGGTGATCTCGTCGGCGGTGGCGCGTACGGCCCACATGGCGCCGCCCGAGGGCAGCGCCTGCATGAGCGTCGCGCGGGCGGAGACCAGGCGGGCGGCGTCCGCGAGGGACAGCACCCCGGCCACATGCGCGGCGGCCAGTTCGCCCACCGAGTGGCCGATCAGGTGGTCCGGGCGGACGCCCCAGGACTCGACGAGCCGGTAGAGCGCGACCTCGACGGCGAAGAGCGCGGGCTGCGCCCAGCCGGTGTTCTTCAGCGCCTCCGCGTCACCGTCCATCACCTCGCGCAACCCGTCGAAGTGCGCACACACCTCGTCCAGAGCGGTCGCGAACACCGGGAAGGCGTCGGCCAGTTCACGGCCCATGCCGAGGCGTTGCCCGCCCTGGCCGGAGAAGACGAACCCGGTCAGGCCCTCGCGGGAGAGGCCGGTGACCCGGCCCGGGGTCGGTTCGCCGGAGGCCAGGGCCTCCAGGCGGGTGCGGAGTTCGGCGGTGCCGGTGCCGAGGACGACGGCCCGGTGTTCCAGGAAGGACCGGGTGGTGACGAGGGACCGGCCGACGTCGGCCGCGTCCAGGTCCGCCACCGCGTCGGCCAGTCGCCCGGCCTGGGCGGCCAGGCCCTCGGCGGAGCGGGCCGAGACGGCCCAGGGGACGACGGGAAGCGCGACCGGGTCCGTGACCGTCACGGCCTGCGGTTCCGGGGCGGGGGCCTCTTCGACGATGACGTGCGCGTTGGTGCCGCTGACGCCGAAGGCCGAGACGCCGGCCCGTCGCGGGCGTGCGCCGCGCGGCCAGGGGCGGGCCTCGGCGAGCAGTTCGACCGCGCCGGCCGTCCAGTCGACGTGCGTGGACGGAGTGGCGGCGTGCAGGGTGCGGGGCAGTTCGGCGTGGTGGAGGGCGAGGACCATCTTCATGATGCCCGCGACCCCGGCCGCCGCCTGGGTGTGCCCGATGTTCGACTTGACCGAACCCAGCCACAGTGGCTGTCCGTCGGGACGGTCCTGGCCGTAGGTGGCCAGGAGCGCCTGCGCCTCGATCGGGTCACCGAGCTTGGTGCCGGTGCCGTGGGCCTCCACCGCGTCCACCTCGGCGGCCGTCAGGCCGGAGTTGGCCAGGGCCTGGCGGATGACGCGCTGCTGGGACGGGCCGTTCGGCGCGGTCAGACCGTTGGACGCACCGTCCTGGTTGACCGCCGTGCCGCGCACGACCGCCAGGACCTGGTGGCCGTTGCGGCGGGCGTCCGACAGCCGCTCCACCAGGAGCAGGCCGACGCCCTCGCTCCAGCCGGTGCCGTCGGCGTCGTCGGAGAACGCCTTGCACCGGCCGTCGGTGGCGAGCCCGCCCTGATGGGCGAAGTCGATGAAGGCGTCCGGGCCCGCGATGACCGTGGCACCGCCCGCGAGGGCGAGGGAGCACTCGCCGGAGCGCAGCGCCTGCACGGCGAGGTGCAGGGCGACCAACGAGGAGGAGCAGGCCGTGTCGACGGTGACGGCAGGGCCTTCCAGCCCGAGGGCGTACGAGATGCGGCCGGACAGGACGCTGCCGGAGTTGCCGGTGATGAGGTGGCCGCCTACGCCGTCGGGCACGTCGTTGACCTGGCTGAGGTAGCCGGAGCTGCCCGCGCCGACGAAGACGCCGACCGTGTCGCCCTTGAGGGAGAGCGGGGCGATGCCCGCGCGTTCCAGGGACTCCCAGGCGACTTCGAGGAGGAGGCGCTGCTGCGGGTCCATGGCCAGGGCCTCGCGCGGCGAGATCCCGAAGAACGCGGCGTCGAAGTCGGCCGCGCCGGGCAGGAAGCCGCCCTCGCGGGTGAAGTCGGAACCGGACGCGTCGAGGGCTTCGAGGTCCCAGCCCCGGTCGGTGGGGAACGGGGTGATGGCGTCGGCCGCTCCGGAGACCAGCCGCCACAGGCTTTCCGGGTCGGTGGCGCCGCCGGGGAAGCGGCAGCCCATCGACACGATCGCGACCGGTTCGTCCAGGGCCGCGCGGGCGGCCTCGGCCTGTTCGGGGCGGTGCTCGGTGCCGAGCAGCCGGCCGACGAGGTGGTCGGTGAGGACGGCCGAGGTCGGGTGGTCGAAGACCAGGGTGGCGGGGAGCGGAAGGCCGGTCGCGACACGGAGCCGGTCGCGGAACTCGACGGCGGTCAGCGAGTCGAAGCCGAGGTCGCGGAAGGCGTGTTCGGGGTCGATGGCCGTGGCGTTGGCATGGCCGAGGACGGCGGCGGCCTCGCCGCGCACGAGGGCGAGGACACGGCGGCGGCGGTCCCGGTCGTCGAGGCCGCTCAGCTCCTCGCGCAGCCGGTCGGAGGTCGCGTCGCCGTCGGTGCCGGGCGTACGGTCCCGGCCGGCGTCGGGGCGGGAAGCGCGGGCCGGGTCGAAGGCGGCGAACAGGGCGCTGGGCCGGCGCAGGGTGAAGGTCGGCAGGAAGCGGTCCCAGTCGATGTCCACGACGGTCACGGCGGGCTCGCCCGAGTCCAGTGCGGACTCCAGCGCCGCCATCGCGTCGTCGGGCGGCAGGGCGGTCAGTCCGCGCCTGCGCAGATCGTCCTGGGCGCCTTCGGCGGCGGCCATGCCTCCGCCGTCCCAGGGGCCCCAGGCGAGGGAGGTGGCGGCCCGGCCCCGGGCGCGCCGCTGTGCGGCGAGGGCGTCGAGGCGTGCGTTGGCGGCGGCGTAGCCGCTCTGGCCGCCGCTGCCCCAGGTGGCGGCGATGGAGGAGTAGAGCACGAACGCGTCGAGGTCGCGGTCGCCGAGCAGGGCGTCGAGGTGGGCGGCTCCGGCGGCCTTGGCGCCGAGCATCGCGGCGAGCGAGTCGGCGTCGGTGTCCGCGAAGGCGACGCCCTCGGTGAGGCCGGCCGTGTGGAACACGGACCGGATCGCCGGTCCGTCCGCCTCGATCAGGTCGAGGGCGGAGGCGAGGGAGGTGCGGTCGGCGAGGTCGCAGCCGGCGAAGGTGACGGTCGCGCCGGCCGCCTCCAGCTCCGTGCGCAGGGCGGCGGCGCCGGGGGCGTCCTCGCCCCGGCGGCTGACGAGCGCGAGGTGCCGGGCGCCGCGGTCCACGGCCCAGCGGGCCACCCGGGCGCCGAGCGCGCCGGTGCCGCCGGTGATGAGGACGGTGCCCGTGGGCGTCCATCCCGTGCCGCCGAGGGGCCGTGCGGGGGCCGGGACGAGCCGGCGGCCGAGCACGGCTCCGCCGCGTACGGCGAGCTGGTCCTCGCCGTCGGCGCCGCCGGTCAGGACGTCGGTGAGCCGGGCGGTGGCGGAGTCCGACGGCCGCTCGGGCACGTCGACGAGACCGGCCCAGCGCTCGGGCTCCTCCAGGGCGGCGACCCGGCCCAGGCCCCAGACGGCGGCCCGTGCGGGGTGTGTGAGCGCGTCGCCCGCGCCCGCGGACACCGCGCCGGAGGTCACGGACCACACGCGGGCGTCCGCCCCGGTGCCGGCCAGGGCCTGCACCAGGAGGGTGGTGGCCGTGAGGCCGTGGGTGAGACCGGGGCGGCCGGGGTGCTCCCGCTCGTCCTGGCCGAGGAAGGACACCACGTGGGTGGGGCCGCCGTCGCCGGTGGACTCGGTGAGGCGGGCGGCCAGGGCGGTCCGGTCCAGGGTGCCGGGGTCCAGTCGCAGCCGGGTGACCCGGGCGCCGCGCGCCACGAGTTCGGCGGCGACGGCGTCGGCCCACGGCTCGTCGGTCCCGGCCGTGTCCGGTTCCACGACCAGCCAGGTCCCGGAGACCGCCGGTCCGGTGACCGTTCCGGTGGGGGTCCAGTCGATGCGGTGGGCGAGCCGGTCCACGTGGGCGCTCTCGCCACGGCGCCGCTGCCAGGCGTGCAGGGCCTCCAGGACGCTGTCCGGTCCGGCGTCGGGGGCGAGGCCGAGCGCCTGGGCGAAGGCCGCCGGGTCGCCGCCCTCGACGATCTCCCAGAACGCGGCGTCGGCCGCCGGGGTGCCCTCCACGACTGCCCGGCGTGCTTCCGGCCAGTAGCGCCGGTGCTGGAAGGCGTACGTGGGCAGCTCGACGATCCGGGCCCCGGTCGGGGCGTAGAACGCCGCCCAGTCGACGTCCGCCCCGGCCGCCCAGAGCCGGGCCAGGGACGTCACGGCGGTGACGGGCTCGGGCTGCTTGCGGCTGAGCGCGGCGACGGCGAAGGCGTCCTCGTCGGTCTCGCCGATCGCGCCCACCAGGCTCGCGTCCGGGCCGAGTTCGAGGAAGCGGGTGACGCCGAGGCCCTTGAGCCGGGTGATCGCGTCGGCGAAGCGGACGGTGCCGCGCACCTGGTCGGCCCAGTAGGCGGCGGTGAACCCGGTCACCGGTTCGGCGGTGAGGGTGGAGACGATCGGGATGCGCGGGGTGTCGTACGTCAGCGCGCCCGCCGCCGCCGCGAAGTCGGACAGCATCGGGTCCATGAGCGGCGAGTGGAAGGCGTGGCTGACCGGGAGCCAGCGGCCCTCACGGCCGATGAGCTGCGTGGCGACGGCCTCGACGGCCTCGTTCGTGCCGGAGACGACGACCTGGCCGGGGGCGTTGACGGCCGCGACGGACGCGCCGTCGACCAGCAGCGGGGCGACCTCGTCGAGCGTGGCCCGTACGGCCCACATCACACCGCCCGGGGGCAGTTCCGCCATCAGGGTCGCGCGGGCGGAGACCAGCCGGCAGGCGTCGGCCAGGGAGAGCGAACCGGCGACGTGCGCGGCGGCCAGCTCACCGACCGAGTGGCCGACGAGGAAATCGGGGCGGACGCCCCAGGACTCGACCAGGCGGTAGAGCGCGACCTCGACGGCGAAGAGGGCGGGCTGCGCCCAGCCGGTGTTCTTCAGCGCCTCCGCGTCACCGTTCATCACCTCGCGCAGCCCGTCGAAGTGCGCACACACCTCGTCCAGGGCTTCCGCGAACACCGGGAAGGCGTCCGCGAGTTCACGGCCCATGCCGAGGCGCTGGCTGCCCTGGCCGGAGAAGACGAAGCCGGTGAGGCCGTCGCGGGCGGTGACCGGGGCCAGGTGTTCGCCGAGCCGGGTGCGCAGGGTGTCGGTGTCCGTGCCGAGGACGACGGCCCGGTGCTCCAGGGCGGACCGGGTCGTGGCCAGGGAGAGGCCGATGTCGGCCGCGTCCAGTCCGTCGGCCGCCGCGGCCAGGCGCCGGGCCTGGTCCGTGAGTCCGGCCGCCGTCTTCGACGACACCGGCCAGGGCACCAGGGGCAGCGCGGACTCGGGGGCCGCGTCGGATTCCGGCGGCAGGGCCGGGGGCTCCTCGATGATCACGTGGGCGTTGGTGCCGCTGACCCCGAACGCGGACACACCGGCCCGCCTCGGCCGCTCGCCGGGCGCCCAGGCACGCGCCCGGTCCAGCAGTTCGACCGCGCCCTCCGTCCAGTCGACATGGGTGGACGGGGTGCCGACGTGCAGGGTGCTGGGGAGCGTCGCGTGACGCATCGCCAGGATCATCTTCATGACGCCCGCGACCCCGGCGGCGGCCTGGGTGTGTCCGATGTTCGACTTGATCGAGCCGAGCCAGAGCGGCTGTCCGTCGGGCCGGTCCTGGCCGTACGTGGCAAGCAGGGCCTGCGCCTCGATCGGGTCGCCGAGCGTCGTCCCCGTACCGTGCGCCTCCACCGCGTCCACCTCGGCGGGCGACAGCCCGGCCGTGGCCAGCGCCTGGCGGATGACCCGCTGCTGCGACGGACCGTTCGGCGCGGTCAGCCCGTTCGACGCACCGTCCTGGTTGACGGCGCTGCCCCGGACGACGGCGAGGACCTGGTGGCCCTTGCGGCGCGCGTCCGACATCCGTTCGAGGACGAGGACGCCGACGCCCTCGCCCCAGCCCGTGCCGTCCGCGTCGTCCGAGAACGCCTTGCAGCGGCCGTCCCCGGCCAGACCGTTCTGGCGTTCGAACTCGATGAACGCGCCGGGCGTGGACATGATCGTCACCCCGCCGGCCAGGGCGAGATCGCACTCCCCCGCGCGCAACGCCTGCGCGGCGAGGTGGAGGGCGACGAGGGAGGAGGAGCAGGCGGTGTCGATGGTGACGGCCGGGCCTTCGAGGCCGAGCGCGTAGGAGACGCGGCCGGACAGGACGCTTCCCGAGCTGCCGGTGCCGCCGTAGCCGTCGCCCGACTCGCCGGTCAGACCGAGCAGGGCCGGGTAGTCCTGCCCGTTCGTGCCGGCGAAGACGCCGACGGGCAGGCCGCGCAGCGAGGACGGCGCGACGCCGGACTGTTCGAGGGACTCCCAGACGACTTCCAGGAGGAGCCGCTGCTGGGGGTCCATGGCCAGGGCCTCGCGCGGCGAGATGCCGAACAGCCCGGCGTCGAAGTCCGCCGCGCCTTCGACGAAGCCGCCGACCGGGGTGTAGCCGCCACCGGTCAGACCGATCTGTTCCCAGCCGCGGTCGGCGGGGAAGCCGCCGAGGGCGTCGGTGCCCTCGGACAGCAGGCGCCACAGCGCCTCCGGGGAGTCCGCGCCGCCCGGGAAGCGGCAGCCCATGCCCACCACGACCACCGGATCGTCCGCCACGGCCCGGGGCACGGACAGCACGGCCGGGGCCGCCGCCTCGTCCTCCGTACCGAAGAGCCGGGACAGCAGTTCGTCGGTCAGCGCCTCCACGGACGGGAAGTCGAAGACCACCGTCGACGGCAGTTTCAGGCCCGAGGCCGTGGTGAGGGCGTTGCGCAGTTCCACCGCCATCAATGAGTCGAGGCCCAGGTCGCGGAAGGCCGTGGAGACCCCGACGGCCGTCGGCTCGTCGAAGCCGAGCACCGTGGCGGCCAGTCCGCGCACGGTCTCCATGAGCCCCGTGCGGCGGGCGGCGGGGGCCAGCCCGGCGAAGCGCTCCTTCAGCGCGCCGGTGGCCGTGCGCGGTTCGGTCGTGGTGAGGCTGCGCGGGGCGACCTCGTCCCAGAGCCGGTTGGCGCGCAGCGCGGTCACTCCGGGAACGAACCGCTCCCAGTCCATGTCCGCGACCGTCACGCACCCCGCCGCCGATCCGAGGGCGTTGAGCGCGGTGGCGGGGTCCAGCGGCCGTACGCCGCCCCGGTCCATGCGGGCGAGGACGGTGGCGTCGTCCGCCATCCCGCCTTCCGCCCACGGCCCCCAGCCGATCGAGGACGCGGGCAGCCCTTGCGCCCGGCGGTGCTCCGCCAGTCCGTCGAGCGCCGCGTTCGCCGCCGCGTACGCGCCCTGCCCCGCACCGCCCCACACACCGGCAGCCGACGAGAACAGCACGAACGCGTCCAACTCGCGGCCCAGAGAGGCGTGGTGGAGGTTCCAGGCACCCTGCGTCTTCGCGCCCCAGACACCGGCCACGCGTTCAGGGGTCAGTCCGTCCACCACTCCGTCGTCCAGGACGGCGGCGGTGTGGACGACGGCGGAGATGTCGAAGCGCTCGAAGAGGGCGTCCACGTCCTGCCGTACGGAGACGTCGCAGGCGACGACGTCGACCTCGGCGCCCAGCGCCGACAGCTCCTCCCGCAGCTCGGAAGCGCCTTCGGCCTCCGGGCCACGCCGGCTGATGAGGACGACGCGCTCGGCGCCCCGCTCCACTGCCCAGCGCGCGACACGGGCACCGAGCGCCCCCGTACCGCCGGAGACCAGCACGGTCCCCGACGGCGACCAGGACGCCTCCCCCGGCCGCACGACGGCCGGTGCGAGACGGCGGCCGAGAACGGCTGCGCCGCGTACGGCAATCTCGTCCTCGTCGCCGTACCCACCGGACAGCACCTCGACCAGACGGCCGACAGCCTCCCGCGACACCGACTCCGGAACGTCGACCAGCCCGCCCCAGCGCCCCGGTTCCTCCAGGGCCACGACCCGGCCGAGGCCCCACACACCGGCCCGCACCGGATGCGACACCGCATCCCCCGGACCGGCGGACACCGCTCCGGCGGTCACCGACCACACCGGGCAGACGACCCCCGCGTCCCCGAGCGCCTGCACCAGAACGGCCGAGGCGGCCACACCGGCCGGGCCCGACTCGTCCTGGCCGAGGAAGGACACCACCCGGGCGTGACCGGTGAACTCACCGAGCCGGGCGGCCAGCGCCGGCCGCTCCAGATCGCCGGAGCCGAGGCGCAGCCGGGTGACCTGTGCGCCGCGCCCGGTCAGTTCGCCGGCCAGCGCGTCCGCCCAGGCGTCCTCGGTGTCCGAGGGCTCGACGATCAGCCAGCCGCCGCCCGAGACATCGACGGCGGACGCCTGGACGGGCGTCCAGGACACCTCGTACCGCAGCTTGTCCGCCGCCTCGCGCTCGCGGCGCCGCCGCTGCCAGGCCGCAAAGGCCGGAAGGGTCTCCCGCAGAGGCGCTCCGGCATCGACGCCGAACTCGGCCGCGAACAGCTCGTCGTCACCGCGCTCCACCGCGTCCCAGAAAGCGGAGTCGGCCGCCGGAGCCGCCACCACCGCCGCCCGCCGCACATCCGGCCAGTAGCGCTGATGCTGGAAGGCATACGTCGGCAGATCGACGACCCGGGCACCCGTCGGGGCAAAGAACGCCGCCCAGTCGACCGTGCCGCCCTCCGCCCAGAACCGGGCCAGCGCGGTCACGGCCGCGGGGCCCTCGGGCCGGTCGCGGCGGAGCAGCGCGACGGCGGACACCGTGTCGTCGCTCGCCTCGCCGACGGCCCCGACGAGGGAGGCGTCCGGGCCCAGCTCCAGCAGACGGGTCACGCCCAGGTTCTTCAGCCGGGCGACGGCGTCGGCGAACCGGACCGTGCCGCGCACCTGGTCCACCCAGTACGCCGCCGTGAACTCCTCGTTCAGCTCGCCCGTCAGCGTCGAGACGATCGGGATGCGGGGCGTTTCGTACGTCAGCTCCTCCGCCGCCGCACCGAACCCGGCCAGCATCGGGTCCATCAGCGAGGAGTGGAAGGCGTGGCTGACCTCCAGCCAGCGGGCCTGACGCCCGGTGAGCTGCGCGGCCACCGCTTCGACGGCCTCGCGCGTGCCGGACAGCACGACCTGGCCGGGCGCGTTGACCGCGGCGACCGAGACGCCCTCGGCCAGCAGCGGGGTGACCTCGTCGAGCGTGGCGCGTACGGCCCACATCGCACCGCCGGAGGGCAGCGCCTGCATCAACTGCGCACGGGCAGAGACCAGGCGGGCGGCGTCCGCGAGGGACAGCACCCCGGCCACATGCGCGGCGGCCAGCTCACCCACCGAGTGGCCGACCAGGTAGTCGGGGCGGACGCCCCAGGACTCGACGAGCCGGAAGAGCGCGACCTCGACGGCGAAGAGTGCGGGCTGCGCCCAGCCGGTGTTCTTCAGCGCCTCCGCGTCGCCGTCCATCACCTCGCGCAAACCGTCGAAGTGACCGCACACCTCGTCCAGGGCCTCCGCGAACACCGGGAAGGCGTCGGCCAGTTCACGGCCCATGCCGAGCCGCTGGCCGCCCTGGCCGGAGAAGACGAAGCCGGTCCGGCCACCTCGGGTCTCGACGGGGACGAGGGTGTCGGCGAGCTGGGCGCGCAGGTGCTCGGGGTCGGTGCCGAGGACGACGGCGCGGTGTTCCAGGGCGGCCCGGGTGGTGGCCAGGGTGAGTCCGACGTCGGCCGCGTCCAGGGCGGCGGCACCGGCGGCCAGGCTGCGGGCCTGGCCCGCGACCCCGGCCGCCGTCTTCGCGGAGACCGGCCAGGGCACCAGGGGCAGGGTGAGGGGGTCCGGGGCGGCGGCCGGCTCCTGGCCGGGCTCCGGGGACTCCTCGGCGGCCGGGGCCTCTTCGATGATCACGTGGGCGTTGGTGCCGCTGACCCCGAACGCGGAGACACCGGCACGCCTCGGGTGCTCGCCGGGTGCCCAGGGGCGTGCCCGGTCGAGGAGTTCGACGGCGCCTTCGGACCAGTCCACGTGCGACGACGGGGTCCCGGCGTGGAGGGTCTTCGGGAGGAGGCCGTTGCGCAGGGCGAGGACCATCTTCATGACGCCGGCGACACCGGCCGCGGCCTGGGTGTGCCCGATGTTCGACTTGATGGAGCCGAGCCACAGCGGCCGGTCCTCGGGGCGGTCCTGGCCGTACGTGGCCAGGAGCGCCTGCGCCTCGATGGGGTCGCCGAGCTTCGTGCCCGTCCCGTGCGCCTCGACGGCGTCCACGTCCGCCGGGGACAGCCGGGCGTTGGCGAGGGCCTGGCGGATGACCCGCTGCTGGGACGGGCCGTTGGGGGCGGTGAGCCCGTTCGACGCACCGTCCTGGTTGACGGCGCTGCCCCGGACGACGGCGAGGATCTCGTGTCCGTTGCGCCGGGCGTCCGAGAGCCGTTCCAGGACGAGGACGCCGACGCCCTCGCCCCAGCCCGTGCCGTCCGCGTCGTCGGAGAAGGCCTTGCAGCGGCCGTCGCCGGCCATGCCGCCCTGTCGTTCGAACTCCACGAAGGCGCCGGGCGTCGACATGATGGTGGTGCCGCCGGTCAGGGCGAGTTCGCACTCCCCGGCCCGCAGCGACTGGGCCGCGAGGTGGAGGGCGACCAGGGAGGACGAGCAGGCGGTGTCCACGGTGACGGCGGGGCCTTCGAGCCCGAGCGCGTACGAGATGCGGCCGGACAGGACGCTGCCCGCGCTGCCGGTCATGATGTAGCCGCCGAGTTCGTCGTCGGCGTCGAGGAGGACGTCGTAACGGGACGGCGAGCCGCCCATGAAGACGCCGATCTTGCCGCCCTTCGTGGCCATCGGCGCGATGCCGGCGCGCTCCAGGGACTCCCAGGCGACTTCGAGGAGCAGCCGCTGCTGGGGGTCCATGGCCAGGGCCTCGCGGGGCGAGATCCCGAACAGGGCGGCGTCGAAGTCCCCGGCGCCGTCGAGGAATCCCCCGTGGGTGCCGGGGCCGATGCCGGGCAGGGTCAGGTCCCAGCCGCGGTCGCGCGGGAGGGGGGACATGGCGTCCACCCCGTCCACGACGAGCTGCCACAGATCCTCGGACGAGCGGACGCCGCCGGGGAACCGGCCGTTCATCGCGATGATCGCGATGGGTTCCCGGGCCGCGTCCTCCACTTCACGGAGCCGCTTGCGGGTCTCGTGAAGGTCGGCCGTCGTCCACTTGAGATAGTCGCGAAGCTTGTCCTCGTTCACCGTACGGACCGTCTCCTGTTGGCGTCGCCACGGGAGACGGTAGCTTCGGCTTTCGCTCAGGAAGACTTACCGAACTCCCTGTGGATGAATTCGAACAGCTCGTCGTCTGTCGCTGTCTCCAACTTGCGGGTTACGGGCACCTCGTCATCCACGGTCTGCCTGTCCCCCAGCGCCGACAGTAGGCTGCGCAGCCGGGCTTGGACGGCGTCGAGGTCGTGGTCTGGGGAAAGAGCTGAAATTCCGGCCTCAATCTTGTCCAGCTCCTGAAGAACTGCCTGGTCCGGAGCGAGCGGTGCGGGCTGCTCGCCGAGGAGTCCGGTGCGCAGCCTCGCGACGAGGTCCAGGGCCGTGGGGTGGTCGAAGACGAGGGTGGCGGGCAGTTTGACGCCCGTCGCCTTCGTCAGCCGGTTGCGGAGCTCCACGGAGGTCAGGGAGTCGAATCCGAGGCTCTTGAAGGGGCGGTCGACCTCGATGGCGTCGGGTTCGTCGTGGCCGAGGACGGCGGCGACGGCGGTCCGGACGAGTCCGAGGAGGGCGGCGTCGCGTTCGGCGGCCACCATGCCGCGCAGCCGGTCGGCGAACGCGTCGTCCGGCTGTCCGGCGGCTGCGTCGGGGCCGGCTCCGTCCGTCGCCGGGGCGCCGGTCGGGAGTTCGGCGAGGAGCGGCCGGGGCCGGGCGGCGGTGAAGCCGGTCGCGAAGCGCGGCCAGTCGATGTCCGCGACGGTGAGCAGTGTCTCGTCGTGTTCCAGGGCCTGGCGCAGGGCGGCGAGGGCCCGGTCGGGGGCCATGGCGTCGACGCCCCGGCGGCGCAGTTGTTCCTCGGCGGCCGGGTCGGCGGCCATACCGCTGCCGGACCAGGCGCCCCAGGCGACGGAGGTGGCGGTGCGGCCGCGGGCGCGGCGGGACTGGGCGAGGGCGTCGAGTGCGGCGTTCGCGGCGGCGTAGGCGGCCTGGCCGCCGCTGCCCCAGACGCCGGCGTTGGACGAGAACAGCACGAAGGCGTCGAGTGCGTCCTCGTCGAAGTACTCGCCGATCAGTTCGTCGAGATGGGTGGCGCCCAGGGTCTTGGCGGCGAGGACGTCCGCGCATTCGGCGGGGGTCATCTCGGTGAGCGGGGTGGCCTGGACGAGTCCGGCGGCGTGGACGACCGTACGGAGCCGGCGGCCCTCGTCGCGGAGTCCGGCCAGGAGTGCGGCCACCGCGTCCCGGTCCGCGACGTCGCAGGCGGTGATGGTCACGTCGGCGCCGAGCGCGGTGAGTTCCTTGTGCAGGGCGTCGGCGCCGGGCGCGTCGGGGCCCCGGCGGCCGGCGAGGACGAGGTGTCCGGTGCCGGCGGCGGCGAGCCAGCGGGCGATGTGGGCGCCGAGGCCGCCGGTTCCGCCGGTGACGAGGGCGGTGTCCCGGGGCTGCCAGGACCGGGCGGGCGGGGTGTCGCCGAGCGGTGCGGGCGCCAGGCGGCGGACGAGGGCGCCCTGGCGGCGCAGGGCGATCTGGTCCTCGTCGCCGCGTCCGGCCAGGAGGTGGCGGAGCCGTTCGGCGTCGGAGGTGTCGAGTGCGGCGGGCAGGTCGACGAGCCCGCCCCAGCGGTCGGCCTGTTCCAGGCCGATGACCCGGCCCAGGCCCCAGATCTGGCGCTGTACGGGGTCGGTGAGCCGGTCGCCGGGGGCGGCCAGTTCGGCGGCGCGGGTCAGCAGCCACAGGGGCGCGTCGTCGTCCGTGTCGGCCAGGGCCTGGGCGAGTTGCAGGGTCGCGGAGACTCCGGCGGGGGTGGCGGGGTGCTCGGGGTGCGGGCGGACGTCGGTGCCGAGCAGGGAGACGACTCCGTGCGGCGGGCCGGCGTCGGCCCGGTGGCCGCGCAGCAGGTCGGTGAGGGAGGCGCGGGTCGCGGTGGCCGGGTCGACGGTCGCGGTCCTCAGGGTGACGCCGGGGGCGTCGGCCAGGGCCCGGCCGACCGCCGCGCACCACTCCCGGACACCGTCGTCGGCGGTGCCGGGGAGTTCCGGGACGAGCAGGAGCCAGGTGCCGGTCAGGTGGGCGGGGCGCTGTTCGGGCAGCGGGCGCCATACGGCGCGGTAGCGCCAGGCGTCCAGGGCGGCGGCGTCGCGGCGGGTGCGCCGCCAGGCGGACAGTTGGGGCAGCACCTCGCCGAGGGCGGCGGCGCCGACGCCGAGGGTGTCCGCGAGGGCGTCGGTGTCCTGCTGTTCGACGGCCGTCCAGAATCCGGCGTCGGCGGGGTCGGTGGTGGTCCGGTCCGGGGCCGGTGCGGCAGGGCGGGGCCAGTAGCGGCGGTGCTGGAAGGCGTACGTGGGCAGGCCGGCGCGGGTGGTGTCGCCGTCGGGGGTCGCGGTGACCGCGTGCCGGTCGATCTCCACGCCGGAGCAGTGGGCCTCGGCGAGCGAGGCGGCGAAGCGGCGCGGGCCGCCGTCGTCGCGGCGCAGCGAGCCGCCGACGTGGACCTGTCCGGTGGCCGGGGTGTCGTCGGCGAGGTCGTCCACGGTCTCGCGGACGGGGACGGTGAGGACCGGGTGCGGGCTCATCTCCAGGAAGGCGCGGTGGCCCTGGCCGGCGAGGGTGCGGACGACGGGGTCGAGCATCACGGGGCGGCGCAGGTTGTGGAACCAGTACGCGGCGTCCGTCTCCTCGCCGTCGATCCACTCGCCGGTGACGGAGGACAGCATGGGGACGGTGGGGCGCTGCGGCCGGATCGGGCGCAGCGCGGCGAGGACGTCGTCCTCGATGCGGTCGACGTGGGCGCTGTGCGAGGCGTAGTCGACGGGGATGCGCCTGGCGCGGACGCCGGTGCTCTCGCAGTGGGCGAGGAGTTCGTCGAGGGCGTCCACGTCGCCGGAGATCACGACGGAGGCGGGTCCGTTGACGGCGGCGACGGAGCAGCGGCCCTCGTAGCGGGCGACGAGGTCGGCGGCCGGTTCGGGTGCGAGCATCACGGAGACCATGCCGCCGCTTCCGGCGAGCGCGGTCAGGGCGCGGCTGCGCAGGGCGACGACGCGGGCGGCGTCGGGCAGGGTGAGGGCGCCGGCGACGCAGGCGGCGGCGATCTCGCCCTGGGAGTGGCCGATCACGGCGTGCGGGCGGACGCCGCAGGACTGCCAGAGCGCGGCGAGGGAGACCATGACCGCGAACAGCACGGGCTGGACGACGTCCACGCGGTCGTAGCCGGGGGCGCCGGGGGCGCCGTGCAGGACGTCGGTGAGCCGCCAGTCGACGTGGGCGGCGAGCGCGTCCTCGCACTCGGCGAGTTTCGCGGCGAACACCGGGGACGACGCGGCCAGTTCGGTGGCCATTCCGGCCCATTGGGCGCCCTGGCCGGGGAAGACGAACACGGTCCTGCCGGGTGTGCCGGCCGTGGCGGTGACGACGTGGGCGGACTCGCGGCCCTCGGCGAGCGCGGTCAGTCCGGCGAGCAGTTCGTCGGGGCCGGTGCCGATGACGGCGGCGCGCCGGTCGAGCGCGGCGCGGGTGGTGGCCAGGGCGCGGGCGACGGCAGCGGGGGCCGGTGCGCCGGGGGCGGTGACGTGGGTGAGCAGCCGGGCGGCCTGGTCGGTCAGGGCCTGCGGGGTCTTGCCGGACAGTGTCCACAGCACCGCGTCGGAGAACGGGGCGGTGGGGGCGGGGGCGTCGCTCGCGGGTTCCTCGGTGTCGGGGGCCTGTTCCAGGATGACGTGGGCGTTGGTGCCGCTGACGCCGAACGCGGAGACACCGGCGCGGCGCGGCCGGTCGAGTGCGGGCCAGGCCCGCTGTTCGGTGAGCAGCCGTACGCCGCCGCCCTCCACGCCGTCCCAGTCGACGTGCGGGGTGGGGGTGGAGACGTGGAGGGTCTTGGGCAGGGTGGCGTGGCCCAGGGCGAGGACGGTCTTGATGACGCCGGCGACTCCGGCCGCCGCCTGGGTGTGCCCGATGTTCGACTTGAGCGAGCCGAGCCACAGCGGCCGGTCCTCGGGCCGGTCCTGCCCGTACGTGGCGAGGAGGGCCTGGGCCTCGATGGGGTCGCCGAGCGTGGTGCCGGTGCCGTGGGCCTCGACCGCGTCGACGTCCTGCGGGGTGAGGCCGGACGCGGCGAGCGCCTGGCGGACGACGCGCTGCTGGGCGGGGCCGCTGGGGGCGCTGAGCCCGTTGGAGGCGCCGTCCTGGTTGACGGCGGTGCCGCGGATGACGGCGAGGACGGGGTGGCCGTTGCGCCGGGCGTCGGAGAGGCGTTCCACCATGACGACGCCGGCGCCCTCGCCCCAGCCGGTGCCGTCGGCGTCCTCCGAGAACGCCTTGCAGCGGCCGTCGGGCGACAGGGCGCGCTGGCGGCTGAACTCCACGAACGCGCCGGGAGTGCTCATCACGGACGCCCCGGCCACCAGCGCGGCACTGCACTCACCGGCCCGCAGCGCCTGGCAGGCCAGGTGCAGGGCGACGAGCGAGGCGGAGCAGGCGGTGTCCACGGTCATGGCGGGCCCTTCGAGCCCGAAGGTGTACGAGATGCGGCCGGAGAACACGCTGGCGGAGCTGCCGGTGGCGAGGTAACCGGCGACGTTCTCGTCGGAGTTGTGCAGGGCGGCGGGGTAGTCCTGGCCATTGGTCCCGGCGAAGACGCCGATGCGGCTGCCGCGGACGGAACGCGGGTCGATCCCGGCCCGTTCGAAGGCCTCCCAGGAACATTCGAGGAGGAGCCGCTGCTGCGGGTCCATGGCCAGGGCCTCGCGCGGGTTGATGCCGAACAGGTCGGCGTCGAAGTCCGCGACGCCGTGGAGGAAGCCTCCCTCGCGGGCGTACGAGGTGCCTTCGTGGGCCGGGTCCGGGTGGTAGAGGCCGGCGGTGTCCCAGCCCCGGTCCTCGGGGAAGGGGCCGATGCCGTCCGCTCCGTCGGTGAGCAGCCGCCACAGCTCCTCGGGGGTGCGGATGCCGCCGGAGAAGCGGCAGCTCATGCCGACGACGGCGATGGGTTCGTCGCCGGCACCGGTCCGGGCGGCCGGGAGGAGGGCGTCGGCGGTGTCGTCGGCGGCGCCGGTCAGCTCGTTCAGGAGGTGCTGGGCGAGCGCGTCGGCGTTGGAGTGGTCGTAGACGAGGGTGGCGGGCAGGGCGAGACCGGTGAGCGCGGCGAGCCGGCCGCGCAGGTCCAGGGCGAGCAGGGAGTCGAAGCCGAGCGCGGAGAACGCGGCCCCGGGTTCGACGTCGGCGCCGGAGGCGTGCCCGAGGACCTGGGCGGCCTGGGCACGGACCGCGTCGAGCAGGGCGGCGTGCCGGGCCTGTTCGGGCAGGGCCAGCACCTCGCGGCGCAGGGTCGGCGCGTCGCCGCCCGGCTGGTCGGCGCTGTCCTCGGGGGCGGCGAGTGCGGCGAGGAGCCCGCCGGACCGGCCGGCGGACATCCGCGCCCAGTCGGCGTCCGCGATCACCGTGCAGGGCGCGTCGCCGGTCAGGGCGTGGGCGAGGGCGGCGAGCGCGGCCGGGGCGGCCATGGGGCTGAGCCCGGTGTGCCGCATCCGTTCGGCGAGGTCGCCGTCGGCGGCCATGCCGTCACCGGCCCAGGGGCCCCAGGCGACGGACAGCGCGGGCCGCCCGGCCCGGCGGCGGGTCTCGGCGAGCGCGTCGAGGTAGGCGTTGGCCGCCGCGTAGCCCGCCTGGCCGACGGAGCCGAGCGTGCCGGCGAGGGAGGAGAAGTACAGGGCGAAGGCGTCCGGCGCACGGTCGGCCAGCAGCGTGTCCAGATGCGCGGCGGCGGTGGCCTTCGCCGCCCAGATGGCGTCCAGCTGGGCGCGGGTCATGGTGTGGAGCAGCCCGTCGTCGACGATGCCGGCCGCGTGCACGACGCCGTCGACGCGGACGCCGTCGGCGTCGAGTCCGTCGAGCAGCGCGGCGAGCGCGTCCCGGTCGGAGACGTCGCAGGCCGCGAGCGTGACGCGGACGCCCGCCTCGGTCAGTTCGTCGCGGAGCGCGGCGGCGCCGGGCGCGTCCGGGCCCCGGCGGCCGACGAGGACGAGGTGCCGGGCGCCGTGGCCGGTCAGCCACCGGGCGACGTGGCCGCCGAGCGCCCCGGTGCCGCCGGTGACCAGCACGGTGGCGCCCAGGGGCAGTTCGCCCGCGGGGCGGGCGGGGCCGGTCACGCGTTCCAGCCGCCGCACGGACAGCCCGGTGGCGCGGACGGCGATCTCGTGCTCGCCGGTCTCCCCGGCCAGCACACCGGCGAGCCGTTCGAGGTCCGGTGCGGCCGGGCGGGCCGGCAGGTCGGCCAGTCCGCCCCAGCGGTCGGGGTGTTCGATCGCCGCGACCCGGCCCAGCCCCCAGACGGCGGCCTGCTCGGGGTCGGGTGCCTCGTCGCCGTCCCCGGTGGCGACGGCCCCGCTGGTCACGCACCACAGCGGTGCCGTGACGGAGGCCTCGCCGAGCCCGCGCACCACGTCCGCGAGCCAGCCGGTGCGGGCGGCCCCGTCCCCGGCGGCGCCGGTCGGCAGGCAGACGACTCCGGCCGCCCCCGCGTACGCGGCGAGCTGCGGCGCGAGGTCCGCGTCCGGGGCGAGCGCGACCGCCTCGGGGTCCGCGCCCGCGGCCCGGAGCGCGTCGGCGAGCCCGGTGACGAGCGGGTCGTCACCGGTCCCGGGCGCCAGCACCAGCCAGCGCCCGGCGAGCGGTCCGGGCCGTTCGGCGAGGGGGCGCCAGACGACCCGGTGGTTCCAGCTGTCCCGGGACTCCGCTCCCGCGCCCAGCCAGTAGCGCCGCCGCTGGAAGGCGTACGTGGGCAGATCGGTGACCCGTGCCCCGGCCGGGGCGAAGAACGCCTCCCAGTCGGCCTCGGCCCCGGCCGCCCACAGCTGGGCGAGCGCGGTGACGGCGGTGACGGGCTCCGGCTTGTCCCGGCGCAGCAGCGCACCCACGGACGCGGCGTCCGCGTACGTCTCGTCGATGGCGCCGGTGAGGGTGGCGTCCGGGCCCAGCTCCAGGAACCGGGTGACCCCGAGATCCTTCAGCCGGATCACCGCGTCCGCGAAACGGACCGTGCCACGCACCTGCTCGGTCCAGTACGCGGCGGTGAACCCGCTGACCTGCTCGCCGGTCAGTGTCGACACGATCGGAATGCGGGGTGTCTCGTACGAAAGCTCGGCGGCGACGGCCGTGAAGGCGTCCAGCATCGGGTCCATCAGCGAGGAGTGGAAGGCGTGACTGACCTCCAGCCACCGCGACTGACGCCCCGTGAGCTGCCCGGCCACCGCTTCGACGGCTTCACGGGTGCCCGAAAGCACCACCTGGCCGGGCGCGTTGACCGCAGCCACGGAAACGCCCTCCACCAGCAGCGGGGTGACCTCGTCGAGCGTGGCGCGTACGGCCCACATCGCACCACCGGACGGCAGTGCGCGCATCAGACCGGCACGGGCCGCCACCAGCCGGCACGCGTCGGCCAGGGACAGCACCCCGGCGACATGCGCGGCGGCCAGCTCACCCACCGAGTGTCCGGCCAGGTAGTCCGGCCGGACACCCCAGGACTCGACCAGGCGGTACAGGGCGACCTCGACGGCGAAGAGCGCCGGCTGTGCCCAGCCGGTGTTCTTCAACGCCTCCGCGTCCCCGAACACGACGTCGCGCAGGGGCCGGTCGAGCAGGGCGTCGAAGTGGGCGCACACCTCGTCCAGCGCCTCCGCGAACACCGGGAAGGCATCGGCGAGTTCGCGGCCCATGCCGAGCCGCTGCCCGCCCTGGCCGGAGAACACGAACCCGGTGAGGCCGTCACCGGCCGTCGCGGTCACCGTGCCGGGGGCGGGGGCGCCGTCGGCCAGGGAGCCCAGCCCGTCGAGCAGGTCGTCGGTGCCGGTGCCGAGGACGACGGCGCGGTGCTCCAGGGCGGCCCGGGTCGTCGCCAGGGAGAGGGCCACGTCCGCCGCGCCCGCCTCCACAGCGCCGGAGCGCAGTCGGGCGGCCTGGGCGGCGACGGCCTCGCGGGACCGGGCGGAGACGAGCCACGGGACGACGGGCAGCGGGGCCTCGGCCCGGACGGGTTCCGGTGCGGCGGGCGCCTCTTCGAGGATGATGTGCGCATTGGTGCCGCTGATGCCGAAGGCGGAGATCCCGGCCCGGCGCGGCCGGTCGCCGGCGGGCCAGGCCCGTGCCTCGGACAGCAGTTCCACGGCGCCCGCCGACCAGTCGACGTGCGTGGACGGCGTCTGCGCGTACAGCGTCCTGGGGAGTTCGCCGTGGCGCATCGCGAGGACCATCTTGATGACACCGGCCACCCCGGCGGCGGCCTGGGTGTGGCCGAAGTTCGACTTCACGGAACCGAGCCACAGCGGGCGGTCCTCGGGCCGGTCCTGGCCGTACGTGGCGAGGAGGGCGTGCGCCTCGATCGGGTCGCCCAGGCGGGTGCCCGTGCCGTGCGCCTCGACCGCGTCCACCTCGGCGGCCGAGATCCCGGCGGTGGCCAGTGCCTGGCGGATGACGCGCTGCTGGGCGGGGCCGCTGGGGGCGCTGAGCCCGTTGGAGGCGCCGTCCTGGTTGGTGGCGGTGCCGCGCACCACGGCGAGGACGCGGTGGCCGTTGCGGCGCGCGTCCGAGAGCCGTTCCAGGACGAGGACGCCCGCGCCCTCGCCCCAGCCCGTACCGTCCGCGTCGTCCGAGAACGCCTTGCACCGGCCGTCCCCGGCGAGACCGCCCTGGCGGCTGAACTCGGTGAAGCTGTCAGGGGTCACCAGGACGGCGACACCGCCGGCCAGGGCCATCGTGGACTCGCCGGAGCGCAGGGACTGGGCGGCCCAGTGCAGCGCGACCAGCGAGGAGGAGCAGGCCGTGTCGAGCGTGACCGCCGGGCCCTCCAGGCCGAGGCTGTACGCGACGCGGCCCGAGACGACGCTCGTGGCGTTGCCGACGAGCAGATGCCCCTTGACCTCCTCGGGGACGGACGGCAGCCCGCTGCCGTAGCCCATGCTGTTGCAGCCGATGAAGACGCCCGTACGGCTGCCGCGCACGGAGGACGGGTCGATCCCGGCGTGCTCGAACGCCTCCCAGGCCGTTTCGAGCAGGAGCCGCTGCTGCGGGTCGGTGGCCAGGGCCTCGCGCGGGCTCATGCCGAAGAAACCGGCGTCGAAGTCGATCGCGTCGTACACGAATCCGCCTTCGCGGACCCCGGCGACGTCGGTGGGCCAGCCCCGGTCGGTGGGCAGTGCGGACAGGGCGTCCGTCCCGGTGGCGAGCAGCTTCCAGAAGTCCTCGGGCGAGCGGATGTCGCCCGGGTAGCGGCAGCCGATGCCGACGATGGCGATGGGCTCGTCGGCCGCCGCCGGTCCGGTGCCCGGGGTGCCGGTGTGCTGGGCGGCGGAGGTGTCGCCGAGGAGTTCGGTACGGAGGAAGGCGGCCAGCAGCCGGGGCTGGGCGTGGTCGAAGACCAGGGTGGCGGGGAGCCGGAGCCCGGTGGCGGTGCCCAGGCGGTTGCGGAGTTCCAGGGCGGTGAGCGAGTCGAAGCCCAGCTCGCGGAAGGCACGGCCCTGTTCGATCGCGTCGGCGTCCGCGTGGCCGAGGACGGCGGCGGCGTGGGCGCGCACCAGATCGAGGAGTTCGCGCTGCTGCTCGGCCGGGGTGAGTCCGGCGAGGCGGCGGCGCAGGGTGTCGTCGGTGGCGTCCGGCCCGGTGCCCTCCGGCTGCCCGCCCGCCAGGGCGCGTACGGCCTCGGGGAGTTCGTCGAGGAGCGGGCGGGGACGGGCGGACGCGAAGGCGGGCGCGAAGCGCTCCCAGTCCATGTCCGCCACGATCGCGGCGGTCTCGTCGCGCTCGACGGCGGCGCGCAGCGCGGCGAACGCGGAGGCGGGCGCCATCGCCCGGATGCCCCGGGCCCCCAGATGGCGGGCCATGGAGTCGTCGGCGGCCATGCCCGCGCCGCCCCACGCGCCCCAGGCGACCGAGGTGGCGGTCCGGCCCGCCGCCCGGCGGCGGTGGGCGAGGGCGTCGAGGTGGGCGTTGGCCGCCGCGTAGACCGCCTGGCCACCGCTGCCCCAGACCCCGGCACTGGACGAGAACAGCACGAACGCGTCCAGCGGCCGGTCACCGAGCAGCGCGTCGAGGTGGGTGGCCCCGAGCGTCTTCGCCGCCAGGACGTCCGCGAGGCCGTCGGCGCGGTGCTCGGACAGGGGCGCGAACTCCCCGACGCCCGCCGCGTGCACGACCGCCGTCAGCGGATGCGCCTCGGGCACCAGGGCGAGGACCTCGCCCAGGGCCGCGCGGTCCGCGACATCGCAGGCCGCGAGCGTGACGCCGACACCCTGCCCGGTCAGCTCGTCGCGCAGCTCCGCCGCCCCGGGCGCCTCGGCACCGCGGCGGCTGGTCAGGATCAGATGGTCGATGCCCTCGGCCGCCAGCCAGCGGGCCAGTTCGGCGCCGATGCCGCCGGTGGCCCCGGTGACCAGCGCGGTGCCGTGCGGGCGCCAGCGGCGGACCCGGGCGTCCTCGGGCCGGGCGTGGACGAGACGGCGTACGAAGGAACCCGAGGCGCGCAGCGCGATCTGGTCCTCGCCGCCGTCGGCCAGCACGGCGGCGAGCCGTGCCGCGCCGCGTGCGTCGAGGAGCGCGGGCAGGTCGACGAGCCCGCCCCAGCGGTCGGGGTGTTCGAGCCCGACGACCCGGCCGAGCCCCCAGATCCCCGCCTGCGCCGTGCTGGGCTCCGGGTCGGAGGAGCCGATGCCCACCGCGCCCCGGGTGGCGATCCAGAGCGGAGCGGCGATGTCCGCGTCCCCCAGTGCCTGGACCAGCGCGACCGTGGCCGCGAGCCCGGACGGCACGGCCGGCTGCCCGGAGCAGGGGCGCTCGTCGAGCGCCTGGAGCGACAGCACCCCGGCCGGCTGCGGCACGAGCGCGCGCAGCCGCTCGGCCAGCGCCTCCCGTCCGCCGTCACCGTCCGCCGTCACCAGGGTCCGCACCTCGGCCCCGTGCGTGCGCAGGGCGTCCAGAACACCGGCGGTGTACTCGGTCCCGGCCTCGCCCTCGGGCAGGACCACCAGCCAGTCCCCGGCCAGCTCGGGCCGCCCGTCACCGGCGCGCCACGGGCGCCACTTCACCTCGTAGCGCCAGGAGTCGGTGGTGTCCTGCTCGCGCTGCTTGCGCCGCCAGTCCGCGAGCGCGGGCAGCAGCGGATCGATGACCGCCGCCTCCGCGTCCAGCGTCCCGGCCAGTGCCTCCGCGTCGGCCCGCTCCACCGCCGCCCAGAACTCCCGGTCGGCGGCGGTCCCCTCACCACCGGCGGCGGCCTCCTCGGCACGGACCTCGGGCCAGTAGGAGCTGCGCTGGAAGGCGTACGTGGGGAGGTCGACGAGCGCCGGGCGGGTTTCGGGGAACGCGGCCGTCCAGTCGACGTCCACGCCGTGCACCCAGAGTTCGGCAACGCCCGCGAGGAACCGGTCCAGGCCGCCGTCGTCGCGCCGGAGCGACCCGGTGACGATTCCCTCGTCGGCTATCTCCTCGATCGCGGCCGACAGCACCGGATGCGAGGAAACCTCGACGAAGACCCCGTACCCGTCAGCGGCCAGCCTCTCGATCGCCTGCGCGAAACGGACCTGGGAGCGGAGATTCGTCACCCAGTAGTCGGTGGTCATGTCCGAGCCGTCGGTGAACTCACCCGTCACCGTCGACAGCAGCGGAATCGTGCCGGCCTGCGGGCTGATCCCGGTCAGGCTGCTGGTCAGCTCGTCGTGCAGGACATCCATCGCGGGCGAGTGGGAGGCGTAGTCCACGGCGATACGACGGGCCCGCAGCCCCAGCTCCACACACCGGGCGACCGCTTCCTCCACAGCCTCGACCTCACCCGAAATAACCACCTGCGAGGGCCCGTTGACGGCAGCGACCGATACCCGGCCGCCCCACGTCTCCAGGATCTCCTCGACCTGAGCGACCCCGGCACCGACGGACGCCATCGTCCCGTTACCACTGGCCAGACCCGCAATCGCCCGGCTCCGCACGCAGACGATCCGCAGCGCGTCCTCCAAGGACAACGCACCCGCCACATACGCGGCAGCAATCTCACCCTGCGAGTGACCCACCACAGCGGAAGGCGTCACCCCGTACGACCGCCACACCTCCGCGAGCGCCACCATCACCACGAACGACGCGGGCTGGACGACATCGACCCGCTCCAGCGACGGCGCGTCCGGGCTGCCGCGCAGCACATCGGTCACCGACCAGTCCACCAGCCCGCCCATCGCGGCCTCACACGCGGCCACGACCTCGGCGAACACCGCCGACTCGTCCAACAGCCGGGCCCCCATGGCCACCCACTGCGCACCCTGGCCGGGGAACACGAAGACCGACCGGCCCACCGGACCGGCCACCCCGGACACCACGGCGGCCGACGGCTCGCCCGCAGCCAGGGCCGCAAGGCCAGAGCCGTACGAGCCCAGCACCACGGACCGGTGCTCGAACCGCGCCCGGGTCGTCGCCAGCGACCAGCCCACCGACACCGGATCGGCATCGTCATCGGCCGCCAGCGCACCCAGCGCCTCGGCCTGCCCCCGCAGCGCGGCGGCACTCCGCCCCGACATCAACCACGGGGCCACGGACGGGGCCGGGGACGGGGCCTCAGGGGCGTTCTCGGCGGGGGCCTCCTCCAGGATCACGTGGGCGTTCGTGCCGCTCATGCCGAACGCCGAGACGCCCGCGCGCCGGGGCTGTTCGCCGCGCGGCCACTCCCGGGCCTCGGCCAGGAGCTCCACCGCTCCGGCCGACCAGTCGACATGGGACGACGGGGTGCCGAGGTGCAGGGACTTCGGCAGGAGGTCGTGGCGCATCGCCTGGACCATCTTGATGACACCGGCGACACCTGCGGCGCCCTGGGTGTGGCCGAGGTTGGACTTGACCGAGCCGAGCCACAGGGGGCGGTCGGCGGGGCGGTCCTGGCCGTAGGTCGCCAGGACGGCCTGGGCTTCGATGGGGTCGCCGAGCTTCGTGCCCGTGCCGTGGGCCTCGACGGCGTCCACATCGGCGGAGGTCAGGCGGGCGTTGGCGAGGGCCTGGCGGATGACGCGCTGCTGGGCGGGGCCGCTCGGGGCGGTGAGGCCGTTGGACGCGCCGTCCTGGTTGACGGCCGTGCCGCGCACCACGGCCAGGACGCGGTGGCCGTTGCGGCGGGCGTCCGAGAGGCGTTCGACGAGGAGCAGGCCGACCCCTTCGCTCCAGGCCGTGCCGTCGGCGTCCTCCGAGAAGGGCTTGCAACGGCCGTCGGGGGCCAGGCCCCGCTGGCGGCTGAACTCGCGGAAGGTGGACGGGCTGGTCATCAGCTGGGCGCCGCCGGCCAGGGCCAGTGAGCATTCGCCGGACCTGAGGGACTGCACGGCCAGGTGCAGGGCCACCAGGGACGTGGAGCAGGCGGTGTCCACGGTCACGGCCGGGCCTTCGAGGCCCAGGACGTAGGCGATGCGGCCGGAGGCGACGCTCGTGGCGACGCCGGTGGCGAGGTAGCCCTCGGTGTCGATGCCCGACTCGTGGACGAAGGGGCCGTAGTCCTGGCCGGTGGCCCCGGTGAAGACCCCGGTGGCGGTGCCGCGCAGCGAGGCCGGGGAGATCCGTGCGCTCTCCAGGGTCTCCCAGGCGACTTCGAGGAGCAGCCGCTGCTGGGGGTCCATGGCCAGGGCCTCGCGCGGGGAGATGCCGAAGAAGCCCGCGTCGAAGCCGTCGGCGTCGTGGAGGAAGCCGCCCTCGCTGACGTAGGTGGTGCCGCGCCGGTCGGGGTCGGGGTCGACGAGGGAGTCGGTCTCCCAGCCGGGCCGGTCGGGGAACGGCGAGATGGCGTCCCCGCCGCCGGCCAGCAGCTCCCACAGCCGCTCGGGGCTGTCGGCTCCGCCGGGGAGCCGGCACCCCATGCCGACGATCGCGATCGGTTCGCGCGCGACCTGTTCGAGGCGCTCGTTGCGCTGCTTGAGCTGTTCGTTGCTGCGCAGCGCGGCACGCAGGGCGTCGACGATCTTGTCCGAGGGTGCGGTCATGTCAGCTTTCCTGTGCGGTGGTGTCCGTGCCGAGCGCCAGCTCGACCAGGTCGGCCAGATTCATGTCGTCGATGCGCTCCCCGGTGTCCGGTTCCGGGGCGGCGGCGGGCTGCTGGGGGGCGGCGGCCAGTTCCAGCAGGGCGTCCAGGAGGCCGGTCTCGCGGAGCCGGCTGAGCGGGATGGTGCGGAGCGTGGACCAGGTGGCGGCTTCCTCGGGGCTCTGTGCCGCCGTCTCCTGGCCGTCTCCGAACAGCCGGTCCATGAGGTAGCGGGTGAGGTCGGGGAAGGTGGGGTGGTCGAAGACGAGTGTGGTGGGGAGCTTCAGTCCGGTGAGCGCGGAGAGCCGGTTGCGCAGGGCGACCACGGTCAGGGAGTCGAAGCCGATGTCCCGGAAGGAGCGGTCGGCGCGGAGTTCGGCGGGTGAGTCGTGGCCGAGGGCGACGGCGGCCTCGCGCTGGACCCGGTCGAGGAGGAGCCGCTGGCGTGCGGCGGCGTCCAGGGCGGAGAGTTCGCGGACGAGCGCGGTCGCGGTGTCGCCGTCGGTGTCGGACGGGCCGGAGTCGGTGAGGGCCTGCCGTGCCTCGGGCACGCCGAGGATGAGCGGGCGGGGGCGGGCGGCGGAGTAGGCGGGGGCGAAGGACTCCCAGTCGAGATCGGCGACGACCAGGTTGTGGTCCCGGCGGCCGACGGCGTCGGCGAGGGCGGCGACGGCGGTGTCGGGGTCCATCGGCCGGTTTCCGGCCCGGCGCAGATGGGCGGCGGTGTCCGTGTCGACCATGCCGCCGCCGTCCCAGGCGCCCCAGGCGACGGAGAGGTAGGGCAGGCCCGCTTCGCGGCGTTCGACGGCGAAGGCGTCGAGGTGGGCGTTGGCCGCCGCGTACGGGATGCGGCCGGAGTCGCCCCAGGTGCCGGCGCCGGAGGAGAACAGGACGAAGGCGTCGAGTTCCAGGTCTTCGGTGAGCTCGGCGAGGTGGCGGGTGCCGGTGACCTTGGGGCCGAGGACGGTGGCGAGGTCGGCGGGGGTGAGCGCGTCCGTGGTCAGCGCGCGTCCGCTGGTGCCTGCGGTGTGCAGGACCGCGCGGACGGGCGGGCCGTCGGAGCCGATCTTGGCGAACAGGTCGCCGAGGGCGGCCCGGTCGGCCAGGTCGCAGGCGGCGACGACGACGTCGGCGCCCAGGTCGACGAGTTCGTCCATGAGTTCGGGCATGCCGTCGGCGGCCTCGCCGCGCCGGCTGACCAGGACGATCCGGTCGGCCCCGGACCGGGCGGCCCAGCGGGCCAGCCGGCTGCCGAGCGCCCCGGTGCCGCCGGTGATCACCACGGTGTCCCGGGGCTGCCAGGGGGTGGCCGGGCCCTCGGCGGGGGCGTGGACCAGGCGTCGGGCCCGGACGCCGGTGGTGTCGACGGCGAGCTGTTCCTCGCCGGTGGTGCCGCCGAGCACGGCGCACAGATGGCGGGCGCTGTCCGCGTCGAGGTCGTCCGGCAGGTCGACGAGTCCGCCCCAGCGGTCCCGGGGCAGGTCGATGCCGAGTACGGCTCCGGTGCCCCAGACGGTGGCCTGGGCCGGGTTGCGGGGCGGGCGGCCGGGGCCGGTGCCGAGCGCGCCCGAGGTCGCCAGCCAGAGCGGGGCGTCCAGGTCCAGGGCGCTCAGGGCGCGGACCGCGGTGAGGGCGGCGGTGAGTCCGGCGGTCACGGCGGGGTGGCCGGGGTGCGGGCTGTCGTCGAGTCCGGTGAGGCAGAGGACGCCCGCCGGGTGGCGGCCGTCGAGGGCGTCGGTGATCCGCCGGGCCAGCCGGTCGGTGTCGTTCTCGGCGGTGTCCACCGTGACGTCGGCGAGGTCGGCGCCCGCCGCGGTCAGGGCCCGGACGGTGGCGTCCGTCAGGGCGTCGGGGCCGTCGGTGGGGCGCAGGACCAGCCAGGTTCCGGTGAGGGGGGCCTCGGGGGCGGTCACCGGTTCCCAGGCGGTGCGGTAGCGCCAGTCGTCGAGCGTGGTGCGGAGCCGGCGCCCGGAGTGCCAGCGGGACAGGGCGGGCAGGACGGGGGCCAGTTCGGTGCGGTCCAGGCCGGTGTGCGCGGTGAGCGCGTCGAGGTCCTGGTGGCCGACGGCCCGCCAGAACTCGGCCTCGGCCGGGTCGGCGGCGGACGCGGCGAGCGGGGCGAACTCGGGCCAGAAGCGGCGCTGTTGGAAGGTGTACGGGGGCAGGGCGGTGCGCCGGGCGCCGGTGCCCTCGAAGACGCGGGTCCAGTCGACGGAGACACCGGCGATGTGGGCCTCGCCGACGGAGCGCAGGAAGCGGGCGAGTCCGCCGTCGTTGCGGCGCAGGGTGCCGAGCGCCACCGTGTCGTCGCGGTCGGCGAGGGTCTCCTCGGCGGCGGCGGTGAGCACGGGGTGGGCGCTGACCTCGATCAGCGGCCCGAAGCCCTGCTCGGCGAGGGCCCGCACGGAGTCGGCGTAGCGGACCGGGCGGCGGAGGTTCTGGAACCAGTACCCGGCGTCGAAGACGGGGCCGTCGGCCCAGTCGGCGGTCACGGTGGAGAAGAACGGCACCTCGGGGGCCGTGGGGGTGACCGGGGCGAGGACCTCGGCGAGACGGTCCTCGACGGCGTCCGCGTGCGGGGAGTGCGAGGCGTAGTTGATGGGGACGGTCCGGGTGCGGAGGTCGTGTCCGGTGCAGTCGGCGGCGAACTCCTTCAGGGCGTCCGCGTCGCCGGAGACGATGACCGCGCGGGGGCTGTTGACCGCGCCGATGTGCAGCCGGCCCTCGTACGGGGTGAGCAGTTCCCCGACCCGTTCGAGGGGGGCGGCGACGGAGAGGAGTCCGCCGAGTCCGGCGAGGGCGGTGACCTCGCGGCCGCGCAGGCAGACCACGCGGGCGGCGTCGCGCAGGGTGAGGGCCCCGGCGAAGCAGGCGGCGGCGATCTCGCCCTGGGAGTGGCCGATGACGGCGGCGGGTTCGACGCCGTAGGAGCGCCACAGTTCGGCGAGGGAGACGGTGACGGCGAAGGTCGCGGGCTGGACCACGTCGTCGGTGTCGAGGCCGGGGGCGCCGGGCGCGCCGCGCAGGACGTCGGTGAGGCGCCAGTCGACGAACTCGGCGAGGGCGTCCTCGCAGCGGGCGATGGAGCGGGCGAACCCCGGGGAGGTGTCGATCAGTTCGGCGGCCATGCCGGCCCACTGGGAGCCCTGGCCGGGGAAGACGAACACCGGGCGGCTCGCCGGGCGGGCGGTGCCCTCGACGAGGTGGGCGCCCGGTTCGCCGGCGGCCAGTGCGGCCAGTCCGCCGAGGAGTTCGTCCCGGTCGGCGCCGACGACGACCGCGCGGTGCTCGAAGGGGGTGCGGACGGTGGCCAGGGTCAGTCCGGCGTCGGCGGGTGCGGTGTCCCGCAGGGCGGGGAGCAGGCTCTCCGCCTGGGCGCGCAGGGCGGCCTCGCTCGGCGCGGACAGGGTCCAGGCGACGGCGGCGGGCGGTTCGCGGTCCTCGGCGGGGGCGGTGTCCGGTTCGTCCGGTGCCTGTTCGAGGACGACGTGGGCGTTGGTGCCGCTGATGCCGAAGGAGGACACGGCGGCGCGGCGCGGCCGTCCGGTGTCGGGCCACTCCTCGTTGCCGTCCAGGAGGCGGACGGCTCCGGAGTCCCAGTCGACGCGGGACGAGGGCGCGTCCAGGTGGACGATCCGGGGCAGGACGCCGTGGCGCATGGCCTGGACGGTCTTGATGATTCCGGCGACTCCGGCGGCGGCCTGGGTGTGGCCGAGGTTCGCCTTGAGGGCCCCGACGAGCAGCGGGGTGCCGTCGCCGCGTTCCTGGCCGTAGGTGGCGAGGAGGGCCTGGGCCTCGATGGGGTCGCCGAGCGGGGTGCCGGTGCCGTGCGCCTCGACGGCGTCGATGTCGGCGGCGTCGAGCCGGGCGTCGGCGAGGGCCTGGCGGATGACGCGCTGCTGGGAGGGCCCGTTGGGGGCGGTGAGCCCGTTGGAGGCGCCGTCCTGGTTGACGGCGGAGCCGCGGACCAGGCCGAGGACGGTGTGGCCGTTGCGGCGGGCGTCGGAGAGCCGTTCGAGGAGGAGCAGGCCGACGCCCTCGCCCCAGCCGGTGCCGTCGGCGCCTTCGGAGAACGGCTTGCAGCGGCCGTCGGCGGCGAGTCCGCGCTGCCGGCTGAACTCCTGGAAGACGGTCGGCGTCGACATGACGGTGGTGCCGCCCGCCAGGGCGAGCGAGCACTCGCCGGAGCGCAGCGCGGCCACCGCCATGTGGACGGAGACGAGCGAGGAGGAGCAGGCGGTGTCGACGGTGACGGCCTGGCCCTCCAGGCCGTAGGTGTACGCGAGCCGGCCGGAGGCGACGCTGGCGGCGGTGCCGGTGCCGAGGTGGCCTTCGAGGTCGTGGTCGCGGCCGTGCAGCAGCGACGGGTAGTCGGTGTACATCAGGCCGATGAACACGCCGGTGTCGGTGCCGCGCAGGGAGCGCACGGGCAGTCCGGCGCGTTCGAAGAGTTCCCAGGACGTTTCGAGGAGGAGCCGCTGCTGGGGGTCCATGGCGAGGGCTTCGCGCGGGGAGATCCCGAAGGGGGCGGGGTCGAAGCGGTCGGCCCCGGTGAGGAAGCCTCCCTCGGAGGCGTAGCTGGTGCCGGGCCGGTCGGCGTCCGGGTCCAGGAGCGCTTCGAGGTCCCAGCCTCGGTCCCGGGGCATCGGTCCGACGGCGTCCTCGCCGCGCAGCACGAGGTCCCAGAGCGCTTCGGGAGTGGCGACGCCGCCGGGCAGCCGGCAGGCCATGGACACGATCGCGATCGGCTCGTCGTCCGTGGTGGCGGCGGCCGGTGCGGGCGCGGGGGTGCCGGGTGCGGTCGCCGGGCCGGCCGTCAGGGACTCCAGGTGGGCGGCGAGCGCGGCCGGGGTCGGCTGGTCGAAGATGACGGAGGCGGGCAGGCGCAGGCCGGTCTGTTCGCTGAGGGTGTTGCGCAGTTCGACGGCCATCAGGGAGTCGAAGCCGAGTTCGGAGAACGACTTGTCGGGGTCGACGGCGTTCACCGAGGTGTGCCGCAGGACGGCGGCCACCCGGGCCCGGACCAGGTCGATCATCCGGATCTGGCGGGTGGCGGCGGGGCCGGCGGCGGGCTTGGCGTGGCGGACGAGTCCGCGCAGCAGCGCGTGCATGGCCTGTTTGCCGTCCTGGCCGCGCAGGACGGGGAAGTCGAAGGCGGCGGGCACCAGGTTGCTCTCGGGCCGGCCGAGTGCCGTGTCGAAGAGGGCGAGTCCTTCGGCGCCGCCGAGGCTGAGGACGCCGATGCTGGCGGCGCGTTGCAGATCGACGTCGGAGAGCCCGCCGACCATGCCGTCCTGGCCCTCCCACAGGCCCCAGGCCAGCGAGAGGCCGGGGAGCCCCTGGCGCCGCCGGTGCTCGGCGAGCGCGTCCAGGTAGGCGTTGGCCGCGGAGTAGTTGCCCTGGCCGGGGCCGCCGAAGGTGCCGGCGGCCGAGGCGAACAGGACGAACGCCGTGAGGGGCAGGTCGCGGGTCAGTTCGTGCAGGTGGAGTGCGCCGCCGACCTTCGGGGCGAGGACGGAGTCGAGGCGATCGGGCGTCAGGGACTGGATGATGCCGTCGTCCAGGACACCGGCCAGGTGGATGACCCCGGTGAGCGGGTGGGCGGCGGGCACGGTGGCGAGCAGGTCCGCGAGGGCGTCCTTGTCCGTGACGTCGCAGGACACCAGGCGGACGTCCGCGTCCAGCCCGGTCAGTTCGGCGGCGTCCGCCGAGCCGGGCCCGGACCGGCTGGTGAGCAGCAGGTGGCGGACGCCGTGGTGGTCGACCAGGTGCCGGCACAGGGCGCGGCCGAGGAGGCCGGTGGCTCCGGTGACCAGGACCGTGCCCCCGGGCGCGAAGGCCGGGGCGGTCTCCTCGGTGCGGGGTTCGGGGCGGGCGAGGCGGGGCGCGTACCAGCGGCCCTCGCGCCACAGCAGCGACGGTTCGTCGTACGGGAGGGCCGTCACCGGGATGTCTGCGGAGTCGGCGGTGTCGACGGTGTCGACGAGGACGAACCGGTCGGGGTTCTCCGACTGGGCGCTGCGCACCAGGGCCTGGACGGCGGCGGCGACGGGGTCGATGTCGCCGCTCTCGCCGGGCAGCCGGGCGGCGGCGCGGGTGCGCAGGACGAGCGGGGTGCCGTCGGGGTTCTCCGGCCGGGACAGCTGGTCCTGGAGGAGGGCGAGGGTGCGGTGCAGGGCCTCGCGCAGGGCGGCGTGCGGGTCGTCGGGGAGCGCGGGCCCGCCCGGCAGGTCCATGACCTCGGGGACGGAGGCGGGGGCGGGGCCGGCGGGGACCTCGGGCCATTCGACGCGGAACAGGGCGTCGCGGTGGCGTGGCAGCGCGCGCAGCCGGTCGCCGGGCAGGGGGCGGACGAGCAGCGATTCGACGGAGACGACCGGGGTTCCGGCGGTGTCGGTGGCGGTCAGGGTCAGGGAGCGCGGCCCGGACCGGTCGAGGGTGACGCGCAGTGCGGTGGTGCCGGGGGTGTGCAGGGCGACGCCGGTCCAGGTGAAGGGGATCGCGGCGTCGGAGGTGTCCCCGGCGAGCGCGGAGGCGTGCAGGGCGGCGTCCAGGAGCGCCGGGTGCAGTCCGAAGCGCTCGGCCTCGATGTGCGCGGACTCGGGGAGTTCGACCTCGGCGTGGACGGTGTCGCCGAGCCGCCAGGCGGCGCGCAGTCCGCGCAGCAGCGGCCCGTACGCCAGTCCGGCTTCGGCCAGTTCGTCGTAGAGGTGGGTGGTGTCCAGGGGGGTCGCGCCGGCGGGCGGCCAGTCGGCGGGGTCCGGGAAGGGGGCCGGGTCCGCGTCCGGGGTGAGGCTGCCGGTGAAGTGGCGGGTCCACGGCTGGTCGGGGAGGTCGGTCTCGGGCCGGGCGTAGCCGGTGACGGTGCGCCGGCCGGACGGGTCGGCGGCGCCGACGGCCAGTTGCACGGTGATCCGGTCGGCGGGTTCCAGCACGAGGGGTTCGGCGAGCACGAGTTCGTCGACGCGGGGGCAGCCGATGTCGGTGCCGGCGCGCAGGGCGAGTTCGAGGAAGGCGGTGCCGGGGACCAGGATGCGGTCGGCGACGCGGTGGTCGGCGAGCCAGGGGTGGGTGGCGACGGAGAGTTCGCCGGTGAAGACGTGGCCGTCGGCGTCGGCGCGTTCCGTTCCGGCCCCGAGGACGGGGTGGCCGGCCGAGGTGTCGCGCTGCGGGTAGGGGGCGTCGAGCCAGAACCGCCGGTGCTGGAAGGCGAAGGTCGGCAGGGTGGGCCGGTGGGTGCCGGTGCCCTCGTAGAAGGCGGCCCAGTCGACGGGGACGCCGCTGGCCCAGAGCCGGGCCACGGTCTCGGTCAGGGTCTCGGCCTCGGGCCGGTCCTTGCGCAGCAGGGGGCGTACGAGGGCCTGCGCGGTCCGGTCGTCGGCGACGGCCGCGCACAGCGGGCCGGCGGGGCCGAGTTCGACGAACCGGCGGGTGCCGAGGGCGTGCAGCCGGTCGATGCCGTCGGCGAAGCGGACGGCGTCGCGGACGTGGCGCACCCAGTGGTCGGCGGTGAACTCCTCGACAGGCTGCCCGGTCAGGTTGGAGACGACCGGGACGGTGGGCCTGCGGTGCTCCACGGTCCGGGCCACGGCACGGAACTCCTCCAGCATTCCGTCCATGTGCGCGGAGTGGAAGGCGTGGCTGACGGTGAGGCGTCGGGTGTCGCGGCCGGTGAGTTCGGCGGCGACGCGCTCCACCTCGTCCTCGTCGCCGGAGAGGACCACGGAATCGGCGGCGTTGATCGCGGCGATGGACACCCGGGGCCCGAGCAGTCCGGTGACCTCGGCCTCGGTGGCGCGTACGGCGAGCATGGCGCCGCCGCCGGGCAGTGCCTGCATGAGCCGGGCGCGGGCGGCGACCAGCCGGCAGGCGTCGGCCAGGGACAGCGCGTCGGCGGCGTGGGCGGCGGCGAGTTCGCCGATGGAGTGGCCGATGAGGTGGTCGGGCCGCACGCCCCAGGACTCCAGCAGCCGGAACAGGGCCACTTCGAGGGCGAACAGCGCGGGCTGGGTGTATTCGGTGCGGTCGAGGAGCCCGGTGTCCTCGAACATGACGGTCTTCAGCGGGGTGCCCGTCCCCGTGTCGAAGTGGGCGCAGATCTCGTCCAGCGCACGGGCGAACACCGGGTACGCGGCGTACAGTTCGCGGCCCGTGCCGGCCCGCTGGGAGCCCTGGCCGCTGAACATGAAGGCCACGGGGCCGTCGAGGAGCTGCCCGGTCACGGCCCCGGGTGCGGTGGTGTCGCCGTCGGCGAGCGCGGTGAGGGCGGCGGTCAGGTCCTGTGCGCCGGTGCCGACGGCGACGGCGCGCCGTTCCAGCGCGGCGCGGGTGACGGCGAGGGCGTGGCCGACGTCCCGGGGGTGGTGGCCGGTGACGCCGGGGAGCAGGGCGCGGGCCTGGGCGGCGAGGCCTTCGGCGGTCTTCGCGGAGACCACCCAGGGGATCACGGGCAGGGTGCGCGGGGGGGCGGGCGCGTCCGCGTCCTGCGGGGCCGGTTCCTCCTGCGGGGCCTGTTCGACGATCAGATGGGCGTTGGTGCCGCTGACGCCGAACGCGGAGACGCCGGCCCGGCGGGGGCGGTCCGTCGCGGTCCACGGCCGGGTCTCGGTGAGGAGCCGGACCCGTCCGGCGGACCAGTCGACGTGCCGGGAGGGCTCGTTGACGTGGAGGGTCCGGGGCAGGCTGCCGTGCCGGATCGCCTGGACCATCTTGATGACCCCGGCGACTCCGGCGGCGGCCTGGGCGTGCCCGATGTTGGACTTCAGGGAGCCGAGCCACAGCGGCCGGTCCTCGGGGCGGTCCTTGCCGTACGTGGCGATGAGGGCCTGGGCCTCGATGGGGTCGCCGAGCTTGGTGCCGGTGCCGTGCGCCTCGACGGCGTCCACGTCGGCGGGGGTGAGTCCGGCACTGGCCAGGGCCTGGCGGATGACGCGCTGCTGGGAGGGGCCGTTGGGGGCGGTGAGGCCGCTGGAGGCGCCGTCCTGGTTGATGGCGGAGCCGCGGATCACGGCGAGGACGGGGTGGCCGTTGCGCCGGGCGTCGGACAGGCGTTCCAGGGTGAGCAGCCCGACCCCCTCGGACCAGCCCGTTCCGTCGGCGCCGTCGTCGAAGGACTTGCAGCGCCCGTCGGGGGCCAGGCCCCGGTGCCGGCTGAACTGGACGAAGGTGACCGGGGTGGACATGACGGTGACGCCGCCGGCCAGGGCCAGGTCGGCTTCGCCGGACCGCAGGGACTGGCAGGCCAGGTGCAGGGCGACCAGCGAGGAGGAGCACGCGGTGTCGAGGGTGACCGCGGGCCCTTCGAGGCCGAGGGTGTAGGCGATGCGGCCGGAGGCGATGCTCGGGGAGCTGCCGTTGCCGATGTAGCCCTCCAGGCCGCGCGGGGGCTGCCGCACCCGCCCCCCGTAGTCGTTGTACATGACACCGACGTAGACGCCGGTGCGGCTGCCGCGCAGCGAGGCGGGGTTGATCCCGCCGCGTTCCAGGGCCTCCCAGGACGCTTCGAGGAGGAGCCGCTGCTGCGGGTCGGTGGCCAGGGCCTCGCGGGGGCTCATCCCGAAGAGTTCGGCGTCGAACTCGGCGGCCTCGTGGAGGAAGCCGCCCTGGGTGGAGTAGCAGGTGCCGGGCCGGTCGGGGTCGGGGTCGTAGAGCGCGGCGAGGTCCCAGCCCCGGTCCGTGGGGAACTCGGAGACGGCGTCGGTGCCGTCGGCGACCAGCTGCCACAGCTCGTCGGGCGAGGTGACCCCGCCGGGCAGCCGGCAGCTCATGCCGACGATGGCGACGGGCTCGGTGTCCTTCGCCTCGTACTCCGCGAGCCTGCGGCGGGTGCGCTGCAGGTCGGCGGTGGCCCGCTTCAGGTAGTCGCGCAGCCGTTCCTCGTTCATGGGACTGCTCATCGGTCTCCCCCTCGTCCGGACCAGCCGGCCTGATGCACGTTCTCCTCCTCCGGTCCGCCGCTCACCGGTCCAGCCCGTCGAGGAACTTGAAGATCTCGTCGTCGGAGGCGGCGTCGACGTCGTCGATCACCGCGTCCGGCGCCACGGGCGCCGGCGCCGGGGCGCCGGGCCCGGCCACCCGGTCCAGCAGGTCGCGCAGCCGGCTCTCGACGGCGCCGCGCAGCTCGTCGTCGGCGGTCGTGTCGGGCAGGTTGGCGCCGAGCTTCTCCAGCTCCAGCAGGAGCGGGGCCAGGACGCGCGCGCTGTCCGACGGGAAGATCTCGTCGAGGTGCGCGGCGAGCGCGGCCGGGGTCGGGTAGTCGAAGAGCAGGGTCGCGGGCAGGGTGAGACCGGTGGCCTTGCCGAGCCGGTTGCGCAGTTCGACGGCGCTGAGCGAGTCGAAGCCCATCTCCAGGAATCCCCGGTCCATGTCGACGCGTTCGCCGGGCCCGTAGGCGAGGACGACGGCCGCCTCGTCGCGGACCAGGCCGGTCAGGGCGCGGGCCCGCTCGGGTCCGGTCATGCCCGCGAAGCGGTCGGCCGGGGCCTCGGGGGCGCTCTCCCGCACGGTGTGCGCGGCGGCCGGCCGGGACGCGGCCCGGACGAGTCCGCGCAGCAGCGGCGGCACCTGCTCGGCGTCCAGCCCGTCCAGCGACAGCCGGACCGGTACGAGGACCGCCTCGTCGACGGTGCGCGAGGCGTCGAGCAGTTCCAGCCCCTCGGCCGTGGACAGCGAGACGATGCCGGCGCGGGCGAACCGTGCGTGGTCGGCCGCGTCGAGCTTCCCGGTCATCGTGCTCAGCTCGGTCCACGGCCCCCAGCACAGGGAGACCGCGGGCAGTCCGAGGGCCCTGCGGTGGACGGCCAGCGCGTCCAGGAAGGCGTTCCCGGCGGCGTACGCGCCCTGTCCCGCGCCGCCGAACGTGGAGGCGATGGAGGAGAACAGCACGAACGCGTCGAGGTCCAGCTCCGCGGTGAGGTCGTGCAGGTTCACGGCGGCGTCGGCCTTGGGCGCGAGCACCCCGTCGATCCGCTCCGGGGTCAGCGAGGTGATCACCCCGTCGTCGACGACGCCCGCGGCGTGCACGACCGCGGTCAGCGGGTGCGCGGCGGGGACGGCGTCGAGCAGCCGGCGCAGCGCGTCCCGGTCGGCGGCGTCGCAGGCGGCGACCGTCACCTCGGCGCCCAGGCCGGTGAGTTCGGCCTCCAGCTCGGCGGCCCCCGGTGCGGCGGATCCGCTGCGGCTGATGAGCAGCAGCCGGCGTACACCGTGCTCGGTGACGAGGTGGCGGGCGACCAGCCGGCCGAGGGTGCCGGTGGCTCCGGTGACCAGGGTGGTGCCGGCGGGGTTCCAGACGGGGGCCGCGGCGGGCTCCGCGTCCTGCCGGACCCGGGCCAGCCGGGCCATCAGCGCGGTGCCGCCGCGCAGCACGGTCCGCGGCTCGTCGGAGGTGAGCGCGGCGGCCAGGGCGGCGGCCGCCGGTTCGCCGTCCTCGATGTCGAGGAGGGCGAAGCGGCCGGGGTGTTCGGTGATCGCGGCCCGGACCAGTCCGTGGACGGTGGCGGCGGGCAGATCGGTCAGTTCGGTGTCGGAGCCGACGGCGACGGCGCCCCGGGTCACGAGGACGAGCCGGGACCCGGCGAGCCCCGCGTGGCCGAGCCAGCCCTGCACCAGCTCCAGGGCCCAGTGGGTGGCCTCGCGGGCCGCGGCGGCCGGTTCGCCGTCGAAGGCCGGGACGGCGATCAGGACCCGGTCGGGGGCGGCGGTGCCGGTGGCGACCGCGTCGGCCAGACCGGACAGGGACGGGTACGGGGTGAGGACGACGGCCCGGCCGAGGGCGGCCGTCGGGCCGGACGACGCGGCGTCCCCGACGACGGCCCAGGCGTGGCCGCGCGGTTCGGCGGCCGGGAGCGGCTGCCAGGCGGTGCGCATCAGCAGATCGGTGCGCGGACCGGCCGCCGCCGTACCGCTGACCGGGCGGAACGCCAGCGCGTCGGCGGACACGGCCGGGGTGCCGGCCGGGTCCCAGGCGCGGACGGACACGGTGTTCTCACCGATGTCCGTGAGCGCGACCCGCAGGACCGTGGCGCCCGTGCTGTGCAGGGCGGCCCGCTGCCAGGAGAACGGGACGACACTGCGCCCCGCGTCACCGAGCGCGCCGAGGGACACCGCCTGGAGGGCGGCGTCGAGCAGCGCCGGGTGGAGGCCGAAGCCGGTGGCGTCCGTGCCCTCGGGCAGGGACACCTCGGCGAAGACCTCGGCGTCCCGGCGCCAGGCGGCGCGCAGCCCCTGGAACACCGGCCCGTAGTCGCTGCCGGCCTCGGCCAGCCGCCCGTAGAAGCCGTCGAGGGCGACGGGGTCGGCGCCGGCCGGCGGCCAGGCCTCGGGGGCCGGTCCGGCGGCCGGGGTGCCGGGCAGCAGGGTGCCGCCCGCGTGGCGCCGCCACGGCGCGTCGGCGCCCTCGCCGTCGGCCCGGGAGTGCACCTCGACCGTACGGGCCCCGTCCGCGTCGGCGGCGCCCACCCGGACCTGGACCTGCACGGCCCCGGTCTCCGGGAGCACCAGCGGCTCCTGGAGCGTCAGTTCGCCGACACCGCCGCAGCCGACCTGGTCACCGGCGCGCACGGCGAGTTCGAGGAACGCCGTGCCGGGCAGGAGCGCGCGGCCGGCGATGACGTGGTCGCCGAGCCAGGGGTGGTTCCGGCGCGAGAGCCGGGCCGTGAACAGCGCGCCGTCGTCGGCGAGCCGCACGGCGGCGCCGAGCAGCGGGTGGCCCGCCGCGTCGAGTCCGGCTTCCCGCACATCGCCCGAGGGCCGTGCGTCCAGCCAGTAGCGCTGGCGCTGGAAGGGGTAGGTGGGCAGTTCGGCGGGCGGGGTGTCCGGCAGCAGGGCCGGCCAGTCGCAGCCGCCGCCGTGGACGTACAGCTCGGCGAGGGCCCCGAGCGCGGAGCGCGTCTCGTCGCGGCCCCGGCGCAGCAGCGGCACGACCGTGCCGGGGGCGTCGTCGGCACGGCAGTCCCGGGCCATCGCGGCGAGCACGGCGTCGGGCCCGACCTCCAGGAAGCGGGTGACGCCCGCCTCGGAGAGGGTGCGGACGCCGTCGGCGAACCGGACGGCGCCGCGCAGCTGGTCCACCCAGTACGCGGGCGTGCACAGGCGGTCGGCCGTGGCGGTCTCCCCGGTCACGTCCGACACCAGCGGGATCGTCGGCGGTGACATCGGTATGTCCCGGACGATCTCGGCGAAGCGGTCCAGCATCGCGTCCATATGGGGCGAGTGAAACGCATGGCTGACCCGCAAACGCCTAGTCTTTCTGCCGAGTTCGGCGAAGTGGGCGGCGATCCGGTCGACCTCGGCGGTGTCGCCGGAGACCACGACGGCGTCCGGGGCGTTGACCGCGGCGACCGCGATCCGGTCCTCCAGGCCCGCGAGCAGCGCCAGCACCTCGTCCTCGGTGGCGGCCAGGGCGGCCATCGCACCCCCGGCGGGCAGTTCGCCCATGAGCCGGCCCCGTGCCACGACCAGGCGGCAGGCGTCGGGAAGGGTGAAGACCCCGGCCAGATGGGCGGCGGCCAGTTCGCCGACGGAGTGCCCGATCAGGTAGTCGGGGCGGACGCCCCAGGACTCCAGGAGCCGGTACAGCGCGACCTCGACGGCGAACAGCGCCGGCTGCGTGTACTCGGTGCGGTCGAGCAGTCCGGCCCGCTCCCCGTCCTCGGCGGCGAACACGATGTCGCGCAGCGGCAGCGGGAGTTCCAGGTCCACATGGGCGCAGACCTCGTCGAAGGCGTCGGCGTACACGGGGAACGTCCCGTACAGCTCGCGGCCCATGCCGAGCCGCTGCGCACCCTGGCCGGAGAACAGGAACGCGGTGCGTCCGCCGCTCGCCGTACCGGCGGCCGAGGGGGCGGTGGTGCGCCCGTCCAGCCAGGCGTCGAGTTGCTCGCGCAGCCCGGCGCGGTCGCCGCTCCAGGCCACGAGCCGGTGCTCGAAGCGGGAACGGGCCGCGAGCGCGCGCCCGATGGCCGCGAGGCCGGTCTCCGGGCGCCGGTCGAGCACGTCCTTCAGCCGGTCGACCTGCTGGGTCAGCGCGGCGGCGTTGCGGGCGGACAGGACGAACGGCAGCGGTACGGCTCCGTCGGCGGGGCCGTCCTCGCCGGTGGCGGGTGCGGCCGGTTCCGCCGGGGCCTGCTCGATGATCATGTGGACGTTGGTGCCGCTGACGCCGAACGAGGAGACGGCGGCGCGGCGGGGCGTGTCGCCCTCCGGCCAGGCGCGGGCCTCGGTGAGCAGCCGTACGGTGCCCGCCGACCAGTCGACGTGCGGGGTCGGCTCGGAGGCGTGGAGCGTGCCCGGCATGGTGCCGTGCCGCATGGCCAGCACGGTCTTGATGACCCCGGCCACGCCGGACGCCGCCTGGGTGTGCCCGATGTTGGACTTGACCGAGCCGAGCCACAGCGGCCGGTCGCCGGAGCGGCCCTGCCCGTACGTGGCGAGGAGCGCGTCGGCCTCGATCGGGTCGCCGAGCGAGGTGCCGGTGCCGTGGGCCTCCATCAGGTCCACGTCGGCGGGGCTGAGCCCGCCGTTGGCCAGGGCCTGCCGGATGACCCGCTGCTGGGCGAGCCCGTTGGGCGCGGTCAGCCCGTTCGACGCGCCGTCCTGGTTGACCGCGCTGGCGCGCACCACCGCGAGGACGGGGTGCCCGTGGCGCCGTGCGTCGGACAGCCGCTCGACGAGGAGCATGCCGACGCCCTCGGCCCAGCCGGCCCCGTCCGCGTCGGCGGAGAAGGCCCGGCAGCGCCCGTCGGGCGAGAGGGCGCCCTGCCGGCTGAACTCGATGAAGGTGTCCTGGGTGGACATCACGGTGACCCCGCCGGCCAGCGCCATGGCGCATTCGCCGGAGCGCACGGACTGGGCGGCCAGGTGCAGGGCGACCAACGAGGACGAGCAGGCGGTGTCCACGGTGACGGCGGGCCCTTCGAGCCCGAAGGTGTACGCCACCCGGCCCGAGGTCACACTGGACGCGCTGCCGGTGGCGAGCTGCCCCTCGAACTCGCTCGGGACGCCGAGGAGCCGGTGCCCGTAGTCGTTGTAGTTCGAGCCGACGAACACGCCGACGGGGGTGCCCTTCACCGTCGCCGGGTCGATCCCGGCCCGTTCGAACGCCTCCCACGAGGTCTCCAGCAGCAGCCGGTGCTGCGGGTCGATGGCGGGCGCCACCCGGGGCGAGATCCCGAAGAACACCGGGTCGAACGCGCCGACGTCCCGCAGGAATCCGCCGCCCCGGGCGTAGTACGTGCCGGGCCGGTCCCGGTCCGGGTCGTAGTGTCCCTCCAGGTCCCAGCCCCGGTCCGTGGGGAACTCCGTCACGGCGTCGCCGCCCTCGGCCAGCAGCTGCCAGAACTGTTCGGGGGTCTCGATCCCGCCGGGGAAGCGGCAGCCCATCCCGACGATGACGACCGGGTCGTCCTCGCCGCCCGCCGGCACGGCGGCCGGAACGGGGAGGGCGGCGGGCGCCGCACCGGACTCCTGGCCGAACAGCTGCTCGTACAGGTGCTGGGCGAGCGGTCCGGCGGCCGTGTGGTCGAAGACCACGGTGACGGGCAGGCGCAGCCCGGTGACGGTGTTGAGCCGGTTGCGCAGTTCGACGGCGGTGATGGAGTCGAAGCCGAGGTCGCGCAGGGCCCGGTCGGGGTCGACGGCCTCGGGCCCGGTCAGCCCGAGCACGGCGGCGGCCTGGGTGCGGACCAGCGTGGACAGGGCCTGCTCGCGCTCGGCGGGCGTCCGTCCGGCGAGCCCGGCGGCGAAGCCCTCCTCGGCCGGTTTGGCGGCGGTGCCGGTCGCCGGGGCGGGGTGCGCCTCGGGCAGCCGGTCGAGGACCTTCCCGGCGCGGCCCGCCGTGCAGTTCGGGCCGAAGACCGGCCAGTCGATGTCACCGACCATGAGGTAGCCCAGATCGTGGTCGAGGGCGTGGCCGATCGCGCGCAGGGCCGTCTCGGGCGCCATCGGCGCGACCCCGCTGCGGCCCATCCGCTCGGCCATGTCCCCGGTGGCGAGCCCGACCCGCGCCCAGGCGCCCCAGGCCAGCGAGGTGGCCGGCAGCCCCTCGGCCCGCCGGCGCAGGGCCAGCGCGTCGAGATACGCGTTGGCGGCGGCGTAGCTGCCCTGGCCGGGGCCGCCGAGCGTCCCGGCCATCGAGGAGAGCAGGACGAAGGCGTCGAGCCCGGCGTCCTTGGTGAGTTCGTGCAGGTGGTGCGCGGCGACGGCCTTGGGGCCGAGCACCGTGCGGACGCGGTCCGGGGTCAGTTCGTCGATCAGGCAGTCGTCGAGGACGGCCGCCGCGTGCACGACGCCGGTGAGCGGCACATCGGCCGGTACGGCGTCGAGGACGGCGCGCAGCGCCTCCCGGTCGGTGACGTCGCAGGCGGCGATCGTCACCCGGGCGCCGAGGCCGGTCAGCCGCTCCGTCAGTTCGGCGGCGCCCGGGGCCCGGTCGCCGCGCCTGCTGGTCAGCACCAGGTGCTCGGCCCCGTTCTCCGCGAGCCATGCGGCGATCTCGGCCCCGACACCGCCGGTGCCCCCGGTGACGAGCACGGTGCCGGTGGGACGCCAGTCCCGTACGGGGGTCAGCGCGGCCAGCGGCTTGCGGACCAGGCGGCGTACGTACGTACCGCCGGCCCGCACGGCGAGCTGGTCCTCGCCGTCGGGTGCGGTCAGCGCCCGGACGAGCCGTTCGGCGGCCCGTGCGTCGGGGGCGTCCGGCAGGTCGACCAGGCCGCCGAACCGCTGCGGGTACTCAAGGGCGGCGATCCGCCCCAGCCCCCACAGCCGGGCCTGGCCGGGGTCGACGGTGCGGTCGGAGGCGCCGACGGAGACGGCGTCCTGGGTGGCGAGCCAGAGCGGGGCGGTGAGGCCCGCGTCCCCGAGGGCCTGGACGAGCAGCGCGCTCCGTTCGAGGTCCGTCTCCCGGCCGGAGGCCAGGAGGGAGAGCACCCCGGTGCTGTCGGACCCGGCCTCGCGCAGGTGCGCGGCCAGCCCGGCCCGGTCGGTGGCGGTCACCTCGGCGACCCGCACCCGGGCGCCGGCGGCGCCCAGGACCTGCGCGGCCCGGTCCGCCCAGCGGTGCCCGCCGTCCGCGACGAGCAGCAGCCACCGCTCACCGTCGAGGCGCGGGGCCGCGCCGTGCGGAAGGGGCTGCCACTGGACGTCGTAGAGCCAGGAGTCCACTTCGGATTCCTGACGCCTGCGGCGGCGCCAGTCGGAGAGCGCGGGCAGCAGCGTCGCGATCGGCGCGGCGTCCTCGACGCCCAGCGTCGCGGCGAGCGCGTCCGCGTCCTCGCCCTCGACCGCCGCCCAGAACGCGGCGTCGACCGGCGCGGACGCGTCCTCCGGGGCGGCGGACTCGTCCTCCAGCCAGTAGTGCCGGTGCTGGAAGGCGTACGTGGGAAGGTCGACGAGCGCCGGGCGGGTCTCCGGGAACGCGGCCGTCCAGTCGACGTCCACACCGTGCACCCACAGCTGGGCGACGCCCGCGAGGAAGCGGTCGAGCCCGCCGTCGTCGCGCCGGAGCGACCCGGTGACGACGCTCCGGTCGGCCATCTCCTCGATCGCGGCGGAGAGGACGGGGTGGGACGAGACCTCGACGAAGACGCCGTAGCCGTCGCCCGCCAGCTTCTCGATCGCCTGGGCGAAGCGGACCTGGGAACGGAGATTCGTCACCCAGTAGTCGGTGGTCATGTCCGAGCCGTCGGTGAACTCACCCGTCACCGTCGACAGCAGCGGAATCGTCCCGGCCTGCGGGGTGATCCCCGCAAGACTGGTCGTCAGCTCGTCGTGCAGGACATCCATCGCGGGCGAGTGGGAGGCGTAGTCCACGGCGATACGACGGGCACGCAGCCCCAGCTCCACACACCGGGCGACCGCTTCCTCCACAGCCTCGATCTCACCCGAAATAACCACCTGCGAGGGCCCGTTGACGGCAGCAACCGAGACCCGGTCACCCCATTCCGCAAGGATCTCCTCGACCTGGGTGACCCCGGCACCGACCGACGCCATCGTCCCGTTACCACTGGCCAGCCCAGCAATCGCCCGACTCCGCACGCACACGATCCGCAGCGCGTCCTCAAGCGACAACGCACCCGCCACATACGCTGCAGCAATCTCACCCTGCGAATGCCCGACCACAGCGGAAGGCGTCACCCCGTACGACCGCCACACCTCCGCGAGCGCGACCATCACCACGAAGGACGCGGGCTGGACCACATCCACCCGCTCCAGCGACGGCGCCTCCGGGCTGCCGCGCAGCACATCGGTCACCGACCAGTCCACCAACCCGCCCATCGCAGCCTCACACGCGGCCACGACCTCGGCGAACACCGGCGACTCGTCCAGGAGTTGGGCACCCATGGCCACCCACTGCGCACCCTGGCCCGGGAAGACGAAGACCGAGCGGCCCACCGGGCCGGTCACGCCGGACACCACCTGGCCGGCGGGCTCGCCCGCGGCGAGGGCCGCGAGGCCGGAGCCGTACGAACCCAGCACCACCGCACGGTGCTCGAACCGCGCCCGGGTCGTCGCGAGGGACCAGCCCACCGCGACCGGGTCGGTGTCCTCCGCGAGGATGCCGAGCGCCGCCGCCTGCTCGCGCAGGGCCTCGGCGCTGCGGCCGGAGAGCAGCCACGGGGCGACCGGCGGGATCTCGGCGTACGGCGTCGCGGGAAGGTCCTCGTCGGGGGCCTCCTCCAGGATCACGTGGACGTTCGTCCCGCTCATCCCGAAGGCCGACACGCCCGCGCGCCTGGGCTGTTCGCCGCGCGGCCACGGACGGGCCTCGGCAAGGAGTTCGATCGCGCCGGCCTCCCAGTCCACGCGGGAGGACGGCGTCCCGAGGTGCAGGGTCTTCGGCATCACACCGTGCCGGAGGGCGAGGATCATCTTCATGACGCCCGCCGCACCGGCGGCGAGCTGGGTGTGGCCGATGTTGGACTTGACCGAGCCGAGCCACAGCGGCTGGTCGGCCGGGCGGTCCTTGCCGTACGTGGCGAGGAGGGCCTGCGCCTCGATCGGGTCGCCGAGCTTGGTGCCGGTGCCGTGGGCCTCGACGATGTCCACGTCGGCGGAGGTGAGGCCGGAGTTGGCGAGGGCCTGGCGGATGACGCGCTGCTGGGACGGGCCGTTGGGGGCGGTCAGACCGTTGGAGGCGCCGTCCTGGTTCATGGCCGAGCCACGGAGGACGGCGAGGACCTGGTGGCCGTGGCGCCGGGCGTCCGACAGCCGCTCCACCACGAAGAGGCCGACGCCTTCCGAGAGGCCCATGCCGTCCGCGTCCTCGGAGAACGCCTTGGACCGGCCGTCCTCCGCGAGGCCGCGCTGACGGCTGAAGCCGATGAACCCGTCCGGGGTGGAGGCGATGGAGGCCGCCCCGGCCAGGGCCAGCGAACAGGTGCCGGACCGCAGCGCCTGGACGGCGAGATCGAGGGCGACGAGGGCCGAGGAGCAGCCGGTGTCGAGCGTGACGGCCGGGCCTTCGAGACCGAGGGTGTACGAGATCCGGCCGGAGGCGATGCTCGGGCCCGTACCGGTCAGGAGGTGGCCCTCCATGCCCTCGGGCAGCCGGCGCACGGCACTTCCGTAGCCGCCGTTCCCGGCGCCGATGAACACACCGCACTCGCTGCCGCGCAGGCTGTGCGGGTCGATCCGGCCGTGCTCGATCGCCTCCCACGAGACCTCCAGCAGCAGCCGCTGCTGCGGGTCCATGGCCAGCGCCTCACGCGGCGAGATCCCGAAGAACGTAGGGTCGAAGTTGCCCGCGTCGTGCACGAACCCGCCGGAGCGGACGTAGGTGCGGCCCTCCTCGTCGGGGTCGGGGCTGAAGATCCGGTCGAGGTCCCACCCACGGTTGTCGGGGAAGGCGCTCAGGATCTCGTCCTCGGCGGTGACCAGCCGCCACAGGTCCTCCGGCGCGTTGATCCCGCCGGGGAACCGGCAGCTCATCCCGACGATCGCGATGGCGTCGTCGCTGTCCGCCCCGGGGGCGGCGGCGACGGCCCGGGGCTCGGGCGCGGCCCCGCCGAACAGTTCCTCGTCGAGGTGGCGCACCAGCCGGGCGACGTTGGGGTAGTCGAAGACGAGCGTGGCGGCGAGCTTGAGCCCGGTGGCGGCGACCAGGGCGTTGCGCAGGGCCACCGCGAGGAGCGAGTCGAAGCCGAGTTCGCGCAGCGGCCGGCCCTCCTCGATGGCCTCCGGGGAGGAGTGCCCGAGGACGGTGGCGGCGTGGGACCGTACGAGGTCGCGCAGGGCGCGCTCGCGCTCCTCCTGCGGGAGGGGCCGCAGCCGCTCGCGCAGCGCGTTGTCGTCGGCCGTCTCCTCGCGGGCCGTGGGCGCGGCGTTGCGCTCCAGGTAGGCCCGGACCTCCGGGACGCCGTCGAGCAGGGGGCGTTCGCGCATGGCGGTGAACGCGGGCGTGAACGCCTCCCAGTTCACCTCGCCGATCGCCAGGAACTCCTCGTCGTCGGCCATGGCCTGCCGCAGTCCGGCCATCGCGGTCTGCGGGTTCATGAACGCCAGACCGCGCCAGTTGAGCGATCCCGGGTCCACCTTGTCGGCCATGCCGCCGTCGTCCGCGGACCAGAGGCCCCAGGCGATGGTGGTGCCGGTGAGGCCCCGGGCGCGGCGGCTGCGGGTGACCGAGTCGAGGTAGGCGTTGCCCGCCGAGTACGAGCCGTGCTCCCCGGCGCCCCAGAGCGCGGCCACGGAGGAGTAGAGGACGAACGCGTCGAGGGTGTCCCGGTCGAAGAGCCGGTCGAGGTTGGCGGTACCGGCGAGCTTCGCCTCCGCACCGGCCGCGAACTCGTCCAGGTCCGTCCCGGTCAGCGCGGCGAGGTGGCCGACGCCCGCGCAGTGGATGACCGTACGGATCGGCGGCCCGTCGGCCTCGACCTCGTCGACCATGCGCGCGAGGTCGTCGTAGTCGCAGACGTCGCACTGCGTGACGGTGATCCGGGTGCCGGTGGCGCCGAGTTCCTCGACGAGTTCGGCGACCCCGGGCGCGTCCGCGCCCCGCCGCGAGGTCAGCACCAGGTGCTCCGCACCGGCCTCGATGAGCCAGCGGGCCGCGTGCGCGCCCAGACCGCCCGTACCGCCGGTGATCAGCGCCGTCCCGCTCGTACGCCACGGCTCGCGCGCCTTCTCCCGCAACGGGTCCCGCCGCAGCCGGCGCAGGAGGGCCCCACCGTTCCGGATGGCGAACTGGTCCTCCACACCGTCGGAGGCGACCACGTCCAGGAAGCAGTCCAGGTCTGCCGCGTCCACGGATTCGGGGAGGTCGACCAGACCGCCCCACCACTGCGGGAACTCCAGCCCGAAGACCAGCCCGAGGCCCCAGCTGCTGCCCTGGACGGGATGCTCCACCCGGTCCCCGCGCACGGCGGAGATCGCGCCGCGCGTGCACATCCACACCGAGACCCGCTGGTCCCAGTCGGCCAGTGCCTGCGTCAGCAGCACGTTCAGCGCCAGCCCGACCGTCAGCGCGGGACGCTCGGCGCAGATCTCCTCGTCGAAGGCCAGCAACGACACCACACCGACGGCCCCGGACTGCTCGGCCAGCAGGCCGCCCAGCCGCTCACGGTCCACATCGGCGGGGAGCACCAGCTCCACCGCCTCCGCACCCCGCGCCCCGAGACCCTGCACCACGGCCTCGGCGTCGGCGCCCCGGGCACCGGCGGAACTCACCACCAGCCAGCGGCCCGAAAGCCGCCCGCCGGCGGCGACCGCCTCCCCCGGCACCCAGTCCACGGCGTACCGCCACGCGTCCAGCGTGGAGGCCTCGGCGCGGCGCATCCGCCAGGCGTGGAGGGCCGGGAGCATCGCGCTCAGCGGCGTCTCCTCCTCGACGCCCAGTTCGTCGGCGAAGGCCTGTGCGTCTCCGCTGCCGACGGCCGCCCAGAACTCGGCGTCCACGGGGCTCGGCTCGCTCAGCGGGACGGTGGAGTCGTCCTCCAGCCAGTAGTGCTGACGCTGGAAGGGGTACGTGGGCAGGGCCACGGGCGCCGGGCGGGGGGCCGGGAAGGCGGCCGTCCAGTCGATGTCCACACCGCGCACCCAGAGTTCGGCGGCGCCCGCGAGGAAGCGGTCGAGCCCGCCGTCGTCGCGGCGCAGCGACCCGGCGACCACACCCGGCTCCACCCCGGCCCGTTCGGCGGCCGCCTCGGCGATCTCCTGCACGGCGGCGGTCAGCACGGGGTGCGAGGAGACCTCGACGAAGACGCCGTAGCCCTTCCCCGCCAGCTTCTCGATGGCCTGGGCGAAACGGACCTGGGAACGGAGATTGGTCACCCAGTAGTCGGTGGTCATGTCGGAGCCGTCGGTGAACTCACCCGTCACCGTCGACAGCAGCGGAATCGTCCCGGCCTGCGGGCTGATCCCCGCAAGACTGCTCGTCAGCTCGTCGTGCAGGACATCCATCGCGGGCGAGTGCGACGCGTAGTCCACCGCGATACGACGCGCCCGCAACCCCAGCTCCACACACCGGGCCACGGCCTCTTCCACGGCCTCGACCTCACCCGAAATAACCACCTGCGAGGGCCCGTTGACAGCGGCGACCGACACCCGGCCGCCCCATGCCTCCAGAATCTCCTCGACCCGGTCCACCCCGGCACCGACGGACGCCATCGTCCCGTTACCACTGGCCAGCCCGGCAATCGCCCGGCTCCGCACGCACACGATCCGCAGCGCGTCCTCAAGCGACAACGCACCCGCCACATACGCAGCGGCGATCTCCCCCTGCGAATGCCCGACCACAGCGGAAGGCGTCACTCCGTACGCCTGCCACACCGCAGCCAGCCCGGCCATCACCACGAAGGAGGCGGGCTGGACGACATCGACCCGCTCCAACGACGGCGCGTCCGGGCTGCCGCGCAGGACATCGGTCACCGACCAGTCCACCAGCCCGCCCATCGCGGCCTCACACGCGGCCACGACCCCGGCGAACACCGCCGACTCGTCCAACAGCCGGGCCCCCATGGCCACCCACTGCGCACCCTGGCCGGGGAACACGAAGACCGACCGGCCCACCGGACCGGCCACCCCGGACACCACGGTGGCCGACGGCTCGCCCGAGGCCAGCGCGTTCAGCGCGGACTCGTACGAGCCCAGCACCACGGACCGGTGCTCGAACCGCGCCCGGGTCGTGGCCAGCGACCAGCCGACGGCGGCCGGGTCGGCGTCCAGGGCGGTCGGCGATCCGAGGAGGGCCGCCTGTTCCCGCAGCGCGGACGCGCCCCGGCCGGACAGGACCCACGGCACGACCGCCGGGGCCGGGGCCGGTGTCGCGGGCGCGTCCTCGGCGGGGGGCTCCTCCAGGATCAGGTGGACGTTCGTCCCGCTGACGCCGAAGGCGGAGACGCCCGCGCGCCTCGGCTGCTCGCCGCGCGGCCACTCCCGGGCCTCGGTCAGCAGCTCCACCGCTCCGGCCGTCCAGTCCACGCGCGAGGACGGGGTGCCGACGTGCAGGGTGCGGGGCAGTTCGCCGTGGTGCAGGGCGAGGATCATCTTCATGATGCCCGCGACACCGGCGGCGGCCTGGGTGTGGCCCAGGTTGGACTTGACCGAGCCGAGCCACAGCGGGCGGCCCTCGGGCCGGTCCTGGCCGTAGGTGGCGAGCAGGGCCTGGGCCTCGATCGGGTCGCCGAGCTTCGTGCCCGTGCCGTGGGCCTCGACGACGTCGATGTCCGCGCCGGTCAGGCCGGAGTTGGCGAGGGCCTGGCGGATGACGCGCTGCTGGGAGGGCCCGTTGGGGGCGGTGAGGCCGTTGGACGCGCCGTCCTGGTTCATGGCGGAACCACGGACGACGGCGAGGACCTGGTGGCCGTTGCGGCGGGCGTCCGACAGGCGCTCCAGGACGAAGACGCCCGCGCCCTCGGAGATGCCCATGCCGTCCGCGTCCTCGGAGAACGCCTTGGACCGGCCGTCCTCCGCGAGGCCGCGCTGGCGGCTGAACTCGATGAATCCGAGCGGCGAGGATCCGATGGAGGCCGCCCCGGCCAGGGCCATCGTGCACTCACCGGTCAGCAGGGCCTGGGCCGCCAGCCGTACGGCGACGAGGGCCGAGGAGCAGCCGGTGTCGACGGTGACCGCCGGGCCCTCCAGACCGAGGGTGTACGAGATCCGGCCGGAGGCGATGCTCGTCGCCGTCCCGGTGAGGAGGTGGCCCTCCACGCCTTCCGGGAGCTGGCGCAGCCCGGTGCCGTAGCCGCCGTTTCCGGCGCCGATGAACACACCGCACTCGCTGCCGCGCAGGCTGTGCGGGTCGATCCGGCCCTGCTCGATGGCCTCCCAGGCCGTCTCCAGGAGCAGCCGCTGCTGGGGGTCCATGGCCAGCGCCTCGCGCGGCGAGATGCCGAAGAAGGCGGGGTCGAAGTCGCCGGCGTCGCGGACGAAGCCGCCCGTGCGGACGTAGCTGTGGCCCTCGTTGTCCGGGTCGGGGTCGAAGAGCCGGTCGAGGTCCCAGCCCCGGTTGTCGGGGAAGCCGCCGAGCACTTCGCCGCCGGCCGCGACGAGCTGCCACAGCGCCTCGGGGGTCTCGATGCCGCCGGGGAAGCGGCAGCCCATGCCGATGATCGCGATGGCGTCGTCGGCGTCGGCTCCCCGGGTGGCTATCTGGGCGATCGCGGGCTCGGCGCCGGGCTGTTCGCCGAAGAGGGTCGCGTGCAGGTGCTCGGCGAGGCGGGTGACGTTCGGGTGGTCGAAGACGAGGGTGGTGGCGAGCTTGAGGCCGGTGTCGGCGATCAGGGCGTTGCGCAGCTCCACTGCGAGGAGCGAGTCGAAGCCGAGGTCGCGCAGCGGGCGTCCCTCGTCGATGGCGTCCGGGGAGGAGTGTCCGAGGACGGTGGCGGCGTGGGACCGTACGAGGTCGCGCAGGGCGCGCTCGCGCTCCTCCTGCGGCAGGGGGCGCAGCCGTTCGCGCAGGGTGTCCGCCCCGGTGGTGTGCGGGTCGGCCGCGTCGTCCGGGCCGGTGCCGAGCGCCGCGCGGGCCTCCGGGACGCCCTCGATCAGCGGGCGGGGGCGGGCGGCGGTGTAGGCGGGGGTGAAGGCGTCCCAGTCCACGTCGCCGATGGCGAGGAACGGCCGCCCGTCGGCCATCGCCCGGCGCAGCCCGTCGATCGCGGTGCGCGGGTCCATGGGGGTGAGGCCGTGCCAGTTGAGCGTTCCGGTGTCGACGGTGCCGCCGAGTCCGGTGCCGTCGTCCGTGGCCCACAGGCCCCAGGCGATCGTCGTGCCGGTGAGGCCCCGGGCCCGCCGGTTGCGGGTGACGGCTTCGAGGTACGCGTTTCCGGACGCGTACGAGCCGTGTCCGCCTGCTCCCCAGACGGCGGCCACGGAGGAGTAGAGGACGAACGCGTCCAGCTCCGTGCGGTCGAAGAGCCGGTCGAGGTGGGCGGTCCCGGCGAGCTTGACGTCCGCCCCGGCCGCGAACGCGTCCAGGTCCGTGCCGGTGAGCGGGGCGGTCCCGCCGACTCCGGCGCTGTGCACGACCGTGCGGATCGGCGGGCCGTCCGCCTCGATCCGCTCGACGAGCCGGGTCAGGGCCGCCGCGTCGGACACGTCGCAGGCGGCGACGGTGATCCGGGTGCCGGTGGCGCCGAGTTCCTCGACGAGTTCGGCGACCCCGGGCGCGTCCGCGCCCCGCCGCGAGGTCAGCACCAGGTGTTCGGCACCGGCCTCGATGAGCCAGCGGGCCGTGTGCGCGCCCAGGCCGCCCGTACCGCCGGTGATCAGCGCCGTTCCGCTCGTACGCCACGGCTCCCGCGTCCCGGGACCCTGCGGCTCGCGCCGCAGCCGGCGTACGAGGGCGTCGCCGCCGCGAACGGCGATCTGGTCCTCCACGCCGTCGGAGGCCACGACGTCCAGGAAGCGGTCCAGGTCCCCCGGGGTCGTCGCCTCGGGAAGGTCGACCAGGCCGCCCCACCACTGCGGGAACTCCAGCCCGAAGACCAGCCCGAGACCCCAGGTGCTGCCCTGGAGCGGGTGCCCGACCTCGTCACCCCGTACGGCGGAGATCGCGCCGCGCGTACACATCCACACCGAGACCGGCTGGTCCCGGTCGGCGAGCGCCTGGGTCAGCAGCACGTTCAGTGCCAGCCCGACCGTCAGCGCGGGGTGCTCGGCGCAGACCTCCTCGTCGAAGGCCAGCAACGACACCACACCGACGGCCCCGGACTGCTCGGCGAGCAGGCCGCCGATCCGTTCGCGGTCCGCGTCGGCGGGGAGCACCAGCTCCACCGCCTCCGCACCCCGCGCTCCCAGACCCTCGACCACGGCGTCGGCGTCGGCGCCCCGGGCACCGGCGGAACTCACCACCAGCCAGCGGCCCGAGAGCCGCCCACCAGCGGCGATCGCGCTTCCCGGCACCCACTCCACTCCGTAGCGCCATGCGTCCAGCGGGTCGGCGGTGGGGCGTGCCGGTGCGTTCCGGTCCTCCAGCCAGTAGTGGCGGCGCTGGAAGGCGTAGGTGGGCAGCTCGGCGACCTGGGCGCCCGCGGGGGCGAAATAGGCCGCCCAGTCGACGTCGGCGCCGTCCGCCCAGAGGCGGGCCAGGGCCGTGACGGCGGTGGTGGGTTCGGGGCGGCTGCGGTGCAGGGCGGGGACCGCGAGCGCGTCACCGTCGTACGTCTCGTCGATCGCGCCCACGAGGCTCGCGTCCGGGCCGAGTTCGAGGAGCCGGGTGACGCCGAGGTCCCTGAGGCGGGTGAGGGCGTCGGCGAAGCGGACGGTGCCGCGCACCTGGTCGGCCCAGTAGGCGGCGGTGAACTCGGTGACGGTTTCACCGGTCAGCGTCGACACGATGGGGATGCGGGGTGCCGCGTACGTCAGCTCGTCCGCCGCTGCCCGGAACTCGGCCAGCATCGGGTCCATCAGCGCCGAGTGGAACGCGTGGCTGACCTCCAGCCACCGCGACTGACGGTCGGTGAGCCGCGCGGCGACGGCCTCCACGGCTTCGCGGGTGCCGGAGACGACGACCTGGCCGGGGGCATTGACCGCTGCCAGGGACGCACCCTCCACCAGCAGCGGAGAGACCTCGTTCACCGTCGCGCGTACGGCCCACATCGCACCGCCGGAGGGCAGCGCCTGCATGAGACCGGCGCGGGCCGAGACCAGGCGGGCGGCGTCCGCGAGGGACAGCACCCCGGCCACATGCGCGGCGGCCAGCTCACCCACCGAGTGACCGACGAGATAGTCAGGGCGGACACCCCACGACTCGACCAGGCGGAACAGCGCCACCTCGACGGCGAAGAGAGCCGGCTGCGCCCAACCGGTGTTCTTCAGCGCCTCCGCGTCGCCGTCCATCACCTCGCGCAAACCGTCGAAGTGCGCACACACCTCGTCCAATGCCTCCGCGAACACCGGGAAGGCATCGGCCAGTTCACGGCCCATGCCGAGCCGCTGGCCGCCCTGGCCGGAGAACACGAAGGCGGTGGAGCCGTCGCCGGCCGTCGCGGTCACCGTGCCGGGGAGGGGTTCTCCGGCCGCGAGGGCGGCGAGCCGGATCCGCAGGTCCTCGGCGTCCGTGGCGAGGACGACGGCGCGGTGGTCGAGGGCGGTGCGGGTGGTGGCCAGGGACAGGCCGAGGTCCGCCGGGTCCAGGGCGGCGGCCACCGGGGCGAGCCGTGCGGCCTGGGCGGGCAGGGCGGAGGCGGTCCGGGCGGAGACCGGCCACGGGACGACGGGAAGGGCGGACCGGGGAGCGGCGGCCGGAGCGTCCGTGTCCGACCCGTCCGCGTCGGTCTCGTCCGGGGCTTCCTCAAGGATGACGTGCGCGTTCGTCCCGCTGGCGCCGAACGAGGAGACCCCGGCCCGGCGCGGCTGCTCGCCGCGCGGCCAGGACCGCTCCTCGGTGAGCAGTTCGACGGCGCCGGAGGACCAGTCGACGTGGCTGGAGGGGTTCTCGGCGTGCAGGGTGCGGGGCAGCAGTCCGTGCCGCATCGCGAGGACCGTCTTGATGACCCCGGCGATACCGGACGCGGCCTGGGTGTGGCCGATGTTGGACTTCACGGAGGCGAGGAGGAGCGGCCGGTCGTCGGGGCGGCCCACGCCGTACGTGGCGAGGAGGGCCTGCGCCTCGATCGGGTCGCCGAGGGAGGTGCCCGTGCCGTGCGCCTCGACGGTGTCCACCTCGGACGAGGCGACTCCGGCGTTGGTCAGGGCCTGGCGGATGACGCGCTGCTGCGAGGGGCCGTTGGGGGCGGTCAGGCCGTTGGAGGCGCCGTCCTGGTTGACGGCCGAGCCGCGCACGACGGCGAGGACGTGGTGGCCGTGGCGCCGGGCGTCGGAGAGGCGTTCCAGGAGCAGGACGCCGATGCCCTCGCCCCAGCCGGTGCCGTCGGCGTCGTCGGAGAAGGCCTTGACCCGGCCGTCGACCGCGAGCCCGGACTGGCGGCTGAACTCGGTGAAGTTGCGGGTCGAGCCCATCACGGTGGCACCGGCCGCGAGGGCCAGGGAGCATTCGTCGTTGCGGAGCGCCTGCACCGCGAGGTGGAGGGCGACCAGGGAGGACGAGCACATGGTGTCGACGGTGACGGCGGGGCCCTCCAGCCCCAGGGTGTACGCGATACGTCCGGAGAGGACGGCGCCCGAACCGCCGGTCAGCAGATGGCCCTCGACGCCTTCGGGGGCGGTGCGGACGCCTTCCCCGTAGCCCTGGTGGCTCGCTCCGACGAAGACGCCCGCCCGTGTGCCGCGCAGCCGCTCGGCGTCGAGGCCGGCCCGTTCGACGGCCTCCCAGGACGTCTCCAGGAGCAGCCGCTGCTGCGGGTCCATGGCCAGCGCCTCGCGCGGCGAGATCCCGAAGAAGTCGGCGTCGAACGCGGCGGCGCCGGGCAGGAACGCGCCGTTGCGGGTGTAGCTGGTGCCCGGGTGCGCGGGGTCGGGGTGGTAGAGCCCGTCCAGGTCCCAGCCCCGGTCGCCGGGCAGTTCGCCGACGAGGTCGGAACCGGCGGCGATCAGGTCCCAGAACTCCTCGGGGGTGTCGGCGCCGCCGGGGAAGCGGCAGGCCATCGACACGATCGCGATGGGCTCGGTCCGCTGGTCCTCCAGCTCCCTGACCCGCCTGCGCGTCGTCTGCAGGTCCGCGGTGACGCGGTTCAGATAGTCCCGCAGCCGCTGTTCGTTCGCGCCACTGCTCATCGGATGCCCAACTCCCGGTCGATCAGGTCGAAGATCTCGTCGTTCGTCGCCGCTGCAAGGTCCTGGTGCGGGGCGTCGGTCGGTGCGGCCGCCACCGGTACGGTCCGGCGCAGCAGGGCGGCCAGCCGGCCGTCCAGGTCCAGGCGGGTCCATTCCTCGTCCGGAAGCGCCGCCAGCCGCGCCTCCAGCTGGGTCAGCCCGGTGAGTACGTCGTCGGTCCCGCCGCCCAGTTCGTCGCGCAGCCGGCGGGCGAGCGCGGCGGGGGTGGGGTGGTCGAAGACGAGGGTGGCGGGCAGTTTCAGGCCGGTCGCCGTGTTGAGGCGGTTGCGGAACTCCAGGGCCGTCAGGGAGTCGAAGCCGAGTTCCTTGAAGGCCCGGCGGGGCCGGATCTCCTCCGGGCGTCCCGCCTTGAGGACGGCGGCGGCCTCCCGGCGGACGAGGTCCACCAGGGTGCTCTCCTGTTCGTCGGCGCTCAGGCCGGCGAGCCGGTCCGCGAGGGCCGTGGACGCGTCGGCGCGGGCCTTGCCCGCCGTGTCGCCCGGTCCGGACGCGGTCTCCGCCCCGGCCCGGTCGGCGGCCTCGGTGAGGGCGGCGACGAGGCGGCGGTCGCGCGTCATGGTGTAGAGGGGGAGGAAGCGGCTCAGGTCGATGGAGGCGACGGCGAGGGTGGTGTCGCCGTTGCCGACGGCGAGGGCCAGGGCCCGTACGGCCGCTTCGGGCCGCATCAGGCGCATGCCGCGCCGGGTGAGGAGGTCGGAGACCTCGCCCTCGACCATGCCACCGCCGTCCCAGGCGCCCCAGGCGATGGCCGTGGCGGTCTCGCCGCGGGCGCGTCGTTGCTGCGCGAGGGCGTCGAGGTAGGCGTTGGCGGCGGCGTATCCGGCCTTGCCCGCGTCGCCCCAGGTGCCGGCGCCGGAGGAGAACAGCACGAAGGCGTCCAGGTCCAGTCCGGCGGTCAGGGCGTCCAGGTGGCGGGCGCCCTCGGCCTTGCCGCGCAGGATGCGGGCGAGGCCGTCGGCGGACTGCTCGCGGACGGGGATCTCGGGCTGGGTGAGCCCGGCGGTGTGGACGACGGCGGTCAGCGGTTCGGCCGGGTCGACGGAGGCCAGGAGGGCGGCGGCCTCGTCCGCGTCGCCGATGTCGCAGGCGGCGACCGTCACCCGGGCGCCGAGCGCGGTCAGTTCCTCCGTCAGCGCGGCGGCGCCGGGGGCGTCGGCGCCCCGGCGGCTGGTCAGCAGCAGGTGCGCGGCGCCGTTGCGGGCGGCCCAGCGGGCCACGTGGGAGCCGAGGGCGCCGGTGCCGCCGGTGATCAGGACGGTGCCGCGCGGGCGCCACGGGGCGGCGGCGGGTGCCGGGTCCCGGACGAGGCGCCGGGCGAGGACGGCGGGGCCGCGCAGGGCGACCTCGGTCTCCCCGGTCGTCCCGGACAGCACCTCGGCGAGCCGGCCGAGGGCGTCGTCGTCGAGCCGGTCCGGGAGGTCGACCAGTCCGCCGAGCCGGTCGGGTTCGTCGAGCCCGAGGACCACGCCGATCCCCCACACCTGGGCCTGTACCGGGTGGCGTACGGGGTCGTCGTCCGAGGGTCCGACGGCGCCCCGGGTGGCCAGCCACAGCGGGGCGTCCGGGGTCAGGGCCCGGACGCAGGCGAGGGTGTCGGCCAGTCCGGTGGAGAGCGCCGGCTCGTCGGGGCGGGGGCGGTCGTCGAGGGCGGCGAGCGAGAGCACGCCGTCGACGCGGGCGGGGAGCCGGGCGGTGCCGCCGGTCAGTTCCCGTACGCCGACGGGGTGGACGGTCGCGCCGTGTGCGGCGAGTCCGTCGAGGACGGTCCGCACGAGGGCGGTGTCCACCCCGGCGTCGGGGGTGACGACGAGCCAGTCGCCGGTGAGGGCGGTGGCGCCGGTGGCCGGGACCGGGGTCCAGGTGACGCGGTAGCGCCAGCCGTCGACGAGCGCGCGTTCCCGCTGGGCGGCGGTGTCGGCGGGGGCCTCGATCCAGTGGCGGCGCCGCTGGAAGGGGTAGGCGGGCAGGTCCACGCGGGAGCCGGGTGCGGTGGTGAACGCCCGGTCCCAGTCGACGGGGACGCCGCGCACCCAGGCCTCGGCCAGCGAGAGCAGGAAACGGTCGCCGCCTCCGTCGTCGCGGCGCAGGGAGCCCACGGCGAAGGCGTCCTCGCGGCCGTCGAGGGTCTCCTCCACGGCGGCGAGCAGCACCGGGTGCGGGCTGCTCTCGATCCAGGCGTCGTAGCCCTCGGCGGCGAGTGCGCCCACGGCGTCGGCGAAGCGGACGGGGCGGCGCAGGTTGGCGCACCAGTAGGCGGCGTCGAGCGCGGCCGTGTCGATCCACTCGCCGGTGACGGTGGAGTAGAAGGGGATGCGGGGCGGGCGCGGTGCCACCGGGGCGAGCAGGGCGGCCAGTTCGTCCAGGACGGGTTCCACGTGGGCGCAGTGCGAGGCGTAGTCGACGGGGATCGTCCGGACCCGGATCTCGCGTTCCTTGCAGACGAGGGCCAGGTCCTCCAGGGCGTCGCGGTCGCCGGAGAGGACGACGGAGGAGGGCCCGTTGACGGCGGCGACGGAGAGCCGTTCCCCGTATGGGGCGAGCAGCGCGTCGATGCGATCCTGGGGCAGGGCGACGATGGCCATGGCACCGCGCCCGGTCACCTTGGTCAGCACCTTGCTGCGGACGCAGACGACGCGGGCGGCGTCCTCCAGGGTGAGAGCTCCGGCGACGCAGGCGGCGGCGATCTCGCCCTGGGAGTGGCCCACCACGGCGGCGGGCTCGACGCCGTACGCCTGCCAGAGCGCGGCGAGCGACACCATGACGGCGAACGAGGCGGGCTGGACGACGTCGACCGCGTCCAGGGAAGGCGCGCCGGGCGCCCCGGCCAGCACCTCGGTCAGCGACCAGTCGACGTACGGGGCCATGGCCGTCTCGCACGCGGCGAGGCGTGCGGCGAACACCGGGGACCAGCGGGCGAGTTCGACGGCCATGCCGGCCCACTGGGCGCCCTGGCCGGGGAAGACGAACACGGTGCGGCCGACGGGCCCGGCCGCGCCGGAGACGAGCTGCCCGGCGGGTTCGCCGGCCGCGAGGGCGGTGAGGGCGGGGCCGGGCTCCCCGACGACGACGGCGCGGTGCTCGAACCGTGCGCGGGTCGCGGCGAGGGCGTGTGCGGTGTCGTAGGGGTCGGCGGTGCCGGCCAGTGGGGCGAGGGCGGCGGCGAGGGCGCGCAGCGCCTCGGGTTCGCGGGCGGACAGCAGCCAGGGGACGGCGCCCTCGGGCCGGGCGTCGGCGGGGGCGGCCGGTTCGGGGGCCTCCTCCAGGATCACATGGGCGTTGGTGCCGCTGATGCCGAAGGCGGAGACACCGGCCCGGCGCGGGCGGTCCTGGGCCGGCCACGGCACGGGGTCCGTCAGCAGCCGGACCTCACCGGCCGACCAGTCGACGCGCGAGGTGGGCTCGGCGACGTGCAGGGTCTTCGGCAGAGTCTCGTGCCGGAGTGCCTGGACCATCTTGATGATGCCGACGACTCCGGCCGCGGCCTGGGTGTGGCCCACGTTGGACTTGACGGAGCCCAGCCAGAACGGCCGCCCGTCGGGCCGGTCCTGGCCGTAGGTGGCGATCAGGGCCTGCGCTTCGATGGGGTCGCCGAGCCTGGTGCCGGTGCCGTGCGCCTCGACCGCGTCCACGTCGGCGGCCGTCAGACCGGCCGTCGCGAGGGCCTGCCGGATGACGCGCTGCTGGGCGGGGCCGTTGGGGGCGGTCAGTCCGTTGGACGCGCCGTCCTGGTTGACGGCGCTGCCGCGCACCACGGCGAGGACGCGGTGGCCGTGGCGCCGGGCGTCGGACAGCCGCTCCACGAGGAGGACGCCCACGCCCTCGGCCATGCCGAAGCCGTCGGCGTCCTCGGCGAAGGACCGGCAGCGGCCGTCGGCGGACAGGGCGCGCTGCCGACTGAAGCTGATCATCGGGGTGGGCGTCGACATCACCGACGCGCCCGCGACCAGGGCGAGTTCGCATTCGCCGGAGCGCAGGGCACCGGCGGCCATGTGCAGGGCCACCAGCGACGAGGAGCAGGCGGTGTCGATGGTGAGGGCGGGGCCGGTGAAGCCGAAGGTGTACGAGAGGCGGCCGGAGGCGACGCTCGGCGCGCCGCCGGTGACGTGGTAGCCCTCCAGCTCGCCGGGCATGCCGTGCAGCCGGCCGTAGTCGCTGGCGAGGATTCCGGCGAAGACCCCGGTGGCGCTGCCCTTGAGGTCGGCGGGGACCATTCCGGCGTTCTCGAACGCCTCCCACGAGGTCTCCAGCAGCAGCCGCTGCTGCGGGTCCATGGCCAGCGCCTCGCGGGCGGAGACGCCGAAGAAGTCGTGGTCGAACTCGGCGGCCCGGTGCAGGAATCCGCCGCCCCGGGTGTAGCTGGTGCCGTGCCGGTCGGGGTCGGGGTCGTAGAGCGACTCGATGTCCCAGCCCCGGTCCGTGGGCAGGCCGCCGACGGCGTCCCCCTCGTCCACGAGCAGCCGCCACAGCGCCTCCGGTCCGTCGACGCCGCCGGGCAGCCGGCAGGACATGCCGACGATGGCGAGCGGTTCGTCGTCGGCGCCCGCGGCACGGGCCGGTGCGTCGCCGTCCGGGGCGGGCCGCACGCCCAGGGCCTCGCGCCGCAGGTGCTCGGCGAGCAGGGCGGGGGTCGGGTGGTCGAAGACGAGGGTGGTGGGCAGCCGGGTGCCCAGCGCCTTGGCGAGCCGGTCGCGCAGCCCGACGGCGGTGAGCGAGTCGAAGCCGAGTTCCTTGAACGCCCGGTCGGCGGCGAGGTCCTTGGGTTCGCTGTGGCCGAGCACCTGCGCGGTGTGCCGGCGCACCAGGTCCAGGACCAGATCGCGCTGGGCCTCCTCGGTGAGGCCGGCCAGCTCGGCGCGCAGGGCGGAGGCGGGTGTGCCGGGGTCGTCGGCGGGGGCCGGGTCCGCCGGGGCGGCGACCAGTTCGCGGAGCAGCGGGCTGGGGCGGGTGGCGGTGAAGACGGGGGCGAAGCGCTCCCAGTCGACGTCGGCGACGACGATCGCCGTCTCGTCGTGGTCCAGGACGGTCATCAGGTCGTCGAGTGCCGGGTCCGGTTCGAGCAGCGGCAGCCCGGTGGCGGCCAGGGCCGCCTCCCGGTCCTCGTCGATCATGCCGCCGCCGCTCCAGGGGCCCCAGGCGACGGACGTGGCGGAGAGCCCGCGGGCGCGCCGCCGGACGGCCAGGGCGTCCAGGCAGGCGTTCGCCGCTCCGTACGCGGCGTGGTCGGCGACGCCCCAGGTGGCGGAGATCGAGGAGAACAGCACGAACGCGTCGAGCGGGGTGTCCGTGAGCAGGTCGTCCAGGAGGCGTGCGCCCTCGGCCTTGGCGGCCATGAGGGCGGGCAGGTCCTCGGGGGCGAGGTCGCCGAGCGGGGCGAGTTCGCAGACGCCCGCGGCGTGGAACACGGCGGTCAGCGGATGGTCCGCGCCGATGGAGTCGAGCAGGGCGGCCAGGGCGGCGCGGTCGGTGACGTCGCCGGTCGCGGCCGTCAGTCCGGCGCCCGCCTCGCGCAGTTCGCTGGCGAGCCGGGCCATCTCCTCGGGGTCGCCGCCGCCCCGGCTGAGCAGGACGACATGGGCGGCCCCGCCCTCCGCGAGGCGGCGGGCGAGCCGGCGGCCGAGTGCCCCGGTGCCTCCGGTGATCAGGACGGTGCCGCTCGGGGTGTACGTCCGCCGCCCGGTGGCGGGGCGCAGGGCCCGGACCAGCCGGCGGGCGAACACGGCGGCGGGCCGGATCGCGATCTGGTCCTCGTCGCCGTGCCCGGTGAGGACGGCGGCCAGCCGTTCGCGGACCCGGCCGTCCCAGCGCGGCGGCAGGTCGACGAGACCGCCCCAGGTACGGGGGTGCTCGACGGCCGCCGCGCGCCCCACGCCCCAGACGGCGGCGGGCGCCGGATCGGGGGCCGGGTCGGAGGGGCCGGTGGACACGGCGCCCCGGGTGGCGCACCACAGTTGGGCGGTGAGTCCCGCCCGGTCCAGGGCGCGCACCAGCGCCACGGTCGCGGCCACGCCCGGTGCGACATCACGCGCACCGTCCGGGCCGGCGGCCGCACCGTCCGGAGCCGCGGTCGCGGCCACACCCGACGCGACGCCCGGCACACCGTCCGGGCCGATGGCCGAGGAGTCCCCCGACGCACCGTCCAGAGCCATGGTCGCGGCCACGTCCGACGCACCGTCCGGGCCCACGGTCGCGGCCGCTCCCGGCGCGGCTTCCTCCGCACCGTCCAGGGCCAGCAGGGACAGCACCCCGGTCACGTCCACGCCTTCGGCCGCGCGGGCGAGGGCCGCCGCGTCCGGCGCGCCGTCCGGCAGCCGGCACAGCACGACGTCGGCACCGGCCGCGCGCAGCGCGTCGGCGGCCTCGTCGTGGTCGGCGGACGGAGCGGCCGGGGCGACGAGCAGCCAGGTGCCCGCGGCCGGGGAAGCGGGGGCGTCGGCCAGCGGCCGCCAGACGACGTCGTAGCGCCGGTCCCCGGCCGGGAGGGCCGGGGCCGCGGCGGTCGGGACGCTGGCGGGCGGCGTCCACCAGTAGCGGCGGCGGGCGAACGGGTAGGTGGGCAGATCGGTCCGGCGTCCGCCGGTACCGGCGAGGAGGCCGTCCCAGTCCGGCTCCACCCCGTGGACGTGCAGCTGGGCGAGCGCGGTACGGAGCCGGCGCTCGCCGCCGTCGCCGCGGCGCAGCGAGGCGACGGCGGCTCCGTCGTCGGCCCCGGCGCTCTCCAGCGTCTGCTGGATGCCGATGGTCAGCGTCGGGTGCGGGCTCGACTCCAGGAAGATCCGGTGCCCGGACGCGGCGAGGGACCGTACGGCCTCCTCGAAGCGGACGGTGCCGCGCAGGTTCCGGTACCAGTAGTCGCCGGTGAGTTCGGTGCCGTCCAGGACCGTGCAGGTGAGCGTGGAGTGGAACGGCACCCGCGCCCGCCGGGGTTCGACCGGGGCGAGCAGCCGGGCCAGTTCGGCCTCGATGGGCTCGACCTGCGCGGAGTGGGAGGCGTAGTCGACGGGGACGGCGCGGGCGTGGATGTCCTGGCGCGCGCACTCCGCGAGGAGACCGGCGACCGCGTCGGTCTCGCCGGAGACCACGACGGAGCGGGGACCGTTGACCGCGGCGACGGAGACCCGGCCGCCGGTCTCCTCCACGAGTGCGGCGACCCGGTCGGGGGACTCGAAGACGGAGGCCATGGTGCCGGTGCCGGCCAGGGCCAGCAGCGCGCGGCTGCGCAGCGCCACGACGCGCGCGGCGTCCCGCAGGGTGAGGGCCCCGGCCACACAGGCCGCCGCGATCTCGCCCTGCGAGTGTCCGACGACCGCCGCCGGGCGGATGCCCCGGGACTCCCAGAGTTCGGCCAGCGCCACCATGGTCGCCCACAGCGCGGGCTGCACCACGTCGACCCGGTCGGCCGGCGGAGCGCCCTCGGCGCCGCGCAGCACATCGAGGAGCGACCAGTCCACGAACTCCGACAGCGCCTCCGCGCACGCGGTGATGCGGGCGGCGAACACCGGGGAGGAGTCGAGCAGTTCGGTGGCCATGCCCTGCCACTGGCCGCCCTGGCCGGGGAAGACGAACACCACCCGGTCGTCACCCGCGGCCCGGCCGCGTACCAGCGCGTCGGTCTCGCCGTCCTCGGCGAGCACGGCGAGGGTCCGGTCCAGCTCGTCGGGTCCGTCCGCGAGCACCACGGCCCGCTCCGGGAACCGGGCCCGGCCGTTGGCCAGGGTGTACGCGATGTCGGCGGGCCGGGCCGGCTCCTCGCCACGCAGTACGGTCCGCAGCCGCCGGGCCTGCTCGCGCAGGGCAGTGGGCGTGGGAGCGGAAAGGACGTAGGGCAGGGGGAGCCGGTCGGGCTCAACCGAACCAGCTGACTCAGCAGACTCAACGGAACCAGCGGGCTCAGCAGACTCAACAGGCTCAACGGAACCAGCGGGCTCAACAGGCTCGACGGACCCGGCAGGGCCAGCGGGCTCGGCGAGGATCACGTGGGCGTTGGTGCCGCCGACGCCGAAGGCCGAGACTCCGGCCCGGCGCGGCCGGTCCTCGGCCGGCCACGGCACGGCGTCGGTCAGCAGCCGGACCTCACCGGCGGACCAGTCGACGTGCGAGGACGGCGTGTCCGCGTGCAGGGTGCGGGGCAGCAGTCCGTGGCGCAGGGCGAGAACCATCTTCATGACACCACCGAGACCGGCGGCGGCCTGCGCGTGCCCGATGTTGGACTTCAACGAACCCAGCCACAGGGGCCGTTCGGCGGCGCGCCCGCGCCCGTACACCTCGATCAGCGCGGCGGCCTCGATCGGGTCGCCGAGCACCGTGCCGGTGCCGTGCGCCTCCACGGCGTCGACCTGGTCGGGGCGCAGTCCGGCGTTGGCCAGGGCCTGCCGGATGACGCGCTGCTGGGAGGGGCCGTTGGGTGCGGTGAGGCCGTTGGACGCGCCGTCGGAGTTGACGGCCGTGCCCTCGACCACGGCGAGGACGCGGTGGCCGTTGCGGCGGGCGTCGGAGAGCCGTTCCAGGACGAGGGTGCCCACGCCCTCGGCCCAGCCGGTGCCATCGGCCTCGTCCGAGAACGCCTTGCACCGCCCGTCCGGCGCGAGCCCGCCCTGCCTGCTGAACTCGACGAAGATGCCGGGCCGGGACATCACGGTCGCCGCACCGGCCAGGGCCAGCGAGCACTCGCCGTTGCGCAGGGACTGCGCGGCCAGGTGCAGCGCGACCAGGGAGGCCGAGCAGGCCGTGTCGACGGTCAGTGCGGGCCCTTCCAGGCCCAGTACGTAGGAGATGCGGCCGGAGGCGGTGGAGCCGGTCGTCCCGGTCAGCGCATAGCCCTCCAGCCCGTCCGCCGCCTCGTCCAGGCGGGGCCCGTACTCCTGCTGCATCGCGCCGACGAAGACACCCGTACGGCTGCCGCCGAGCCGCGAGGGGTCGATCCCCGCCCGCTCCAGCGCCTCCCAGGCCGTCTCCAGCAGCAGCCGCTGCTGCGGGTCCATGGCCAGCGCCTCGCGGGGGCTGATCGTGAAGAAGTCCGCGTCGAAGTCGCCCGCGTCGTAGAGGAATCCGCCCTGGGCGACCGCCGATCCGCCCGGTGCGTCCGGGTCGGCGAGCAGCCGTCCGATGTCCCAGCCCCGGTCCGTGGGGAAGGGCGCCACGGCATCGGTGCCGGAGCGCACCAGCTCCCACAGGTCGTCCGGGGAGCTGACCCCGCCCGGGAAGCGGCAGCCCATGCCGACGATCGCGATCGGCTCGTCGTACGAGGCCCGGCCCGCCGCCTCCGGCAGCCGCGGGGCGGCGTCGGCCCCGGCGGCGCGCTGAAGGTGCGCGGCCAGCCGGACCGGAGTGGGGTGGTCGAAGAGCAGCGTGGTGGGCAGGTCCAGGGCGAGCGCCTTGCGCAGCCGGTTGCGCAGCAGGACCGACGACTGCGAGTCGAAGCCCAGGTCCTTGAACGGCGTCCCGGCCGGAATCACGCCGGCGTCCGCGTGCCCGAGCACCGCGGCAGCGTGCGTACGCACCAGCTCCAGCAGAATCCGCCGCTGCTCCGCCTCCCCCTCGGCCGCCGCCAGACGCCCGGCCACGGCACTGGCCGCCGCCGCCCCGTCCTCGGCCTCCGGGGCCACGGAGTCGAACCAGTGGCGCCGGCGCTGGAAGGCGTACGTGGGGAGGTCGACGAGCGCCGGACGGGTCTCGGGGAACGCGGCCGTCCAGTCGACGTCCACGCCCTGGACCCACAGCTCGGCGACGCCCGCGAGGAACCGGTCGAGCCCGCCGTCGTCACGGCGGAGCGACCCGGTGATGATTCCCTCGTCGGCTATCTCCTCGATCGCGGCCGACAGCACCGGATGGGACGAGACCTCGACGAAGACGCCGTAGCCCTCCTCCGCCGCCAGCTTCTCGATCGCCTGGGCGAAGCGAACCTGGGAGCGGAGATTGGTGACCCAGTAGTCGGTGGTCATGTCCGAGCCGTCGGTGAACTCACCCGTCACCGTCGACAGCAGCGGAATCGTCCCCGCACGCGGGCTGATCCCGGTCAGACTGCTGGTCAGCTCATCGTGCAGCACGTCCATCGCGGGCGAGTGGGAGGCGTAGTCCACCGCGATACGACGCGCCCGCAGCCCCAGCTCCACACACCGGGCCACGGCCTCTTCCACGGCCTCGATCTCACCCGAAATAACCACCTGGGACGGCCCGTTGACAGCGGCGACCGACACCCGGCCGCCCCACGCCTCCAGGATCTCCTCGACCTGAGCGACCCCGGCACCAACCGACGCCATCGTCCCGTTACCACTGGCCAGACCCGCAATCGCCCGGCTCCGCACACACACCACCCGCAGCGCGTCCTCAAGCGACAACGCACCCGCCACATACGCGGCAGCAATCTCACCCTGCGAATGCCCGACCACAGCGGAAGGCGTCACCCCGTACGACCGCCACACCGCCGCCAACGCCACCATCACCACGAACGACGCGGGCTGAACCACATCGACCCGCTCCAGCGACGGCGCATCCGCACCGCCCCGCAGCACATCGGCGACGGACCAGTCCACGAGGTCACCCATCGCGGCCTCGCACGCGGCCACCACATCGGCGAACACCGGGGATTCATCGAGGAGCCGGGCGCCCATGGCGACCCACTGCGCACCCTGCCCCGGGAACACGAACACCGACCGGCCCACCGGACCGGCCACCCCCGACACCACGGTGGCCGACGGCTCATCCGCAGCCAGGGCCGCGAGGCCGGAGCCGTACGCGCCGAGGATCACGGCGCGGTGTTCGAACCGGGCCCGGGTCGTCGCGAGGGACCAGCCCACCGCGACCGGATCGGCATCGGCCGCCGGCGCACCCAGCGCCGACGCCTGCCCCCGCAGCGCGGCGGCGCTCCGGCCCGACAGCAGCCACGGGACCACCGACGGGGTGGCGTCCGTGGCCGGGCGGGGGGTTTCGGGGGCGGTGGGGGCCTCGGTGAGGACGAGGTGGCAGTTGGTGCCGCCCATGCCGAAGGCGCTGACGCCGGCGATCCGGGGGTGGCCGTCCTCGGGCCATGCGGTCGGGCGGTCCGCGACGCGCAGGTTGAGCGCGTCCAGCGGGATGTCCGGGTTGGGCTCCTCGAAGTCGAGGCTGGCGGGGATGTGCCGGTGGGACAGGGACAGCACGGTCTTGAGGAGGCCCGTGGCACCGGCCGCGGCCTCCAGGTGGCCCAGGTTGGTCTTGACGGAGCCGACGAGCAGCGGGTCACCGTCCTCGCGGGCGCTGCCCAGGACGTCGCCCAGGGCCGCGGCCTCGATCGGGTCGCCCACGGGGGTGCCGGTGCCGTGGAGTTCGACGTACCGCGCGCGGGCCGGGGAGACCCCGGCGGCGGCGTAGGCACGGCGCAGGACCTCGGCCTGGGCCTCACGGCTGGGCGTGGTCAGCTGGGCGGTGGCGCCGTCGTTGTTGACGGCACCGCCGAGCAGGACGCCGTGGATGCGGTCGCCCGCGGCGATCGCGTCCGGGAGCAGCCGCAGGACGAACGCGACGCCGCCCTCGCCGCGGACGAAGCCGTTGGCCCGGTGGTCGAAGGTGTAGCTGTGCCCGTCCGGGGAGAGGCCGCCGAACTCCTCGGCGGCGACGCCCGTCTCGGCGGCCAGGTTGAGGTTGACGCCGCCGGCCAGGGCGAGGGTGGTCTCGCCGCGGCGCAGGCTCTCCATCGCGGTGTGCACGGCGACGAGGGAGGACGCCTGGCCGGTGTCGAGGACCAGGCTGGGGCCGTGCAGGCCGAAGAGGTGGGAGACGCGGTTGGCGATGACGCCGCGGCTCACGCCGGGCATGGTGTGGTGGTTGACGGCGTCCCGGCCGGCGCGGGCCAGCAGCTGGGCGTAGTCGTCGCGCATGGCGCCCACGAACACGCCCGTCGCGCTGCCGCTGAGGTCGGCGGCGACGATCCGGGCGTCCTCGAAGGCCTCCCAGGCGAGTTCGAGCATGAGCCGCTGCTGCGGGTCCAGTACGGCCGCTTCCCGGGGGGTGATCCCGAAGAAGGCGGCGTCGAACCGGTCGGCGCCCTCGATGAAGGCCCCCCAGTCCCCGCCGACCGGTTCGCGCCCGGCGGGCACCTGGCCGACCGCGCGCTCCCCGCCGCTCAGCAGCGTCCAGAACGCTCCGGGATTCGGCGCCCCCGGCAGCCGGCAGGAGATCCCGACGATCGCGACCGGGGTCCCGACGGTCCCGTCAGATGACGGGACGGGGGTCGCGGGGTTCCCGGTGCGGGGGTCGTTGGATCGCAAGGTGTCCATAGGGCGCGCTGCTCCCGACTATTCCGCGATCTTGGTGAAACCGGTCCAGCGGAAGATCCTCGACGCCGGGCCCCTGGAGCCGCCCAGCTCGTCGGAGGGCTCGAAGTGCTGGTAGCCGCCGTAGTACTTGATCTTGATCTTCTGCTGCGCCTCGGCCTCGCTGACGTGGATCGTCCGGTCGGCCTGGGGGAAGTCGGCCGGGCCTCCGACCAGCGTCACGCGGACGGTGCGGACGGCCTCGCTCTGCTCGGTTTTTCCGCTCATGGGATACCCCTTCTGTCTGCCGGGATCGTGACGGTGCGGTGTCGGACGACGGATGGGTCAGTCCGTGCAGGCGTGCAGGCAGGCGATGAGGGTGCGGGCCTGCACATTGAGGTAGTGGCGGTGCTGGAGCAGCCAGGTGATCTGGGGCAGTGCCGTCCAGAGGAAGCCGGGCGGCTCCTCGTCCGGGTGGTCGTCGCCCACCTCGATGATCATGTAGCGGCTGCGGGAGTGGTGGAAGCGGCCTCCCTCCTCCGACATCTCGGCGTCGAACAGCACCCGGTCGGTGCGCATCCGGCGTTCGGCGTCGATCAGCTGCGCGTGCACGAGGCCGCCGAGGTAGGCGTGGTTCTCCGGGGTGCCCTGCACGGTCGGGGCGAGTTCGATGGCGTCGATGTAGCCGGGTTCGATGCGGGCGCGCAGCAGGACGTGCAGCACCCCGTCGAACCGCTTGACGAGCAGGGCGGCGACGCCGACGCCGTGGGGTTCGATGAGCGGCTGGGTCCAGCCGCCCACCTCGCGGCTGTTGGCGACGATGTCCACGCCGATGACGCTGAAGAAGAGGCCGCGCTCGTGGGAGATCGACGAGTCCGTCAGCTTCCAGCCGGGCAGGTCCCGCAGGCCGACGACGGTGGTCTGCACATCGTGGACGGCCTGGTTCGAGGTGATCCAGCTGAGGAGTTCGGTGTCGGTGTGCAGGCTGCCCTCGTCGGCGGTGGCGCCGGGGAGGCAGGACAGGACGGTGCGGGCGTCCATGTTGACCCGGTGGTCGATGCGCATCTGCTCGCGCACCTGGCCGAGCGTCAGCCAGCAGAAGTCCTCGCCCGCCTCGACGTCGGGGCCGACCTCGATGACCATGTTGCGGTTGCGCTTGCGGTAGAACCAGGCGCCGTGCTCGGACTGGAGGACGTCGGCGACCACGGTGCGCGGGTCGGCCTTCGCGAAGTGCTCCACGTACGGGACGAGCCGGCCCCGGTGGACGCCGGTGTAGTTGCTCTTGGTGGCCTGCACGGTGGGCGAGAGCTGGACGCCGTTGGGGTTGCCGGGCTCGGCCTTGGCCTGCATGAGCAGGTGCAGGACGCCGTCGATCTCGCGTACGGCGATGCCGAGGAGGCCGATCTCCGGCTGGAGGATGATGGGCTGGGCCCACTCGCGCACCGGGTCCTCGTCGACCTCGACGCGCAGGCCCGCCACGGAGAAGAACCGGCCGCTGTCGTGCACCAGATGGCCGGTGTCCTCGGCGAAGGACCAGTTGCGCAGCTGGTCGAACGGGACCCGGGTGACCTCCTGGACCTGGGCCGCGCAGCGTTCGGCGTACCACTTCTCGAACTGTTCGGGACTGGTGGCCACGCCCTCCGTGGCACGGGCCGACTCCGCGAGACGGGTCTGCAGGGTCGTGTCCGCATGACGCAGCACGCGCGGCCCGGTGGTCAGCGGCATGGTGTCTCCCCCGGTTCGTCTGTCGGTGGGGCGGCGCTCCTGTTCCGGTCGGTCGACCGGGTCCGGCCCATGGCGTCGCGTACCAGGTGAACACGGCCCCGGGAGCTGACCCAGAGGGTCCGGGCCGGTCTAGGTGTTCACTCAGATCCCCGCCGAGGCACTGCCGCGAGGCCGGTCGGCCACTTTCCCTAGACAGCAGCGGCCGACGGGACATGTGCTCCCGCCCCTCCCCGGACCCCGGCCGTGCTCGCGACGAGAGAGGCCGACATGAGCGACACCGATGTGTGGATCCGGCGCTACTTTCCGAGTTCCGAAGCGGCGGTCCAGCTGGTGTGCCTGCCGCACGCGGGAGGTTCGGCCTCCTTCTACCGCCCGGTCGCGCAGGCGCTGAGCCCGCGGGTCGAGGCGCTGGCCGTGCAGTACCCGGGCCGTCAGGACCGGCGCAACGAGCCGATGATCGACGACCTGGGCGTGCTGGCCGACCGGGTGTGCGAGGCCGTGGCGGCCTCCGTCGACCGGCCGTTCGCGCTCTTCGGGCACAGCATGGGCGCGACGCTCGCGTTCGAGGTGGGTGTCCGGCTGGAGCGCCGGGGGCTGTTCCCGCTTCGAGTGTTCGCCTCCGGCCGGCGCGCCCCGTCGCGGGTCCGCGACGAGCGGGTGCACCAGCGCGACGACGACGGCATGATCCGCGAGCTGCGCGGGCTGAGCGGCACCGACCAGCGGGTCTTCGGCGACGAGGAGCTGCTGCGCATGGTGCTGCCGGCCATCCGCAACGACTACCGGGCGGCGGAGACGTACCGCTACACCCCGGGCCCCGCGCTGCGCTGCCCGGTCACCGTCCTGGCCGGCGACAGCGACCCGAAGGCGGACCACGACGAGGTGGCGGCCTGGAGCGCGCACACGGACGGCGGGTTCGAGCTGCGTACGTACGCGGGCGGTCACTTCTACCTGATCGACCACGCCGCCGACGTCATCAAGGTCATCGGCGAGCGGCTGCACGAGCCGGCCCTGCGATGAGCGGCCGGCCGACGAGTCAGGAGCAGTCATCCATGAGCGCGAAGCACATCGCGATCCTGGTCTTCCCGGGGCACGGGCACGTCAATCCGACGCTGGAGTTCAGCCGTCTGCTGATGGCGCTCGGCCACCGGGTCAGCTATGTGCTGGACGAGCGCATGGCGGGGCCGGTGGCGGCGGCCGGGGCCGGTTTCGTCGGCTATCCCTCGCGGCGCGGCCGGCTCGGCACCGGCTATGTGACCGGTGAGGACATCGGCGCGCTGGGGCTGGGGTTCCTGCGGGAGTCGATGGACGTGATCCTGCCGCGCACGCTGGAGGCGTTCGCGGACGACGTACCGGATCTGATCCTGTACGACCTGGAGAGCTTCTTCACCGCGCGGACCGCGGCCCGGCGCTGGGGCCGGCCGACGGCGCAGCTGTTCCCGTACGTCGCCTCGAACGAGCACTACTCGCTGGCCATGGAGGTGTTCTCCGGGGCCGACGAGAACCTCGGGAAGTGCATCGACCTGGTGGCGGACTTCCTGGCCGGGGAGGGCGAGGAGCGGGACGCGGTGTGGCCGTTCATGGCCAATTTCGACGCACGCAATCTGGTGCTGCTGCCGAGGGAGTTCCAGCCGTTCGGCGAGACCTTCGACGAGCGGTACACGTTCACCGGGCACAGTGTTCCGGCCGGCCGGACCGGGACGGGTTCGTGGCAGCGGCCGTCCGGGAGCGGGGACGGACCGGTGGCGCTGATCACGCTCGGCACCGAGGTCAATGACCGCCCGGACTTCTTCACGACCTGCGGAGCGGCCTTCGCGGACACGGACTGGCATCTGGTGGTGGCGGTCGGCCCCGGCAATCTGCCCGAGGAGCCGCCGGCGTCCGGCCGGGTGGAGATGCACGAGTGGCTGGAGTTCGGGACCGTCCTGCCGCACGCGTCGGCCGTGGTCTGCCACTCCGGGATGAGCACCATCCTGGAGTCCCTGTCGTTCGGCACCCCGCTGGTCATCGTCACCTACACCCCGGAGGACCGCGTCAACGCGGCGCGCGTCACCGAACTGGGGCTGGGCGTGGAGCTGCCGGGCGAGGACGTCACGGCCGAGCGGGTGCGGGCCGCGGTCGAGCACGTGGCCACCGATCCCGCGATCCGCCGCAGCGTCGCCCGGATGCGCATGGACCTGCTGGCCGCGGGAGGACCGGGCCGGGCCGCGCAGGTGATCGACGGCTGGCTCAACGATTCCTACGCGACACCTGGAGACACCATCATGAAGGACACGGCAGCTCTGCCCGGCGCCCCGGCGAACGCGGGTGTCCGATGACGTACGCCATCGAGACCGAGGGCCTCGTCAAACGGTTCGGCGAGGTCACCGCGCTCAGCGGGCTCGACCTGGAGGCCCGCGAGGGCACCGTCCTCGGGGTCCTCGGCCCGAACGGGGCGGGGAAGACGACGGCGGTGCGGATCCTCGCCTCGCTGATGTCGCCCGACGGCGGGACCGCCCGCGTCTGCGGGTACGACGTCGCCCGCCAACCGCACGAGGTGCGCCGCGTCATCGGCCTCACCGGCCAGTACGCGGCGATCGACGAACAGCTCACCGGCGCCCAGAACATCGCCCTGGTGGCCCGGCTGCTGGGCCTGAAGCGGGCGGCCGCCCGGCAGCGGGCGGCGGAGCTGCTGGAGCGGTTCGGGCTCAGCCACGCCGGTGACCGCAAGGCGACGACGTACTCGGGCGGGATGCGCCGCCGGCTCGACCTGGCGGTCAGTCTGGTGGGCGAGCCGTCGGTGCTGTTCCTGGACGAGCCGACGACCGGTCTCGACCCGGAGAGCCGCAACGAGCTGTGGGACATCGTGCGCCGGCTCGTCACGAACGGTTCGACGGTGCTGCTGACGACGCAGTACATGGACGAGGCCGACCAGCTGGCCGACGACATCGTGGTGATCGACGGCGGCACGGCCATCGCCAAGGGCACCCCCGAGGAGCTCAAGGCGAAGACCGACCGGCAGACGCTGGAGATCCAGCCGGCGGACGCCGTCCATCTGGACGCCACCCGGCGGATCGTCGAGGAGATCAGCGGGATCCGCCCCGCCGGGGAGGGCGGCACGCTCCGCATCCAGATCAACGACACGGCCCTGCCGAGCGCGGTGCTGCGCCGCCTGGACGAGGCGGGCATCGAGGTCACCGAACTGGCCCTGCGCCGGCCCAGCCTGGACGAGGTGTTCCTGTCGCTGACCGGGAGCAAGGGCCGCAAGGAACGCGACCGGGTGGCCGAGCTGGCCACCGCGGGAACCGCGCCGGCCGCGCCGGCGGAAGGAAGCATCCGATGACCGCGCTCACCGCGCCCGCACCCAAGCACCGGCTGAGCCTGCTGACGGTGACCCGGCACTGCCTGACCCTGGGCGGCCGCAACCTGATGCACCTCAAGGCCAACCCGGGCGAGATCATCGGCTTCGCCGTCGTCCAGCCGCTGATCGTGATCGCGCTGCTGGTGTACGTCTTCGGCGGGGCCATCGCCGGGGACACCGACGCCTACCTCCAGTTCGCGCTGCCCGGCCTGATCGTGCAGTCGTCGGTCACCGCCGTCCTCACCACCGGCACCGGACTGCACCAGGACATCGCCAACGGTCTCTTCGACCGCCTGCGCAGCCTGCCCATCGCCCGGATCGCCCCGCTGATCGGCCATCTGATCGGCACCCTGGTGCGGGTCGGGGTCGGGCTGCTGATGCTGCTGGCGGTGGGCGCGCTCCAGGGCTTCGAGGTGCGCACGAGCGTCTGGAAGCTGCTGGCCGGGCTGGTGCTGGCCATGGTGTTCGCCGCGGGCCTGGCCTGGCTGTCCATGCTGGTCGGCCTCGCCGCCAAGTCCGCCACCACCGTGCACATGTTCAGCGGGGTACTGGCGATCCCGCTGACCTTCTGCAGCAACGTGTTCGTCAAGACGGACACCATGCCGGGCTGGTTGCAGACCTGGGCCGACATCAACCCGATCTCGCAGGAGGCGACCGCGCTGCGCGCGCTGGTCACGGGCGGTCCGGTCGGAAGCTCGGTGTGGTGGACGGCCGGCTGGGCCGTGGCGATGACCGCGGTCTTCGCCCCACTGGCCATACAAGCGTATCGGCGACGGGTCTGAGGAGACCCGGTCCGCTTTCAGAGGGGGATGTTCGGATGAAGCACGGCACACAGGATCTGGCACTGTTCGGCGGCCCACCGGCGTTCGTGGAGGACCGCCGGGTCGGCCGGCCGAACCAGGGCGACCGCCGGCGGTTCCTCGACCGCATGAACCAGGTACTCGACAACGAGTGGCTGTCCAACATGGGCCCCCTCATGCACGAGTTCGAGGCGCGGGTGGCGGAACTGGCCGGGGTGCGGCACTGCGTCTCCCTCTGCAACGCCACCGTGGCGCTGCAGATGCTCGTGGGGGACGAGGCGACCGGCGGCGCGATCGGTGACGAGGTGATCGTCCCGGCCCTGACGTTCCCGGCCACGGCCCACGCCGTGCGCTGGCGCGGACTGCGGCACGTGGTCTGCGACGTGGATCCGGTGACCGGGCTCATCGACCCCGACCGGGTGGAGGCGCTGATCACCCCCCGGACCCGGGCGATCATCGGCGTCCACCTGTGGGGGCAGCCCTGTGACGTGCCGAGGCTGGAGAAGATCGCCGAGAAGTACGGGCTGCGGCTCTACTTCGACGCGGCTCCCGCCCTGGGGTGCAGCTACGGCGACACCCCGGTCGGCGGCTTCGGCGACGCGGAGGTCTTCAGCTTCCACGCCACGAAGGTCGTCAACTCGTTCGAGGGCGGTGCCATCGTCACCGACGACGACGCGCTGGCCGACCGGATGCGGGCCGTACGGAACTTCGGCTTCAGCCCGGACGGCCGGGTGGGGCACGTCGGCACCAACGGCAAGCTGAACGAGGCCGCCGCCGCCATGGGCCTGACGTCCCTCGACGCGCTTCCGGAGACCGTCGCGCACAACCGCGCCAACTACGAGCGCTACCGGGTCGCGCTGGCCGGCATCCCCGGCGTGCGGGTCCTGGAGTACGACGAGCGGCACCGCAACACCCACCACTACCTGATGGTCACCGTGGACCGGGAGGCCGCCGGACTCCACCGGGACATGCTGCTCCACGTGCTGCGCGCCGAACACATCCTGGCCCAGCCGTACTTCGCGCAGGCCATGCACCAGCTCCAGCCGTACGCCGAGGACGGGCCGGTCGAGGCGCCGCACGCGGAGGCGCTCTGCGGGCAGCTGCTCGCCCTGCCCACCGGCCCCGCGGTCGGTGCCGACGACATCGAGACCATCAGCGACGCGATCCGCGTCGCCGTCGCCCACGGACCGGAGGTGACCGCGCTGGGGCAGGCCCGTACGGCAGGCACCACGGACCGATAGCGACCCGACCGGCACAGCCATCCCCCCGCGCGCGCCGGACACGATCGAGGAGTGGCTGCGATGGCAGCGAGTATCACCGAGACACCCGTCGGCAGGGTCAAGCCCAGCCGGATCGTCGAACTCGGACAGCACAGGGACGAACGCGGCTGCGTCTCGGTCGCCGAGTCGGAGTGGACCGCCGGGTTCGAGATCCGCAGGGTCTACTTCCTGCACGACCTGGCGGCGGGCACCTCCCGCGGCGGGCACGCCCACCGCGAGCTGGAGCAGCTCTTCGTCGCCGCGCACGGCGGCTTCACCCTGCGCCTGGACGACGGCTTCCAGCAGGCCGAGTACCGCCTGGACACCCCCGGGACGGCGTTGTACGTCGGCCCGATGGTCTGGCGGGACCTCAGCGACTTCACCCCGGGCGGGGTCTGCCTCGTCCTGGCGTCGCACCACTACGACGAAGCGGACTACTACCGCGAGTACCAGGAATTCCTGCGGGACAGCCGGAGGCAGACGTGACCAAGGTTCCCTTCTTCGACCTGCGCGAGATGCACGGGGCCACCGGCGTGCAGGAGGAGATCGACGCGGCCGTGCTGCGGGTCTCGCGCTCCGGCCGCTACATCCTCGGCGCCGAGCTGGAGGCCTTCGAGGAGGCCTACGCCGCCTACTGCGGCAACGCCCACTGCGTCGCGACGGCCAGCGGTCTCGCCGCCCTGGAGCTGACCCTCCGGGCGCTCGGCGTGGGACCGGGCGACGAGGTGATCGTCCCCGCCCACACCTTCGTCGGCAGCTGGCTCCCCGTCTCGGCGACCGGCGCGCGCCCCGTCCCCGTGGAGCCGGCCGAGGGCTCCTTCCTCATCGACACCGACCAGCTCGACGCCGCGGTCACCCCGCGCACCCGGGCCGTCATGCCGGTCCACCTCTACGGCCACCCGGTCGACCCGGACGCCCTCCGCCGCTTCGCCGACCGCCACGGCCTCGCCGTCCTGGAGGACGCCGCCCAGGCCCACGGCGCCCGCGCCCGCGGCCGCCGCGTCGGCAGCGGCCACGCGGTCGCCTTCAGCTTCTACCCCGGCAAGAACCTCGGCGCCCTCGGCGACGCCGGCGCCGTCGTCACCGACGACCCGGCCCTCGCGGACCGCCTGCGGCTCCTCCGCAACTACGGCTCCCGCGAGAAGTACGTCCACGAGATCAAGGGCGCCAACTCCCGCCTGGACGAGATCCAGGCCGCCGTCCTCGCCGCCAAGCTCCCCCACCTCGACGCCTGGAACGACCGCCGCCGCACCATCGCCCACCGCTACACCGAGGCCTTCACCGGCCTCCCCGGCCTCCTCACCCCCGGCACCGAACCCTGGGCCGAACACGTCTGGCACCAGTACGTCCTGCGCACCCCCCACCGCACCCTCCTCCAGCAACGCCTGGACGAAGCGGGCATCGGCACCCTCATCCACTACCCGGTCCCCGTCCACCGCACCCCCGCCTACGCCGACCACACCCCCTCCCCCACCCTCCCGAAATCGGAACGCCTCGCCAACGAGGTCCTGAGCCTGCCCATCGGCCCCCATATGTCCGACGTAGCCGTCGAACTGGTCGTGGACGCAGTACGGTCGGCGGCGCTGGAGCTGGGTGCCTAGCGCCCGTCACCCGCCTCACCGCCGGGGTCGACATCGGGATGCGTGAACCGCACGGGCCTCCCCAGCGACCGGGCGTACGCGATCTCCGCCCGCGTGCTCTCCCCGATGTAGTCCCCGACCACCAGCACCTCGTCGGCAAGCCGGATCTTCGCCCGATGAAGCCCGTCGAGCCGCGCCTTCAACGCCTCCGCCCCGGCGGGATCGGCCCAGAGCTCATGCGGCGACTTCATGTCGCAGCCCGGCTTGACGACGATCCGGCCGGCCGCGGTCTCCCGCAGATCCGCCTCGGCCATCTCGGCCATGAAGCGGGTGGATCCGCAGATCACGACGATGCGCGGAAGGCCGAGGAGCTTCTTGGCTTCGGCGAGCTTGGCGTCGGGGAGCTTGTCGCCGGGGGTGAGGGGGTGCGGGGATGACATTGAGCGTTCCACTCTTGCGTTGATGCGGGGTCGGACGGCGAACGGGGCCGGGTCGAGACACGTCATCCCGCCGGCACGTATCTGTGCGGGACCGGCGGGATGACGGTGGAGGTCTCGGCGACGGCGGCGGGCTGCTCAGGAGATGAGGCGGCTGGTGAAGCCGTCGCGGATGAGGGACTCGTACGCGGCATGCACGTCCTCCGGGACGTCCTGGGCGATGGCGAAGCCCCGCTTGGGGTACTCGATCACTCGCTGGAGATCGCCGACGAGCATGTCCACCACGAGCTTCTCATCGCCGATGGACTTGACGTAGTCGTCCAGTTCGAGAGGCTCCGAGGCGCACACGACCTCGACGCCGGGCCACAATTTGCGGGCGGTGGCGAAGGATCGCCTCTCCATATAGGGCTTGGAGACCAGCATGACCGTCGTCGGGACGATGCCCGCCGCGGCCAGGAGGTCGCGGGTGAGGGCGATGTTCTGGCCGGTGTTCGCGGCGTTCGGCTCGACGACGATCGCCTCATCGGGGACGCCGAGTTCGAGAGCGTGCTCACGGAAGTGGACGGCTTCACCGCGAGGGAACCGGGCCTTCGTGGTGGGGCTGTTTCCGCCGGTGAAGACCAGCGTCGGGAACAGGCCGCGGTGATAGAGGTCCGCGGAAGCCGCGGCGACGCCGAGGTCGTGGCTGCCCAGGCCGATCGCCACGTCCGCGGGTCGCAGCGGGTGGCCCATGAGGTGGTAGTCCCAGATCAGCTTGACCCGGCACCACTGGTCCTCGGTGATGATCTGCTTCTCGCCCACGCCTGCTGTCTCCCTGTTCACCGGCCGGCGGGGCTGGACAGCCCCGTGCTCGTGCCCTTGATGTTCTCGATGCTGGCCGGCAGGTGGGACAGCCCGAAGCGGGCGGCCATGGTCGCGGCCTTGTCGAGGACGTGGAGGCCATCATCGCGGGGCCGCGTAGCCGTGCCGGCCATCCCTGCTCAGCGCAGTCCCCACCCACAGCCGTGATCTGGCCCGGTCGCAACGGCAGAGCCGGTCGTCGACCGCGAATCCCCCGCCGCATCGCTCCTCAACGCGGAAGTCGCGGGCCCAGCCGGGCTGACACGCCCGTCCGGATCTTCGCCGCCCGCTGGGAGGGCGATCCGGCCTGCCTCCCCCCTCACCGAGGGCGTGATGCTGCACGGACCGGCGCAGCGGGGAGTGGCGGCTCCGCTCCCGGACCGCTTAGGGTCAGTAGGTCTTCACGTACCAGAGCGCGCCACCGAGGAAAATCGGCAGTGTGAAGGCTATCTGGAGCATCCAGGGAACACCCGGCCCCTCGTCGTCAGGCTTGCCGGGGTTCTCCGCACGCCACGTCATGAAGGCCCGCATCGCCTCCCAATGGCCCACGATGCCCAGAGCGATGCCCAGGATCCCCCGCAGTAGACGGGAAGCAGTTCGTTCAGAGACCAGTCGTAGTTGGCGCTGAAGGCCGCAATCGCGAGGAACCCCGCCACCGGACCGCACGACACCCAGATCATCTGCCGCCGGTTGACCATCCCTGGAAAAAACAGGGCGAGGTACAGCACCACACTGACCGCGGCAAACAACCACCACAGCGGAGAGGACTTCTCCAGCACCAGACCCCCCTTCTTCATGTGACACCGCTGCCGCAGCTCAAGGCCTGTATGACAACCCTAATAGCCCGCGGATGATGAAAATCAGAGGGGCGGACGATCTCCTTCGCAGGCAGTGACTCGCAACCGGCGTGAGCACCCCCGAGAACCGGTCACACCAGTCCTGTGACCTGACGCCTCACAGAACGGCCACAAGGGCGCCACGGCCACGCTGGCCGAGGACGATCCCGGCGGCAGCGGCAAGCACGTCGCTGAAGCTCGATACGACGTTGCTGGCGACCACTGACCACAGCCCACCACCGGATCGTGGGTTTCCACGACCCGGTGAACCGCGTCCCGGCTGCCCGGGACGTGGTGGCCCACGACGTCTAAAGGCTTTTAAAGAACTTGGGGAAAAAACCCAACCAAACCCCACCCCACCCCCGTCCTGACCTGCATCACTCGCACGGGTGACAAAGGGCAATCGGGCTGGATTCGGGGCGGGTTGGCTGGCATATGCTCGCGGCGACCGATCACCCCAGAACATGAGACGGCCCCCGGCGAGACTGACAATCTCGAACGAGGGCCTGACCACGAGGAAGACAGCACTTCCCAATGGATACCTCGCAGGCTATCGCGCCCCCGCCCGCCCGGCGCAGCTCACCCTCACCCGGGCCTCAGACCGACGTCACGCCGACTTCCGGCGTCATCCACGTCAACGTCCGCCACGTCTCCGGCTTCGTGGTCATCGGCAACCACCTCGCCCAGCACCGCGCGCTCTCGCTCGTCGCGATCGGGCTCGCCGTGCACATCCAGTCGCTGCCCGCCGGGGCGAAGGTCGGCATCAAGGTCCTCGCCGAGCGCTTCCCGGAGAGCGAGACGCGGATCGCGGCCGCCCTGCGCGAACTGGAGGCGGTCGGCTATCTGCACCGCAGCCGCGTACGGCTCCGTACGGGCCGCTTGGTCACCCGTACGGTCTCGTACAACCAGCCGCGCACCATCGGACCCGAATCCGCCGAACCGAGGCCCGCCAAGCCCGAACCCGCCACTCGGAAGACCACCGCCCCCAAGATCACCACGCTGCCGCCCCCACGTCCTGACGCGGACGTCCACGACGAAACAACGGCCCCACCACCGCCACCGCCTCCGCAGACACCGGCCGCTCCCCCGCCGCCCCCGTCCCCGCTCCAGCCCCCGGCGTCCCCACCTCCGACGGTTCCCGCCCCCGCTGCGTTCGTCCACGTACCGGCTCGTACGGCTCCGAGGAAGCGGCCCGCACCGCTGCCCCGGCCCCACTCACCCACCGAGGAGCTTCACCGGGCCGCCACGGCGCTGCTCGCCGACCTGCGCCGTCACGCGCCCCAGCTGACCCTGTCCGAGGCGGATATCGCGAATCTCGCACCCGGCGTCGCAACCTGGCTCGAACGGGACGCGCACCCCGACGCCGTACGCCATGCCCTCACCAGCGACCTTCCGGTCCCCGTCAAACACCCGGCGAAGTTCGTCCGCAGCCGGATCACCGCGCTTCTGCCACCGCCGCTCCCCGGCACCGCCGACCTCGTCCCGCCGCCACGTCGCAAGATCGTCGTCATTCCCCTCGTGACCTGCGACGGCTGCGAGCGCTCCTTCCGTTCCCCCGATCCCGAGCCCGCCTACTGCCGCGACTGCCGAGCCGAACGGGCGCAGGCAGCGGCACAGCCACAGCCACAGACGTACGCAGCGTCGTAGGGGCGTCATCACGTGCTGCCGTCCGCGGACAGACGCTCCGGGAGCCCGAGGCGCGCGAACCGGTCGGCGTGGAAGGTGGTGATCTCGGTGATCGCCCCACCGGTGATGCGCAGGACGTCGATCGTCAGCGGCAGATACGCGCGCTCGGAGGACTGCCAGAGGTAGAAGGCCCGCGCAGGCTGCCGGTTCACGGAGGTGGGGACGGCGCGCAGGCCGGTCATGCCCTCGAAGCCGCTCTCGACCAGGAAGTTCACCACCGCGTCGCGGCCGACGAACGTGCCGGGGGTGGGCGGCATCGAGAAGCGGACGTCGTCCCGGAGCATCGAGGCCAGCGCCTTGACGTCCGTGGCCACGCTGGCCTCGGTGTACCGGCGCACCAGCTCGCGCGTGGTGGTGTCCTCCTCGCTGACGCTCCAGTCCTGCCGCTCGCCGGGGAGGTGCGCGCGCAATCCGGAACGGGCCCGCTGCAGGGCGCTGTTCACCGAGTTGACGGAGTCCCCGAGGAGGCCCGCGACGTCCTTCGCCGGCCAGCCGAGCACATCCCGCAGGATCAGCACGGCCCGCGGGCGCGGCGCGAGGTGCTGCACCGCGACGACATACGCCAGCTCGATCGTCTCCCGGGCCACCGCCATGCTCTCGGGCTCGTCCGCGTTCGCCGCGGGCAGCTCGTCGAGCAGTTCGTCGAGCAGCCGGTCCGGGTAGGGCTGCAGCCACCGCACCTCGCCGCCGCTCGCGGGCTCCGGGCGGCGCTTGGCGAGGAGGTCCAGGCAGGCATTGGTGGCGATCTTGTACAGCCAGGCCCGGAACGTCGACCGGCCCTGGAAGGTCTCCCGCCGCCGCCAGGCCCGCAGGAACGTCTCCTGCACGGTGTCCTCGGCGTCCTCGAACGACGCGAGCATGCGGTAGCAGTGCACGTGCAGCTCCCGCCGATGCCGCTCGGCCAGCCCCGAGAACGCCGATTCGTCGGCCTCTCCCAGCCCCTTCACGCCCGGCCCGCTCATACCGAACCCCTCCAGCACCGTGCCCGCCGCCCTGTTCCCACTCATCAGACCGTCCCTCCGTCCCATCGTGTCCGTCGTAGATGTGACGGGTGCGGTCGCGAAAACTCATCACCGCTCTCCCGCAGCGGGCGTGACGAGGCGCCTCCCCACCACCCGCTTAGTTGTTCAACTAGATGCGCCGGCCGAATCCGTCCGGGCCGTGCCCACGCCCATACGCTCGGTTCACAAACTCTCCACCTACCGGGTCGACCAAGGGGCGATGGTGACGGAACTGGTCAAGCTGGGTGACGGCCTGCAGGTGTACACGCAGAGCGTCCTCGAAACGCAGTACATCTACGACGAGATCTTCCAGCAGGGCTGTTACAGCGCCCTGGAGCTGCCGGACAAGCCGCTGGTGTTCGACGTCGGGGGCAATATCGGGATGTTCGTCCTGTTCATCAAGAGCAGGTACCCGGAGGCGGAGATCGTCTCGTTCGAGCCCATGCCGGACTCGATCGACCTGTTCGGCAGGAACATGGACCTGCACGGCCACACGGACGTCACGCTGCACCGCACGGCCCTGGGCAGCAAGCCGGAGGCCGGTGTCACCTTCTCGTTCTTCCCGATGCTGCCGGCCAACTCCACCCGGTACCCGGAGATCAAGGAGCAGCCGAAGGCGCACATGGCGCAGCTGTCCGACGCGGCGCTGGCGGAGCAGATGTACTTCGCCGAGAAGGTGACGGTCGACGTGGAGCGGCTCGCGGCGTATCTGCCGGCGGACCGTGATGTGGACCTGCTGAAGGTCGACGTGGAGGGTGCCGAGGCCGATGTGCTGCTCGGCATCGACGACGCGCAGTGGCCGCGGATCCGCCGGGCCGTCGTGGAGGTCGCCGACCTGGACGACCAGCTGGAGCGGGTGTGCTCGATCCTGCGCGCGCAGGGCTTCGAGGTGACGCCACAGCAGGCGCCGCTGACCGACGCCGAGGAAAACTACTACATGGTGCAGGCCGTTCGCGTGTGACCCTGCGGGCTCGGTATACGGAAAACGCTCGGCCGGAGGTATTCCGGCCGAGCGTTTCCGTATGCCGTGCTCACGAACTCCGTGACCACCACCCGCACGGCCCCGGCGCCCGTGAAGGCGCCGGGGCCGCCGCTGTCAGCTGCCCAGCGGCCAGGGGACCTCGGGCGAGGGGTAGTAGTTCACGCGTGCCTCGCGCAGCCGCGGCCCCTGGGCCGCGAGGCGCACCTTGAAGGCGTCCCAGTTGTGCGAGGACGCCTTCGCCCAGCCGATCTCGGCGATCGACAGGAGGCGCGGGAAGGCGAGGTTCTCCAGCTGGTTGATGCCGAAGACCGTCTCCGACCACAGCGGCGCCTCGACGCCGGCGATCGTGGACTCGCCCAGCCCGGCCACCTGCTCCTCGGGCTTCCAGTCGTAGGAGTCCTCCACCGTGGAGGTCCCCGCCCAGGAGTTGCCGACGGGGTACTCCGGCAGCGCGTCGTTGTACTTCATGTCGAGATAGGCGTTGCTCGCCGGCGCCATGACGAACTTTCCGCCGCCCTTGGCGGCCTCGACCAGCTGCTCGTCGTTGATGCCCGCGGCCCACAGCTCGGTCATCGAGGTCTTCGGGTCGAGCGACCCGGCGGCCTCCTGCCAGCCGAAGACCTTCTTGCCGTGCTTCTCGACCAGCTTGGCGACCTTCTGGAGGTAGAGGTCCATCTCGGCCTGCGGCCGCTCGTGCGCCTCGTCACCGCCGATGTGGATGTACGGCCCGGGGGTGAGGGCCGCTATCTCGCCGATCACGTCGTCCAGGAACTCGTACGTCGTCGGGTTGTCGATGCACAGCTTGCCGAGCGGGCTGTTCACCCAGTCGGTGTACGGCTCCAGCGGCTTGCCGTCACAGGTCAGCTTGGCGTACGAGGCCAGCGCCGAGTGCATGTGGCTCGGGCCCTCGATCTCCGGGACGACCGTGACGCCGCGCGCCCAGGCGTAGGCGACGAGGTCGCTGTACTGCTCCTGCGTGTAGTAGCCGCCGAGCATCCCGCCGGTGCCGCTGCTGCCACCGATCTTGGCCAGTTCCGGCCAGGACTTGATCTCGATCCGCCAGCCCTGGTCGTCGACCAGGTGCAGATGCAGATAGTTGATCTTGTAGCGGGCGATGGCGTCGATGTAGCCCTTCACGTCCGGGGCCGGAAGGTGGTGCCGGGCCACGTCGAGCATGGCGCCCCGGTACCCGTAGCGCGGGGCGTCCGAGATCACGCCGCCCTGCACCCTCCAGGGACCCGGCATCCGCTGGGCGCGGTCGACCTTGACCGGCAGCAGCTGACGCAGCGTCTCCACCCCGTTGAACAGGCCGGCGCGGTCGTCGGCGCGGATCGTGACGGCGTGTGAGGTCACCTCCAGTTCGTAGCCCTCGGGCTTCGTCACCTTGTTGGCGCCGCCGAGCGCCAGCACGATGCCCTCCGGCCGGGCGCCGGAGGCCAGGGAGCGCACCGGGAGGGCGTAACCGGTGGGCTTGCGCAGCAGGCCGGTGAGGAACGCGGCGGCGTCGGTCGCCTCCTTGGAACCGGCGGTCGCGTAGACCGCGTCGTCCGGCTCCAGATCGAAGGCGACACCGGCCGTGGTGCGGACCTCGGCGGGCTGCGGGACGACCCGGGTCAGCGGCACCGTGCCGCTCACCCGGGCCTGGCCGCCCGCCGACGCGCTCGCCGTGGTCAGCATGGCCGTCATCGTCACCACGACCGCGATCACTGTCCCCTTCGCACGGCGTGCGAGACGGTGTCCGGGTGGACTTGCGTGTGTGTTCATCGGTGACTGCGTCTCTCTGTCGAGGCGGACTGATGTGAGGCGGACTGATGTCCTGAATCCATCGACAACCAGCTTGGTCAACACGGTCTAGCGGGAGCCCTAGTCTTCGTTCCGCTCGCTCGAAGGCGGCCCCCGGGCGTGTACATACTCACGCCGTGAACGGACAACCGGCCCAGGACCGACCCACGCCCCCGCGGACAGCCGGCCGAAGCGGCCACATCGGCGTCTGCACCTTCCCCGCGTACGCGCACATCGCACCGGCCGTTCCGCTGATGACCGAACTGGTGCGGCGCGGACACCGGGTCACCTGCTTCGTCACCGAACGCTTCACCGATCTGGTGCGGAGCAGCGGCGCCGAGGCCGTCGTCTATCCGTCGCGCTTCCCATGGGCCGACGGGCCGACCGGAACCCCGGTGGAGAACATCCTCGCCTTCTTCGAGGAGGCGCTGGCCCCGCTGGAGACGGTGGCCGCCCGGTTCGACGGCGACCGGCCCGATCTCCTCGCCCATGACCTCGCGGCCTCCGAGGGCGCCCGGCTGCTGGCCCGCGCCTGGGACGTGCCGGTGGTGCAGCTGTGCCCGACCATCGCCTCCGGACCCGGCTTCTCGATGTCCGAGCGGCAGAGCCGGGAGGTGACCGGCCCGCCGCCGGAACCGGTCGACCCGCACGACCCGGCCATCGCCGCGTTCGTGGACCGCCGCAAGCGGCTGCTCGGCAGGCTCGGTCTGGACGATTCGCCGCTGGACGGTTTCGGCGGCGACGACGGCGACAACATCGTCTTCCTGCCGAAGGAGTTCCAGCCGGCCGCGGAGACCTTCGACGACCGGTTCTCGTTCATCGGGCCCTGCCTCACCGACGGCTCCGAGGACGGCGGAACGGAGCCCGGCGGCTGGCAGCCGCCGGACGGCCGCAAGGTCGTGCTGCTCTCACTCGGCAGCTCGTACACCCCCGACCAGGCCGCCTTCCTGCGGTTCTGCGTCGAGGCGCTGGCCGGGTCGCCGTGGCACCTGGTGGTGACCCTCGGCCACCGCGTCACCGCGGAGGAGCTGGGTCCGCTGCCGGACCACGTGGAGACCCACCAGTGGCTCCGGCACCCCGAAGTCCTGCGGCACGCCTCCGCGTTCATCACCCACGCCGGGATGGGCAGCGTCATGGAGTCGCTGGTCCACGGCGTGCCGATGGTGTTCGTGCCGTACCACATCGACCAGCGGGTCATCGCCCAGCAGGCCGCCGGCCTCGATCTGGGACGCGTCCTCATGCGGGAGTCGGCCGATGCGGCCGCGCTGCGTGCGGCGGTCGACGAGGTCGTCTCCGGCCCGGACATCGCGGCCGCCGTGGCCGCGATGCGCCGCCATGTGCGCGAGGCGGGAGGCGCCGCGCGCGGTGCCGACGCCGTCGAGCGCCTGATGCGCCGGCCCGGCCGTCCACGCACCCATCCCGCGCCACCTACGGAAGTGACTCACCCATGAAGGGCATCATCCTCGCCGGGGGCGCCGGAACGCGCCTGCACCCCGTCACCCTCGCCGTCTCCAAGCAACTGCTCCCCGTCTACGACAAGCCCATGATCTACTACCCGCTCTCCGTGCTCATGCTCGCGGACGTCCGGGACATCCTGATCATCTCGACGGCCGAGGACCAGCCGCTGTTCCAGCGGCTCCTCGGTGACGGTTCCGAGCTGGGCCTGCGGCTGAGCTACGCGGTCCAGCAGGACCCCAACGGGCTGCCCGAGGCGTTCGTCATCGGCGCGGACTTCATCGGTGACGACTCGGTCGCGCTGATCCTCGGCGACAACATCTTCTACGGCCCCGGCATGTCCGACCGGCTGCACGAGAGCCGCCGCGACCTGGACGGCTGCGTGCTGTTCGGCTACCACGTCTCCGACCCCGAGCGCTACGGCGTGGGCGAGGTCGACGAGCGGGGCCGGCTGATCGGCATCGAGGAGAAGCCGGTCCGGCCGCGCACCAACCGCGCCATCACGGGGCTGTACTTCTTCGACAACCACGTCGTGGACATCGCCAAGAACCTGACGCCGTCGGCGCGCGGCGAGCTGGAGATCACCGACGTCATCCGGCACTACCAGCGCGACGGCAAGGCGCACGTCGTCGACCTGGGCCAGGGCTTCGCCTGGCTGGACACCGGGACCCACGACTCGCTGATGGACGCCGGCCAGTACGTCCAGGTGCTGGAGCGGCGCCAGGGGGTGCGCATCGCCTGTATCGAGGAGATCGCCCTGCGGCGCGGCTTCATCGACGCCGAGGCCTGCCTGCGGCGCGGTGCGCGGCTGACCAAGTCCGGTTACGGCGAGTACGTCATCAACCTCGCCCGCCGGAGCCTGGAGGCCCCGGCCTCCGAGCCGCTGCCCACCGTCGCGGCGCAGCCCCGGGAGATGGCGGGCCTGCGATGAGCGGCCGTCACATCGCCTTCTTCAACTACGCCGCGCACGGCCATGTGAACCCGACCCTGCCCGTCGTCGCCGAGCTGGTGCGGCGCGGAAACCGGGTGACGTACGTGGTCGCGGACCAGTTCGCGGACGTGGTCGCGGCCACCGGCGCCGACGTGATCCCGTACGAGTCGGTCGTGCCGAAGTCCTGGAACACGGTCGCCATCCCGGCGAAGATCACCGGCGACGACATGGCCGAGGCCGCGGTCGGCCATCTGACCGAGGCGTTCGCGCCGCTCGACGAGGCGGAGAAGCGGCTCGGCGACGACCGGCCGGACGTCATGGTCTACGACGCGTTCGGCTTCGCGACCGGCCGGCTGCTGGCCCGCAAGTGGCAGCTGCCGTCGGTGCTGACGGCGACGACGTTCGTGGTCAGCGAGACCTGCAATCCGTACGCCGAACTCGCCGCGACCATGTCCGCGCCCGATCCGGACCATCCGGCGCTGGCCCGTCACCGGCAGCTGCTGCGCGGCACGCTGGACGCGCACGGCCTGGGCGACATGTCGAACGAGGAGTTCACCGGCGCCCCCGAGGAGCGGACCGTCGTCTTCGTCGCGCCCGAGTTCCAGCCGGGCACCGAGACGTTCGACGAACGGCACGTGTTCGTCGGACCGTGCATCGGGGACCGCGCCCACCAGGGCGGTTGGCAGCGGCCGGACGACGGGCGGCCGGTGGTGCTCGTCGCCCTGGGCAGCTTCGGTTACGAGAACCAGGCGGCGTTCTACCGGGACGCGCTCGCCGCGCTCGCCGATCTGCCCTGGCACGTCGTCATGTCGCTGGGTGGCCTGGTCACCGCGGACGATCTGGGTCCGCTCCCGCCGAACGTGGAGGCGGCGCCCTGGGTGCCGCAGCTGTCGGTGCTGGCACACGCCTCGGCCTTCGTCTCGCACGCCGGGATGGGCAGCACGATGGAGGCGCTGTCGTTCGGCGTGCCGCCGGTCGTGGTGCCCCGTACGGGCGAGCAGGACCTGGTGGCCGCGCGCGTCGCCGAACTGGGCCTGGGCCGCTCCATCGCCCCGGCCGACCTCGACGCGCCGGGGCTGCGCGCCGCGGTCCTGGACCTCGCCGAGGACCGGGAGACCCGGCGGCGGGTGCGGGAGCTGTCCGCGAACATCGCCGCCCGGCGCGGCCCGTCGCTCGCCGCCGACACGATCGAGGCCAGGGCGGCCGCGTCATGACCGAGTCCCCCCGGCACTTCGCCTTCCTCCCCTATCCGGCGTACGGGCACATGGTGCCGGCGCTCCCGGTGGTCGCCGAGCTCGTGGAGCGCGGCCACCGGGTCACCTGCTTCACCACCGAGGAGTTCCTGGACCGGGTCCGGGCCACGGGCGCGGAGGCGTGCCTCTACGATCCGCCGCTCTCCTCCGACCCGCCGCCGGACGTCATCGACGCCGACGAGTGCGCGCGGGCGCCGCTGAAGCTGCTGGAGGCCAGCACGGCGGTCCTCCCGGCGATCGAGGCCCGTTTCGCTGACGGGCCGCCGGACGTCGTCGCGTACGACACCACGCTGTGGCTGACCGGGCGGCTGCTGGCGGCCCGCTGGGGGCGGCCCAGTGTGCAGCTGTCCCCGACGTTCATCTCGAACGAGCACTTCAACCTCTCCGAGCAGCACCAGGAGTTCGCCGGGCAGATCGATCCGGCGCACCCCGCGATCATCGCGTTCGCGGAGCGGCTGCGGTCCCTCGTGACCGGCAGCGGTCTGCGCGAGGAGCAGCAGGCCGAACTGTTCAACGGGCACGAGGAGTTCACCGTCGCGTTCGTGCCCAAGGAGTTCCAGTTCCGGGGCGACACCTTCGACGACCACCACGTCTTCGTCGGACCGACGACCCGGCCACCGGCCCCGGCGGCCGACGGCACGGCCTGGCAGCCGCCGGAGGACGGCCGCCCGGTGCTCCTCGTCTCCCTCGGCACCACCGTCAACAACCACCCCGACTTCTTCCGCGACTGCGTGAAGGCCTTCGCCGATCTCCCCTGGCACCTGGTCCTCGCCCTCGGCAAGCGGGTCGCTCCCGAAGAGCTGGGCCCCCTGCCGCCCCATGTCGAGGCGCATCCCTGGGTGCCCCTGGCCGAGGTCCTGCCGCACACCTCGGTCCTCCTCTGCCAGGCCGGCATGGGCAGCGTCCAGGAGGGCCTGCGGGCCGGTGTCCCCATGGTCGTCGTCCCCCACCACCCCGAACAGCACGTCAACGCCCGGCGCCTGACCGACCTCGGCCTCGCCCGGACCGTGCGGCGCGAGGACGCGACCGTGACCGCCCTGCGCGACGCCGTGCTCGACGTGGCCGCCGACACACCGCTGCGCGAACGCGTCCGGGACATGAGCCACCACGTCCGCTCGGCCGGCGGCGCGGCACGGGCGGCCGACGCGATCGAGCAGCGGTTGCGGGCACTGACGCCGGAGAGAACCCGATGAGCCTGGAGGCGACGCGATGACGCCGGAGACCGCCGACGGGACGGGGCGGGTGGCGGAGGCCGGTACGGGACCTGTACGGGAGGCAGGCCCCGCACCGGTTCCGGACCCGCCCGTCCCGGGGCCTGTACGGGAGGCAGGCCCCGGGCCGGTGCCGGACCCGCCGGTCGCGCTGCCCCAGACGCGGACCTGCCCCTTCGACCCGCCGCCGGAGTACGCCAAGCTGCGCGAGACGTGTCCGGTCGCCCCGCTCGCCCTGACCGTGGGGCCGGGGCAGGGCTCCGGCTGGCTGGTGACGCGGCTCGCGGACGTACGGGCCGTGCTGAGCGACCGGCGGTTCAGCCACCGCAACGAGCTGATCGGTCTGCCGATCCCGCCGCCCTTCCCCATGGACACGTACGCCCCGCCGCCCGCGGCCCCCGGCGCGTTCATCAAGATGGACCAGCCGGACCACTCCCGCTACCGGCGGCTGCTGGCCCGGCGGTTCACGATGCGGTCGGTGGCGGCGCTGACCCCGATGATCACGCGGCTGACGGAGGAGTACCTGGACGGGCTGGCCGGGTCCGACCGGCCCGTGGACCTGGTGTCCGCGTTCGCTGAGCCGTTCACGGTCCGGGTGATGTGCGAGATGCTCGGCGTGCCCGAGGCGCTGCGCGAACCGCTCTCGCGGCATCTGGCCGTCCTGTCCCGGATGCACTACACGGTCGAGGAACTGATCACCGCGTGCACGGCGATCGCCGAGGCGCTCCAGGACCTCGTCGCCGCCAAGCGCACCGACCCGGGCACGGACCTGCTCGGCGAACTCGCCACCGACGAAGGCCTCACCGACGAGGAGGTCGTCAACCTCGCCTGGGCCCTGCTCGGCGGCGGTTTCGACACGACGGCCAACATGCTGGCCCTCGGCACCTTCGCCCTGCTGGCCCACCCCGACCAACTGGCCCTCCTGCGCACCCGCCCCGACCTGGCGGACAACGCCGTGGAGCAACTGCTCCGCTACCTCACCATCTCCCACCTCGGGGCCAGCCGCGCCGCCCTGGAGGACGTCGACCTGAACGGCGTGCCGATCAAGGCCGGGGACACCGTCGTCCTCGCCCTCCCGGCCGCCAACCGCGACCCGGCCCACTTCGACGACCCCGACCGGCTCGACATCACCGCCCCCGCGCAGGGCCACGTCGCCTTCGGCCACGGCGAGCACCAGTGCATCGGCCAGAACCTGGCCCGCGCCACCCTCCGCATCGCCCTCCCGATGCTCTTCGCCCGCTTCCCCGGCCTGCGCCTCGCGGCCCCGGCGGAGGACGTACCGCTGCGCTCGGACATGCTCCATTACGGAGTGCACGAACTGCTGGTGGAGACGGGGGGCTGAGGGGCCCGGCCCACAAACGGCCGCTCGCCGCCCGCTGCTACCGTCATGATCATGGACCTGACCAACAATTCAGCGGTGAGAGCCGAATCGAGAATCGAGCACGCCATCGATGCGCGCACTCACCGAAAGATTCACGAGCTGCTGACGGAGGCCTTCCCCGGCTACCCCTCCCGCTCCTACTTCAAGCAGCTCCCCCATCTCAGGTACCTGGCGTGGGAGGACGACACCCTCGTCGCGCACGCGGGCATCGACCACCGGATGATCAGGAACGGTGATACGCCGTTGCGGATATTCGGAATCGTGGATGTCTGCGTCGCCGCACCAGCACGGTCGAGGGGAATAGCCGGCAGTCTTCTGAACGACATCGAAACCACGGCCCGCTCTTCCGGCGCCGACGCGCTGCTCCTCTTCGCGGACGACCCGCGCCTCTACCTCGCCAACGGTTACCGCCAGGTATCGAACCATGCGAAATGGCTGATGCTCCATGAACACGAAACGTTCGGCACAGCGGAGAAGCCCGTCAGCGAGATGATGGTGAAAATGCTGTCGGACGAGCCCTGGGGCGAAGGAGTCGTCGACCTTCTCGGCTACCTCTTCTGACTCCCTTGAGCCGAACGCGCGGTGTCCGGGCGCGGTGATTGCGAGGATCAGGAACGTGCTGATTCCCCGAGCCGTCGCCCTCGTCGTCGACGGACCCCGCGTGCTGGTCATCAAGCGCTTCCTCAAGCACGAATCCGCAGCCGTCTGCGTCATGTGCGGCGACAGCGGACGGACCGGACCAGCGTGCCCCGGCCATCACTACGCGGTCCTCCCCGGCGGCGGCGTCGAAAGCGGAGAAACCGCCGAGGAGGCCGCTCTGCGCGAGCTGACCGAGGAGACCACACTCAGCGCGCGGATCGACCGGCTGGCCTGGACGGGCCGGCACAACGGCCGGCCGGCCTCGTACTTCCTCATGACGGACGTCAGCGGCACCCCGACCCTGTCCGGCGACGAGGCGCAGGCACACGGCCCGAGCAACAGCTTCGAGCTCAGATGGGCGACCGCTGAGGAATTCGACCCCCTCAACCTTCATCCTTCAGACATCCGGACACCTCTGGCCGGTCTCCTCGCCCGCTGACAAGCGCCAGATCTTCGGCCGAGCCGCCTTCACGCCGCTACGCGAGCGGTTCAGCCCCGCGTGATCCCGCCGGCTGAATTCCGGCTACTTCAGCAGCCGGAATCCGGGCTGCTGGACCCATGCTCGGAGGAATTCCGCCGAGCCGTACGCCGCGGGCCACGGATCGGTCATCGTCGCGACGATGCCGGGCAGGCCGGTCACGATCGAAACCTGGTCCTCTCGCAGTTCGACATTGGCGATACCGCCGATGACATCCATGACGGCGGCGGTCAGCAGGGCCGTCACGAGGTGGTCGACAGGGCTGTTGCAGAACGCGATGACGTCGACCGCGTGGGTGGGGGTGAAGCCGATGAGAGGTTCCTGGTCGACTTCGTCGGCGTGCTCGGCCTCGAAAATGCCCTCGTCGCCGATCCCAGGCCCCATGAGAGAAACCAGCACGGGCCGGCCTCCGTCCACGTCCCCGGCATCCGTGATCCCCAGGCTCTCCGCGTTGACGTTCAGGTCGTACTCGCCGACCCGTTTCTCCTCGAACCGCGCCGAGACGCCCACCAGGAACGCGCGGAGCCGCTGGATCGCCACGCGGGGGACGGCCTCCGCCAACTCGACCACCAACACCGGTCCGCTCATGGCCCGGAGCCTAACCGGCCGGGCTGTCACCCCCAACCGATTACTCAGCGTGGCTACGTCACGGAATCCGTGGCTGATTCGATCCTGTACGGGAGATCATGCCGGGCATGACTACCGAGCTGATCATCTGGCTGCACGAGCAGATCGACGCCGACGAAGTGGCAGCCGCGAACCGGCCACCCGAATCATGGCTTCCCGAAGGACTGACCCCGGACGACCCGCTCGCCGCGCTCTACTCACCCGCCCGCACCATCGCCATGCGCCGCGACCTGCTCGCCGCCTGGCACGACCCGGAACACGCCGATTCCGAGGACCACGACAGCCACAGCGTCGACTGGTCGCTGCGGGTCCTCGCGGCCACCGCGTACGCCGATCGCCCGGGATACCCCGCAGTGGCCGCCATCGAGCGGTCGGCCGCCTCGATCAACTCCGGTAGCGCGAGCGCCAGACGGTGCTCATCGCCCGCGGCATCAGCCTGTGCTGCAGCCCGGGTCCGTTCCGCCAGTCCTTCCAGCGGCGCGCGGGGAGCTGTGTCAGCTGGTCGGCGGACCAGGCGGCGCCGCAGGTGAAAGGCGACTGCCCGCACCGCCGCGTGCTCCTCCCCGCACGGCGGGTAGGGCTGACCGGTCAGGTCGGCGACATCCAACCGCAAGACGGTGGCCAGCGCTGCCAGTCGGCAGCGGCGGTCCATCCACTCCCTGCCCGTCTCCAGCCCGCAGGGGTAATCAGGTGCCAGATCGGTATGGGCGGCAAGGTCATCCCAGGTCAGTCCCGGCGTCGGCGCCAGGCGGCCAGGCGGACCCCCATCGGGCAGCCGGCGGTCGTCTCGTCCAGGTCGCGCATCAACAGATAGCTCGCCACATCTACTCGCCCGAAACGCGTGCTCTGCCGGGACGAAAGCCGCCCTGTCGGTCAGGTAGGGCAGGTCCCCCACGGCGGGCCACACATGCCTGTCGCGCGACACATTAGTCACACCGCTGGAGGCCACGTGACGGGCGGGCGACGCGCCCGGTCAGGGCAAAGGCAGGATCGGGGCCGACAGGACCGCGGGTACCCCATGATCCGACTGCTCGAATCGTCGGCGACGAGAACCCCTCGTCGCCGAGGCTCACGCCCGTCCGCTCGGCTTGATGACGGCGTTGTAGAAAGAACACGGAGTCCGTCCGGTCACCGAGGCAACGGTTCGGCACGAAGTGCACGAACTGCTGGTGGAGACGGGGAGGCGGGGTCATCCCGCCTCTTCGATCGGCCGGATCGTCCGGCGACGCCGGGCTTCGTCCGAGGACATCCGGCGGGGCTTCGAGGCGCGGGCGTCCGGGGTGACCTGCGGGGCGTCGAACGCCTCGGCAGCGAGCTGAGCGATCTCCGGGTGCGCGGCGAAGAAGAACCGCGGGTTCAGCTTGTGCTGGCCACCGCCCTCGGCAATGAGGCGCAGTCTTTCAAGGCGGTCGATCGCCTCGTACACCGTGGCTGGGCTGATCTCGCAGTCCCGGGCGACCTCTTCGACATCCAGGTGCAGGGGGGCGAACAGAGCCCCGTGCGCTTCGAGCCAGTCGAGGAGGGAGCGCTGCGCGCCGCTGAGCTTGAGCGTGTAGAGGGGCGGGGTTCGCAGGTCTCCTGGGTTCAGGCTCATTGAGCGTCTCCTTCGGAACGCGAGGTGCGGGTCTTCCCCTTGGGGTCGAGGGTGATCGCGGGCGGATCGAGGCGGGCGGCGGACACGTTCTGAGAGGCTCCCGAGCCTTCCCAGTACCGGCGCGGGTTGAGCTGGTAGGTCGAAGAGCGGGGCGCGGTCCGGAGCGCGATGTTCATGCGGACGAGGCGGCCGAAGGCGTTCTTCACAGCCTGCTCGCTCGCGTCGATGTCCTCGGCGACGACCGGAACCTCTGCCTTGATCGCTCCCGCTGCGGCCCCGTTCTCCCGCAGCCACTCGATCACGGACCACTCGGTGGCCGTCAGTCGCAGCTTGTACAGCGGCATCTCCTGGCCGCGCGACTGCATCGTGAACCCCCGGCCGTCGAAGCGGTGCGGCACCTGGGGCTTGGCCTTCTCGACCTCCCCGGTCTCCGTGTTGACGACGACGAGCCTAGCCCGGCGTGGGGCTGCCATACCGCTCCCCCTAGGCACAGATTCCTGACCCTTAACTCCAGAACAATGACCGCTATCCCGTCATCACCACATGACAATACCTGATTTAGTACACCTTAATGACTTACATCGACATGTCACCCAAAGCTAAGGGTCAGTTTTCTGACCCATACGGGTCAGAAAACTGACCCTTACTCGCGCGTTTCCACAGGTCAGGGGCACTGCCCCCTTCTTAGGGAAAGCCGCACTCACACGCTGGGCAGGTGCATCGCCGTACGGGAGCCCCTGCGGTACTCGCGATGCTCCGTTCCTCGGGGGTGCCCCACCCTCGTCACGACCTGGTGCCCGCCGCCGTCGGCTCGGGAGCGTGAGCAACAACAGGAAGGCGTGGCCGGGGCCGGTGGGTGGCTGATGGAGGCACACGTGGCGGACGACCGCCCGGCTCTCCCGCCGCCGTGGTTGCCTTTCGTGGGCTGAGGCCCACGACGGGTTCCAAGGCGGCTTCAGGTCGTCTACCAGGTCCGGTCCGGGGTTCGAAGGAGCCGGCAGCAGCGGAAAGGGACTCACGTGCATGTCCGGCCGCCGGTACCGTTCCTCGTATGGCGTACGAGTTGGAGGAGCAGGAGGTCATCGGCCGCCGGATCAAACGGCGTCGACTGGCTCTCGGGATGGCACAGGCCGACCTCGGCCAGGCCGTAAAAAAATCGCAGGGCTGGGTGTCGAAGGTCGAGCGGGGCCGGATCGAACTGGACCGGGCCGGGCTGATCAACCAGATCGCGGCCGCACTGCACTGCCACCCCAACGACCTGATCTCCCGCCCCTACGTGGTCAGTTCGGCCGGCGAACAGTGGCAGCCCGCAGCCGCATCGATCCTGCGCGAACTCCGCCGCTACGACCTCACCCCTGTGTTCGACGGCACCCCGCGCGCCTCCGCCGCCCTGTGGGCGGACATGAGGCGTCTGCACCGGCTGCGGGACACCGCCGCGAACGTCGCCGTACTCCGCTCCCTGCCGGACCTTCTGCGCGAGGCTCACGCCCTGGCTGACCGGTCACGCGGGCACGAGCAGGAAGAAGCGTTCGGCATCTACGCCGTGTGCTGCAAATTCGCCCACACCTCCGCTCACGCCCTCGGCCACCCCGAGCTGGTCGCCACCGCGTGCGAGCGAGCTGCCTGGGCCTCCCGCCTCTCCGGCGACCCCGTCCTCCCGGCCGTCGCCGACTGGATGCGCGTCTGGGACATGTGGGCCACCGCCGACTGGGCCGACGCCCTCGCCCTTGCCGACAAGGCCCTGGCCGGGATCGAGGCCGAGTACGAACGCGGTGAACCTCGCGCACTGCGGGCCTGGGGCTCGATCCAGCTGCGGGCCGCCGTGTCCGCCGCACGGGCGGGGAACCGGGCCGAGACCGAGCACCGCATCGGCCTGGCCCGCCAGGCCGCCGACCGCGCCGACCAGGCCGGAGGACGGCCGTTCGACGACCGGCACTCCCTCACCTTCTCCTCCGGCAACGTCACCATCCACGGCATCAACGTCGCCCTGGAGATGAGCGACCAACGCCGCGCCCTGGCCCTGAACCACCAGGCCGACCCCGGGCAGATCGAGAACCTGCCCAGCTCCCGCCAGGGCCACCACCGCATGGACCTCGCACGCGCATACCTGTGGGACGGCGACCGGCACCGCGCCCTGGACGAACTGCGCACCGCCGAGTCCCTGGCGCCGCAACTCGTGCGCAACCACCCGATAGCGCGGGCCACCCTGCGACGGATCGTGTATGCCGAACGAGCTGCCACCCGGCAGCAGTTGCGAGGGATGTCGAGCCGATTCCACCTTGATGACCACGACCTATTCTCCTGATTCATATCCGTCCTGCGCCATGGCCCTAGCTTCTGAGGCATGGACGGGACTGACCACAACACCGTGACGACCTGGCGGCCACAGCGCGGCGACCTCGTGCACGACACCGGCTTCGGCCGGGTCGGCGTAGTCACCGCGTTACCCGAGGACACCGACACCGCCGCCTTCCAACTGACCCCCGAGGGCGGGGGCGACGGCTGGACCGCACCACAGAGGCGGCTTCGGCCGCCCGACGCCGTCGAGGCCGCGGTGCTGTACATGTGCGTAGAGCGAGACGGACGGCTGCAGCCGAACCTCGCCACCGAGCGTGCCGAGAGCGAAGGCACCCTGTTCGCCGACCGCCACGGCCTGACACTCGTCGAGACCGTCACCGACCCGTTCGGCGAGCCGGACCCGCAGCAGCGCGACGGCTGGCAGCGCGTCCGTGAACTCGCCGAGACCGGCCAGGTTGCCACCGTCATCGTCCGGTGGCCGGCCGTGATCTCCACCGACCAGACGCACGAGCTGCGGGCCCACGAGATCAAGTGGCTCCAGGACCACGGCACGGCCGTCCGCTACTCGTGGCCGCCACTCGGCGAGCCGGGCATGGGCTGACACCCGCCCCCATGAGTTCGCCGGTCCGCCACAAGGACAGGTGACCGGCGATCAGGGGCGGGCCCGGAGGGGATCCCCCGTTCTCCGCACTATCCGGGCCCACCCCGCACTGCACCACTCGAAACGTCAATCGAGAGGAGCACGACATGACCCTGCTGGCTATCGAACCGGAGGCCGCCGAGGCCCCCGAGTTCCGAGACCCCCGCGCCTACGTCAAGCCGGAGATATGGGACCGCGAGATCGCTCTGCTCATGCGGGACTACCCCTTCGACGAGGTGACGGCGACCCGCCTGTTCCACGCGGCGGTTTCGTACCTGATCACCGCGATGGAGAGGTGGGGCGAGGGCCTGGAGATGTGCTGTGGCCGGATCGTCGACATCGCCGTCCACGTCTTCATCCTCGACACCCGCAACTACCGGGACTTCAGCCACGAGCACTTCGACGGAAAGTTCCTGGAGCACATCCCGGAGATCGCGTTCAAGTACGACGGCTCGGTCGAACGGACCGCGCAGATCATCGCCGACAACGGCTTCGAGGTGGACTGGAAGCTGTGGGAGGCGGACTACTCCAAGTGTGGTCCGTGCTCCCCGGGCTCCAACTGCCATTAGCCGGTAAGCCGGCACCGGGCCCGGGGGCGCTGCGGCGCCCCCGGGCTCCCCGTTCGGGCGGCACACTCAGACTCGCCCACGACACGCGCGAAGACACGAGTAACTTGGCGGGCTCCATCGCCCGGCACGTCTCCCGGAGGACTTCTTGATGCTCAGCGCCGCCCCGACCACCCCGGCCGAGTACTGGGACAAGTACAAGCCCTACCGGGGGGAGGGCGACCAGCCCCAGCCTGCGGCCGGGGCTTTCGACTGGACCGGCCTCGCCGAGGGCGGACCCGGGGCCGAACTCCTCGGCGACCCGGCCACCGCCCTGGATCTGGGGCCTGCGGAGGGCGAGAACGCCGCCTTCCTCGCCCGCACCGGGGTCGAGGTGACCGCCGTCGACTTCTCCGCCGTCCAGGTCGAGCGGGCGCGCCGCTTCTGGAAAGGCGAGAGGCGGCTCACGTTCGTGCACGCCGAGGCGTGCGCCTTCCTCGACGCAGACGGTCCGCGGTTCGACACGATCTACTCGACGTGGGGAGCCGTCTGGTTCACCGACCCCGAGGAGCTGTTCCCCCGGGTGGCGTCCCGCCTCACGCCGGGCGGGGTGTTCGGCTTCTCCCACCGCGAACCGGTCGTCGGGCAGTACGGGGCCCAGGAGATGGGCGGAAAGTGGCTGGAGGGCCGCGAGGCCGAGCTGACGGTCTGGCGCTGGCAGTACACAGCGGAGCAGTGGGCTGACACCCTCAAGCGGCACGGCTTCTCGTCCGTACGGGCCGAGGTGCTGACGAACCCGGACCCGGCCGCGCTCGGCACGCTCCTGGTGACCGCCGCGATCTAGCAAGCACCCCCGAGCGGCCCGAGCCGACCCGCCCCCGCACACGCCACAGCCGCCGGACCCCTTCGGTCCGGCGGCTGTCGCGCCCCTGTCCGAGACTCCGTCAGGCGGTCTCGGCGGGCCACCACTCCGGGTGGTCCTGGTACCAGCGGACCGTGCTTTCCAGACCGGTGGTGAATTCGATGGACGGGGTGAACCCGAGCTTCGTGATCTTGCTGAAGTCGAGGGAGTAGCGCAGGTCGTGGCCCTTGCGGTCGGCGACCTGCTGGATCATGGAGGGGTCGGCGCCGCAGAGTTCGACGAGGCGGCGGGCGATGGAGATGTTGGTGACCTCGACGCCGCTGCCGATGTTGTAGACCTCGCCGGGCGCCCCGTCGGTGAGGACCAGCTGGATGGCGGTGCAGTGGTCGGCGACGTGGAGCCATTCGCGTACGTTGCGTCCGTCGCCGTAGAGGGGGACGGGCTTGCCGCGCAGGAGGCGGGTGATGAAGAGGGGGATGAGCTTTTCGGCGTTCTGGTAGGGGCCGTAGTTGTTCGAGCAGCGGGTGAGCCGGATGTCGAGGCCGTGGGTGCGCCGGTAGGCGAGGGCGGCCAGGTCGCTGCCGGCCTTGGAGGCGGCGTAGGGCGAGTTGGGCTGGAGCGGTTCCCGCTCGTCCCAGGAGCCGAGCTCGATGGAGCCGTACACCTCGTCGGTGGAGACGCAGAGGACGGTCGCCACGTCGTGGCGGGCGCAGCTGTCCAGGATCTGCTGGGTGCCGACCACGTTCGTGGAGGCGAACGGGACGGCGCCGGCGACCGAGCGGTCCACATGGGACTCTGCGGCGAAGTGGACGACCACGTCGTGGCCGGGCAGGACCGCGTCCAGGGCGGCCGCGTCGCGGATGTCGCCCTGGACGAACGTCAGCCGTTCGTGGCCGATGGGCAGGTTGGCGGTGTTGCCGGCGTAGGTGAGCAGGTCGAACACGGTGACTTCGGCGTCCTCGTATCCGGCGTACTCACCGGCGAGCATGGCCCGCACGTACTGCGAGCCGATGAATCCGGCTCCGCCTGTGACAAATACCTTCACGTCGATCCGTCTCCCTCAGCTGACCGGCAGGACCTTCAGTGAGCGGCGGCGGACGCCGTCGCCGGAATCCACGATCGAGGAGATGTGGGAGACGACGCGCTCGTCGGCCGACGGATCGGCCGACGGGTCGTCGTGCACCCGGAGGATCTCGTACGTGGTGGCGCGCTGCGCCGGCACGCGGTCGGCGCCGCGGATCAGCTGGAGCAGCTCGGGGAGGTTGGAGCGGTGCTTGGCCCCGGCGGAGGAGACGACGTTCTCCTCCAGCATCACGGAGCCGAGGTCGTCGGCGCCGTAGTGCAGGGTCATCTGGCCCATCTCCTTGCCCGTGGTGAGCCAGGAGCCCTGGATGTGGGCGACGTTGTCGAGGAAGAGGCGGGCGACGGCGATGACGCGCAGGTACTCCAGCGAGGTCGCCTGGGTGCGGCCGCGCAGCTTGTTGTTCTCGGGCTGGTAGGTGTACGGGATGAAGGCGCGGAAGCCGCCGGTGCGGTCCTGGACGTCGCGGATCATCCGCAGGTGCTCGATGCGCTCGGCGTTGGTCTCGCCGGTGCCCATGAGCATGGTGGTGGTGGATTCCAGGCCGAGGCCGTGCGCGGTCTCCATGATCTCCAGCCAGCGCTCGCCGGACTCCTTGAGCGGGGCGATGGCGGTACGCGGCCGGGCCGGCAGCAGTTCCGCGCCGGCGCCCGCGAAGGAGTCGAGGCCGGCGTCGCGGATGCGGACGATGGCCTCCTCGACCGGGACTCCGGAGACCTTCGCCATGTGGGCCACCTCGGAGGCGCCCAGCGAGTGGATCACCAGCTCGGGGAAGCGCTCCTTGATGGCGGAGAACATGGTCTCGTAGTACTCGACGCCGTAGTCCGGGTGGTGCCCGCCCTGGAACATGATCTGGGTGCCGCCCAGCTCGACGGTCTCCGCGCAGCGGCGCAGGATGTCGTCCAGGTCCCGGGACCAGCCCTTGTCGGTGTCCTTGGGCGCCGCGTAGAACGCGCAGAACTTGCACGCGGTCACACAGACGTTGGTGTAGTTGATGTTCCGCTCGATGATGTACGTCGCCAGGTTCTCGCGGCCCGCGTAGCGGCGGCGGCGCGCCGCGTCGGCGGCCTGGCCGAGCAGGTGGAGCGGGGCGTGGCGGTAGAGCTCCAGTGCCTCGTCGGGCGTGAGGCGGCCTCCGGTGGCGGCGCGGTCCAGAGCAGCGGTGAGATGACTGGTCGGGATGGCCATCGGGCCACCTTTCTGTTTCGGATGGGTCGGCGAGCGCGTTATCGGGTGCGCCCGGTCTCCAGCAGACGGATGCTCAGATCGGGCGCGAAGCCGGCCTCGGCTCCGCCGACCCGGCGGGCGAACTCGCGGAGTCCGGCGAGCTGCCGCTCCCCCAGGTCGAAGTCGAGCGCGGACAGGTAGTAGCGCTTGAGGGTCTCGAAGTCGAACTCCGCCCAGCGGGCCGCCTTGTGGCAGACCGCCTCGATCTCGTCGAGGAAGAGTTCGCGCGAGCGCAGGAATCCGGAGTGCACCTCGCGGACCAGTTCGGGGTGCTCCTCCACGAAGGCGCGCCGGGCGGCGAAGACCGCGAAGACGAACGGCAGCCCGGTCCACTCGCGCCACATCTCGGCCAGGTCGTGGACCTGGAAGCCGAAGGTGTCGGCCTGGAGGAGGGAGGCGCGCAGCGCGGCGTCGCCGATGATCACGGCGGCCGGGGCCCCGGCCATCATGGTGGGCAGGTCCGGCGGGCAGTCGAAGTAGGCGGGGCGGACGCCGACCGACTCGGTGAGCAGCAGTTCCGCCAGGCGGACGGTGGTGCGGCTGGCCGTGGTGCAGGCGAGCGGGACGCCGTCCAGCTCCTCCAGCGGCACCTTGCTCAGCAGCAGACAGGACATCACCGGCCCGTCCGCGCCGACCGCGATATCGGGCAGGACGACCAGGTCGTCGGCGTGGCGCAGGTACTCCATGACGCTGATGGGGCTGATGTCCAGCTCACCGGCGACCAGGGCGTCGCTCAGCCGCTCCGGCGAGTCGCGGTGCAGATCGAGGTCGAGCAGGCTTCCCGTACGGGCCAGTCCCCAGAACAGGGGCAGGCAGTTGAGGAAGTCGATGTGGCCGACGCGCGGCCGGCCGAGGCCGGCCGGGGAGGCGGGCCGGGCCGGGCCGGCGACGGTCGTCATCAGGCGTCCGCCGAGTCCGGTCCGAGGACCTCGACGCCGTCGCTGACCCGGCGCACGTGGATGCACTCCCCCGGGCACTCCTTCACCGAGTCGGTGACGTCGCGCAGGGCGATGGTGGGCACGATGACCGTGGCACCGGCGTCCTGCTGGAGGTCTCCCTCGGCGTTCCTGACATAGGCGAGCCCGTCGATGTCGAGCTCGAAGACGTCGGGCGCGTACTGGCAGCAGATCCCGTCGCCCGTGCAGAGGTCCTGGTCGATCCAGACCTCCAGGGCATCACCCGTGAGGTCCTCGTCCCGTACGGTCATCGCGCACACCTGCCGATACTTGTCGTGATGGTGGTCATGGGTCAGACCCGCATGGGCTGGGGGGTCTCGCGGATCTCCGGATCCGGGCCCTCGTACTCGCGGACGATCTGGTAGAGGGTGTTGCGCTCCACGGGCTGGAACCCGGCGTCGCGGATCAGGTCCAGCAGGCTCTCGCGGGACATCTTGTCCGGGGTGCCGTAGTTGTCCGCGTCGTGGGTGATCTTGTACTCGACGACGGAGCCGTCGATGTCGTCGGCGCCGTGGTTGAGGGCGAGCTGCGCGGTCTGGAGGCCGTGCATGACCCAGAAGACCTTGACGTGCGGCACGTTGTCGAAGAGCAGCCGGGAGACGGCGAAGGTCTTCAGGGACTCCGCGGGGGTGGCCATCTTGGTCCTGGCCATCAGCCGGTTGCGCTCCTTGCCGTCCATGGAGTCATGGAAGTCGTGCTGGTAGCGCAGCGGGATGAAGACCTGGAAGCCGCCGGTCTCGTCCTGGAGCTCGCGCAGCCGCAGCACGTGGTCGACGCGGTGGCGGGGCTCCTCGATGTGCCCGTAGAGCATGGTGCAGGGCGTCTTGACGCCCTTCTCGTGGGCGAGGCGGTGGATGCGCGACCAGTCCTCCCAGTGGGTCTTGTGGTCGACGATGTGCTGCCGGATCTCCCAGTCGAAGATCTCCGCGCCGCCGCCGGTCAGGGACTCCATGCCCGCGTCGATCAGCTCGTCGAGGATCTCGCTTGCGGGGAGGCCGGAGATGGTCTCGAAGTGGTGGATCTCGGTGGCGGTGAAGGACTTGATCGCCACGTTCGACGGCAGCGCCTCCTTCAGGGCCCGGATGGAGCGCGGGTAGTAGCGCCAGGGCAGCGTCGGGTGGAGGCCGTTGACCAGGTGCAGCTCGGTGAGCTGCTCCGACTCCATCGCCTTGGCCAGCTTGACGGCCTCCTCGATGCGCATGGTGTACGCGTCCATCTCGCCCGGCTTGCGCTGGAACGAGCAGTACGCGCACGAGGCCGTGCACACGTTGGTCATGTTGAGGTGGCGGTTGATGTTGAAGTGGACGACGTTGCCGTTCTTCCGCGTCCGTACCTGGTGGGCGAGTCCTCCGAGCCAGGCCAGGTCGTCGCACGCGTACAGTGCGATGCCGTCCTCCCGGCTGAGGCGCTCGCCGGCGGCGACCTTCTGTTCGATCTCGCGTTTGAATCCTGCGTCCACCCGTGCGTCTCCTCAGCGTCGAGTCCGGCATGGATACGGTCTGCTGGCCCCGCGAACACAACAGCCCCGGGCAGCGCAGCTCCATGCTGGTGGAACGACCGCTAAGAGAATCCCTACAGATACGATCCAGCGCCTGCACCGGGGTCCCCGCTTGCCCGTACCGTGAACTTTCGCAAAGGTCCGCCCTCGGACCGGGACACGCGCATCGGCGTAAGGATGAAGACGCATGTCGAACACAGCGACCGCCTCCCCCACCCGGCAGCTGGCCCGGGGACGACTCCTCTATCCCCTGGCCGCGACCGTGGCGACCGTCATCGTCTGGCTCATCGGGCACGCCGCCCTCGACAACGGCATCAGGGCGAAGGCCTCGGGCGGTGACGTCCAGGAGATCGGCCTGCCCATGGTCATCATCGTGACGCTCGTCGTGGGCTTCGCCGCCTGGGGCGTGGCCGCGCTCCTCGACCGCAAGCCGGCGTCCGCCCGCAGCCGCTGGACGATCATCTCGTCGGTCATCTTCGTGCTCTCGCTGCTCGGCCCGGCCGGCAGCGGCGAGGGCGGCGGCTCCAAGATCACGCTGCTGGCCATGCACGTGGTCGTCGCCCTCGTGCTCATCCCCGGGTTCGCCCGGACCGCGCGAAAGGACTGAGGCATGGCGAAGACGGAACTGCGCCTGCGCAAGAAGGGCGGCGCGTTCGTCGTCGACGGCCTCGGCAAGCCCACGGGAACGCTGAAGTTCGACCGCGGGATGCGCACGGGCACGGTCACCGTCGGTGGCCGTGCTCTGCCGATCGCGGCCACCGGACGCCGGCGGACCCGGGTCACGGCCGCCGACCCCGCGATCCTGTGCCTGGACGGCGGGGGCGCCTTCGTGCCCGGGGGCGGCGCACCGGTCGAGTGGCGGATGTCCCCGCCGGGCAAGGGCCACTACCGGGCGACGCTCGTCCGGGGTCCCGACACGATCGACTTCTCGCTGGCGAAGTCCGACGGCAAGTCCGTACGGATCGACGTCACCGGGACCTGGGACGACCTCGAACTGCTCGCGCTGGCCGGCTCGTTCGCGCTGCTGTCACGCCGTCGCGGCGACACGTACCTGAAGATGGCCTTCGTCGCCGTCATCAGCGGCGGCCAGCACACCCACTGAACGGTGACGCGATGACCTCCCTGCCGGACCCGCCCGGCCGCCCCGACGAGGGCGCCGCCGCGCGGGTCCTCGTCGTCACGGCGGTCGCCGCGGAACAGGACGCGGTGGCCGGTGCCCTCCGCGAGACCTCCGCCGCGCCCGCGCACGCCCCGGCCGCCGCCCGCACCCTGCACCGGGTGACCGCGGGCGGCGTCGGTGTGGACGTGCTGGCCGCCGGTGTGGGGCCCGCCGCCGCGGCGGCCACCACCGCGGCCGTCCTGGCCGCCGCCGCGCAGCGGGGGGCCGGTTACGGACTGGTCGTCAGCACCGGGATCGGCGGGGGCTTCCAGCCCGGGGCGCCGCTGTGCTCGCTCGTCGTGGCGAGCCGCATCGTCGCGGCCGACCTGGGCGCCGAGACGGCCGAGGGCTTCGTCCCGGTGACCGGGCTGGGCTTCGGCACCGTCGAGCACCGGCCGGACACCGCGCTCGTGGCCCGGGTCGCCGAGGCGACGGGGGCGCGGACGGGTGCGGTCCTCACCGTGTCCACCGTGACCGGTACGGCCGCGCGCGCCACCGCGCTGCGGGACCGTCATCCGGACGCGCTGGCGGAGGCGATGGAGGGCTTCGGCGTGGCCGAGGCCGCCGCGGCGGTGGGCTGCCCGGTGGTGGAGCTGCGGGCCGTGTCCAACGCGGTCGGTCCGCGCGACCGGGAGCAGTGGCGGATCGGCGACGCGCTGAAGGCCCTGACGGACGCCACCGGCCGGCTCGCCCCGGTGTTCGAGGCTCTGCCGGCCGGTGCGCGCTCGGGAGCGGTGGCTCAGTAGCGGTAGTGGTCGGGCTTGTACGGGCCGTCGACCTCGACACCGATGTAGGCGGCCTGCTCCGGGCGGAGCGTCGTGAGCCGGACACCGAGCGAGGCCAGATGGAGCCGGGCGACCTTCTCGTCCAGGTGCTTGGGCAGCACATACACATCGGTCGGGTAGTCACCGGGCTTGGTGAACAGCTCGATCTGGGCCAGCGTCTGGTCCGCGAACGAGTTCGACATCACGAACGACGGATGCCCCGTCGCGTTGCCCAGATTCAGCAGACGACCCTCCGACAGCACGATCAGAACCTTGCCGTCCGGGAACGTCCACGTGTGGACCTGCGGCTT
>NZ_JBVHKV010000023.1:0-126415 GCF_055559335.1 Streptomyces sp. NPDC024555
CGGTGATCAGTCCGTCGACGGCGGAGAACTGTCCGGTGACGCCGATGGTGGCGCGGGCGGCCTGGGGGTCGGTGGCCAGGTCGTGCCCGCCGACGCGGACGGGTCCGGATCCGGGGTCCGGCCTCACCAGGGTCGAGAGGATCTTCACGGCGGTCGTCTTGCCCGCACCGTTCGGACCCAGCAACGCGAAGACCGTGCCTTCGGGGACCGTCAGGTCGATGCCGTCGAGGACGGTCTTGTCGCCGTAGGACTTGCGCAGGTCGTGCGCGGCGATGGCGGTGTTCGTCATGGGCGGATGCTCCTTCGCGTTCATGGAGGTGTGGTCCGGGCTCAGAGGCTGCGGGCGGTGATGTCGCCCTGGGAGGTGGTCGCCCGGACGGTCAGGGCGGGGGTGGCGTCGGCGTTGCGCAGGGCGTTGTCGATCCGGCCGTGTCCGGTGCCGGCGTCCAGCGAGGCGGAGACGCCCCGGGCCGCCTGGACGGTGATGTCGCCGAGCTGGGTGCTCAGGTCGAGCGCGCCCCGGGTGGCCTCGGTGACGGTGATGGCGCCGCGCTGGGTGCGGATGTCGGCGTCCCCGGTGAGGCGGCCGACGGTGACGGTCGCGTCGTGGGCCGAGAGGCGGGCGCTCGCCGCCTCGTCCAGCTTGACGCTGCCGAGTCCGCCGTCGAAGGCGACGTCCCCGAGCCGGCCCACGCCCCGGAACTCGGCGGCGGCCGCGGTGGCCTCGACGTGCGAACCGGAGGGGAGCTGGACGGTGACCTCGACCGAACCGCTGCCGTCGCCGATCAGGCGGTTCCCGGTCTCCGCGGCGATCCGGACGTGCAGGACGCCGTCGGCGTAACGGACCTCGGCCCGCTCGGCGGTGCGGACGTCGCGCTTCCTGGAGGCGTCGGCCGGGCGGACCTCGACCGTGGTGTCCGCGCGGTCGGCGGCGATGAGGCTGATGCGTCCGGCGGGGATGTCGAGAACGGTGCGGACGGCGGCGGGGGTGTCGAACTTCTGCATGGCTTTCTCCTTCTCCTGTGGAACCTGCCGGTGCTCCGGGCCCCGATGGCCCGCGCTTTCCGACAGAGGAAAAGCTACGTTGCGTTCACTGATCCGGCAACGACTTTGTTGCACCAGAAGACAGTAACTGCACGTAGAGACAGGGAATTTGATGCAATGACCTCGCGCATAACGCAACGCCTCATATCGGCATTCGTTGCAATGAGTTGAGACCGAACGCTATAGTCGGCCCGTCGCGGCCACCGGGTCGCGCGCCCGGAGCACCGAGGAGGCCGCGATGCCGGGAGGCAGACTCACCCAGCAGGAACGCCGGCAGATCGCCCTGGGGCTGGCCGACGGCCTCGCCTACGCCGAGATCGCCCGGCGTCTGGACCGCCCCACCTCGACGGTCACCCGCGAGGTCATGCGCAACGGCGGCCCCACCGCCTACCGCGCCGAAGTGGCCCACCGCGCCACCGAACACCGCGCCCACCGCCGGAAGAAGCCCGAGCCGCGCGCCGCGCACACCCCTCCGCAGCCCTACGGGCGCGACGCCGAGGCGGTCCGCGCCTTCGAGGAGGTCCTGACCACCGTCCTGCTGGCCTCGGGCGCACCGCTGATGACGTCCCGGGTGCTGGCCTGCCTCTACGTCACCGACACCGGCAGCCTCACCGCCGCCGAACTCGCCCAGCGGCTCCAGGTCAGCCCGGCGTCCGTCTCCAAGGCCATCTCGTACCTGGAGAGCCAGGACATGATCGGCCGTCAACGCGACGAGCGCCGCCGCGAGCGGTACACCGTCGACGACGACATCATGTACCAGTCGATGATGGCCAGCGCCCGCTCCACCGCCCAGCTCGTCGACACCGCCCGCCAGGGCGTCCCCGTCCTCGGCGCGGACACCCCGGCCGGCGTCCGCCTCGAAAGCATGGCCCGCTTCCTCGACTACGTCTCCGAGGCCATAGCCCGCGCCGCCGAACAGGCCCGAGCCGTCCTCCACAGCGGCCCCGCCCCGGACGGCCCGGAACCGGAGGACCCGGAGGCGGAGGACCCGGACGCCCCGTCCCGCGCCTGAGCCCTCCCCGCCCCTTCCCTCCCCGCCCTGCCCCGCCTACTTCCGGTACAGCTCCTCGATCTCCTCCGCGAAGTCCCGTGCGACGGCGTCCCGTTTCAGCTTGAGGGACGGGGTCAGATGGCCGTTCTCCTCCGTGAAGTCGACCGGGAGGACGGCGAACTTGCGGATGGACTCGGCGCGGGAGACGAGGCGGTTGGCCTCGTCCACGGCGCGCTGGAGGGCGGTGCGCAGGTCGTCGTCGTGGACGAGTTCGCGTACCGGGACGTGTTGTTTCTTCGTCATCTGCCGCCAGTGGGCGAGGCCGTCGGGCTCCAGGGTGATCAGGGCGGTGATGAACGAGCGGTTGTCGCCGACGACCATGCACTGGCTGACCAGGGGGTGGGCGCGCAGCCAGTCCTCCAGGGGGGCGGGGGTGACGTTCTTGCCGCCCGAGGTGATGATGATGTCCTTCTTGCGGCCGGTGATCGTGAGGTAGCCGTCCTCGTCGAGCTGCCCGATGTCGCCGGTGGCGAACCAGCCGTCGTTGAGGACGGACACGGCCTCGCCGCGCTCCGCGTCCCAGTAGCCGCTGAACACCTGGCCGCCACTGAGCAGGACCTCGCCGTCCGGGGCGATGCGTACGGCGGTGCCGGGCAGCGGCCAGCCGACGGTGCCCAGGCGGGGGCGGAGCGGCGGGGTGACGGTGGCGGCGGCGGTGGTCTCGGTGAGGCCGTAGCCCTCGAAGATCTCGACGCCGGCGCCCGCGTAGAAGGAGGCGAGCCGGCGGCCCAGTGGGGAGCCGCCGCAGATCGCGTAGCGCAGATGGCCGCCGAGCGCGGCCCGGATCCGGCGGTAGACCAGCGGGTCGTAGAGCGCGCGGGCGGCCCGGAGTCCGAGGCCGGGGCCGGGGCCCGTGCCGTGCTGGGCGGCCTCGACGGCCTCGCCGTACCGCTGGGCGATGCGGGCCGCCCGGTCGAAGGAGGAGGCGCGGCCCATCTTCTCGGCGGTGGCCCGGCCAGTGTTGTAGACCTTCTCCAGGACGTACGGGATCGCCAGCAGGAACGACGGGCGGAAGCCCGCGAGGTCGTCGAGCAGGTCCTCCGTCTTGATGGAGGGCGCGTGGCCGAGCCGGACCCGGGCGCGCAGACAGCCGATGGCGACCATCCGGCCGAAGACGTGCGACAGCGGCAGGAACAGCAGGGTGGACGCGGGGTACTTGCTGACGGACTTGAAGACCGGGTGGAGCAGTTCGATGGCGTTGTCGACCTCGGCGTAGAAGTTGCCGTGGGTCAGGACGCAGCCCTTGGGGCGGCCGGTGGTGCCGGAGGTGTAGATGAGCGTGGCCGGGGTGTCCGGTTCCAGGGTGGCGCGACGGGCGTCCACGGCGTCGTCCGGGACGTTCTCGCCGGCCTTCTTCAGCCGGTCCAGCACCCCGGTGTCGAACTGCCAGAGGTGGGCCAGGCCCGCGAGCTGCTTGCGCTCCTGGCTGATGAGACGGCCCTGTTCGGCGGTCTCGACCGCGCAGGCGACGGCCCCGGAGTCCTGGAGGATCCAGCGGGCCTGGAAGGCGGAGGAGGTCGGGTAGACGGGCACGGTGACCAGTCCGGCGGCCCAGGACGCGAAGTCCAGCAAAGTCCACTCGTAGGTGGTGCGGGCCATGATGGCGATCCGGTCGCCGCCGCGCAGCCCCTCCGCGATCAGCCCCTTGGCCACCGCCCGCACCTCCGCGGCGAACGCGGCGGCCGTCACGTCCCGCCACTGCCCGTCCGCCCCCTTGCGGCTGAGGACGGCCTCCTGGGGAGCCTCACGGGCGTTGTCGAAGGGGATCTCGGCGAGCGATCCACGCAGGACGGGCGGCGCCAGCGCCGGTACGGAGACCTGCCGGACGGTGCCGTCGGCGTCCCTGGTCCTCTCCGGTTCGACCAGGGCGGGCGTGGTGGGTGGTGCGGGTGGCGTGGACACGTGCGGCTCCTCGGGATGGGATCGGGCAGTGCACCTGGGCGTGTCCGGGAGCCCCGGGCGGATGCCCGGAGGCCGGGCGGGGCTCATGGACACGGCCGAGCCGTCCGGCGCGGGAGGCAGGCCCCCGGCCGGACCGAACCGTCCGGCCGGGGAGCGGAAGGCCCCCGGACCGGACCGTCCGGCGAAGCGGGCCTGCCCCGCCGGACCACGGACAGCGGTCGTACGGTCGTACGGATCAGACGCGTTCGAGGACGGCCGTGACCCCCTGGCCGCCCGCGGCGCAGACGGAGATCAGCCCCCGGCCCGGAGCGTCCCGCTCGGCGAGCAGCTTGGCCAGGGTGGCGACGATCCGGGCGCCCGTCGCGGCGAAGGGGTGACCGGTGGCCAGGGAGGACCCCGCCACGTTGAGCCGGTCCCGGTCGACGGGGCCGAGCCCCTGCTTCTCCCAGGCCGCGAGGGTGGCGAGCACCTGGGAGGCGAACGCCTCGTGCACCTCGACGAGGTCGAAGTCGTCGAGGGAGAGCCCGGCCCGCTCCAGCAGCCGGGGCACGGCGTACGCGGGCGCCATCAGCAGTCCGTCCTCGCCGTTCACGTAGTCGACGGCCGCCGTCTCGTACAGCGAGAGATAGGCCTGCGGTTCCAGACCGTGCGCCTCGGCCCACTCCTCGCTCGCCAGGAGGACGGTCGCGGCACCGTCCGTGAGGGGCGTCGAATTGCCCGCGGTCATCGTCGCGTCCGGGTGGTCCGCACCGAACACCGGCTTCAGGGTGGCGAGTTTCTCCACGGTGGAGCCGGGGCGCAGGTTCTGGTCGCGCTCCAGGCCCAGGTACGGGACGACGAGGTCGTCCAGGAAGCCCCGGTCGTAGGCGGCGGCGAGCCGCTGGTGGCTGGTGGCGGCGAGGAGGTCCTGCTCGGCGCGGCCGATGTCCCACTGCCGGGCGGTGACGGCGGCGTGCTCGCCCATCGAGAGACCGGTGCGGGGTTCGGCGTTGCGCGGGATGTCCGGGACGAGGTGGCGGGGCCGTACGCCCGTGAGGGCCTTGGCGCGGGCACCCGCCGACTTCGCGCGCCGGGCGGACAGCAGCAGCCGGCGCAGATCGTCGTTGACGCCGAGCGGGGCGTCGCTCGTGGTGTCCGTGCCGCCGGCGATCGCGGAGTCGATCGCCCCGAGCATGATCTTGTTCGCGGCGGCGATCACCGCCTGGAGGCCGGTGCCGCAGGCCTGCTGGACGTCGTAGGCGGGGGTGCGCGGGTCGAGGCGCGAGCCGAGCACCGTCTCCCGGGCCAGGTTGAAGTCCCGGCTGTGCTTGAGGACCGCGCCCGCCGCGAACTCGCCGAGGCGTTCCCCCTGGAGACCGAACCGCTCCACCAGACCGTCGAGCGCGGCGGTCAGCATCTGCTGGTTGGAGGCCTGCGCGTAGGGCCCGTCGGAGCGGGCGAAGGGAATGCGGCTGCCCCCGATGACCGCGACCCGGCGGGGCCGCGGGAGTGCGAGGGGAATCATCTCGACCAACTCATCTCGACCAGCTCCTGACTCTTGAGTAACCTTACTCCGGAGTAAATCTACGACCGAGCAGGGAGTCTGGACAATGGCCGACCGCTATCTGCACCTGACCGGCACGGCACCCGGCGGGTTCCTCACCCGGAAGCTCGGTCTCCCGCAGCCCGCCCGGCTGCGGCGCTGGACCCTGGAGACGCCGACGCTGACCGGCCCGGTCCGCCACCTCACCGCCGGGGACTCCGCCGTCACGGAGGAGCTGGCCGCGATCCTCGCCGCCACCGGCCTGGACGTCGACGCCCGCGCGGAACGGCCCGCCGCGCTGGTGCTCGACGCGACCGCCGTCGACACCGCCGCCGGGCTCGGCGCGGTGCACGCCGCCCTCCACCCGGTCGTCCGCTCGCTCGCCCCCGGCGGCCGGATCGTCGTCCTCGGCGTGCGGCCCTCGCCGGAGGACCACCACCAGGCCGCCGCCCAGCAGGCCCTGGAGGGCTTCGTGCGCTCCCTGGGCAAGGAGATCGGCAGGGGCGCCACCGTCCAGCTGGTGCGCGTCGACCCCGCGGCCGTCGGCTCCGCCGCGTCCACCCTGCGCTTCCTGCTCTCGCCCCGCTCCGCGTACGTCAGCGGCCAGGTCGTCGAGGTCACCGGCGCCGCCCCCGACGAGGTCGCCGACTGGGCCGCCCCGCTCGCCGGCCGCACCGCCCTGGTCACCGGCGCCGCCCGGGGCATCGGGGCCTCCGTCGCCTCGGTCCTGGCCCGCGACGGGGCCCGGGTCATCTGCCTGGACGTCCCGCAGGCCCAGGAGGACCTGGTCCGCACCGCCGACCGGCTCGGCGCCACCGCGCTGCCCCTCGACATCACCGCCGACGACGCCGCCGACCGCATCGCGGCCGCCGCCCCGGACGGGCTCGGCATCCTCGTCCACAACGCCGGCATCACCCGCGACCGGCGGCTCGCCAACATGCCCGCCGAACGCTGGGCCTCGGTCATCGACGTCAACCTGGACAGCGTCCTGCGCACCACCGACGCCCTGCTGAAGTCCGGCACGCTCGGCCGGGGCGGCCGGATCGTCGCCACCGCCTCCATCGCGGGCATCGCCGGGAACAACGGCCAGACCAACTACGCGGCCAGCAAGGCCGGGATCATCGGCCTGGTCCGCTCCCTGGCCCCGCGCGCCGCCGCCGAGCACGGCGTCACCGTCAACGCGGTGGCCCCGGGCTTCATCGAGACGAAGATGACCGCGGCCGTCCCGCTCTTCATCCGCGAGGCGGGCCGCCGGATGAACTCCCTCTCCCAGGGCGGCCTCCCGGTCGACGTCGCCGAGACCACCGCCTGGTTCGCCCAGCCCGCCTCGACCGCCGTCAACGGCCAGATCGTCCGCGTCTGCGGCCAGAGCCTGCTGGGAGCGTGAGCCCGTGCCCGGCCTGACCCTCTCCCTCGCCCGGGGCGCCGTCACCTCCCCCTTCAAACGGGCCGGACGCCCCGGCGCCACCCTCCCCGCCGACCGCCTCCGCCTGCCCGCCGCACCCCCCGACCCCGGACCGCTGGCCGCCTACCGCGCGCTCTGCGGCTTCCCGGGGACGGGCGCGCTGCCGGTGACGTACCCGCACGTCCTGGCCTTCCCGCTCGCCATGGGCCTGATGACCCGCCGCGCCTTCCCGCTGCCGGTCACGGGCCTCGTCCACACCTGGATCGAGATCACCGCCCACCGCCCCCTCCGGCCGGAGGACCCGCTCGAACTCACCGTGTACGCCCGGGAGCTGAGCCCGCACCGGCGGGGCACCGAGGTGACGATGGTGACCGAGGCGCGGCTCTCCGGCGAGCTGGTGTGGGAGTCCCGCAGCGGCTACCTCTCCCGGCACGCGACCCGCGACGCCACCCCGCAGGAGCCCCGGACCCCCGGCCCCGTGCTCCCCGCCACCGCCGAATGGCGGCTGCCCGCCGACCTCGGACGGCGCTACGGGGCCGCCTCCGGCGACCGCAACCCCATCCACCTCCACCCGCTGACCGCCCGGCTCTTCGGCTTCCCCCGCGCCATCGCCCACGGCATGTGGACCGTGGCCCGCTGCCTGGCAGAGATCCCCGGCCCGGTCCGCACCGTACGGGCCGACTTCCGGGCCCCCGTCCTGCTGCCCGGCACCGTCACCTACGCCCGCGAGGGCACCGCCTTCCAGCTGCGCGGCGGCCGGGACGGGGAGCGGCTGCACCTCACGGGAACCGCGACGACCGGTTAGCCCTCCTCGGCCGGCACCTGCCACGTCCGGCCGTGCATCAGGTTCTCCAGGCCGGCCCAGGAGAAGTTCATGAGGGTGGCCGCGGCCTCCTTCGCGGAGACGTCCGGGGTCTCGTTGGCCCAGCCGGCCAGCGCCTCGGCCGCCCCCACCAGCGCCTGGGCCAGGCCCGCCACATCGCGGTCGGCGAGCTCGGCGTCGTGGTGCGCCTCGCGCGCCGCGGCGCCGATCAGCCCCGTCACGAAGGCGACGATCTCCTCGCGCATCACGTGCACCTCGGTGGCGAACGGCTCCCCGTGGGTGCGCGCCTGCCGGTAGAGGACCGCCCAGCCGTCCGGGTTCTCCGCGGTGTGCGTGAAGAACGCCCGCAGCCCCGACCAGAGTTGGCGGTCGGCCGACAGTCCGGGCTCGGCGCCCGCCCGGATCGCCGCGAGCAGCGCCGCGGCCTCCCGCCGGATACAGGCGGTGAACAGCTCGTCCTTGGAGTGGAGGTACAGGTACACCAGGGGTTTGGACACCCCGGCCAGCTCCGCGATCTCGTCCATCGACGCCGCCCGGTAGCCCCGCTGCCCGAACGTCTGCACCGCGGCGTCCATCATCTGCCGCTCGCGCACGGCGCGCGGCATCCGCTTGTTCCTCACAGCACCCACGTCGACTTCCTTCCCGCCCCCGCCGCACTACTCCCCGGTAAGCCTACGGGGGCCGCTCCCCGAAGACCTGTTCGCGGCCGCCCGCCGCGGCGTGCCGCCGCCGCGCCCCCGTACCCCGTGCGTAGGGTCGTCGCCCGCACGGTGCCCGCGAGGTGCCCGCAGTTGTCAGCAGTTGTCCGCCGGGGAGAGGTGCCCGCCGTGAAACCGACCGTCTGCCTGTGCATGATCGTCAGGAACGAGGCGCGGGTCGTCGAACGCTGCCTCTCCTCCGTACGGGACCTCGTGGACACCTGGGTGATCTCGGACACGGGCTCGACCGACGGCACCCAGGCCCTGGTGCGCAGGGCGCTGGACGGCATTCCCGGCGAACTCCACCAGGACCCCTGGACCGACTTCGGGCACAACCGCACGCTGAACATCCGCCGGGCGCACGCCCGCGCCGACTATCTGCTGCTGGTCGACGCCGACCATGTGGTCCACCGCCGGGGCCCGCTGCCCGAGCTGACCGCCGACGCCTATCTGCTGCGCCACGAGGGCCCCGTCGAGCACCGGATCAAACGGCTGGTGCGCGGGGACATGGCCTGGCGGTACGAGGGCGTCACCCGGGAGCACCTGACCGCGGGGGAACCCGAGGACCAGCAGCTGCTGGACGCGCTCGTCGTCCACGACCACGCCGACGGCGGCTCGCGCCACGGCCGTGCCGAACGCGACGCCCGGCTGCTCGGCTCCGAGCTGGAGCGCGATCCGGCCAACACCCGCACCGTCTTCCACCTCGCCCAGGCGCTGCGCGACCTCGGCGAGCGGGAGCGGGCGGTGGCGCTGTACGAACGCCGGGCGCGGATGGGCGGCTGGGCCGAGGAGGTCTACTGCTCGCTGCTGCAGGCCGGGGTCCTGCGGGCCGAGGCCGACGACTGGCCGGCCGCGATGGACGCGCTGTCCCGGGCCTGGGAGACCCGGCCGCAGCGGCTGGAGGCCTGCTACGAGCTGGTCTCCCGGCTGCGCGGGCTCGGCCGGCACCACGCGGCGCACGCCTTCGTCCGGGCGGGCCTGGACCGGGAGCCGCCCGAGGACCTGCTGGCCGTGCAGCCGTGGGTGTACCGGTGGGGGCTGCTCTTCGAGTACTCGGTGACGGCCTACCGGGTGGGCGAGGTCGAGGAGGCGCTGCGGGCCTGCGACCGGCTGCTGGCCCTGCCCGATCTGCCGCGCGCCTACCGGGACCGGACGCTCGCCAACCGCGAGTGGGCCGGCCGCCGCAGGCCGGCCCCGAACGCGTCGTGGGCCTCCCCTCCGGACTGGAGGAGAGGCCCACATGTCACGGGCGAGGCCTGCGCGGGCTGCGGGGCCTGACGCGTACGGACGGGGTCAGGCGGCGACCGGCACCCGGGCCGCGTCCTCGACGGGCGCCTCGTCGTCGACCGGGGAGGCCGACGCCGAGTTGTAGGCGTCCAGGTCGAGGATCTTCTCGCGGGCCGAGACGATGACCGGGACCAGGGCCTGGCCGGCCACGTTGGTGGCGGTCCGCATCATGTCGAGGATGGGGTCGATGGCCATCAGCAGGCCGACGCCCTCCAGCGGGAGGCCCAGCGTCGACAGGGTGAGGGTCAGCATGACCGTCGCACCGGTGAGACCGGCGGTGGCGGCCGAGCCGATCACCGAGACGAACGCGATCAGGATGTAGTCGCCGACGCCCAGCTGCACGTCGAAGATCTGCGCGATGAAGATCGCGGCGAGCGCGGGGTAGATCGCGGCGCAGCCGTCCATCTTGGTGGTGGCGCCGAACGGGACGGAGAAGGAGGCGTACTCCTTCGGGACGCCGAGGCGCTCGGTGACCTTCTGGGTGACCGGCATGGTGCCGACCGAGGAGCGGGAGACGAAGGCCAGCTGGATGGCGGGCCAGGCGCCCTTGAAGAACTGGAGCGGGCTGACCTTGGCGACGGTGGCGAGCAGCAGCGGGTAGACGCCGAACAGCACCAGGGCGCAGCCGATGTAGACGTCGGCGGTGAAGGTGGCGTACTTGCCGATCAGGTCCCAGCCGTAGTCGGCGATGGCGTAGCCGATGAGGCCGATGGTGCCGATCGGGGCGAGGCGGATGACCCACCACAGGGCCTTCTGGAGCAGCTCCAGGACGGACTCGCTGAGGGTGAGGATCGGCTGGGCCTTCTCACCGAGCTGCAGGGCGGCGATGCCGGCGACGGCGGCCATGAAGACGATCTGCAGGACGTTCAGCTCGGCGAACGGCGTGATGACGTTGTCCGGGATGATGCCGGTCAGGAAGTCGAGCCAGGAGCCGGCGTGCTCGGGGAGCTTGCCGTCCTTGGGGGTGAGGCCGGTGCCGGAGCCCGGGTTGGTGATCAGGCCGATCGCGAGGCCGATGGCGACCGCGATCAGCGAGGTGATCATGAACCAGAGCAGGGTGCGGGTGGCCAGCCGGGCGGCGTTGTTGACCTTGCGCAGGTTGGTGATCGACACCAGGATCGCGAAGAAGACGAGGGGCGCGACGGCCAGCTTCAGCAGCTGGACGAAGATGTGGCCGACCTTGTCGAGCGTGGTGTAGAGCCAGTCGATGTCCTGGCTGCGGGCGAGCCAGCCGAGCAGGACGCCGAGGACGAGACCGGCGACGATCTGGGCCCAGAACGGGACCTTGGGTATACGGAAGCCGGAGCCGGTGGACTCACCGGCGGGGGCGGACGCGGAGTTCGCGGACACGGACACACTCCAGATGTGACGCATCGGGACGCACGGGGACGGTGCGGAGGGGGACGGGGTGCGGCGCCCGCGCCCCGGGACGGCCGGGGCGGCGCCGCTGCATGGTGCCGGTTCAGACGTTGCGGCAACAGACCGCGGACATACAGCGGCAGAGATCGACATGCAGGCGCTCCACGAGCGGGATGCCCGTGGCAGATCGGAGGCGCACAGCTGTCTTCATGGCGAACACGTTAACACTTGAACTTTGAGAACCTCAAAGCTCTTCTTTGGCCCCGGGAAGCGCTCTCTGCGTACGGAGGGCGCCGTTCCGGCCCCGGATACGCGAAAACCCCAGTACAGGAGCGGTCGCTCCGGTGCTGGGGTTTCGGAAAGAAAGGGTGCGGCTGTGAGGAAGCTTACAAAGTCCTTACGCCGCCCTCACCGCGGCTCTACTGGGTCACGCTGTCCTCGCGCGTCCGGTTGGCCTCCAGGCGGGCCTTGGCGCGGTCCACCGAGGACACGATCTGCTCGGACATCTCGTCGCGCTGCTTGCGCAGGAGCACGTAGCTGAGCGGCGCGGAGAGCACCAGGGCGAGGAGGACGACCCAGACGAGGTTGGATCCTCCGGCACCCGACGGGATCACCCCGAAGTTGACGGCGATGGCGGCGACGACGAAGCAGCCGACGAAGATGCTGAGACGCATCGCGGTGTACCGGATCGTTGCGCTCGGCTTGGCAGCGGACACGGCTGGCCCTCTCTCTACGTACGACAGTCCTGCCCGACCAGTGAAGCATGCCCCGCAATCGAACGGTTCGGAGGGCCGCGTCAAGGGCCTTCCGGACGTGGTCAGCCGAGCGGGAGCAGCATGATGACGTCGTCGCGGTCGTCGCCCTCGGCCACCCGGATCGCGGCCGGCACCCGGCCGACCTCCTTGTATCCGCAGGACGCGTAGAAGCGGTCGGTGCCGGTGCCGCCGCGGCAGGTGAGCCTGATCGCCTCGATGCCGTCGATGGTGCGCGCGGCGTCCGCCGCGGCGGCCATCAGCGCGCGTCCGTAGCCGCGGCCCTGGTGGCGGGGGTGGACCATCACCGTGTAGAGCCAGAGCCAGTGGCGCATCAGCCGGTGGCCGTTCAGTGCGAGGAAGGCGGTGGCGGCGATCTCGCCGCTCTCGTCGCGGCCGACCAGCAGCCGGGTGCGCCCCTCGGCCATGGCGACCAGGTGCCGGACCAGCTCGGGCCGGACGTCCTCGACCGACACGGGAGGGACGAAGCCCACCGCGCCGCCCGCGTTGGTGACATCGGCCCAGAGCGCGGCTATGCCGTCCCGCACCGGGCGGTCGAAGGCGGGATCCAGTTCAAAAGTAAGCGCCATGGGGGAAGATTAACCCTTACATGCCCTGGGTGTGAAAAAGCTCCGGCCGCGACGGCGGCCGGAGCTCGTGCACGACACCGCGCCGGTTCAGACCCGCATCGGCTGCGGCGACTCGCGCCGCTCCGCGTCCGGGCCGGGGTACTCGCGGATGATCTCGTACCGGGTGTTGCGCTCCACGGGCCGGAAGCCCGCGTCCCGGATCAGGTCCAGCAGGTCCTCGCGGCCCAGCTTGTTCGGCGTGCCGTAGTTGTCCGCGTCGTGCGTGATCTTGTACTCGACGACCGAACCGTCCATGTCGTCCGCGCCGTGCTGGAGCGCCAGCTGGGCGGTCTGCACGCCGTGCATCACCCAGAAGACCTTGACGTGCGGGACGTTGTCGAACAGCAGCCGGGAGACCGCGAAGGTCTTCAGCGCCTCGGCCCCGGTCGCCATCGTGGTGCGCGCCTGGAGCTTGTTGCGGATCTTGCCGTCCTTCATGTCCACGAAGTCGTGCTGGTAGCGCAGCGGGATGAAGACCTGGAAACCGCCGGTCTCGTCCTGGAGCTCGCGCAGCCGCAGCACGTGGTCGACGCGGTGCCGGGGCTCCTCGATGTGCCCGTACAGCATCGTCGCCGGGGTCTTGAGCCCCTTCTCGTGGGCGAGCCGGTGGATCCGCGACCAGTCCTCCCAGTGGGTGCGGTGGTCGACGATGTGCTGGCGGACCTCCCAGTCGAAGATCTCCGCGCCGCCGCCGGTCAGCGACTCCAGACCCGCCTCGATCAGCTCGTCCAGGATGTCCGACGCGGACATGCCGGAGATCGTCTCGAAGTGGTGGATCTCGGTGGCCGTGAACGCCTTCAGGGAGACCTGCGGCAGCGCCTCCTTGAGCGCGCTCAGCGAGCGCGGGTAGTAGCGCCACGGCAGGGAGGGGTGCAGTCCGTTGACGATGTGCAGCTCGGTGAGGTTCTCGCCCTCCATCGCCTTGGCGAGCTTCACCGCCTCCTCGATGCGCATCGTGTACGCGTCCTTCTCCCCCGGCTTGCGCTGGAAGGAGCAGTACGCGCACGAGGCCGTGCACACATTGGTCATGTTGAGGTGCCGGTTGACGTTGAAGTGGACCACGTCACCGTTCTTGCGCGTGCGCACCTCGTGCGCCAGTCCGCCGAGCCAGGCCAGATCGTCGGACTCGTACAGCGCGATCCCGTCCTCGCGGGACAACCGCTCTCCGCCTCGGACCTTCTGCTCCAGTTCGCGCTTGAGTCCCGCGTCCACCAGGGCACCTCCATCGTTCTCTCGGTACGGACTCAGCTCACCGTACGCCTACGCCTCTTCGGGAAGGTCCCCGACCCGGTTCTCCCACTTGGTGGAGAGCACGATCGTGGTACGCGTCCGCGAGACGCCCTTGGTGCCGCTGAGCCGGCGGATGGTGCGCTCCAGCCCGTCCACGTCACCGACCCGGACCTTGAGCATGTACGAGTCGTCGCCCGCGATGAACCAGGCGTCCTCGATCTCCGCGAGGTCCTTCAGCCGCCGCGCCACGTCCTCGTGGTCGGCCGCGTCCGAGAGGGAGATGCCGATCAGGGCCGTGACCCCGAGGCCCAGCGAGGCCGCGTCGACGGTCGCGCGGTAGCCGGTGATGACACCGGCGGACTCCAGCCGGTTGATGCGGTCGGTGACGCTGGGTCCGGAGAGCCCCACGAGCCGCCCCAGCTCGGCGTACGAGGCCCTGCCGTTCTCCCTGAGGGCCTGGATGAGCTGCCTGTCCACCGCGTCCATATGACTGAAGCCTTCCATTGTTCAGCAGTATCGCGAGTCTACATTTTGAATCTAAGGCGCGCAGGCTTTGTGGCCTGTAATTCAGAAGCCCTTGGTGGGGGTTGAGGGCGTCGGTCCGGGGGGCCGGGGTCAGTCGCGCTGTGCGCCGCCGAGCTCCCCGTCCCAGCGGCGGTACAGGCCGTGCCCGACACCGGCCGCGTCCAGCACCCGCCCCGCGACGAAGTCCACCAGGTCCTGGATGTGCGTCGCGCCCGCGTAGAACGCCGGGGAGGCGGGGAGCACCACGGCGCCCGCCTCGTCGAGGGCCACCAGCTGCTTCAGCGTCGCCCCGCTCAGCGGCGTCTCGCGCACCGCGACCACCAGCGGCCTGCGCTCCTTGAGCGTCACGCTCGCGGCGCGCTGCAACAGGTCCTTGGAGAGCCCCAGCGCCACCCCGGCCACACAGGCCGTGGACGCCGGGACGATCAGCATGCCCTTGGCCGGGTACGAGCCGGAGGACGGGCCCGCGGCCAGGTCACCGGCCGGCCAGTGGCGTACGCCGGAGACGTCCACGTCGAAGGTGTGCGGCTTTCCGTCCGCCCCCCGCGCCAGCCAGGCGGCGAGATCGTCCTGCCAGTGCGCGTCGCGGAAGGCGATCCCGGTCTCGTCCAGCAGCGTCAGCCGCGAGGCCCGGCTGACCACCAGGTCGACGCTCTCCCCCGCGGCCAGCAGACCGCGCAGCACCGCCGCGGCGAAGGGGGTGCCCGAAGCGCCCGACACCCCGACGATCCAAGGCGCGCGCCGCCGCTCACTCACCGAACTCCCGGAATCCACGCCCCGAGCCTATCCGGCGCCCCGGACGGGCGGCGCGCCAGGAGTCCGGGGCGGCCCCGCCCTCAGACGCCCAGTCCGCGCACCAGCAGATCGAGCAGCGCACAGGCGAACAGCGCGATCCCGATGAAGCCGTTGACCTGGAAGAACGCCCGGTTGAGCCGGGACAGGTCGTGCGGGCGGACCACCCGGTGCTCGTAGACGAAGGCCACCGAGACGATCGCCATGCCGATCCAGTAGAAGAGACCGGCGTGCGTGGCCAGGCCGAACCAGACCAGCAGGCCGGTCGTCACGGCATGGCTGACCCGCGCGCCCCACAGCGCCGCCGGCACCCCGAAGCGGGCCGGGACCGAGAGGACCCCGTGCGCCCGGTCGGCCTGCACGTCCTGGCAGGCGAAGATCAGGTCGAAGCCGCCGATCCACACCCCGACGGCCAGGCCCAGGATCACCGCGTCCCACGACCAGCTGCCCGTGACGGCCAGCCAGGCGCCGATCGGCCCCATGGCCTGGGCCAGGCCCAGGATCGCGTGCGGGTAGTTCGTGAACCGCTTGCCGTACGGGTAGACCACCATCGGCACGACGGCGACCGGGGCCAGGGCCAGACAGAGCGGGTTGAGCAGGGCGGCGGCGCCGAGGAAGACGACGACGGCGACGAGCGCCCCGGTCCACGCCGAACGCACCGAGACCGCGCCGGTGACCAGTTCGCGCCCGGCCGTCCGCGGATTGCGGGCGTCGATCTCCCGGTCGATGATCCGGTTCGCGGCCATCGCGAAGGTGCGCAGCCCGACCATCGCGACGGTGACGAGCAGCAGCGTGCCCCAGTGGATCGACTCGTCGTCCAGGAACATCGCGGTCAGGGCGGCGATGTAGGCGAAGGGCAGCGCGAAGACGGAGTGCTCGATCATCACGAGCCGCAGGAAGGCCCTGACCTTGCTGTTCGGTCGGGCGGGCCCGGAGCCCAGGGTCGCTTCGGCGGCGCTCACAGTCCGTATTCCTTCCAGCGGCGGTCGACCATCGCCGCCGTGTCCGGGTCGGACTCGACCATGTCCGGCCAGCCCCCGTCCCGGGTGTAGCCCTCCTCGGGCCACTTCCTCGTCGCGTCGATGCCCGCCTTGCCGCCCCAGAACTGCTGGTAGGAGGCGTGGTCGAGATGGTCCACCGGCCCCTCGGAGACGGTGAGGTCGCGGGCGTAGTCGGTGTTGCCGAGCGCCCGCCAGGAGACCTCGTGCAGATCGTGGACGTCGCAGTCGGCGTCCACGACGACGATCAGCTTGGTCAGCGACATCATGTGCGCGCCCCAGATGGCGCTCATCACCTTCTGGGCGTGCTTGGGGTACTTCTTGTCGATCGAGACGATCGCGCAGTTGTGGAAGCCGCCGGACTCGGGCAGGTGGTAGTCCACGATGTCCGGGACGATGATCTTGAGGAGCGGCAGGAAGAACCGCTCGGTGGCCCGGCCCAGCGGTCCGTCCTCGGTGGGGGGCCGGCCGACCACGATGGACTGGAGCAGCGGCCGCTTCCGCATGGTCACGCAGTCGATGGTCAGTGCGGGGAACGGTTCCTGCGGGGTGTAGAAGCCGGTGTGGTCGCCGAACGGGCCCTCGGGGAGCGTCTTCCCGGGCTCCAGCCAGCCCTCGATGACGACCTCGGCCTGGGCCGGGACCTGGAGCGGCACGGTCTTGCAGTCGACCATCTCGATCCGCTTGCCCTGGATGAACCCGGCGAACAGGTACTCGTCGATGTCCCCGGGCAGCGGGGCGGTGGAGGCGTACGTGACGGCGGGCGGGGCGCCGAAGGCGATGGCGACGGGCAGCCGCTCACCGCGCCGGGCGGCGACCTGGTAGTGGTTGCGGCTGTCCTTGTGGATCTGCCAGTGCATCCCGATGGTGCGGCGGTCGTGGCGCTGGAGCCGGTAGAGGCCCAGATTGCGCACGCCGGTCTCGGGGTGCTTGGTGTGGGTGAGCCCCAGGTTGAAGAAGGAGCCGCCGTCCTTGGGCCAGGTGAAGAGCGCCGGCAGCCGGTCCAGGTCCACGTCGTCGCCGGTGAGCACGACCTCCTGGACGGGGGCGTTCTCGGACTTCACCTTCTTCGGCGGTACGTGCACCATCGTGCCGAGCTTGCCGAAGGCCTCCCGGACCCCGATGAAGCCGTGCGGCAGCTCGGGCTTGAGCAGCCCGCCGATCTTCTCGCCGATCTCGGCGTAGGACGTCAGCCCGAGCGCCTTGAGCAGGCGTTTGTCGGTACCGAAGACGTTCATGGCCAGGGGCATCGAGGAGCCCTTGACGTTCTCGAAGAGCAGCGCGGGCCCGCCGGCCTTGTTCACCCGGTCGACGATCTCGCCGACCTCCAGGTACGGGTCGACCTCGGCCTTGATGCGCTTGAGCTCGCCCTCGCGCTCCAGAGCCCGGAGGAGGGATCGAAGATCGTCGTAAGCCATGCCGACCAGTCTGTCATCCCCCCGGCCGCGGGCCTCCGGGGCTCCCCCCGCCCCGCCGGGCGGTCCGCCGGGCACGGGCGGCTCTCCCGTGCCCGGGGGACGTGCCCCGGACCGGAGGATTCCGGTCCGGGGCGTGGTGCTGCCGGGATCGGGACGCGGACGTCAGCAGGCGCCGAGGTCGGTCCAGACGCCCCAGTCTCCGCCGGTGCCCGGCTCGTCGCCCTGCGTCCACCACTTGGCGCGGTAGTTGTGGCCGTTCAGGGAGACGGTGTCGCCCCCGTTGTAGACCGAGCCGGCCTGCCAGGCGGCGCCGGTGCAGTCGCCCGGGGTGCCCGGGTCGGGGTCGGGGTCGGGGTTGCCGCCGCCACCGCCGATGTTCACGTCGATACAGGCGTAGAAGGCGTTCGCCGTGTCGGCGACGTTCCACACGGCGAGGACCTTCTGCTTGCCCGTGATGGACCCGAAGTTCACGTTGTGGGTCACCGTGGCGCCGGGCTGGCGGCCGCCGTCGTTGAACTCCGCGACCTTGGTGCCGCCGACGTAGTACTGCCAGGTGCTGGTGGCGTGCCGGGCGGTCAGGGTCCAGGAGAAGTTGGTCGAGCTGCCGACCGGGGTGACCTTCCAGCCCTTGCTGTCGTCGTCGAGGTCGGCGAACTGGGAGTTGCCGCCGCTGCAGCTCCGCAGGCCCTTGGGGCCCTCGACGCTCTGCGGCTCGTACTTGATCTGACCGCAGGAGACGGTGCCCGCGGCACACTGCGCCTGGCGGCTCGGGGGTGAGGAGATGTAGCCATGAGCACTGGCGTTGGCCGTCGGAAGCGCCACCGCGAGGAGGGGAGCGATGCCCACGCCGATCGCCATGGCCATTTTGCGCTTGCTGTTCATGCCACTTCCTTCTTCGCTGAAGGGGCTGCCGCGGGGAGACGGCAGCATCAGGAGCGCCCGCACCTGCGGCTTCGACGCGACCGGCTGGGAACCGGGCACGACGCGCACACGGGTACGGCCGGTGGCGAGGGGGGCGCCGCCCCGCTGATCCCTTCGCGCGCCACGGATGCGTGAGGACAGCCGTGACTCACCTCGGGACCCACTGGGTCCCAGGTCTAGACCATGGCTTATGGTCAGGGACTCGTCAAGAGTGTGCGCAGCTCGCAAGCCTGTTCGGCCGAAATGGCTGACCCGCCGTCACCTGGAGCGGTGCGTACCGCCGTTGCCGGTGGACGTCCGCTCCCCGTACCCACCGCGCGCGGCGGGCACCGCGTCCGCGCCGAGGGCGGGGACCCGGTCGTCGCCGAGCACCAGATCGGGGTCGAACATCACGACGGTCGCCGCGACGACGAGCATGACGACGGGCCCGGCGACCATGGTCAGCAGGAAGGCGATCTGGTCGACCGAGGACTGCACATGGGTGCCGCCCGAGGGGTCGACGTGGACGCTCACGGCGGCCATGCCGGTGTAGTGCATGCCGGTGACGGCGACGCCCATGACGAGGCTGGCCCCGAGGCTGGCCCACAGACCGCGGACGGTGACCGCCGCCCACAGCGCCGCGGTCGCGGCGACCACGGCGATCAGCACGGACAGCGCCACGGTCGGCGCCGCGTAGTCGATGCTGCCGTGCACCGTCATCGCGGCCATCCCGATGTAGTGCATGGCCGCGACCCCGAGGCCGGTGAACACCCCGGCCGCGGTCAGCACCTTCGGCCGCGAGCCCAGATGGCCGACGAGGAAGACGCCCACGGCGGTGACGGCGATGGCGACGAGGAGGCTCAGCACGGTCAGCCGGGTGTCGTACGCGATGTCCGAGCCCTCGGCGCGGAACCCCATCATCGCGATGAAGTGCATCGTCCAGATGCCGCAGCCCAGCGAGACGGCGGCCAGCGACAGCCAGCCGTTCTTCCGGCCCCGGTCGCCCCGGCGCAGCGAGCGCACGGTGCAGCGCAGCCCGAGCGCGGAGCCCAGGCAGGCCATCAGATAGGCGGCGACGGGCGTCACCGCGCCGTAGTGGAACTCGGTCACCGTGGCAGCCACGACGCGATCCCCTTCTCGTGGTTCCGTCGGGCAGAAAGACCGGGAACGGCTGGTCGGAGCGGTCGCAGACGGCGGACCGCGCCGCCCAATCAATCACATGGGGCTCGATATCCTGAACTTCGGATCTTATGGTGATTATCACGGCGGCGACGGCTATGCGGCTTTTCACAAAGAAAGGTCCGGCCGCGTCACCCGCTACTCTGGGCGCGTCACCGGGTCGGGGAGACGCCCCGCCGACTCTCCGCGGGGGGACCTTTCCACCATGCTCCGGGCTCTGATGTATCTCCTGCCGCTCGCCCTGACGATCTACGCGTTCATCGACTGCCTGAACACCCCCGAGGACGAGGCCAAGCACCTGCCGAAGATCGCCTGGGTCTTCATCATCCTGCTGTTCTGGATCGTCGGCCCGATCGTGTGGCTGGCCGCGGGCAAGATGCGCGAGGTGCCGGCCGGCGGCCGCACCCCGTCCGAATGGCACCGCAACCACCGTCAGCGGTGGGTGGCGCCGGACGACAACCCCGACTTCCTGAAGTCCCTCAAGGACGAGAACGCCAAGGACGAGGCGGTCCTCAAGGACTGGGAGGCCGATCTGCGCCGCCGCGAGGACGAGCTGCGCCGGCGCGAGGGCGGCACCGGCCCCGGCGAGCCCGCCCCCGGCACCTGAGCCCACCGGCCGCCCCGTCGTCCCGGCCCCGCCGCCGCGCCCCGGGGCCGATCGTTCGAAAATCTTGACCCTCCTCCAACACCCGCCCGATATCCTGGTGTTGACGGTGTGACAGATCGTCGTGCCGAGCGGTGCTGGGGGTGCTGTGGAGCGAGAGCTGTACGGGCGCGAGGCCCTGTTCGACGACGACGGGCTCGCGGCACGTCTCACCGGCCTCACCCCGCACGGCGCCCGCCGGGTCACCCCCGAACACGGCGACGACCCGCCCGTCGTGGTGCTGACCGGCGGCCGGGGCATGGGCAAGACCGCCGCGCTCAAGCAGCTGCGCACCCTGTACCGGGAGATCACCCCGCTCGCCCTGGCCGACTGCGAGGACGTCCGCCCGCCCCTGGACCCCGGCCCCGCCTGGACCCCGGTCACCGCCGTCCTGCCGGAACTGGCCACCCAGCTCACCGCCCGGGTGCACGGCGCCCGCCCGGTGCCCTTCCCCCGGCTCGGCCTCGGCCTGGTCGCGGTCGCCTCGGTCTCCTGGCGGCGCGAGGACGAATCCCGGGCCCAGCGCGACCTCCAGTCCCTCGGCCCGGTCCTGGCCACCGTCGACAGCCGGGGCGACGCCGCCACCGGCTGGGTCACCAAGGTGCTGACCAAACTCGCCGCCGGGGCCTTCGACGCGGTCGCCCCGATGGCCGGGATGATCGCCGAGGCGACCGTCGAGACCGTCCTGGAGGAGTCCTTCAACCGCTTCCAGCGGCGCACCGCCCAGTGGTACGGAAGCTATCCGCACGCCGGCGGCAACGGCCGGATCGGACTGCGGCAGCTCGCCGTCGACTTCGAACGCGGCGGCGATCTGCGCCGCCGCGCCGAGGACCACCTCGTCCTCGCCCTGGTCGAGGACCTGGTGCAGGCCTACGGCGGACTGGCGCGCGGCGCCCGGCGCGGCCGGCCCCTCCTGCTGCTCGACAACGCCCACACCCCGCTCGGCCGCCGGCTCGTCGAACCGCTGCTGCGGCGGCGGGCCGCCGGGGTCCGCGACCGGATCGCGGTGATCGCCTCCTCCCGCGTCCAGGACCACGCCGGACTGAGCCACGCGGTGCGCCACCGGCTGCCCGAGGTCGCCCACGCCTCGCACTGGACCCGGTCCACCGAGGTCACCTCCGGCATCCTCGCCGTCGCCCTCACCCCGCTGGACCCCGAGCACGTCCGCACCGCGCTGGACCGCCACGACCCGCGCGGACGCACCCCCGCCGGACTGGCCCGCGGAGTGCACCGGCTGACCGGCGGCCGGCCGCTCGGGGTGGCCCTGCTGGCCCAGGCGGCGGGCGAGGCACCGGAGCCGGGCACGCTGGTCCCCGGCGCGCTGCTGGACAGCACCGTGGAACTGCGCGAGGACCGGCCGCCCCTGCGCGTGGCCGGGGAACTGCTGTCACGGCTGCTGCCGGACCAGCGCGCCGATGTGCTCAGCGTGCTGGCCGCCGCGCACGGCGAGGACTCGGCCCGGCTGCTGGCCACGGCCCGGCTGCGCGGCCGGCTCGACGGCGACGTGGCACTGCGGGTGCGCGACGCCCTGCGCTCCGAGGGCTGGCCCGCCGACCCGGACCACTTCGTCGGCGACCCGCTGCTGCGCGCCCTGCTGCTCCACCGGCTGCGCTTCCAGGACGGCGGCCCGCCGGACCACGCCGTCTGGCGGGCCGTCCACGAGACCCTGCGCTCCGCCTACGCGGCGGGCGGCGCCTGCCCCAGCGAACCCCACCGGCTCCATCAGGAACTGGTGCTGGGCGCCGCCGAGGACTGCGTGACCCATCTGCGGGTGCAGTTCGCCCGGCCCGACGTGCTGAGCTGGCTCGGCTCGCTGCGGTTCATCGCCTCCGCCCCGTACCCCCGACCGCCCGGCCGCACCGGACCCGACCCGCGGCGGGACATCGCCCTGGGCCGGGAGCCCTCCTCCGACGACGAACGGGCCGCGCTCGCCGGACTCGACGAACGCGCCGCCGAACTCCAGCTCCAGCTGCGCCGGCTCCTGCACGCCGTGTGGCTGCTGTCCGATCCGCTGGCCCTGCCCGACGACGAGGTGATCGACAAAATGGCGCACGAGCTGCGGCAGCTGTCCGGCCGCCATCCGACCGGGCACGCGGTGCTCTGGGACGCGGCGACGCACTGGCCCCGCGATCTGCGGGAGTGGCGGGCCCCCTCCATGCCCCCGGGCGCCGCACCGGACGGAGGCGGTCCGCATGCGTAACCCGCTGCGCTACCGGCTGTGGTGGACGACCCGGCAGAAGATCGTCACCTCCGTGGTGGTGGGCGCGCTGCTCGTCGGCACCGGCTGGTACGGGATCGGCCGCCTCACCGCCCCCGAGGACCGCTCCTGCGCCCCGGGCGTCGCCCGCCCGCAGGGCAGCGAGGAGTGCGTGGGCGTCTCCGGCGACGGATACGACTTCGGGCAGTCCCAGCTCACCGACGTCGCCGCGGCCATCGGCCGGGAGAACGCCACGCTGAAGGCCGGCCAGTACGCGACGGTCGCCCTGCTGCTCCCGCTGACCTCCACCGACGCCTCCATGAAGACCAAGGTGCTGCACGAGCTCCAGGGCGCGTTCGCCGCCCAGTACCGGGCCAACCACCACGCCAACGGCCAGGTGCCGCAGATCCGGGTGGTGCTCGCCAACACCGGCAGCAACAGCCTCCTCTGGCGTCCCGTGGTGGAGCGGCTGCGCGCGATGACGGGCGCCCCGGACCGGCTGCGCGCGGTCTCCGGCGTCGCGATCAGCAGCACCCAGGCCAAGGAAGCGGTCGGGGAGCTGACCGGGGCCGGGATCCCGGTCGTCGGCTCCACCATCACCGCCGACGACATCGCCAACGGCCCGGCCGGCGACCCGTACCCCGGACTGGCCCGGGTCTCGCCCACCAACAGCGACGAGGCCCGCGCGCTCGCCTCGTTCGGCGAGGTGAAGGCCGACAAGGCGCTCCTCGTCCAGGACACCCGGAGCGGCGACCACTACACCGACACCCTGAAGTCGGCGTTCAGCACCCTGCTGAAGGGCTCGCGCTACGAACCGGAGCTGTTCACCTCGCGCAAGGACCCGTACGACGAGGGCACCACGGCCAACACCTTCGAGCAGATCACGCATCTGATCTGCGACACCGACGCCGACACCGTGTTCTTCGCCGGCCGCCACGTCCAGCTGCGGCAGTTCGTCAACGCGCTGGGCGCGCGCGGCTGCCAGAGCCGCGGCTTCACCGTGCTCACCGGCGACGAGGGTTCGTACCTGGGCGACGACAGGAAGCTCGACCGGGACGCGCTGCGCCGGAAGGTCACCGTGCGATACGCCTCGCTGGCCCATCCGGACGCCTGGCCCCCGGTGGCCGCCGGGAAAAAGAAGCCGACCGGTGGCTCGGCGGAGGACTACCGGGCGTTCACCACCCTGCTCGCCGAGGTCGGCAAGGCCCCCGCCGGACCCATCGGGCCGACCGCGCACGACGATCTGACCGACGGGCAGGTGATCATCGCGCACGACGCGATGACCCTCGCGGTGACGGCGGTCCGGCGCGCCACCACGGACGGCAAGCGGCTGCCGGACCTGGCGGACGTGGGCGGCCAGTGGCCGCGGGTGAAGGGCTCGCTGCGGGTGCGCGGGGCGAGCGGCTGGATCTGCCTGGACAACCACGGCAACCCGTACAACAAGGCGGTGCCCGTCGTGGAGCTGGCCCCGGACCCGCCCCACCAGCGGTTCGCGGCCCTGGCCTGGCCGGAGGGGAAGCCGCCCGCCGAGCAGTGCCTGCCCCCGGCGTCCGCCCGCTGACCGCGCACGGAGACGGCCCGGCCCCGCAAGTCGCGGGGCCGGGCCGTCTCCGTGCGTCGGGGCTCAGACCCCGGCGTAGGAGTGCTTGCCGGTGACGAAGATGTTGACGCCGTAGTAGTTGAAGATCCAGCAGCCGAAGGCGATCAGCGCCAGATAGGCGGCCTTGCGGCCCTTCCAGCCGGCGGTGGCGCGGGCGTGCAGATAGCAGGCGTACGCGACCCAGGTGATGAAGGACCAGACCTCCTTGGGGTCCCAGCCCCAGTAGCGGCCCCAGGCGTCGCCCGCCCAGATCGCGCCCGCGATGATCGTGAACGTCCACAGCGGGAAGACGGCCGCGTTGATCCGGTACGAGAACTTGTCGAGGGTCGAGGCGGACGGCATCCGGGAGAGCACCGAGTGGGCGAAGGTGCCCGGCTCGCCGCCGTTCGCGATCTTGTTCTCGTAGCTGTCGCGGAACAGGTAGATCAGCGTGCCGATGCCGCCGATGAAGAAGACCGCGCCGCAGATGATCGCGGTGGAGACGTGGATCCACAGCCAGTACGAGTGGAGCGCGGGCACCAGCTGGTCGCTGGAGGTGTAGAGGACCGTGGTCGCCAGACCGAGGTCCAGCAGCACGGCGGTGACCAGGATCAGGCCCATCCAGCGGACGTTCTTGCGCAGGGCGAGCAGGGCCAGGTACGTGCCGACCGCCACCGTGGAGAAGGTGATGGAGAACTCGTACATGTTGCCCCAGGGGGCCCGCTGCACCGACATCGCGCGGGTGACGACGCCGCCCGCCTGGATCAGGAAGGCGAGCACGGTCATGGAGACCGCGATCCGCCCGTAGAGGTCGCCCTGGAAGGTGCCGCCGGCGGCGCCGGGACCGTCCGGGACGTCGCGGGAGCCCGGCGCGGACCGGGTGACGATCGTCGGCCGTTCCAGGACGGCGGTGCCGCCGCCCTTCTGCGCCACCCGGACCTTCACCGTGCCGGCCGCGGCCTGCTCGGGGGTCAGGGCGGCGGCGGTGCGGCCGACCTTGCTGCGGCTGCCGAACACCCATTCCGCGATGTGCGCGAAGAAGGCCAGGGTGTAGACGGCCATCGACGAATAGATCAGCACATTGCTGGTGTGCGCCAGGTTCTCATTGGTCGCGGCGGCGAGATTCACTTCTCAGCCCCTTCGGCAGGCTCTGCGGTGGACGCCTCGTCGGCGTCCGTTTCGGTGTCGGGCGCGGTGGGCGCCTCGGCGTTGAGCGTGACCGCGAGACCGGCCAGCTCCTCGGGAAGTTTCGCGGACTCGCTGCGGCCGAGCCCGGCCATCTCGACGACGGTCACCCCGTCCGCTCCGCGCACGGCCCGGACCCAGACCCGGCGCCGCTGGATGAACAGCGAACCGGCGAGTCCGGCGATCGCGGCGACCGCCCCGCCGAGCGCCCAGCCACTGGCCGGCTGCTCGGAGATCTGGAAGCTGGCCCACTCCTGGAGCCCCTCGAAGGTGATGGAGCCGGCCCCGTTCGGCAGCTTCATCGTCTCGCCGACGAGGAGGCGCTGCTTGAGCTGGTTGCCCTGGGCGTCCTCGAACGGCTTCATCTTCGTCGTGTCCAGCTGGTACACGTTCTGCGCGATGCCGGAGTCGACACCGAGCGAGCCGTGGAAGCCGTTGAGCGCGAGGACGGGGAAGTCGGCGGCCGGGAACTGCGACCACATCGTGCCCTTGCCCTTGCCCGCGAAGGTCGGCACGAAGAAGGCCTGGAAGCCCAGCTGCTCCTTCTTGCCGCTCTTGTCGCGGTAGCCGTCCAGCACCTTGACCGCGCCGCTCGACGTGACGTTGTTGTCGAGGGGCAGCAGCGGCACGGCGGCCTTGTAGACCTCCTTGCCCCGGCCGTCCTTGACGGAGACCACGGGGGCGTAGCCGTGGGCGTTGAGGTAGACCTTGGTGCCGTCGACGACGAGGGGTTCGTTGACCTTGACGACGGTCTTCCTCGGTTTGCCGTACGCGCCCTCGGAGTACGTGATGTGGGCCTCGTACGTCCTCGGCGTGCCGATCTGCGGGCCGCTGCGCTCGTAGGTGCCCTTGAAGTCGTCCAGGGTGAAGCTGAACGGGGTCAGCCCGTCGTTGTCGAAGAGCGAACCGGACTTGAAGTCGTCGTACTGGGTGATCGTGTTGGAGAAGCCGTCGCCCTCGACGATCAGCTTGGCGCCCTCGGACTTGAAGAGCTGCCCCACGGCGAAGGCCACCAGCATCACGATCAGCGCGATGTGGAAGACCAGGTTGCCGGCCTCGCGGAGGTAGCCCTTCTCGGCGGCGACGGAGTCCCCGGTGGTGTGGACCCGGTAGCGGCGCCTGCGGAGCATCGCGACCGCGGCCTCGTGGACCTGCTCGGGCTCGGTCGCGGTGCGCCAGGTGGTGTACGCGGGCAGCCGGGTGAGGCGCTTGGGGGCGCCCGGCGGGCGGCTGCGGAGCTGGCCGACGAAGGTGCCGGTGCGCGGCACGATGCAGCCGATGAGCGAGACGAACAGCAGGATGTAGATCGCGGAGAACCACACCGAGCTGTAGACGTCGAAGAGCTGGAGCTTCTCGTAGAGGGGCGTGACGGTGGTGTGCGCGTTCTTGAACGTCTCCACCTTGAGCTGGTCCACGCTGTTCTGCGGGATCAGCGAACCGGGGATCGCGCCCAGCGAGAGCAGGAAGAGCAGGATCAGGGCGACCCGCATGGAGGTGAGCTGGCGCCAGAACCAGCGGATCCAGCCGATCACGCCCATGGCGGGGAGGTTCGCCAGGGGCTCCTCGCGCGGGGCCGTGGAGAGCTGGGATCCGGCGGCGTCCAGCTCGGACGTGCCGTCCCGCTCCTCAGTGGCGTTCGACGTGGTCTTGCTCATCGGTACTCAGATCCCCACCTGGAAGCCGGACGACCAGCCCTGCAGTTCCTGCATCATGCTGCTCCATGCGCCGGTCAGCAGGAGCAGCCCGGTCACGATCATCATGCCGCCGCCGATGCGCATGACCCAGGCGTAGTGGCGCTTGACCCAGCCGAACGCGCCGAGCGCCTTGCGGAAGGCGACGGCGGCGAGCACGAAGGGCAGGCCGAGGCCGACGCAGTACGCGACGGTCAGTATCGCCCCGCGCCCGGCGGTGCCCTGGTCCATCGCCAGGATGGAGACGGAGCTGAGCGTCGGGCCGAGGCACGGGGTCCAGCCGATCCCGAAGAGCGCGCCGAGCAGCGGCGCCCCGACCAGGCCGGTCACCGGCTTGCGGTGGATGCGGAACTCGCGCTGCGTCATCCACGGCATCAGGCCCATGAAGAAGAGCCCCATGAGGACCATCAGGACGCCGAGCACCTTGGTGAGCGGGCCGCTGTTGGCCTGGAGCGTGTCGCCGAAGTAGCCGAAGAGCGCGCCGCCGGAGACGAAGACGGCGGTGAAGCCGGCCACGAAGAGCGAGGCTCCGGCGACCATGCGGCCGCGCCGGGCCTCGGCCAGATCGGCGCCGCTGACCCCGGTGACGTAGCTGAGGTAGCCGGGCACGAGCGGCAGGACGCACGGCGAGAAGAAGGAGACGAGTCCGCCGAGCAGGGCCAGCGGCAGGGCGGCCAGCAGCGCTCCGCTCAGAACCGTCTCGTTCTGGGTGACAACGGCGAGGGCGGTCACCTGATCACTTCTCCGCGATCAGCGGGTCGATCATCTCGCGCAGCCGGGTGTCGTCGAGCGGGCCGACATAGCGGGCGGCCAGCTTGCCCTCGCGGTCGATGACGACGGTCGAGGGGATGGACTGGAGCTTGAACGTGCCCTTGGGGAAGCGCAGGAGGAGCTTTCCGGTGGGGTCGTAGAAGCTCGGGTAGGTGACGCCGAAGTTCTCCTCGAAGCTGATGGCCTGGGCCCGCTCCGGGTCGCGGGTGTTGACCCCGACGAACTGGACGCCCTGGCCGGCGGTCGCCTTCGCCACCTTGGTGAAGTACTTGGCCTCCAGCCGGCACGGCGCGCACCACGAGCCCCAGGCGTTGAGGACGACGACCTTGCCCTTGTAGGCGGAGAGGTCGAGCTGCTTGCCGTCGAGGGTCTCGCCGTCGAGCTTCGGGGCGTCGGCCCGCTCGCCCCGGGCCGCGGTGGAGATGCCGGTGGTGCCGGTGACGAAGTTGGTGTCGCCGCCGCCACTCGTCGTGTTGCCGGATCCGCACGCGCTCAGGGTGAGGGCGAGCGCGACGGCCGCCGCGGGGGCGGCGAGCAGGGTGAAGCGGCGTCGGGGTACGCGGCCATGGCTCATGTGAAAAGTTTCGCATGACCGTTTCGGGGATCTTGGGCACCCCCCTCGGTGCCCGTAAAGCCCGTTGTCAGGCCTGTTTAAAGAAGGCGTTCCAGCCGCCCGCGGGCGCCTCGCCGACCTGGAGCGTACGCAGCTTGGCGAGCACCGCCGGATCCTGTACGTCGAGCCAGTCGACGAACTGCCGGAAGGAGACGAGGCGCACATCCGGCTTCCCCGCGATGTGCTTGAGCACCTCTTCGACGGCATCCATGTAGATACCGCCGTTCCACTCCTCGAAGTGATTTCCGATGTAGAAGGGGGCGCGGTTCGTCTCGTAGGCGCGCTGGAATCCCTTGATGTACGACTGGGTGGCCTGGTCGCGCCAGCCGGGATAGCGGGAGGGCATTCCCCGGGTCGAATTCTGCGACTGGTTGGCCAGGATGTTGTAGTCCATGGAGAGGACCTCGAAGGTGTGCCCGGGGAAGGGGATGCCCTGGAGGGGCAGGTCCCAGACGCCCATGCGCTTGCTGGGCCAGACCTGGGTGCCGCCGGGCGAACTGGCGTCGTAGCGCCAGCCGAGCTTCTTCGCGGTGGGGAGCAGATTGTCCTGTCCGAGCAGACAGGGGGTGCGCCCGCCGACGAGTTCCTTGCGGTAATCGAAGGGCAGCGGATCGAGATCGGTCCAGCCGGTGTTCGTGCGCCATTCGGTGACGAAGGAGACCGCCTGGTCGATTTCGCTCTGCCACTGGTCCGCGGTCCAGCCGGCCACCGATCCGGAACCGGCGCAGAAATGGCCGTTGAAGTGCGTGCCGATCTCGTGGCCGTCGAGCCAGGCCCGGCTGACGTTCTTCAGCGTCTCCTTGATGTGGCCGTCGGTGAGATAGCCGATGTCCGAGGCGCCGACGCGGTTGTTGGGCGGCCGGTAGAGGGTTTTCTTCGATTCGGGCAGCAGATAGAGCCCGGAGAGGAAGAAGGTCATCGACGCGTTGTGCTGTTCGGCGAGTTCGAGGAATCGCGGGAAGAGCCCGTTGCCGACCTCGCCGGCCCCGTCCCAGGAGAGGATCACGAACTGCGGGGGCGTCTGGCCGGGTTCCAGCGGGAGCGGGGCGGCCGGCTGGCGCGGCTGCCTGCCGGTGTCGGCGGTGGAACCGTCCCCGATCGCGCGGACGTCCTTCTTCGCGGGCTTCCCGCCCTTGACCGCGCCGTCGGCGCCCTTCTCCCCCCTCGTCCCCTTGTCCGGTGCGGTCCGGTCCGTCTCCGGCGAACCGGAGGAACCGCATCCCGCCACCCCGACGGCGGCGGCCGCCCCGAGTCCGGCTCCGAGCAAACCCCTTCGGCTGATGTCGCGCATGCGGTTCCCATCTCCGGTCGTATTGCCTCAAGTCCATACAAACTGGCAATGGCTTAGATGGGCGAAGCAACACGGAGGTTCCTCGAATTAACACACAATTCTTTACGGAACCAGGGCCTGGCGATGACCGAACACAAGACCTACGCCGAAACCGCCCCGAACCTCGCGTACGGAAACACCGGACGACCAGATTCCGCCCAGTTGGATCACGACTGGTCAAAAAGCGGGCCGGGAGCGATCACATCCGCTCCCGGCCATCCGCCTCCGGCTTCCGCCGCGCACAAGGATCAGGCGCCGAACCCCTTCGACGCGCCCTTGACCGGCTTGGCCCCGGCCAGCAGATGCGCGGGCACCAGATCCCGGGCCGGCTCGGTGTAGCCGACCGAGACGATCTTGTCGCCCTGGTACGTGAAGCTGGTCAGCGAGGCCAGCGTGCACTGGCGCTTGCGCGGGTCGTGCCAGAGCCGGCGGCGCTCCACGAAGCTGCGGACGATCCAGATCGGCAGCTGGTGGCTGACGCAGACCGCCTCGTGGCCGCGCGCCGCGTCGCGGGCCGCGTCCAGGGCGCCCATCATCCGGACGACCTGCTCGATGTACGGCTCGCCCCAGGACGGGCGGAACGGGTTGGTGAGGTGCTTCCAGTTGTCCGGCTTGCGCAGCGCGCCGTCCCCGACCCCGAAGGTCTTGCCCTCGAAGACGTTGGCCGCCTCGATCAGCCGTTCGTCGGTGGCGAGGTCGAGCCCGTGCGTCGTGGCGATCGGCGTCGCCGTCTCCTGGGCCCGCTCCAGCGGGGAGGCGACGACATGGGTGATGTCGCGCTTCTCCAGGTGCTCGGCGACCCGGTCGGCCATCTTCCGGCCCAGCTCCGAGAGGTGGTAGCCGGGGCGGCGCCCGTAGAGCACGCCTTCCGGGTTGTGCACCTCCCCGTGGCGCATCAGATGGACGACGGTGAGGTCGGCGCGGCTCTTCTCACTCATGCGGTGGCCTCCGATGCGGCGCGGGCGGCGGCGGGCAGCGCGGCGGCGATCCGCTCGACGGCCCGGGTGTCGTGGGCGGTGGAGACGAACCACGACTCGAACGCGGACGGCGGGAGGTAGACCCCCTGCGCCAGCATCGAGTGGAAGAACGGGGTGAAGCGGAAGGCTTCCTGCCGCTTGGCGTCCTCGTAGTTCTTCACGGGGCCCTCCGTGAAGAAGACGGAGAACATGTTGCTCGCCGCCTGCACGGTGTGCGCGACGCCCTCCTTGGCCAGGGCCTCGCTCACCAGCCCCCGGATCTCCGCGGAGACCGCGTCGACCGTGGCGTACGCGGCGTCGTCCAGCAGCCGCAGCTGGGCCAGCCCGGCGGCGGTGGCGACCGGGTTCCCCGACAGCGTGCCCGCCTGGTAGACCGGGCCGGCCGGGGCCAGGTGCGCCATCACGTCGGCGCGCCCGCCGAAGGCCGCGGCCGGGAAGCCGCCGCCCATGACCTTGCCGAAGGTCATCAGGTCCGGCCGCACCCCGTCGACGCCGAACCAGCCGGCCTTCGAGGTACGGAAACCGGTCATGACCTCGTCGGAGATGTACAGCGCGCCGTTGGCGGCGCAGATCTCCTTGAGCCCCGCGTTGAACCCGTCCAGCGGCGGGACGACGCCCATGTTGCCCGGGGACGCCTCGGTGATCACACAGGCGATCTCGCCGGGCTGCGCGGCGAAGGCGGCCCGGACGGCCTCCAGGTCGTTGTACGGCAGCACAATGGTGTCGCCCGCCTGCGCGCCGGTGACCCCGGGCGTGTCGGGCAGCCCGAAGGTGGCCACCCCGGACCCGGCGGAGGCCAGCAGCGCGTCCACGTGGCCGTGGTAGCAGCCGGCGAACTTCACGACCTTCGCCCGGCCGGTGAAACCGCGGGCCAGGCGGATCGCGGACATGGTCGCCTCGGTGCCGGACGAGACCAGCCGCACCTGCTCCACGGGCTCGACCCGGGCCACGATCTCCTCGGCCAGCGCGACCTCGCCCTCGCCGGGCGTACCGAACGAGGTGCCGCGGGCGACGGCCTCCTGGACTGCGGCGATGACCTCGGGGTGGGAATGGCCGAGAATCATCGGCCCCCACGAGCACACGAGGTCGACGTACTCACGACCGTCCGCGTCCGTGAGATACGGACCGGTACCGGACACCATGAACCGGGGCGTACCGCCCACGGCGCGGAAAGCACGGACGGGAGAGTTCACGCCGCCGGGCGTCACGAGGGACGCGCGGTCGAAAAGCGTCTGCGAAACTGGGGCGTCATAGGGAAAGCTCACACATGCCATGGTGTCAGAGCCGCGGACGGAGTTGCGGACAGGTGTTTCACCGCACGCCCGCGGGGGAGGTCACTGACACGATGATCGGGTTGCGCGGCGGGGGCTGTGTCTCCTAGTTAAGTAGTCGGGTGGATGAGATATGCATCGCGGTGGCGGAGTGGGCGAAGGGACCGACGGCCTGGGACCCGAGCCTGCCCGGCGGGGCAGGCACCGGCGCGAGGCCGAGCGCGAACAGGACGTGCCGTCCGGTGACGCGCCGCTCGTGGGCGCCGGAGGCAGGAGCGGCCGGGTGGGGGTGACCTACAAGTACTTCGGCGCGCCCGACGGCGCCACGGCCGCCCGGGTGCCCATCTCCATGCGCCCGGAGGAGCTGGGCGGCGACGAGCTGGGCATGGGCGGCATGTTCACCAAGATCAAGCCGGAGACGGTGGCCGCGATGGTCCTCACCGGCATACAGGGCATACCTCTGCACAAGGTCCCGCCGCTGGAGCTGGTCGTCCTCCACCCCGACTACGCGGTGGTCAAGCTCCCCATGACCGTGGTCGACCCGCTGCGCGGCGTGGGCGAGGAGTCCGTCGGCGCGGCGGCCTTCATCTGGTCCACGGTCCCGGACCGGGGCGGCCCGCGCGACGCCTTCAACGTGTACCAGCTCCTCCACGAGTGGCAGGACTTCAGCCACCGGCTGCACGACGCGGGCCACCAGGCGTACTGCCTGGTGTGGCCGTAGGCACCGGACCCCGCGGTCCGGGCCGTCCGCGGGCGCCGGGCCGAACACACTCCCGCCGAACGCACGGCCCGCCCCGGAGCCCCTCGCCGAACACACGGTCCAGCCCCCGCGCCACCGGCTCCGACCTGCACGAAGAGCGCTTCCTGGCCACCACTATCCGGCCATTCATTGGCCGAAGAATGATCTTCAGCTGACCTGCCGAACCTGCCGATGCACGGGGCACCGACATCGAGGGAGGTCTGCCGTGGGCGACATTCTGCTGGCTCTGTCCATTCCCGTGCTGGTCTTCGCCAGCGGCCTCTACGCACTGGCCGAGACCTGGTGGCGGCGGCGCCACCCGGCACCCCCGTCGCCGTACACCCACCAGGCGGCCCGGCTGGCCGAGCAGGCCATGCTCCGGGACGCCGAACGGATCGTGGACGACGCCTACGGCACCTTCGAGGAGCTGTACGACGGACCCGGGGCGAGGACCCGCGACGGTGGCGCCCCCGCACCCGGCCGGATCCGGGCCAAGGCGCGCCCGTAGCGCCGTACCGGGCCGGATGCCGGGGCATTGTCAGTGGCGGCCCCTAGGCTCTGCCGCCATGTCCGATCCCCACGGCCCCCGGCGCGACACCCGGGGCATCGTCGACGCCCCCGGACTGTTCGCGCGGGTGCGCTTCCGCCGCCGGACACCGGCCCCCGAGCTGCGGCCGTACCTGGAGCACTACTGGCTGATCGACTGGGACCTGCCCGAGCCGTACGTCTCCCGGCTCGTCCCGCACCCGAGCGTGAACCTGGTCTTCGGCCGGTACGCCGGCTGCGGGGACGAGGCGGCCGGATCCGCCGAGGTCTCGGGGATCGGGCTCGGCCTCTTCACCCAGCGGCTGGAGGGGACCGGGCGGGTCTGCGGGGTGCAGTTCCGGCCCGGCGGCTTCCGGCCCTTCGCACCGGGAGCGCCGGTGTCCCGGTGGACCGGGCGCCGGCTCCCCGCGCCCCGGGTCCTCACCCCGCCCGCACCGCCGTCGGCGGTGCTGGACGCCGGTGACGAGAACGCCCGGGTGGCCGCGCTGGACGCGTACCTGCGGGCGCTCCGCCCCGCACCCGACCCACGGGCCCACCGGGCGATGGCCCTGGCCGACCTGGTGCGCACCGACCGCACGGTGCGCCGCGTCGACGGGCTGGCCCGCGCGGAGGGCGTCTCGGTGCGCTCCCTGCAACGGCTGTTCGCCGCGTACGTGGGCGTCGGCCCCAAGTGGGTCATCCTCCGCTACCGCATCCACGAGGCGCTGGAGCGGGCCGGTTCCGGGCCCGGGGTGGACTGGGCGGCGCTCGCCGCCGACCTCGGCTACAGCGACCAGGCCCATCTGGTGCGGGACTTCACCGCCACGCTCGGGGTACCGCCGACCGCACTCGCGGACCACTGAGCGGGACCGGACGCGGGAGCCCGCGAACAATTATCTGCGCGACGCAGCTTATGTGTGACACAGTGAAACCCGCCGGACCGCCACGAGGCCCGGCCCCACCGCTCCACCGCCCCACCGCCCGCATCCGCATCCGCATCCGCATCCGCATCCGAGGAGACCCCTCCCCCATGACCACGCTCGTCACCGGCTCCCGGGGCCGCATCGGCTCCGCCCTCGTCACGCTCCTGCACCACGAGGGCCGCCCCGTGCGCGCCGCCTCCCGCCGCCCCCAGGAGCTCGCGCCCCCGGACGGCGTGCCCGCCGTCGCCTGCGACCTCGGCGATCCGGCCACCTTCGCCCCCGCGCTGGACGGCGCCGACTCCGTCTTCCTCTACGCCGAGCCCTCCCGCATCACCGAGTTCGTGACCGCCGCCGAACGGGCCGGAGTGCAGCACGTCGTCCTGCTCTCCTCCAGCTCCGTCCTCGCCCCCGACCCCACCGCGAACCCCGTCGCCGCCCTCCACCACACCGTGGAACAGGCCCTGACCCGCTCCTCCCTCACCACGACCCTGCTGCGCCCCGGCGCGTTCGCGGGCAACGCCCGCCAGTGGTCCGCCGCCTTCCGCGCCGGCCGCCCCGTCGAACTGCCCTACCCCGACAGCGGCATCAGCCCCATTGACGAGGCCGACGTCGCCGCCTCCGCCCTCGCCGTCCTCACCGACCCCCGGCTGCGCGGCGGCGCCCACCACCTCACCGGACCCGCCTCCATGACCGTCGCCGAACAGGTCGAGATCATCGGCCGCGCCTGCGGCAACCCGGTCGGCTCACGCCCCGTCACCCGCGAGGCCTGGCTGGACTCCGTGGCCTCCTTCATCCCCGCGGACATCGCCGTGGCCCTGCTCGACCACCTCGCCACCACCGACGGACTGCCCGACGACGTCACCGGCACCGTCCAGGAGCTGACCGGCCGCCCCGCCCGCACGTTCGCCGACTGGGCCGCCGACCACGCCGACGCGTTCCGCCCCTGAACCGCGCGGACCACCCGGCCCCGCCCGAAACCCGTGGCCCGCCCCCGCGCCCCGATGGCATCCTGACCGCGTGAACGGACCCGAGATCACCTTCGACGTCGCCCCCGGACTGCGGCTCTTCGTCGCGCACGGGCGGCGTGGCGGACGCACCGCCGTCACCACCGACGGCGTGTCCACCCTCGGCCACGTCGTGGAGTCCCTCGGCGTCCCGCTCACCGAGGCCGGCGAACTCCTCGCCGACGGACGCCCCGTCCCCGCCTCCCACGTCCCGGCGGCCGGCGAACACATCGAGGTGCGGGCCGTCCCACGCCCCCAGCAGGTCCCCGGCGCACCCCTGCGCTTCCTGCTCGACGTCCACCTCGGCACCCTCGCCCGGCGGCTGCGGCTGCTCGGCGTCGACACCGCGTACGAGAGCGAGGACATCGGCGACCCGGCCCTCGCCGCACGCTCCGCACGGGAGCGGCGGGTGCTGCTCTCCCGCGACCGGGGACTGCTGCACCGGCGGGAGATCTGGGCCGGCGCGTACGTCTACAGCGACCGGCCCGAGGAGCAACTGCGCGACGTCCTCGGCCGGTTCGCCCCGCCGCTCGCCCCCTGGACCCGCTGCACCGCGTGCAACGGCGCGCTCACGGCCGCCGACAAGGACTCCGTCGGGGACCGCCTGGAGGCCGGCACGCAGCGCTCGTACGACGTCTTCGCCCAGTGCGCCGACTGCGGCCGGGTCTACTGGCGCGGCGCCCACCACGCCCGGCTGGAGGCGATCGTCGCGGAGGCGGTACGGGACTTCGGCGACGCGGCCTAGCCGGCCCCCTCGGTCCCCTCCCGCAACAGGGCGATCTGGGCGGCGCTCAGCTCCACGGTCCGGCGCATATGGCCGATGAGCAGCGCGATCTCGTCGTCGTCGTACGGCTCGAAGAGGGTGTCCCAGCGGCCCGAGAGCCGCTGCCAAACGGCGCCGACCTCCGCCATCCGCTCGGGCACGGTGGCCACCAGCACCCGCCGCCGGTCCGCCGTGTCCCGGGCGCGGGTCACGAATCCGGCCCTCTCCAGCCGGTCGACCAGCCGGGTGGCCGATCCGGTGGTGAGCCCGGTCAGCTCCGCGACGCGGCCCGTGGTGACCGGCTCCTCCTCCAGACCGAGCAGGTTGAGGCACTGGAGATCGGTGGGGTGGAGCCCCAGACGGTCGGCCACCGCCTGGTTGAACAGGGCGTACGACGCCATGTAGCGGCGCGAGGTGACGGCCAGCTCGGCCAGCAGGGCGCTGCGGCGGGACGATGACTTCTGCGGCATGCAGAGAGTGTACGGCGCAGGGAATTCTCCCCGGGCGGTACGCGGGCGCGGCGCCCCGCATGACACCCTGCTGCCATGTCCGTGGCCCGTTCCCTCGCGCTCTTCGTCCTCGCCGCCCTCTTCGAGATCGGGGGTGCCTGGCTGGTCTGGCAGGGCGTCCGGGACCACCGGGGCTGGGCCTGGATCGGCGGGGGCGTCCTCGCCCTGGCCGCCTACGGCTTCGTCGCCACGCTCCAGCCGGACGGCGAGTTCGGGCGGGTGCTGGCGGCGTACGGCGGGGTCTTCGTCGCCGGTTCGATCGCCTGGGGCATGGTCGCCGACGGCTACCGGCCCGACCGCTGGGACGTGACCGGGGCGCTGGTCTGCCTGGCCGGGATGGCCGTGATCATGTACGCCCCGCGCCACCGCTGAACCGCCGCTGCCTATCCTGGGCCCCGTACCGATCCGCTGTCCGAGGAGCCCGCCATGGCCGCAACCCCCATCGCCGTCGTCACCGGTGCGAGCAGCGGCATCGGTGCCGCGACCGCCCGGCAGCTCGCGGCCGCCGGCCACCGTGTCGTGCTGACCGCCCGCCGCAAGGACCGCATCGAGGCGCTGGCCGCCGAGATCACCGCGGCCGGCCACCAGGCGACCGCGTACCAGCTGGACGTCACCGACCGCGCCGCCGTCGACGAGTTCGCCACCGCGTTCCGCTCCCTCGCCGTCCTCGTCAACAACGCGGGCGGAGCGCTCGGCGCGGACCCGGTCGCCACCGGCGACCCGGACGACTGGCGCCGGATGTACGAGACCAACGTGATCGGCACCCTCAACGTCACCCAGGCCCTCCTGCCCGCCCTCACGGCGAGCGGCGACGGCACGGTGGTCATCCTCTCCTCGACCGCCGGCCACGGCACCTACGAGGGCGGCGGCGGCTACGTGGCCGCCAAGCACGGCGAGCACGTCCTCGCCGAGACCCTGCGCCTGGAGATCGTCGGCACCCCGGTCCGCGTCATCGAGATCGCCCCCGGCATGGTCCGGACCGAGGAGTTCGCCACCACCCGCTTCCGCGGCGACACCGAGAAGGCCGCCAAGGTCTACGCCGGCGTCGACGCCCCCCTCACCGCCGACGACGTCGCCGACACCATCACCTGGGCGGTCACCCGCCCCAGCCACGTCAACATCGACCTCCTGGTCGTCCGCCCCCGCGCCCAGGCCTCCAACGCGAAGGTGCACCGGACGGCGTAGGACGGCGGGGCCGGGGCTCGAACACCCTGGCCACCCGTTCGAGGGAACCGGATCGATCCCCCGCAATCCCGGCGTGCTCTCTGCCTACGGTCGACGTACCTTCACGCAGATCGGCTCCCGGCCGGATATCCAGTCCAGGCCGAGAGCCTCACCACCAAGGAAGTGGGCTTCCCGTGGCTGAGCACGACCCTAGCGCCCCCGCACTCTTCGACCTCGGCGATCTTCCGCCCCGCACGACCGGCTTCATGGACCTCACCGACGGCCGGTACGCCTACATGTTCGGCTTCATCCAGGCCGACGGCCATCTCCATGCCGGTACGGGGCGGAAGGGCCGTCTGAGCGTCGAGATCAACGTGCGGGACATCGCGATACTCCAGCAGTTCCAGGAGCTGACCCCGTACAACAGCCGTATCACCGAGCGGATCCGCTCCACCAACTTCTCCGAGCGGCACCACTCCGCGATCTGGACGGTCTGGGCGCTCGAAGCCCGCTCCCTGATCAACGAACTGGGCGTTCCCTACGGGCGCAAGTCGCGGCGCATCACGCCGCCCCGCGTCGACTTCTCGGCCCGTGACTACCTTCGCGGCGTCATCGACGCCGACGGCTCGGTCGGCCTCACCGGCCAGGGCTTCCCGTTCGTCTCCCTGACCACGGCCAGCACAGCCGTGGGGGCCTACCTCTGCTTCTACGCGAAAAAGGTCACCGGGGCCCGGCGCATCATCTCGCGCAACGCGCGCGACGGCGTCTACAACGTCATGTACACCATGGAAGCGGCGGTCGGCCTCGTCGAGCACCTCTACTACCCCGGCTCCCTCGCGCTGAGCCGCAAGCAGGAGGCCGCGTCGGCCGTCCGTGCCTGGCAGCGTCCTCCGGGAACGAAGCCACGCGGCACGAACCGTCGCTGGAAACCGTGGGAGGACGAAGTGCTCCTACGGCTCGACAGCGCCGACCTCGCGGCACCCGAACTCGACCGGAGCGTGGCCAGTTGCTCCGTCCGGCTGTGGCGGCTGAAATCGGGCCGGGCCACAGCTTCCGCCGACAGGTCGGCCGGCTGCTGACCGATGCGTGGGCGGGTGGCCCCCGGATGCCTCCGGGCGGCTTCCGCCCACGCCTCAGCCCTTCACACAGATGACCTGCTTCAGCTTGGCGACGACCTCGACCAGGTCGCGCTGCTGGTCCATGACCTGCTCGATCGGCTTGTAGGCGCCCGGGATCTCGTCCACGACGCCGGAGTCCTTGCGGCACTCCACGCCCCGTGTCTGCTCCTCCAGGTCCTTGGCCGAGAAGCGCTTCCTGGCGGCGTTCCGGCTCATCCGGCGGCCGGCGCCGTGCGAGGCGGAGTTGAAGGCCTTCTCGTTGCCGAGGCCCTTCACGATGTACGTGGCCGTGCCCATGGAGCCGGGGATGATGCCCAGTTCGCCGCCGCCCGCCCGGATCGCGCCCTTGCGGGTGACCAGCAGGTCCATGCCCTCGTACCGCTCCTCCGCCACGTAGTTGTGGTGGCAGCTGACTTCCTGCCCGAAGGAGACCCTGGCCTTCTTGAACTCCTTGCGGACCACATGCTTCATGAGCGCCATCATCGCGGCGCGGTTGTACTTGGCGTACTCCTGCGCCCAGTACAGGTCGTTGCGGTAGGCCGCCATCTCCGGGGTGTCCGCGAGGAAGACGGCCAGATCGCGGTCGACCAGTCCCTGGTTGTGCGCCAGCTTCTGCGCCTGCCCGATGTGGAAGTCCGCCAGTTCCTTGCCGATGGCCCGCGAACCGGAGTGCAGCGTCAGCCAGACGGCACCGTCCTCGTCGAGGGATACCTCGATGTGGTGATTTCCCCCGCCGAGCGTTCCCATCTGCTTCGTGGCCCGTTCCTGACGGAATTTGACCGCTTCGGCGACTCCGTCGAACCGCGCCCAGAAGTCGTCCCAGCGGACCGCCGCGAGGTCGGGGAGGCGGGACGGGTCGACCGGGTCCTCGTGCATGCCGCGGCCGACGGGGATGGCGCGCTCGATGCGGGAGCGGAGGCCGGAGAGGTCGCCGGGGAGGTCGTTGGCGGTGAGGGAGGTCTTGACGGCGGACATGCCGCAGCCGATGTCGACGCCGACGGCGGCCGGGCAGACCGCGCCGTGCATCGCGATGACGGAGCCGACGGTGGCGCCCTTGCCGAAGTGGACGTCGGGCATGACGGCCAGGCCCTTGATCCACGGCAGGGTGGCGACGTTGCGCAGCTGCGCCATCGCGACGTCCTCGACGGACGCCGGATCGGTCCACATCCGGATGGGAACCTTCGCACCCGGTACCTCTACATACGACATAATCCCTCGATTCCCCCGAAAAGCCTGAAAGCGCAAAACCGGCACCAAGGTCGGCAAAAGAGTCGGTCGACCGGCGTCCACGGCAGCGCGTGCGATACACATTGTCTCCACCGGCCGCCATCGGGCGGCAACCGTTTTTCGCGCGAAGGGAGCCCAGGACCGTGCGACGAATGGCGTACGTACCCGGCGCCGTGCTGATCGCCGCGCTCGTCGCCGGCTGCAGTGCCGGCGGTGAGGGCGACGCGTCCACCACCGACAGCAAGCCCGGGACCCTGGCCGCCTCCGCCGCCCCGCCGGGCAAGTACCGCACGCTCCCCGAGCCCTGCCGGGCCCTCTCGCCCAGCACCCTGAAGGACCTCCTGCCGGGCGCCGCCCAGCTGCCCGAGGCCCAGCAGGAGAAGGTGTACGAGGGGACGCCCGCCGGGACCTTCGACACCGACCGGCGGGTGGGCTGCGCGTGGAAGTCGGACGCCCCGGAGGGCTCCCGCAGCCTCTCCGTGGACTTCGAGCGCGTCGTCTCGTACGACCCGGCCGTCAGCGACGACGACCGGGCCCGCGAGGTGTACGCGAAGAAGGAGTCCGCCGCCGATCTGCCCGCGTCCGGGCTCACCGCCGACAGCGGGGACGGCGGCGGGGACGCGAAGGACGGGGCCAAGGACGGCGCGGCGTCGCCCGGTCCGGGGGTCACCCCGAGCGCCGGTGCGGACGGGGGCGCCGGGGCCCCGGCCGAGGACCTGCGGCCCCGGGTGCTCGACTCGCTCGGGGACAGCGCGTTCCTCGACGACGCGCTCACCCGGGCCGGCTCCACCGCGCAGCACCGCACGGTCAGCGTGGTGTTCCGCACATCGAACGTCATCGTCACCATCGCGTACACCGTGCAGCCCGCCCTCCCCACGGAGGTCCCGGACAGCAAGGAACTCCAGGACAAGGCCCAGGCACTGGGCCAGAAACTGGTCGACCGCTTCAGCGAATGACGCCGTTCCCGGGCCGCTCCGGCGGCCCCGGGCCCGGTCCGCGCGGCCCGGCGCCGAGGCGGCGTCCGGCGCCCGTCCGTCGTACCGTGGCCCTCCGGAACACCGTCCCCGATCGTCTGGCAGCCCGACCGCCGCGCCACCCGAGTGAAGGAACCATGCACCGATCAGCTCCGCGACTCGCCCGCATACTCGCCTGCGCCGCCGTTCCGGTGATGCTCGTCGTCGCCGGCTGTTCGTCGGACTCCGACGGCGGGAAGAAGGACGACGCCTCGTCCGCCGCGCCGCAGCCGTCGAAGACGGAGCCGGCCGTCGCGCCGGCCAAGTTCGCCGAGCTGCCCGAGCCGTGCGACTCCGTCTCCGCGAAGACGGTCACCTCCCTCGTGCCGTCCGTGAAGACCAAGAGCGGCACCCGGAGCAAGTCCTCCGACGCCGCCGCCCGCGGCGGCTGCTCCTGGAACGGTCTGGACGACAACGGCGTCAAGGGCTCCCAGTACCGCTGGCTCGACGTCGGCTTCACCCGCTCCGCCTCCGACCAGGCGCTGGGCAGCGGCGCCGACCGGGCCGCCGAGGACTACAAGAAGCAGGTCGCCAAGGCCCAGGCGGCCGAGGGCGCCAAGAAGCTCGCCACCGTCCCCGTGGCCGGGCTCGGCGAGCAGGCGACCGCGATCACGTACGACCTCAGCAAGACGGGTGAGGACTTCAAGTACGCGACGGTCATCGCCCGTACGGGGAACGTCGTCGTCACCGTCAACTACAACGGGGCGGGGTACGCCGGCGCGAAGACGCCGTCGGGCGCCGACATCCTGAAGGGCGCCGAGAAGGCGGCGAAGGAGGCCGTCGCCTCGGTCGCCGACGCCAACGAGGGCGCGAAGACCGAGCCGAGCGGTTCGCCGAAGGCCTCCGCCTCCGCGAAGACCGGCTGACCTCCCGGTACGCGCCCGCCCGGCCGCCGGCGGCCGGGTCCGTGCCCGGACGTGCGAAGCCCGGTTCCCTCGCGGGGGCCGGGCTTCGCCCCTCCCCGCGCGACGGCCCGGCCCGGCATGTGCCAGGCTGTGCCCGCCGGAAACGTATATGGGGAGGGGATCGCGGGTGGCCGCGATGCAGTTGACACGCACGCACCGGATACTCATCGGGCTCGTCATCGCCGGTGCGGTGCTCATCGCGGGGATCGGCTTCGCGGGGTCGTACGCGGCCGTGCGCGAACTCGCCATCGACAAGGGCTTCGGCACCTTCTCGTACTTCTTCCCGATCGGCATCGACGCCGGCATCTGTGTGCTGCTCGCGCTGGACCTGCTGCTGACCTGGCTGCGCATCCCGTTCCCGCTGCTGCGGCAGACGGCCTGGCTGCTGACGGCGGCGACCATCGCGTTCAACGGCGCGGCGGCCTGGCCCGATCCGCTGGGCGTCGGCATGCACGCGGTGATCCCGGTGCTGTTCGTCGTGGCCGTCGAGGCGGCCCGGCACGCGGTCGGCCGGATCGCGGACATCACGGCCGACAAGCACATGGAGGGCGTGCGGCTGACCCGCTGGCTGCTGTCGCCGGTGCCCACGTTCCGGCTGTGGCGGCGCATGAAGCTGTGGGAGCTGCGCAGTTACGAGCAGGTCATCAAGCTCGAACAGGACCGGCTGATCTACCAGGCCCGGTTGCAGGCCCGGTTCGGGCGCAACTGGCGCCGCAGGGCGCCGGTGGAGTCCCTGATGCCGCTGCGGCTGGCCAAGTACGGTGTGCCGCTGGCCGACACGGGTCCGGCCGGACTGGCGGCCGCCGGGGTGGAGCCGGTGCTCCTGCCCCCGTCGCCGGTCCCGGCCGCCGTGGAGACCCCCGCCCCGGCCGCCGCGCAGCCCGAACTCGCCGCCGCGCCGCGGCAGGACCAGGACGCCGGGCCGGAGCTCCGGCAGCAGTACGCGGGGCAGGAGCTCCAGCAGGGGCCCGTGCAGCAGCCCGCCGGCCCCGACGCCGATTCCGCCCAGAACCCGTGGTTCGCGACGCAGGCGCAGATGGACGCGTACGCGGGCGCGTACGACCCGACGTACATCGAGGGGCTCGAACCCTCCCCGGTGATGGTTCCCACGGGTCCGGGCGGGCGGATGCGTCCGCTGGGGGACGTCGGCACGATCGGCGCGGTCCAGGGGCAGATGCCCGTCCAGCAGGGGCCTGTCCAGCAGGTGCCCGTCCAGCAGGGGCCGGTGCAGGGGCAGATGCAGGGGCCCGTGCAGGCGCAGGCACAGGTGCCGGTCCAGGAGCAAGTGCCGGGGCCGGTCGTCGCTCGGGAGCACATCGCGGTGCAGGAGCCGCTGGCGGCCCAGGTGCCCGTCTCCACGCAGGAGCAGGGTGGCGCGGTGCCGGTCCAGGAGCAGCCGGTGGCAGAGGCGGCCGAGGAGTGGGCCGAGAAGTGGGCGCAGGAGGACGCCGAGTTCGGTGAGCTGGCGTACGAGGTGTTCGCGAAGTTCGTGACCGAGAACAACACGTATCCGAGCATCGAGGTGCTCGACATACATCTGTCGGACGCCCACAATGTGCGTCACCCGCGGAGTGTGGCGCTGCTGCGGCAGCTGATCCAGGGGTTCAAGAACCGCTACCACAAGGAGCAGGAGGCGGAGCACATCGCGTGATCCGCTGAACCGCGTGCTTCCGACGAGGGCCGTCACCCGTGACCGGGTGGCGGCCCTCCGTGCTGTCCGGGGCGATGTCTCTTAAGGGGCACGGCCGATACGTCCTAGGTCCTCTACATATCGTCGCGCGGCCCGCCTAGATTCGTTGACGTACCGCAAATGAATACGAACCACGGCACGGCACGACAGCGCGAAGGCCGGTTCCCCTACCCAGGAACCGCCCCCCCCCGAACAGGCATTCTCTGCTGCCGCACATTCGCGTCACCCTTTCTTCTTCCGGTCCGTTGTGCTTTTCGCCGTCCTTCCGTCGTCGGCTTCCGAACGATCCGTGCGCGCATTTCCCCCCGTCCACTTCGCGCGGTGAATTCCGCCGGCCCCGTCAATGAGAGGAACACCGTGTCCCGCGCCCTTCCGCTACGAGCCGTGCTCGCCTCCGCGGCCGTTCTCACGGCGATCGCGCCGATAGCCCTGCCGGCTCCCGCGCTGGCCGCCGCCCCCTCCACGGCGGCCGCGGTCGCCGGCCGTCACGCCGGTCCTGCCGTGATCGACACCCGGGCGACCGATGTCTATCCGGAGGGCGTCGCCTGGGACCCCACGCGCCGTGCCTTCCTGGTCGGCTCCGCCCTCAAGGGCACCCTCTCGGTGATCCGGCTGGACGGCACCGTGACCGAGCTGGCGCCGAGCATCGGCATGGTCTCGACGCTCGGTGTCCGGGTGGACGTCGCCCGCAACCGCATCCTGGTCGCGTACAGCGACTTCTGGATCCGTCAGCGTCTGGAGGTCGGGGACCAGCCGCCGACCTCGGGCGTGGCGGTCTACGCCCTGGACACCGGGAAGCTCCAGCGCCGCATCGACGTGGCGCGCGGGCTGTCCCGTACCTTCGCCAACGACCTGACCTTCGATCCGAAGGGGAACATCTACGTCACGGACTCCGTGTCGCAGACGCTCAACCGGATCGATCTGCGGGGCCGGGTCACCCCGGTCGTCTCCGACCCGCGGTTCGCCGCGGACATCGTCGGGCTGAACGGGATCACCTGGCACCCGGACGGCTATCTGCTGGCGCTGCGCTACGACAACGGCGCGATGTACAAGATCTCGCCGAACGCCCGGCCGGGCCACCGGGTGGCCGAGGTCCGGCTGCCGGAGCCCCTGGTGGGCACGGACGGGCTGGCCCTGCGTCCGGACGGTTCGCTGGTCGTCGTGACCAACGACATCGGCTCCAACGTCGGTGCGCCGGGCGGTGTCGACGCCGTCACGGTCGTGGACTCGAAGGACGGCTGGCGCAGCGCCCGGGTCCGTTCGCGGGTGGACGACTGGCCCGCCGCCGGTCCGACGACGGTGGCCGTGACCCCGTACGGCGACTACGTGCTCAGCGGTGAGGTGGGCACGGTCCTGGTCGGGCAGGTCTCCGACCGGATCGTCCTGCGTCGCCTGCCCTGCGCCCCCACGCGCCATCCCTCCACGAGCAGCAGCTCCTCCATCAGCAAGGGGACGATCCGATGACGGAAACCCGAGGTCGCGGCCCGCTCTGGGGTCTGGTGGCCACCTCTCTGCCCATGTTCATGGTGTCGCTCGACAATCTCGTCGTCACCAACGCGCTCGCCGAGATCGGCAAGGACTTCGAGGTCCGGCAGTCCGAGCTCCAGTGGGTGATGAACGGTTATGTGCTGGCGTTCGCCGGGCTGTTGCTGGCCGGTGCGGCGCTCGGTGACCGGTTCGGCCGGCGTCGGGTGTTCCTCGGCGGTGTGGCGCTGTTCACGGCCTCGTCGGTGGCCTGTGCCATGGCCGGTTCGGTCGTGACGCTGGTGATCGCCCGGGTGGCCCAGGGCGCGGGTGCGGCGGCGATCCTTCCGGTGTCGCTCACCCTGGCGGTGGGCGCGGTCTCGCGGGCGCAGCGCAATCTCGCGGTCGGTGTGTGGGGCGGCGTCAACGGCCTCGGTATCGCGGCGGGTCCGCTGGCCGGTGGTCTGGTGACGGAGAAGATCGACTGGAGCTGGATCTTCTGGATCAATGTGCCGGTCGGTGTGATCGCGCTGCCGCTGGCGCTCTGGGCGGTGGCGGAGAGCCGGGGCCGTGAGCGCAGTCTGAACATTCCGAGCATGGTGCTGGTGACCGGTTCGGTGGTCTCGGCGGTCTGGGGCATCGTCTCGGCGGCGGACCACGGCTGGGGCCGTCCGAACACGCTGATCGGGCTGTCGCTGACGGTGGTCCTGGCGGTGGCGTTCATCGTCTCCGAGCGGTCCAGCAGCACTCCGCTGATTCCGACGCACATGTACCGGGCGCGGGCGTTCGTGCTGAGCAACGTCGTGTCGATCACGATGTACTTCGGGGTCTTCGGCTCGATCTTCTTCCTCACCCAGTTCCTTCAGGGCCCGATGGGCTACTCGCCGTTCGAGGCGGGGCTGCGGACCATTCCGTGGACGCTGGCGCCGATGTTCGTGGTGCCGGTGGCGAGCCAGTTCGTGGACCGGATCGGCGGCGGGGTGCTGCAGGCCGCGGGCTGTGCGCTCCAGGGGATCGGGCTGGGCTGGATCGCCCTGGTCGTCACTCCGGACGTGGGGTACGGCGCGATGGTGCCGGCGCTGGCGCTGGCCGGGATCGGCATGGGGCTGGTCTTCGCCGGCAACCCGGCCACGGTGATCTCGGCGGTGCCGGAGAACGAGCAGAACAAGGCGTCGGGCGCCAACAACACCAGCCGCGAGTTCGGCGGTGCGCTCGGGGTGGCGGCGCTGACCACGGTGTTCAGCCGTCAGGTGGCCTCGAACACCTCGGGCGACCCGGCCTCGGCGTTCACGGACGGTCTGGAGGCCGCGCTGTGGATCGGGGTGGCCGTGGTGATGCTCGGCGCGCTGAGCGGGCTGTTCATCCGGCGCAGTGCGGAGCGGGCCGGTGATCTGGCGGACGCCGAGAACCGGGAGCAGGTGTCGGTCGCGGCCCACTGACGCGCCGCGCCGTCCCTTCCGTACCGCCTCGCACCGCCCCGTTCCGCCCCTACTGCCCGTCCCGAGAACAGGTTTGGAGGTTTCCGATGACCACTCAGGTGCTGGAGGAGTCCGCGACGACCGCGGTCCCCGCCGTCGAGTACGGGCGCACGATCGAGCGCTCGCTCGCGCACCGGTCCGCGATATCCGAGGTCTTCGTCACGGACGTCAGGACCGTACGTCCGATGGCGGTGACCGCCGGGATCCATCTGCCGCTGACCCACCTCTACTACAGCGACCACCGCACCCGGCCGAAGCCGCACGATTCGCTGCTGCTGCTGGAGGCGGGGCGGCAGGCGGCGATCGCCGGTTCGCACACGAACGCGGGGGTGCCGGCCGGGACGCTCGCGATCGTGCACGGCTTCCGGTTCGAGGTGCGCGACCTGGCGGCGCTGCGGATCGGCGCCGAGCCGGGCGCGCCCCGGGTCGACACCGACTTCTTCGGGAAAACGGCGCGGCACAGCGGCCGGTACCGCAAGGGCCGGCTGGAGCAGCGCATCTTCCTGGGGGAGGTGCACGTCGCCGATCACTCGATGGACGTGCTGTTCCTCAAGGGGGACGAGAACGAGATCCTGCGCCATGCCCAGCGGGGCACGCCGGCGCCGCTGAGCACCGACTTCACCGAGGACACCCGGGCGGTACGGCGCGTGGCGCCGGAGCTGGTCGGGCGGGACAACCCGCTCAACGTGGTGCTGGGCGTCCCGGAGTTCTCGGCGGAGGAGGTCGTGGCGCCGGTCGTGCCGCGCTTCGACAATCCGGCGCTGTTCGACCACGCCTACGACCACCTCCCGGCGATGACGCTGGTGGAGGCGGCCCGGCAGCTGGCGCTGCTGACGGCCGGGACGGAGCGGGCGGCGTCCACGTCGGCCGATCTGTGCGCGGTCGGGTACGAGGGCGGCTTCCAGCGCTTCGCGGAGCTGGACGTGCCCCTGACGGCGACCGCGGCGCGGGCGCCGGAGCGGGAGGGGCGGTACGCGATCCGGGTCCGCTTCCGGCAGGGCGCGGAGGAGATCGCGGATCTGACGGTCACGGTCGCCGATGTCACCCGGGTGCCCGCCGCCCCCGCCCGCGTCCCGTCCGTCGAAGGAGCGTGAGGAGCCGGTATGTCCGAGAACACCACCGCACCGCCCATGGCCGTCTGGTCGGACTTCGGCGGGGTGCTGACCCCGCCGCTGGCCCACACGATGAAGACGTTCTGCGCCTCGATGGGGCTCGACCAGGCGGTCCTGGGCCGGGCGCTGGCCACGGTCACCGCCCGGTACGGCACCAGCGACATCATGCTGCCGATCGACACGCCTCTGGTGACGGAGGAGGAGTGGCTCCAGGAGATCGGTGACGTGCTGGAGGCCGAGCACGGGGTGACCCTGCGGCTGACCACGATGGCGGACGCCTGGTTCGACGGGCGGGAGACCAATCACGCCTGGGTGGCCCAGCTCCGCAAGGCGCGCGACCGCGGCGCGTTCGTCGGGATGCTGTCGAACATGGTGCCCGCCTGGGACCCGTACTGGCGGCGGATGATCGAGCCCGAGGCGCTCTGGGACGACGTGCTGCTCTCCTTCGAGGTCGGCCACCGCAAGCCCTCCCCCGGCATGTTCGCGCTCGCGGAGCGGCGTTCGGGTCTTCCCGCGCACCGCTGTGTGCTCGTGGACGACCTGCCGGAGAACTGCGCGGGCGCCGAGGCGGCCGGCTGGCAGGCGGTCCTGTTCACGGACGCCGAGAGCGCGGGCGCCCAGCTCGCCGCGCTGTGGGAGGGCCTGGCGTGAGGCGCCGTCCGGTCCTGTCCACGACCACCGCTGTGACCGTGATCCGGTCCTGTCCCCGGGGCGCGGCGCGTCCCCTGAGGAGGAAGCACCCATGAGTCGCTCCGTACTCGTCACCGGTGGCAACCGGGGCATCGGCCTCGCCACCGCGCGGGCCCTGGCGGCCGAGGGCCACAAGGTCGCCATCACCTACCGCAACGGCGAGCCGCCGCCCGGTTTCTTCGCGGTGCGGTGCGACGTCACCGACGGCGAGCAGATCCGGGCGGCGGTCGAGGAGGTGGCGATCCAGCAGGGGCCGGTCGAGATCCTGGTCTCCAACGCGGGCATCACCCGTGACCAGTTGCTGATCGGGATGCCGGAGGACGACTTCCGGTCCGTGATGGAGACCAACTTCGAGGCGGCCGTCGCGATCACCCGCGCGGTGGTCCCGGCGATGATCAAGGCCCGCTGGGGCCGGCTGATCTACATGTCGTCGATCAACAGCATGTCCGGTGCGCCGGGGCAGACCAACTACGCCTCCGCGAAGGCGGCGCTGATCGGTTTCGCCCGGTCGCTGGCGATCGAGCTGGGCCGGCGGAACGTCACGGTCAACGTGGTGGCGCCCGGAATGATCGAGACCGACATGGTCGAGCACGTCACCGACGCGCGCCGCCAGGCCGCGCTGGCCAGGACCGCGCTGGCCCGCACCGGCACCCCCGAGGAGGTGGCCGCCGCCGTGCGCTTCCTGGCCGGCGAGGACGCCTCGTACGTGACCGCCGGGGTCATCCCGGTCACGGGCGGTCTGGGCGCCGGGCACTGAGCCCGGACCTCCGCCCCCACAGATGTGCCGGGCCCGTCCCGGGCCCGGTCCCCCACAGCTCCACCCTCCGATCCCCCCACCCTCACCGAAGGAGTACGCCATGAGCACCGAAGCACTCGACCTCTCCATCAACATGGGCCTGATCTTCAACGACCTGAGCGAGGAGGCGGCCCTCGCGTACGTCGCCGACGGCTTCGTCGACCACGAGGCCCAGCCGGGCGTGCCGAACGGCCCGTACGGCTACCTCGGCACCGCCCGCTGGGTGCACAGCGCGTTCGAGGGCGCGACCTGGTCGCACCTGGACAGCTTCTCCGAGGGCGACCGCGCGGTGCTGCGGCTGCGCTTCACCGGGAAGCACACCGGTGACTTCCTGGGCTTCGCCGCGTCGGGCCGCGAGGTGGACGTCGAGCAGACCCACATCTACCGGATCGAGGACGGCAAGGTCGTCGAGCACTGGGGCTTCCGCCAGGACCTGCTCCTGCTGAGCCAGATCGGTGCCGTCTCCCTCAAGCCGCCGGTCCCGGCCGCCGTCTGATCGTCCGGCCGGCCCGTCCGTTCGATCCGTCAGTCCGTCAAGTCCGTCAGTCCGTCACTTATTTCGCGTTACGAAGGGACCCGTCATGACCGTGCAGACCGTGGAACTGGACGCCGAACTCCGCACCCACGTCATCGACATCGTCAACGAGGAGCTGGAGCTGGAGGACGGTGAGCTGACCGACGACGGTCTGTTCATCGAGGACTACGACAGCGACTCGCTCACGCTGATAACCGTCGTCTCCCGCATAGAGAAGGAGCTGGGCTTCGTCCTCCCCAAGGAGGAGCTGGAGTCCCTGACCACGCTCCGGGCGCTGCTCCTCGCCGTCGAGGGATGCGCGCGGAATGCCTGAGCCGACCCTGCGCCGAGTCGTCATCACGGGACTCGGAGCGGTCAGCCCGGTGGGAATCGGTGTGCGGGACTTCGCCGATTCCCTCCGGGCGGGCCGGGTCGGCATCGGGCCGGTCCGCAGCTTCGACGCCACCCCGTTCCCCGGCCGCAAGGCCGCCGAGGTCGAGGACTTCGACCCCTCCGCCCTCCTCCGCCACCTCGACCCGGACCGCTGGGGCCGCAGCGCGCTGCTGGCCGCCGCCGCCTCCCGGCTGGCCGTCGAGGACTCCGCCCTCGACCCCGAGCTGCTGAGCGCCGGCCGGTCCGGCTCCATCATGGGCACCACCAGCGGCGAGTCCGCGGTCGCCCAGAGCCTGGGCGGCCAGTGGGTCACCCAGGGCCTCAAGGGCCTGGAGCCCCGTCTGGTCGGCCAGCTGCCCGCCGGGCAGATCGCCGGGGCGGTCAACGCCGAACTCGGCCTCACCGGCGACGCCCAGACCATCCCCACCGCCTGCTCGGCCAGCAACTACGCGCTGGGCTACGCCTACGACATGGTGCGCTTCGGCGAGGCCGACTTCATGCTGGCCGGCGGCGCCGACTCGGTGAACCGGCTGACCCACGCCGGGTTCTACCGGCTCGGCGCCATGGCCGAGGACCTGCCGCGGCCCTTCGACGCCAACCGGTCCGGGATCGTCACCGGCGAGGGCGGCGCGGCGCTGCTCCTGGAACCCCTCGACCACGCGCTCGCCCGGGGCGCCCGCATCTACGCCGAGGTGCTGGGCTACGCCGCCAACTGCGACGCCTCCCACATGGTGCACCCCGACGCCACCAGCATCGCGGAGTGCATCAGGACCGCCCACCGCAACGCCGGCGTCGTCCCGGAGCAGATCGACTACATCTGCGCCCACGGCACCGGCACCCCCACCAACGACGCCACCGAGGTCCGGGCCGTGCGCCAGGTCTTCGGGGAGCGTCCGCCGCCGATCAGCTCCATCAAGTCGATGCTCGGCCACACCATGGGCGCGGCCAGCGGCTTCGGCGCCATCGCCTGCTGCACCGCGCTGACGGAGGACTTCCTGCCGCCCACCGCGAACCTGGTCGAGACCGACCCGGAGCTGGGGCCCGGCGTGGACTGCGTGCCGGGGCAGGGCCGTCCGGCCCGGGTGGAGATCGTCCAGAACCACGGTTTCGCCTTCGGCGGCAACAACGTCATCACCATCCTCGGGAGGTACCTGTGACCACGGCCGCCCCCGTGCAGCCCCTGCCGGTCGTCGGCGCCGGGGTGGTCTCCAGCGCGGGCTACGGACTGGCGCCGCTGGCGGCGCCGGGCGGGGTCCCGGCGCCCGGGTCCGCCGGACCGGACACGGACTACCCGCCGCGCCCGGTCCGCCCGGTCGACGGCTTCCGGGCCGCCGACCACCTCGGGCGCAAGGGCACCAAGATCCTGGACCGGCTGGCCGGTCTCGGTCTGGTCGCCTGCAAGCAGGCCCTGGAGGCGGCCGGACCCGCCGCCGGGACCGACCCGGCCCGGAGCGGGGTCGTCCTCGCCACCAACACCGGGTCCATCGCGGGCTATTCGGACCTGCTGTACGACACCCTGACGCAGGAGAAGCCCTATCTGATCAACCCGGGCAAGTTCGCCGGGAGCGTCATGAACTGCAGCGCCGGGCAGATGGCCATCCGGCACGGGCTGAAGGGGCTCAACGCCACCGTGGCCGGGGGCCGCAGCGCCAGTCTCTACGCCTTCCGGCACGCCCGGCTGGCCATGACGGCGGGGCGGGCCGAGCAGTTGCTCGTCGGCGGCGCCGAGGAGCTGAGCGCCCCGGCCGCCTGGGCCTGGCACCACGCGGGCACCCTGCGCGAGTCCGCCCCGGTCGGCGAGGGCAGTGCCGTCTTCGTCGTCCGGGACCGGGAGCAGCCGGACGAGCCCGTGCTGGCCGAACTGCTGGCCTGCGAGGTCGGTTTCCACGGCTGGACCGGGGTGCGCGGGCGACCCGGACCGCGGCGGGGGCTCTCCGCCGGGCTGGTCCTCGCGGTCGAACGGGCCCTGGAGCGTTCCGGGGTGACCGCCGAGGAGGTGACCGACGTCTCCCTCGGCGCCGGCGACCACATCGGGCTGGACCGGCTGGAGGAGCGCGCGGTGCGCCGGGTGCTGGGACGGCTGCCGGACCCGGTGCGGGTCACCGAGGTCCTGGGCGAGACCTACAGCGCGGGCGGGGCGCTCCAGCTCGCCGCCCTGCTCGCCCGCTGGCAGAGCGTCCCGGGCGGCCGGAGCCCCCGGCTCGGGCTGATCACCTCGGTCGGCCACGACGGCAACGCCGGGGCGCTCCTCGTCCGCGAACGGATCTGACCCCCGTTCACGAACCCACGGGACCGGGGCCCCGCCCAGGGCCTGTCCAGACAGGCCCTACGAGAACAGGACGGTTGAAGCTTCATGGTGCAGCGGGATGAGTGGGACGCCATCGTCGTCGGGAGCGGCATGGGCGGCCTGGTGTGTGCGGCGTACCTGGCCGCGAGCGGGCGCCGGGTCCTCGTGCTGGAGCAGCACGACGTGGCGGGCGGCAACAGCCATGTCTTCCGCCGCCGCCGGGCCTACGAGTTCGACGTGGGCGTCCACTACCTGGGCGACTGCGGGCCCGGCGGCGTGCTGCCGGCGATCTTCTCCGGTCTGGGGCTCGACGGGCGGGTGACGTACCGGGAGATGGACCGGGACGGCTTCGACCGGATCGAGCTGCCGGGCCTCACGATGGACGTGCCGGTGGGCTGGGACGCGTACACCCGGCGGCTGACGCAGGCGCTCCCGGCCCAGCGGGCGGGCATCGAGCGGTTCACCCGGATCTGTTCGGCGGTGGCGGCGGAGACCCGTTCGATGATGCTGTCGGACGGGGAGGTGTCGCTGGCCGATCTGCTGGCGCGGACCCCGGTCACGGCCGAATGGGGCCGCCGCACCCTGTCCGAGCTGTTCGACCACTGCGGGCTGACGCCCCGGGCGCGTACGGTGCTGGCCGCGCAGTCGCCCAACTACGGGATGGGGCCCCGGCAGGCCGCGGTCTCCACCCACGCGGCCGTCACCGACCACTATCTGCGGGGCGCGTACTACCCCGAGGGCGGCGGTCAGGTGCTGGCGGCGGCTCTGGTGGAGTCGCTGGAGGCGCACGGCGGGGAGCTGCGCACCCGCAGCCGGGTGGAGCGGATCCTCGTCGAGGGCGGCCGGGTCACCGGCGTCGGGATGACGGACGGCGCGGTGCACTCCGCCCCGCTGGTCGTCTCCAACGCGGACTACACCCGGACCGTGCTCGATCTGGTGGGCGAGGAGCACTTCGGCCGCCGGGTGGTGTCGCGGACCCGGCAGGCGAAGATGGCGCTGCCGCTGGCCACGCTGTACATCGCCCTGGACCGGGAGCTGCCGGCCCGGCCCAACGCCAATCTCTGGTGGTACCGGGACGACGACATCGAGCAGTACTACGAGCAGGTGGCCAAGGAGAGCATCAGCCCGGTGCCGTTCCTGTTCGCCTCCTTCGCCTCGCTGAAGGACCCGGGCACCCCGGCGGTCTGCCCGCCCGGACACAGCAACTTCCAGGTGATGACGCTGAGTCCGCCCGGCTACGACTACTGGGGGGTGAACCAGGGTCCGGCCGCCGGCGAGCGCTACCGGCGCAACGGGGCCTACCAGGAGCGCAAGGCCGAGCTGACCGAGTCGATGCTGAGCGCCGCCGAGGAGGCGCTGGGCCCGTTCCGCGACCACATCGTGCATCTGGAGACGGCGACGCCGATCACCCACGAGCGGTACACGCTCGCGACCGGCGGCACGCCCTACGGGCTGGCCGAATGGGGCGGTACGGGCAGCCGGCCCGACACCCGCACCACCATCGAGGGACTGCACATGGTCGGCACCAACACCCGGCACGGGACCGGGATCACCGGTTCCGCGGTCGGCGGGATGGCGCTGGCGGGGCAGTTGCTGGGCCGGGGGCTGATGGCCGAGGTCCACCGGGGCGCCCGGCTGGGCGACCCGGACCTGCTGCCCGAGCGGGCGGCGGGCTGGGATCCGCTGGCCGTGTCGCGCGGGGCGGGACGGCGCGGCGCGCGCGGACTGGCCCGGATCGGTTGATCCGGACGCGGCGGAACGGAGAAGCCCCGGGGGGAGATCCCCCCGGGGCTTTCCCGGCTGTCGTCACGCGCCGGGCGTACCGCTCCCGTCCGGGGGCGGGCGCGCGGGGGCGTTCGGACGCGGGCACGCGGAAGGGCCCGTACCGGAATCTCCGGAGTACGGGCCCCTCGGTGCTACTTGGCGCGGCCGAGGCCGAGCTGGGCGGCCCAGCCGCCGTCCACGCGCAGCAGTTCACCGGTGATGTACCCGGAGTCCTCGCCGGCCAGGAAGGAGACCGCCCCGGCCACCTGCTCGGGCGTGGCGAACTCCCGCATCGGGAGCTGGCGCTTGATGGAGCGGCCGCCGTCCTTCTCCAGCAGCCCGCCGATCAGATCGGTGGCGGTGAAGCCGGCGAGGACCGCGTTGACGCGGACCTCGAAGCGGGACAGCTCGATGGCGGCGGCCCGGGTGAAGGCGTTCACCGCGCCCTTGGACGCGGAGTAGTTGGACTGGCCGACCCAGCCGCCCTCGCCCATGACCGAGGAGATGTTGACGATATTGCCCTCGCGCTGGGACATGAAGTGGCCGGCCGCCGCACGGGTGCAGTGGTAGACACCGCCGACGTTGACCTTCAGCACCTCCCACCAGTCCTCGGGGGCCTGGTCGAAGAGCAGCCCGTCGCGGGCCACGCCCGCGTTGTTCACCAGGATGTGCAGTCCGCCGAGGCCGTCCTTCGCCTCGTCCACCAGCCGCTGCGCCTCGTCCGGGTCGGAGACGTCCGCGCGCAGGGCGATCGCCCGGCCGCCGAGCGCGGTGATGTCCTCCACCACGCGCTCGGCCTCGTCCTTGCGGGAGCGGTAGTTCACGGCGACCGCGGCGCCGTCGGCCGCGAGGCGGAGCGCGATGGCCCGCCCGATTCCGCGGGATCCACCGGTGACCAGAGCGGCCCGGCCTTCGAGGCTCATCGAATCGACTCCTTGTCCGATACGGAATTCCAGGGTCCGGGAATTCCCGAATACGCCCGGCCAGGCTATCCAGCAAGGAAGCCGGGAAGGGAGGCCCGACCGCTACCACCTCGGCCTCGCCCGTGTTCCTTTCGGGGTATTCCGATGTCTCCGCACGCTTTTTCAAGTGGTCCGCCGCCGGTTACGGGAATTGGCCTGGCCGCCCTTCCGGGGCCGCTGCGAAGCTCCTTTCACCACGACAGCGAAGGGCGGTAAACAGATGAGGAAGAAAGGCAATTCACCTTCCGTCATCGTCGGATACGGGCACGCGGGCCGCGATCTGCACCACCGGGCACTGCGCGACCTCACCGGCGGCCGGTCGGCGGTGATCGCCGTCGACCCGCGCCCCGCCGAGGTGGCGGGAGGCACCTGGGTGCCGGACGTGCGCGGCGCCGTCGCGGCGCTGTGGGCGGCCGGGCACCGGGTGTCCGACGCCGTCTTCCATGTGGCGGTGCCCCCGGGCGCGCACCGGGACTGCCTGGAGGAGCTGCTGCGCGCGGGTGCGCAGCGCTTCATCCTGGAGAAGCCGATCGCGCACACCGTGCAGGAGGCCGCGCATCTGGTGGAGCTGGTGGAGGCCACCGGGGCGCAGGTGCTCCCGATGAGCGTCTGGCCGGCCAGCCGGGTCACCGAGGCCGCCGAGGAGCTGGTGGCGGCCGGGGCGATCGGCACACCGGTCTCGTACCACATGGAGCAGAGCAAGCCCCGTTTCCGCCGTTCGCTGGAGACCCGGGGCCACGGCAGCGCCTTCGAGGTGGAGCTGCCGCACCAGCTGCTGCTGGCGCTGCATCTGGCGGGCCCGGTGGCCGAGGTCACCGACTCGCGCGGCTGGGACCTGCCGCTGCCCACCGGGCGGCTCGCCCGGCTGGGCGGCGCCGAGGTCGTCCTGCGCCACACCTCCGGGGTCACCACCACCCTGTACACCGATCTGGGCTCCCCGGTGCGCCGCCGCCGGCTGCACGTCCACGGCACCGAGGGCACGCTCGTGGCGGACTACCCGGTCTCCGGGGACGACGACTTCGGCCAGGTCCGGATCGCCGGCCGCCCGGTCCACCAGGTCGTCCAGGACGCCCCGCTGACCCGTTTCATCGAGCAGGCCTACGCCCACTTCCGCGGCGAGCGCCCCGCCCCGCGCAGCGATCTGGCGCTCCATCTGGAGTCCATGGAGCTGCTCGACACCGCGCGCGCCGCCGCGTTCGCCGGGGCCGGCGCCCCTCTCCCCCAGGAGGCGGCATGAGCACCGTCCTGATCATCGAACCGCGCTCGTCCGGCCTCGAACTGGTCACGCGCGCCCATGAACTGGGCCACACCGTCCTCGTCCTGACCTCCGGCACCGAGCCCGGCGCGGTCCCCGACAAGGCCGACCGGACCGTCACCGCCGACACCCTGGACCGGGCCGCCGCGCTCGACGCCGTCCGCGCCCTGCACGCCGAGACCCCGCTGGACGCGGTCCTGCCCGGGTTCGAGCACTTCGTCGAGCTGGCCGCGCACGCCGCCGCGATGCTCGGGCTGCCCGGCATCGACCCGGCGGGCGTGGAACCGCTGCGCCACAAGCACCGGATGCGCCGGGCGCTGGACGCGGCCGGGCTCGACCAGCCGCGCTACCGGGCGGTCTCCCACGCCCGTTCGGCGGCCGCCGCCCACGCCGAGCTGGGGCCCGTCTGCGTGGTCAAGCCCGTGGACCAGTCGGGGAGTCTCGGGGTGCGCCGGGCCGCGTCGGCGGCGGAGGCGGTCGACGCCTTCCGGGGCGCGCTGCGCGCCGCCCGGGTGCCCGGTGCGCGCGGGGCGGGGCTGGTGCTGGTCGAGGAGTACGTGGAGGGGCCGGAGTACAGCGTCGAGGGCTACGTCGAGGACGGCCGGACGCACATCCTCGGCATCACCGAGAAGATCCTCGGCGCGGAGCCGCACTTCGTCGAGGTCGGGCACATCGTCCCGGCCCGGCTGAAGCCCTCCGTCTCCGCCGCCGTGCACACCTACATCACCCGGGTGCTCGCCGCCGTCGGCCTCGGGCTCGGCCCGTTCCACGCCGAACTGCGGATGTCCGATCGCGGCCCGCTGCTGATGGAGGTCGCGGCCCGGCTGCCCGGCGACCGCATCCCCGATCTGCTGCGGCTGGCCTGCGGCCACGACCTGTACGAGATCATGCTCCGCTCCTATCTGGGCCTGCCCAACCCCGAACCGGCCGCGCCGCGCACCGGCGCCCGTGCCGGCATCCGCTACTTCCTGCGCCCCGGCCTCACCGCGTACCGCGAGTTCCGGGTCGATCCGCTGCTCGCCTCCGACCCGCGCGTCCGGGAGATAGGAGTCCTGCTGCCCCCGAACAGCCCCCTGCCCGACCCCGGCAGTTCGTCGGGCCGGCTCGGCTATGTGCTGGCCGCCGGCGCCTCGTACCGGGAGACGGCCGGGGTGCTGGACCGCGCCGAGCACGCCGTCACCTTCGGCTGACCCCGCGCACGGCCGTCGCCGGATCTCCGTACGGCCGTCCCGGACCCCCCACACCCGTCCACCGACCCCGCACCACCGTCCCTGACCCTCCGGAGAACCCGATGAACCGCCATGTCCTGATCCTCAACCGCTGGACCAACTCCTTTGCCGAGTACCACCGTTATCTGGACCACACCACCGACCGGATCGCCTATCTGACCACCCCGGCCGGCCGGGCCCCGCTCGACGCGGAGCAGGCCGAGGCGATCCGCGTCCTGCCCGATCTCTCCGACACCGACGCCGTCCTCGCCGAGACCGCCGAACTCATCGACCGGTACGGCCCGTTCACGCATGTCCTGGCCCTGTCCGAATTCGATCTGGAGCCCGCGGGCGAGATCCGCCGCCGCTTCTCCATCCCCGGACGCGGCCCCGGTGAGGTCGCCGCCGTCCGCGACAAGGTCGTCATGAAGGGCCTGGTCGCGGCGGCCGGACTGCGGGTGCCCGCCTTCCGGGAGACGCCGACGGCGTCCCTGGTCCGGGAGTTCGCCGACGACCACGGCTACCCCTTCGTCCTCAAGCCGCGCGCCGGCGCCGACAGCCAGGGCGTGCACGTGGTGCGCTCGGCCGGCGAGCTGGACGCGCTGCTGACCACCGCCGATCTGGCGGACGCCCAGTGCGAGGAGTTCGTCGACGGGGTGCTCTACCAGATCGACGGGGTCGTGCGGGGCGGCCGGCTGCTCACCTCGCGCGCCTGGCGGTGCGGCGGCAGCTGCCTGGACTTCGCCACCGGCACCGCCTTCAGCTCCGTCGCCAACGACGACCCGGTCTTCGAGGCCCGGGTGACCGCCTTCGCCGAACGGGTCTGCGCGGCCCTGGACCTCACCGACGACGTCTTCCACCTGGAGGTCTTCCGCACCCCGTCCGCCGACGGCGAGGACGGTCTGGTCTTCCTGGAGATCGGCGCACGGGCCGGCGGCGGCCAGGTCCGCTTCGTCTGGGAGGAGGTGTACGGGGTCGACCTCGTCGCCGCCTCCGCGCGGGTGCAGCTCGGCGAGGAGCCGGCCGTCGCGCCGATGGACCTGGCCGGGCCGGTCGCCGGCTATCTGATGATGCCCGAACCGCCGGTCCGCCCGGCCGTCGTGGACGCGGTGACCTCCCTGGTGGGGACGGTGCCCGCGCTGTACGCCGAGACGCTGCCGCCGCCCGGCACCGTGCTCAGCGGCAACGGCGGCGCCGTGCACACCGCGGGCACCTTCCGCTTCCGGGCCCGTTCCTCCGCCCAGGTGGACGAGGCGATCCTGCGGACCCTGGACGCCTACCGGCTCGACTGGCACCCGCTGGACGAGCGGCGGCCCGTCGGAGCCGGGGCCCGAGGCGTTCCGGAGGTCTCCGATGACCTCGGCTGAGCTCCTCGACCGGGCCGGGCCCGGCGCCTCCGGAGAGCCGCCCCGGGGACTCTGGCACCACCGCGACTTCCGCCGGCTGTGGGCCGGGCAGACCGTCTCGCTGCTCGGCTCCCGGGTCACCGAACTGGCCCTGCCCGTCACCGCGATCGTGCTGCTCGACGCGGGCCCGGCCCAGCTGGGACTGCTCAACAGCGCCCAGTACCTGCCGGTGCTGTGCGTCACTCTGTTCGCCGGGGTGCTGGCCGACCGGGTGCGCCGCCGTCCGCTCCTGATCGCCGCCAACCTGGGGCGGGCCGCGATCCTCACCGCGGTGCCGCTGCTGGCCTGGCTCGGCGGGCTCGGCGTCTGGGCGCTGTGCGCGGTGGCCTTCGCCACCGGGGTGCTCACCGCCCTGTTCGACGTGGCCTACCAGGCGTACGTCCCCTCGCTGGTCGCCAAGGAGCGGCTGGTCGAGGGCAACAGCAAGCTCCAGGCCAGCCGCTCGGTCGCGGAGACCGCCGGACAGGGGCTCGGCGGCACGCTGATCCAGGTGCTCACCGCCCCCGTGGCGATCCTCGTCGACTGTCTGGGCTATCTCTTCTCCGCCGCGATGCTGCTGCGCATCCGCACCCCGGAGGAGCCGCCGGCCCGTGCGGAGGGGACCCGCCCCTCGGTGCGCCGGGAGATCGTCGCGGGACTGCGGATGACGCTCAACAGCCGCCTGCTGCGGGTGATCATGGTGCACGCCTCGCTGTACAACCTGCTCTGGGACGTGGTCCTGGTCGTCTTCCCCCTCTACGGCATCCGGGTGCTGCACCTCGGCCCGGCCGGGCTCGGCGTGATCATCGCGGCCGGCAGCATCGGGGCGTTCGGCGGGGCCCTGTCCGCCGGGCGGCTCGGGGAGCGGCTGGGCACCGGCCGGGCCATGGTGGCCGGGATGCTCGTGGCCTCCGCCGCGACGCTGCTGCTGCCGCTGGCCCCCGGCTCCGGCTCCACCACGGGGCAGGTGCTCCTCGGTGCCGGATACGTCCTCAACGGCTTCGGCATCGCGGTCTTCAACATCCACTCGATCACCCTGCGCCAGGCGACCGTGCCGCCCGAGCTGATCGGCCGGGTCAGCGCCACGTTCCGCTTCCTGACCTGGGCGGTGATCCCGCTGGGCGGGCTGCTCGGCGGACTGCTCGCCGCCGCGGCCGGGCCGCGCACCGCGCTCGCCCTCACGGCGGGCGGGCTGACCGCCGCCGCGCTGGCCTTCCTCTGCTCGCGCACCGCGATGCGCTCCTGAGCACCGGCCACGCCCGGGGGCCCTCCGGCCCTGACAGCATGGGCCCGCGCCCCACCCCGCGCACCACCCGCCCCGTTCCGGATCCAGGAGGAAACGTGTACATCAAGGTCTGCGGTCTCAGCCGTCCCGAGGACGTGGCCGCCGCCGTCGAGGCCGGGGCCGACGCCGTCGGCTTCGTCCTCACCCCGAGCCCCCGCCGGGTCGCCCCGGACACCGCCCGCGCCCTGGCCGCCCTGGTCCCGGAGGGCATCGCCACCGTCGCGGTGTTCCGGGGCGAGCCGCTCGACGAGGTCCGCAAGGCCGCCGCCGACGCCGGGGTCACCACCGTCCAGCTCCACGGCGACGAACCACCGGAGCACTTCGCGGCGCTGCGCGCCGACGGCTTCCGGCTGGTCCGGGCCACCTCGCCGGGCAGCGGGGCACCGCTGGAGACCGGGGCGTACGGGGAGGACCTGCTGATCGTCGACTCGCCCCGGCCCGGCTCCGGGGAGCGCTGGGACCCGGCCGCGCTGGGCGCCGCCCCCACCGGCTCCTGGCTGCTGGCCGGCGGGCTCGGGCCGGACAACGTCGCGGCGGCGGTCACCGATCTGCGCCCCTGGGGCGTGGACGTCTCCAGCGGGGTCGAGGCCTCCCGGGGGGTGAAGGACCCGGCCCTGATCACCCGGTTCGTGGCGGCGGCCCGCGCCGCCGGCTGACCCCGGGGCGGTGCCTCCTTGAGCGGACGCGCTGTCACCTAAGGCGGATTGAGGGGGTGCCGGTGCGCCGTGCACGATCGGATGGCCGTTCCCGGACGCGTACGGGCCGCACCCTCCATCGGTGCACGGCATCCGTCCACCGCACCCGCCGAACCATCTGGGGGATCCATGTGGCTGCCCGCTTCCGGGAAGCATCGTGACTTCATCGAGCGCTATCTGAGCCTGCACGAGCGGTACACCTCGGGACGGCTCGATGAGGAGGAGTGGCGCGCCTGGGCGCGGGGGCAGCTGCGCGAGGTCGTGGCGCTCGCCCAGGACGGCTCCCCGTTCTACGCGAAGCGCCTGGCCGGGGTGCGGGCGGAGACCCTGGACCTGGCGGACGTGCGCACCCTGCCCTTCACCACGAAGGACGATCTGCGCACGGCCATGGCCGACGTGCTGAGCCGCGATCTGGACGAGGCCTGCTTCTACTACGAGACCACCGGCACCACCGGCCCGGCCACGCCCTGTCCGCGCGACGCCCGTGAGGTGATCGCCTCCAACGCCCATGTCACGGAGGGCTGGCGGAACATCTTCGCGGACGTCTTCGGCGACCGCGCCCCGCGCGTCGGCGTGATGGGCCCCACCGAGGTGCACTCGCTCGGCGACACCCTCGGCGACGTGGCCCGCAACCTTGGCTGCGCCGTCGCGAAGATCTGGCCCTACTCCCCCGTCATCGGCTTCCCCAAGGCGCTCCAGCTGATGCGGGACCTCGCCCTCGACGTGGTGTTCTGCACCCCGAACGTGGCGCTCTCGCTGGCCGCCGCCGCCCGCGCCGAAGGGCTCGACCCGCGCCGGGACTTCGCCGTGAAGGTCTTCCTCGTCACCGGCGAGATGTGCACCCCCGACCTGGCCCGCCAGATCGACCAGGCCTGGGGCGCGCGGACGTACAACGCGCTCTACGGCTCCCAGGAGACGCTGGTCGTCGCCTCGGCCTGCGCCCGCGGCCGGCTCCACCTGGCACAGCCCAACTACCTCGCCGAACTGGTCGATCCGGACACCGGGGCACCGCTGGGCGACCGCGGCACCGGCGAACTGGTCGTCACCATGCTCGTCGACGGCATCAAACCGCTGATCCGCTACCGCACCGGCGATCTGGTCCACCTCGCGGACAACGACTGCGGCTGCGGCATCCACGGCCCGGTGATCCGGGTCGTCGGCCGCACCCGGGACCGCATCGTCCTCGGCGGGCACAGCTTCCAGGCCTGGCAGATCGAGCAGGCGGTGCTCCGCCGCATCGACCACAGCCTCGGCTACCAGGTCGTCATCGACCGCGACGGGCACGGCGAGGACATCGTCACCGTCCGCCTCGACCTGCCAGGCGGGGCCGAACCGGGGCTGGAGGCCGCGCACGCCGCGCGGGTCGCCGACGCGCTCGGGGTCCGCTGCCGGGTGGAGCTGCCCGAGGCGCTGGACCCGGTCACCACCACGGGCGCCTTCGTCAGCTGGAAGGCCGCCCGCATCCACGACCGGCGCACCGCCGTCGACCACGAGACGGCCGCCGCCCGCCGGCTGGCCGGGGCCCGGGGGCACCGGTCATGACCGAGCCCCTGCTGCACCCGCTCGGCCTCGACACGGACACCGACCACACCCCGTTCCCGATCCTGTGGGAACCGGCCCGCATACCCCACTCGCCACTGCTGCGCCCCGGCATCCTGCGGGTCGGCACGCTCGGCCCGCAGGGCACCACCTCGATGGTGGCGCTGGACCGGCTCGGCCACCGGCTGGCCCATCTGGGCGGACCGGACGTGCACGCGGTGCCCTACGACTCCTTCGAGGAGCTGCTCGCCGCCGTCAGCAGCGGCGGCGGCCCCGCCTACGCCCTGGTGCCGGCCGCCGCCGAGTGCGCGACCCGCTTCTTCTGGTCGCCCCGGCTGCGCCTGGACGCCACCTTCTCCACACCCACGCCGCAGTACGGCATCGCCGCCCGGCCGCCGGGCCTGCGGGAGGGCATCCTGCGCCTGGCGACCCTGCACGAGACCCGGCGCCTGGTCGAACTGCTCGACGGGGCCGAGGGCGGCCGGGGCGGCTACGACATCGCCTGGGTGCCCGCCGAGTCCACGATCCACGCCGCGCAGCTCGTCGCGGAGGGCCGCGCGGACGCGGCCATCACCAATGAGCCGGGCCGGGCCGCGCACCGGCTGAGCTTCCAGGTCTCGCGGCCCGGCGTCCCCATGGTGTGGCTGATCTTCGGGCCCGCCGTCCTTCCCCGTCCCTCCACCGCCCCGGGAGCCCGCCGTGACCGCTGACCGCCGTCTGCTGCTGCACGACGTCACCGTCCAGGAGGGGCTGGGCCGCGCCTCGCTGCCCGCCCGCTCGGTGCTGCTCTCCGGGGAGCGCGTGGAGGCCGTGCTGCCGGCCGGAGAGGCGCCCGCCGAGGGCGACTTCGTCCGCTGGGAGCTGGGCGGTGCCACGGTGCTGCCCGGGATGACGCTGGGCCACACCCATATCGCGTACGTGAACGTCACCACCGGCCGCGAGACGCTGTTCAAGTACCGGGTGCCCGAGGTCGCGCTGCACGCCGGGGCGCACGCGGCGGGGCTGCTGGACTGCGGCTACACCGCGTTCGTCGGGGCCGGTTCGGTCGCCGGGATCGACATGGCGCTGAAGAACGCCATCGAGGCCGGTGCGATACCGGGGCCGCGCATCACGCCGTGCAGCCGGGACCTGATGGTCTCGGGCCCGCCCGGCCGCCGCTCGCCGGAGCTGAAGGAGCGCATGCCGCGCGAACTGATGCCCGTGGTGGACGTGCTGGGCGATCTGGTGAAGTACACCGAGGAGGAGATCGACGAGGGCGCGGAGATCATCAAGGTGTTCTCCTCCGGCGACGACACCTTCCCCAACGCCCGGTCCGACGAACTCCTGTTCACCCGCGAGGAGCTGACCACGGTCGTGGAGACCGCGCACCGGCGCGGGGCCCGGGTGCGGGCGCACTCGCGGGGCCTGGAGGGCATCCGCAACGCGCTGGCGGCCGGGGTCGACGTGATCGACCACGCCACGTACGCGGACGACCGCGCGCTCGAACAGATCGCGGAGCGCGGGATCTTCGTGGTGCCGAGCCTCTTCCAGCCGGACCGCCTCCTCGCGCTCGGCGAGCGCTTCGGCAAGGCCCCGGACTATCTGGAGTCGCTGGACTTCCGGGACGAGATCGAGAACACCCTGCGCTTCCTGCCGAGGGCCGAGGAGCTGGGGCTGAGGATCGTGCCGGGCGACGACTTCGGTTTCGCCTGGACCCCGCACGGCACCTACGCGGACGAGCTGGTGATGTACGTGGAGCGGGCCGGGATCGCGCCCGAGACGGTCCTCAAGTGGGCCTGCGCCCACGGTGCGGAGCTGGCCGGGCGCGGGGCTGACGCCGGTGTCGTGGCGCCGGGGCGGCTGGCCGACCTGGTGGTCTGGGACCGTGATCCGGCCGCCGACCTCACCGTGCTCCAGGACCGGTCCGCGCTGCGCACGGTGCTGATCGGCGGCCGCCATGTGGCCGGTCCGGTGGCGCCGCCGGCGGGCTGACGCCGTCCTCGCGGACCACCCGTGTTCCGGGCCGGGCCGTTCATCCCGTCGGGGTGAGCAGCCCGGCCCGCTCGTTGCGGGGCAGCGACAGCAGCCGGGCGGTGTCGCCGCGGCCGTTGTGCGGCAGCAGCAGGATGCGCAGCAGGTCGATCATCCGGTCCATGAGCCCGCGGGCGGCGGCCAGGCCCTCGGTGTCCTCGCCGGGGGCGAACTGGTCGTGCACGAAGGCGGGGAAGCCGCTGCCGGGCACGATCATCCGGTTGAGCAGGATGTTGTCGATGAGCTGGCCGTAGACCCGGTCGTGGCTGTAGCGGCGGCCGGTGACGACCGCGCCGGCCACCTTGTTGGCGAGCGGCCGGTCGAACCGCAGATGGCCGACCCCGGCCCGCTCGATGAAGTTCTGCATGGACCCGGCCAGCCCGAAGCCGTGCACGGGGGCCGCGTAGAGCACCCCGTCGGCCCGGATCAGCCGGTCCACCAGGGCGGGCACGTCGTCGTCCTGGGCGCAGGGCAGCGTACGGACGTTGCAGTCGCCGCACGGGCCGCAGGGTCCGATGTCGTACTCGGCGAGCGGGATCACATCGAGGTGCACCCCGTGCTCGGCCGCCTGGGCGGCCAGCATGCGCAGCACCCGGGCGGTGAGTCCGTCGGGGCGTTCCGATCCGTTGAGGGCGGCTATCGACGCCCACGGGCCGCGGTCGACCATGGCGGTATCCCTTCGAGGAAGTTGCTGAGGAAGGCGGACCCGGTCCGGGTGGTGATGGACTCGGGGTGGAACTGGACGCCCTGGACGGGCAGTTCGCGGTGGCGCAGCCCCATCACGCAGCCGTCCTCGCGGGCCCGTGCGGTGGCCTCCAGGGCCGGGGGCAGCGGGTCGGCGACGGCCAGCGAGTGGTAGCGGGTGACCTCGGTGCCGTCGGCGAGGCCGGCGAAGACACCGGTGCCGTCGTGGTCGAGGCGGCTGGTCTTGCCGTGCACGGTGCGGGCCGCGCGCTCGACGCGGCCGCCGTAGGCGAGTCCGATGGCCTGGTGGCCCAGGCAGATGCCGAGCACCGGGACCCGCCCGGCGAAGTGCCGCACCAGCTCCGGATGGCCGGAGTCGGCCGGATGTCCGGGGCCGGGGCCGAGCACCACGGCGTCGGGGCGGCGGGCCGCCAGTTCGGCCGGGGTGTGCGCGAGGGCGGTGACGACCTCGGTACGGGCACCCAGCTCGCGCAGATAGTGGTCGATGATGTGGACGAAGCTGTCCCGCGCGTCGACGAGCAGGATCCTCATGCGGTCAGCTCCTCGCCGGTCAGGGCGGTGTGGACGGCGCCCATCTTGATCAGCGTCTCGCGCCATTCGCCCTCGGCGGAGGAGTCGGCGACGACCCCGGCGGAGGCCTGGAGGGCGTAGGTGCCGGTCGCGGGGTCGTGGACGGCGGTCCGGATGCACAGGGCGAGCGTCGCGGCCCTTCCGCGTACGTCGATGAGGCCCAGCGCGCCCGCGTAGGCGCCGCGCGGGCGGTCCTCGATCTCCTGGATCAGCTCCATGGCGCGGACCTTCGGCGCCCCGGTCATGGTGCCCGCGGGGAAGGTGGCGCGCAGCGCGGACCAGACGTCCTCGCCCTCGGCCAGTTCGCCCCGGACGGTGGAGACCAGATGGTGGACGTGGGCGAAGTGCTCGACGGCCATCATCCGTTCGACGGCGAGGCTGCCGGGGACGCAGACCCGGGCCACGTCGTTGCGGCAGAGGTCGACGAGCATGATGTGCTCGGCGCGCTCCTTCTCGTCGGCGCGCAGCGCGTCCACCCGGCGGGCGTCCTCGGCGGGGTCGGCGGACCGCGCGGTCGTCCCGGCGATGGGCCGCATGGCCAGGGTCCGGCCCTCGATCCGCAGCAGCAGTTCCGGGCTGGCCCCGACCAGGGTGCGCCCGGCCCACGGGACCAGGTACATGTACGGCGAGGGGTTGCCGGCCCGGAGCCTGCGGTAGGCGTCGACGGGGTCCAGCGGGGTGGTCACCTCGATGCGGTGGCCGATCTGGATCTGGTAGACGTCACCGGCCCGGATGTGCTCCAGGCAGCGTTCCACGCGTGCGGTGAACTCCTCGCGGCGTACGGTGCGGCGCACGGCGTGCGGCCGGGGCGCGGGCGGCACGGGGCCCCCGTCGCCGTCCGGCAGCGACCGCACCAGCGCGGTCAGATCGCCGCCCAGCAGCCCGCGGTCACCGAACTCGGGCGCACTGGCGAGGAGTTGGTGCTGCTCGCCGGTCTCCAGGTCGTAGGTGACGACGTACCGGAAGAGCGTGAGGGTGATCTCCGGGTCGTGGCCGGGGGCGAGCGGCGGCAGCTCTTCGAGGTGCCAGGCGGCCTCGTAGCCGAGGACGGCGAGGAAGCCGAAGGCGTGGCGGTCCGGGGGGACGTCGGTGTCCACGGCGAAGGCGCCGTTCAGCGAGTCCAGCAGGGCGCGCACGCTTCCCGCGCCGCGTGCCGCGAGCGGGCTCAGCCGCTCCACCAGCTCCGGCACCCCGTCCAGGGCGACGTTCCCGTCCCGGACCGTGATCCGGGCCAGGGCATCGGCGCCGACGGCGGCGACCCGGCAGTCCTCGTCGGGTCCGGCCAGGCTCTCGAAGAGGAACACCTGGTCCTCGCCGAGCAGCCGGCGCAGCGCGGTGCCCAGGGCGAGCGGGGTGTGCGGTGGCAGCGGGGTCCGCTCCACGGTCACCCGCAGCGGTGCGGGGACCGCCCGGGGCGGGGCGGCGGGCTCGACTGCGGTCATGGTCATCGTGGGCGGTCTCTTTCCGGTGCGTGGGTCCGTCAGCGGCGTACCGCCAGCCAACCAATCGCACCGGTGCGCCCGGCAGTCCACTGTCCCGGGGCGGGGGCGGACCACTTGCCCGCCCGGCCCGGGACGTCGCCGCGGGCCCCTACCGCCCGGTGCCGCGCAGCAGCGCGGCGGCCTCCAGCAGCGCGTCCCGGCAGGAGTCCTCGCTGACCCCGGGGACCGCGCAGGCCAGCAGCAGGACGCGGCGGGTCTCGCCGGTCACCGCCTGGTGCACGCCGTCGCGGTGGGCGAACTGCGAGAGGACCCGCTCCCGGTCGGCGAGGACCAGCCCGCCGGCCTCCAGGGTGACCGGGCCGTCGGCGCCGAGCGCGGTGAACTCCTCGGTGCCGTCGGTGAGCCGCAGCGTCACCTCTCCGTCGAGCGTGTCCCGGTCGAAGAGGCCGAGGGCGACCAGGGTGCGGACGGCGACCGCGTTGACCGCGTCGACGGCCGGGTTGATGTGCGGCCAGGCGCCGAGCGGCTTGGCGCGCAGACCCCGGTCGATCAGGGCCTGGACGGACGGGGGCCGCTTGTCCGGGTGGGCGCCGGTCAGCCGGCTCAGCTCCCGGTAGGCGGCGACGTTCGGCGCGTTGCGCACCTCGGCTCGGCTGGCCCCGGTCCACCGCCGGTGCGCCTCGGCCCAGACCTCCTCGGCCGGGGCGGGGCCGGCCGGGCCGATGTCCGCCTCCAGGGTCAGGACGTGGACGCCCGGGACGAGGGCGCGGGCCTCGGGCGTCACGTCCGCCTTGCGGAAGGTCGGGGTGCCGTGCGTGACGGTCATCGGGTTCCTCCGGAGAAGGTCAGGGTGTCCAGCGCGTGCAGGTCCAGGTCCTCGGCGGTCAGGACCCGCTCGGTGTCGATGAGGATGTTGTAGTGGTTCGGCGCGTGGCACTCGTCGAATCCGGCCACCCGTCCGATCGGTCCACCGGGGCCCGCGACGAGATCGCCCCGGTCGATGACCACCCCCACGGGGAATTCCGCGAAGCCGAGGAAGCCGACGTGGTCGACGCGGTCGCCGGTGTCGGTGGGCCGGTCGGTGGTGGTGACCAGTTCGTGCACGTCACCGGCGCGCACACAGCGCGACTGCCAGGGCGACAGCCGCATCCCCCGGTCGGTGCGCCGGTGGAACAGCAGTTTCACCAGGTTGGCCGAGACCGGCTCCTTGGCGGACATCCGCAGCCGCTCCTCCCGGGTGCGGCCGATGGCGTACGCCTCCTCGACGAGGTCGACGATGTGCGGGCCCCGGTCCGGTCCCTCGCGGCCCTCGCGGACGGTCCGGTGGAAGTCCGCCATGATGCCGGCGTACTCGTGGTCCAGGGAGGACTTGAACGCAGCGAAGCCGTCCAGCATGTCGGCGCGCAGCTCGCGGCCGTCCTTGAGGTGCACGGTGATGTCCTTGCGCTCACCGGTCTCCAGCGCCCAGTCGAGGTCGACGGAGACGGGGATGCCGTCGGCGGTGGCCAGGGAGAGTTCGGCGCAGAACTCGACGCCGGAGCGGACGTCGCCGATGAGGGCGTCGGTCAGGGTGAGCGGGCCGAGGACGGTCTCCAGGGCGTCCAGCGCGTTGGGGCCGTTGTCGATGACGCAGCCGCCGCCGCACCGGTCGAGGTCCTGGTACCAGCGGTCGGAGCCGGTGTGCTCCTCGATCCGCTCCTGGTAGCGGCTGGTGACATGGCTGATGAGGGCCCGGTCGGGCAGCCGCGCGGCCAGGTCGCGCACATGGGTGTTGTAGCGGCGGTGGAAGGCGGTGAAGAGCGTGGTGTCGTACTCCTCGGCCAGCGCGGTCAGATGCCGGGCGTCCTCGGCGGCGACGGTCAGCGGCTTCTCGCAGCAGACGTGCACCCCGGCCCGCAGGGCGTCGGCCACGACGGGGGCGTGCGCGTGGTTGGGCAGCGTGACGACGACACCGTCCACCCGGCCGGAGGCGAGCAGTTCGCGGTGGTCGGTGTAGAGGGCGACACCCGGGTCGAATCCGGTGAGCTTCGCCGGGTCGAGGTCGCACACGGCGGACAGCCGCAGATGCGGGTCGTCCTGGATGGCCTGGAGGAAGAAGGGGGCGATGACGCCGACGCCGATGACTCCGATACGCATGACGGTCCGGTCCTTTCCGGTGACTGGGCTGGGGCGGGTACGAGGGGGCGGTACGGGCGGTCAGGCGACGGGCTCCAGCACGCGGCCGGTCAGGGCGGCGGGCGCGGTCACGGCCAGCTGGTCGGCGAGCGCGGCCAGCCCCTCGGCCACCGGGCCGGGCAGCGCCACGCCCTCCTGCCGCGACTGCGCGTACCGCTCGGCCTCGGGCGCCCCCGGGTAGGTGACCCCGCGCGTGGCGTAGGCGGCGGCCGGGGAGTTCACGACGGTGTCGAGCAGGGTGCGGTTCTCGGCGGCTATGGCGTGCGCGGAGCCGAACGCCGAGGGGTCGATGACGATCGCGGTGTGGCCGACGTTGTCGTCCCCGGCCGGCTCGCCCTTCAGCACCCCGGGGCGCGGACCGTAGGCGGCGCCGGAGAGCGGACCGCACAACAGGTCGACCAGGAGCGCGAGTCCGAAGCCCTTGGCGCCCCCGGTGGCGGCGGGCCCGCCGAGCCAGGCGACGTCCGCCTCCTCGGCCATGAAGTCGGCCGGGTCCGAGGTCGGGGTGCCGTCGTGGCGCACCAGCCACTCCCGCGGGACCTCCTGGCCCTCCCGGTGCGCGGCCTTGATCTTGCCGGTGGCGACGACGGTGGTGGACATGTCCAGGACGAAGGGCGCGCCCTCGGTCACCGGCACGGCGGCGCTGATCGGGTTGGTGCCCAGCATCCGCACGGTGCCGCCGAGCGGCGGGGCGACGCCCTGGGCGCCGCAGTTCGTCATGGCCAGCCCGATCAGCCCGGCGGCGGCGGCCTTCTGCGTGTAGTAGCCGGCGCTGCCGAAGTGGGTGCTGTTGCGGACGGCGACCATGCCGATGCCGGTCTGCCGGGCCTTGGCCATCGCGATGTCCATGGCCAGGTCCATGGTGACCAGGCCGAGCCCCCGGTCGCCGTCGAGCAGGGCGGCCCCGGCGGTCTCCTGGACGATGTGCGGCACCGCGTCGGGGTCGATCCGGCCGTCTAGCAGCCGGGGGGCGTAGATGTTCACCAGCCCGTTGGTGCCGTGCGTGGTGAATCCGTGGGCGTCGGCGTACGTGATGACGTCGGCGGCGGTCCCGGCGGCGTCGGCGTTCAGGCCGCACTGGGCGAGGACGTCGCGGACGAAGGAGGAGAGCTCGGTGAGCGGGACGCGGACGGTGCTGTTCATGGCGATTCCTTCGGGGTCTGGTTCGGGTGGTGCGGGCGGTGTGCGGAAGGGGGCTCAGGCGGTGCGGGCGGCGAAGGCGTGGACCAGGTCCTTGATCCGCCGGGCGTAGCTGTCCAGGTCGTCGAGGTCGACGAACTCGTCGGCGGTGTGGGCCCCGTTGGCGTCCAGCCGGCCGGGGCCGCAGGCCACGACGTAGCGGCCGGGGCCGGGGGCCCAGATGGCGTCGCAGGTGAAGGCGGAGCCGTCGGCGAGGCCGTCGTGGCGGACGAACCCGGCCGCGTGCAGCATCCGTTCGGCGTCCGCGTCGCGGTTGTTCAGCGTCGGCAGCCCCTGCTTCAGCCAGTCCAGGCGGACGATGCGCCGCCAGTCCTTGACGGTGCGCCGGCTGAACGGGTCGTGGGCGTGCAGATGGGCGAACTCGGTCCGGGCCTCCTCGATCAGCACCTCCAGCGAGGCGGCCAGCAGTTCGGCCTGCTCGGTCGCCGGATAGGCGATGTTGATGAGCAACTGGCCGCCGCCGTACACCCGGTTGTGCGCGGTGCCGGTGTGCAGTCCGGAGACGCAGAGCTTGGCGCCCATGCCGTGGGCCAGCGGGCCGAGCCGGCGGGCGAGGAAGTCCGCGAGGAAGCCCAGCAGCACGGTGGCGTTGTGGCCGTCGGCCGGGTGGTCGTCGGTGGAGTCCTGGCCGAGCACGGTGATCCGGGGGGTCATCGCGGCCGTGCAGCCGTCCATGAAGGTGTTCCCGGTCGGCTCTGCGAACACCATCAGCCGGCCGGTGTACCCGGCGTCGATCAGGGCCCGGGTGCCGTACGTCCCCATCGCGCCGCCCTCCTCGCCGGGCACCGAGGCGATCTGCACCTCGATCCGGCCGTCCAGCGACGGGTCCTCGGCGAAGGCGGCGGCCACCCCGACGGCGGCGGCGACCCCGGGGCCCTTGTCGTCCACGGCGCCCCGGCCGTGCAGCACCCGGCCCTCCAGACGCGGCGGCACATGCGGACCGACCGTGTCCATGTGGAAGTTGACGACCATCCGCCGCTCCTGCGGCTGCGGCGAGCCGTACGCCACCACGACCGAGGGCTGCCCGGCGAGGAAGGCCGGCAGGTCCCGGGCGGCGGCCTCGCGCACCGGGGCCGGGACCTCGGGGCGGTCCAGCAGCTCGGGGGCGGGCGAGCGGTGCAGGGCGGTGCGGAAGCCGCGCGCCTGCGCACCGGCCAGGAAGACCTGCTGGGCGCGGGCGGTGCCGTCCATCGGCCCGCCCTCCAGCGGGGAGACCGTGTCGACGGCCATCAGTCCGGTCAGCCACTCCAGATCGGCGGGGGCCAGTCCGTCCTCGGTTCGGATCGTGCGGGCCGTCTCAGCCATGGTGGCTGCCCTCCCAGTAGGTGTGGATTCCGGTGGTGTCGATGCCGAGCAGACCGGCGCAGCGCCGCGCGTACGCCCGGTAGCCGTCGGCCAGGGCGGCCGGGTCGCCCTCGACGCCGAGGTGCGGGATGCGGGCCAGATGCGGTTCCAGGCTGTAGTGGCCCCGGTAGCCGTGCTCCTCCAGGAGCCGGACGCAGCCGGCGACGTCGGCGGTGCCCTCGCCGGGGAGCGTGAACTCGGCTCCGCCGGGCGTCCGGACGCCGTCCTTGATGTGCACGTGCTCCACCCAGGGCAGCACCCGCCGCAGGAAGGGCAGCGCCTCGTAGCCGTAGGCCAGGCCGTTGCCGGTGTCGAAGAGCAGCCGCAGCCGGGGGCTGGCGACCTCCTCCAGCATCCGCACGGTGTGCTCCGCGCTCTGCCCGCCCCAGCCCTGGCAGTTCTCGTGCAGCAGGGTGACGCCCAGCCGCTCGGCCTCCCGGGCCAGCAGCCGCATCCGGCGCAGCGCCTCGGTGCGCCACTCCCGCTCCGGGCGGCCGTCGGTGGGGTACGACATGACCCGCAGCCGGTCGCAGCCGACCAGCGCGGCCGCCCTGGCGGAGCGCTCCAGGACCGCGAGTTCCTCGTCCATGGAGCCGGCGACGGTGGTGGCCCAGGAGCCGACCGGGGTGTCCACGACGGGGACCCGCAGTCCGGCGACGATGGTGCGCCGGGCGAGGTCGGCGGCGTCGCCGACGGACAGCTCGTGCAGTCCGAGGCCGTCGACCGTACGCAACTCGATGGCGCTCATGCCCAGTTCGTCGTGGATCGCCAGCTGGCCCGCCAGATCGGCGGCGGCCTCGTCGCCGATGCCGCACAGCCGGTCGGCGGTGATGTTCAGGGGCTCGTGCGCGGACACCGTGCTCACCTCCCGGCGGTGTGGAAGCGGTGGACGGCGGCCACGACGCGCTCGGCGGCGCCCGGGGCCATGTCGGGGTGGAGCGGGAGCGCCAGCGCCTCGCGGGACAGCCGCTCGGCGACCGGGAAGTCGCCGGGGCCGTGGCCGAGGTGGGCGAAGGCGGGCTGGAGGTGGAGCGGGCGGGGGTAGTAGACGGCGGTCTCGATGCCCTGTCCGGCCAGGTAGGAGCGCAGCGCGTCGCGCTCCTGGGAGCGGATCACGTACGTGTAGACCGCGCGTCCCCCGAAGCCGGCCGGCGGCGGCAGCAGGGCCGGGGCCAGCGGGCGCAGCCCCTCCTCGTACACGGCGGCGATCGCGCGGCGGCGCTCCAGCAGACCGTCCAGGTGCGGCAGTTTGCGCAGCAGGAAGCCGGCGGTCAGCTCGTCCATCCGGCAGTTGAAGCCGAGCAGTTCGTGGTAGAAGCGCTTGCCGGCGGGCTGGCCGTGGTTGCGGAGCATCCGGGCGACGCGGGCGATCTCGGGGTCGTCCGTGACGATCATCCCGGCATCGCCGATGCCTCCGGCGGGCTTCGCGGGGAAGAAGGAGTAGACCCCGGCGTCGCCGTGCCGGCCGGCGGGCCGGCCGTCCGTCTCGGCGCCGAGCGCGACCGCGCTGTCCTCGATGAGCCGCAGTCCGCGGCGCCCGGCCAGTTCGGCGAAGGCGCCCATCCTCGGGGAGCCGGAGAAGAGATAGGCGGGCAGCAGGGCCCGGGTGCGGTCCGTGACGGCGGCCTCGGCGGCGGCCGGGTCCAGCAGCCCGGTCTCGTACTCCACGTCGGCGAAGACCGGGCGGGCGCCGCGCAGGGCGACGGTGGAGGCGGTGGAGACGAAGGAGAACGCCGGGGTGACGACCTCGTCGCCCTCGCCGATGCCGAGCGCGGCCAGGACCACGGTGAGGGCCCCGGTGCCGCTGGCGACGGCGATCGCGTGGGCGGCGCCGGTGCGGGCGGCGATCTCCGCCTCCAGCCGCTCGACGCGCGACTTGAGGATGAACTCGTCGCTCTCCGCGACCTCCTGGAAGACCTCCACGATGTCGTCGACCCAGTCGGCCGAGCGGGCGGACCAGTCGAAGTAGGGGATGACGGTGCTCACGATGCGGCTCCGTAGAAGGCGTGGACCAGGGCGGCGACGCGGTCGGCCTGCTGGTCGGTGAGGTCGGGGTAGAGGGGCAGCGCCAGGGCGCGCCGCGCGGCGGCCTCGGAGACGGGGACGGGGTGGCGGGAGCCGGGCAGCGGGGCGAGCAGCGGCTGCTCGGTCAGCGGGCGCGGGTAGTACGCCTCGGTGCCGACGCCGTGCTCCTCCAGGAAGGCGGCCAGCTCGTCGCGGCGGTCGCACTCGATGAGGTAGACGTAGTAGACCTGGTTGCTCGGGTTCTTGGCCGGGGCCATCCACGGGGTGGTGACGGTCCCGGCGAGCGGGGCGAGCAACCGGTCGTAGCGGGCGGCGAGTTCGGCCCGGCGCCCGATCTCCTCGGTCAGCCGCTCCATGCGGTGCAGCAGGAACGCGGCGTGCAGTTCGTCGCAGCGGCTGTTGTAGCCCAGCTCCTGGTAGACGTAGGCGCCGTCGGTGGCGTACGCCCCGTCCGTGCCCTGGCCGTGCAGGCGCAGCCGGCGGGCGCTCGCGGCGATGTCGTCGTCGTCCGTGAGCAGCATCCCGGCGTCGCCGAGCGAACCGAGGGTCTTGGTGGGGAAGAAGGAGAGCACCCCGCCGCTGCCCCACAGCCCGGCGTGCACCCCGCCGGCCCGCATGTCGATGCCCTCGGCGCTGTCCTCCAGGAGGAGCAGCCCGTGCCGGTCGGCGAGGTCCTTCAGCCGCTCCATGTCGGCCATCTGGGAGAAGAGGTGGACCGGCATGATCGCCCTGGTCCGCTCGGTGATCGCCGCCTCGGCGCGCTCCGGGTCCATGGCGTAGCTGCCGGGGAGCACGTCCACCAGCACCGGCTGCGCGCCGACGTGCAGGACGGAGGAGGCGGTGGCGAAGAAGGTGTACGCGGGGACGATGACCTCGTCGCCGGGGCCGATGCCCGCCGCCCGGAGCAGGATCACCAGGGCGTCGGTGCCGTTGGCGACGGCCACCGCGTGCCGGGCGCCGGTGCGGGCGGCGATCGCGGCCTCCAGTTCGGCGGTGACCGGTCCGGAGGTGAACCGCCCGGAGGCGGCGACCCGCCGGACCACCTCCGCCAGCCGGGTGCGGTCCCGGCGGGCGGAGGCGGCGCCGCTGAAGAAGGGGACGGGGGCGTCGGCGCTCATCGGGTGGCCGCCTTCAGGGCGGAGATCATCCCGGTGACGGCCCGGCGGCGGCCGGCCGCGTCGCGGGCGGCACCGATGGCCTGGAGCAGGGCGCTGCCGACGATCACGCCGTCGGTCTTGCCGTGCAGGGCGGCGACGTGCTCGGGGCGGGAGATCCCGAAGCCGACGGCCATCGGGGTGTCGCCGGCCGAGCGGACCCGCTCCAGATAGGCGTCGATGCCCGGGTCCAGGTCCTTGCGGACACCGGTGACGCCGTTGGCGGCGAGGACGTAGAGGAAGCCCCGGGAGGCGGTGGCGGAGGCGGTGATGCGCTCCTGGGAGCTGCCGGGCGCGGTGAAGAAGGTCTGGCCCAGTTCGGTGGCCTCGGCGTGCTTCAGCCATTCGGCGCCCTCGCTGACCGGGAGGTCGGGGACGACGAAGCCGTCGGCCCCGGCGGAGCGGGCGTCGTCGTAGAGCTGGGTGAGGCCGTAGCGCAGGAACGGGTTGCAGTAGCCCATGAGCACGATCGGTGCCTCGACGCCCGCTGCGCGGGCCTCGGCGACGACGTCCAGGGTGGCGGCGGTGGTGGTTCCGGTGTCCAGGGCGGCCTGGCCGGTGGCCTGGATGACGGGGCCGTCGCCCAGCGGGTCGGAGAACGGGACGCCCAGCTCGATCACGTCGGCGCCGGCCTCGACGGCGGCGGAGATCAGTCCGACGGTCTCGCCGAGGTGCGGGTAGCCGGAGGTGAGGTAGGCGACGAGGGTGGTCTCGTCCTTGGTCCGGTTGTCGGTGAAGGTCTGTTCGAGGCGCTTCATCGCGCGGTCTCCTCACGCTGCTTGAGGGCGGCCATGGCGGAGGTGAGGTCCTTGTCGCCGCGGCCGGAGAGGTTGACGAGGATGGTGCTGCCGGGCGCGCTCTCGCGGGCCACCTTGAGGGCGCCGGCCACCGCGTGGGCGGACTCCAGGGCGGGGACGATGCCCTCCTGGGCGCTGAGGGCGGCGAAGGCGTCCAGGGCCTCGTCGTCGGAGGCGGTGATGTAGTCGACCTTGCCGGTGTCCTTGTAGTGGGAGTGCTCGGGGCCGACGCCCGCGTAGTCGAGGCCGGGGGCGATGGAGTGGGTGAGCTGGATCTGCCCGTCGTCGTCCTGGAGGAGGTAGGTGCGGGTGCCCTGGAGGACGCCGGGGTCGCCGTAGAGCAGCGGCGCCGCGTGGCCGCCCTGCCCGCCCTTGCCCTCGCCGGCGGCCTGGACGCCGACGAGGCGGACCGGGTCGTCGAGGAAGGCGCTGAACATCCCGGCCGCGTTGGAGCCGCCGCCGACGCAGGCCACGACCGCGTCGGGCAGCCGGTCGTTCTCCTCCAGGAACTGGGCGCGGGCCTCGCGGCCGATGACCGACTGGAAGTCGCGCACGATGGTCGGGAAGGGGTGCGGTCCGACGACGGAGCCGAGCAGGTAGTGGGTGGTGTCGGGGCGGGCGATCCATTCGCGGATGGCCGCGTTGATGGCGTCCTTGAGGGTGGCGGTGCCCAGGTCGACCAGTTCGACGCGGGCGCCGAGCAGCTCCATGCGCTGGACGTTGGGGGCCTGCCGTTCGGCGTCGACCCGGCCCATGTAGACGGTGGCCTCCAGGCCGAGGTGGGCGCAGGCGGCGGCCACGGCCACCCCGTGCTGTCCGGCGCCGGTCTCGGCGATGATCTGCTTCTTGCCCAGGCGCCGGGCGAGGAGGGCCTGCCCGATCGAGTTGTTGATCTTGTGGGCGCCGGTGTGGGTCAGGTCCTCCCGCTTGAGCCAGAGCTTGACGCCGTTCTCGGTGACGCCCAGCCGGTGCAGCTCCGTGATGGGGGTGGGCCGGCCGACGAACATCTTCAGGAGCCGGTCCAGCTCCCGGGTGAACTCCGGGTCCAGCAGCGCCTTGTGGTACTCCTCCTCCAGCTCCTGGAGCGGGCCCACCAGGGTCTCCGCGACGAACTGTCCGCCGTACTCGCCGAATCGGCCGTTCACGAGGCCACCTCCAGAATCGGGACCCCGGTGTACGTCCGCAGCTGGGCGGTGGGGTCGGGGCTGCTGAGCAGGGATTCGCCGATGAGCGCGGCGTCGAAGCCGTGCGCGGCGATGCGTTCGATGTCGGAGCGGCCGGACAGGCCGCTCTCGCTGACGGTCAGGACGCCGCGCGGGATGTCGCGGCGCAGCCGGGCCGAGTTCTCCAGGTCGACCGCGAAGGTCCGGAGGTCCCGGTTGTTGATGCCGACGACGCGGGCCCCGGCGTTCAGCGCCCGGTCCACCTCGTCCTGGGTGAAGGTCTCCACCAGGGCGTCCAGCCCCATGCAGTGCGCGGTCTGCACCAGATCGGTCAGCAGCGCGTCGTCCACCGCACGGGCGATGACCAGCACCGCGTCGGCCCCGCTGTCGTGGGCGAGCCGCACCTGGCGGATGTCGACCAGGAAGTCCTTGAAGAGGACCGGGACGGTGACGTCGGGGTGCTCCGCGACCGTGCGGACCAGCTCCGGCGAACCGCCGAAGAAGGGCGTGTCGCCGAGGACGGAGATCGCCGACGCACCGCCCGCCACATAGCCGCGCGCGGTGGGCACGGCGAGCGACGGATCCAGCAGGGGGCCCTTCGAGGGGGACGTGGGCTTGATCTCGGCGATGACCGAGACCCGGGTCCCGCCGATCGCGGCGGCGAACCGGCCGGGCACGGCCGGGGTGCGCCGGCCGCGGGCGGCGGCGTCGGCGGCCCGGGGGCCGCTCCAGGCGGCGCGTTTGGCGGCGACGATGTCGTCGAGATGGCTGCTCATGAGGTGGACTCCTGCGTGATCGGGGTACGGGCGAGCCGGGCGGCCAGCCGGGCCGGGGCTCCCCGCCGTACGGCGTCGCGGGCGAGGACGATCCCGCCGCCCAGGTCGTCGGCGGCGCCGGCCAGATGGAGGACGGCGGCGGCGTTCAGCAGCACGGTGTCCAGCAGCGCGGCCGGGGCCGTGCCGTCCAGCACCTGCCGGGCGAGTTCGGCGTTGCGGGCCGGGCCGCCGCCCGCCAGCGCCTCGCGTCCGGCGGGCCGCAGCGGCAGCGCGGACGGGTCGACGGTGGACTCGGTGACGGTGGAGCCGTCCACCCGCAGCACCCGGGCCGGGCCCGCCGTGGTCAGCTCGTCCATGCCGTCGAAGCCCTGGACGACCCAGGTGCGGCGGTGGCCGAGCCGGCCGGCGGCCTCGGCCAGGACCTCCTGGTCCCGGCGGGTCGCGGTGCCGATGAGCCGGCCGGTCAGCGGGACCGGGTTGGCGAGCGGTCCGGAGAGGTTGAACAGGGTCTTGAAGCCGAGCCGGCGGCGGACCGGGGCCAGCCGGCGCAGCGCCGGGTGGAGCGCGGGGGCGAAGAGGAACGCGAACCGGTGCGCGGCCAGCAGCTCCGGGATCCGCTCCCCGGCGTCCAGCTCGATCCCCAGCGCCTCCAGCAGGTCGGCGCTCCCGCACGGCGAGGTCGCCGCCCGGTTGCCGGCCTTGGCGACGGTCGCCCCGGCCGAGGCCGCGACGAGTCCGGCCAGGGTGGAGATGTTGACCGAGCCGCTGCCGTCACCGCCGGTGCCGACCACATCGACCGCCGGGCCCGTCCAGGCCACCGGCCGGGCCACCGCGAGGACCGCCTCCACAGCGGCGGCCACCAGGACCGGTGTGGCCCCGCCCACCGCGACCGCGGTCAGGAAGGCCGCCGCGTCCACCTCGTCCGTCGTCTCGTCCAGCAGCTCCGCCACCGCGTCCCGGGCCGATTCGGCCGAGACCGTGCGGCCGGCGACCGCGTCCCGGGTCACGCCCGGGAGCGCACGGCCGGTGAGCAGGGCGGTCGCCATCACAGCACCGCCACATTGCTGGCCGCCGTCAGCTTGTTGTGGGTGTCCAGGACGACCGGCGGGATGCCCCAGAGCAGGTCCTGCTCCAGCCCCGGCACCGGGGTGACCATCACGGCGGCGTCCAGCTGCGCCAGCTCGACCACGGCCCAGTCGGCCGGGGTGACCGGCTCCCCGTCCACGACGAGGTCCGGGACGAGCGGGTCGTGGTAGGAGACGACGGCTCCGGCGGCGCGCAGTCCGCGGATGACGTCCAGGGCGGGGGCGTTGCGCAGATCGGCGACGCCGGACTTGTAGCTGACGCCGACGACCATCACCTTGGCGCCGCGCAGCTTCCGGCCGCGTTCGGCGGTCAGTTCGGCCAGCCGCTCGACGACCTGGCCGGGGCGCCGCTCGACCCGGTCGAAGGCGGCGGCCACCAGCGACATGTCGGTGCCGGCCCGGTCCGCGGCCTCGCGCAGGAAGAGCGGGTCGACCGGGATGCACTCGCCGCCGACCCCGGGGCCGGGGTAGTGCGCCAGGAATCCGTAGGGCTTGGTGGAGGCGGCGTCGATGACCTCGCGGACCGGTATGTCCAACGCCCGGCACAGGTCGGAGAGTTCGAGGGTGAGGCTGATGTTGACGAGGCGGAAGGTGTTCTCGAAGACCTTGGAGAGTTCGGCGACCTCCAGCCTGGAGACCGGTACGACCCGCTCGCAGACGAGGCCGAACAGGGCGGCGGCCCGGCGGGTGCACTCCTCGGTGAGACCGCCCACCACCTTGGGGGTGTTGGTGAGGTTCCAGCCGTTGGTGTTGGCCGGGTCGACCCGCTCGGGGGCCATCGCCACATGGAAGTCGGTGCCCGGCTCCAGGCCGGTGGCCTCGGCGAGGGCCGCCGCCGCGGCGGCCGTGGTGCCCGGCGGGACGGTGGACTGGAGGACCAGCAGCATCCCGCGGCGCAGCAGCGGCGCCACCGAGTTCATCGCGGACTCGACGTAGTCGAGGTTGGCCTGCTGGTCACCGGTGACCGGGGTCGGCACGCAGATGATCAGGACGTCCGAGCCGGCCAGCTCGCCGGGCTCGGTGGTGGCGCTCAACCGGGAGGCGACCGAGGCGAGTTCGGCGTCGCTCACATCCGGGAGGTAGGAGCTGGAGCGCGCCACCCGGGCGACCCGGCCGGCGTCGGTGTCGAGGCCGCGGACCGGCAGGCCGGCCATCGCGAAGCCGAGCCCGAGCGGCAGGCCGGTGTATCCGAGGCCGACGATGCCCACCCGCAGGGTGCGGCGCTCGATCTTCTCGTCGAAGACGCTCGCGCCGTCCCGCCCATGAATCACGGGAGCGAGTACGCCAGTCATCTCAACCATGGGGTTCTCCCTCTGAGTGCTATAAATAAAGGCCGTTGGCGTGATCAAGTAGGCCAGTGGCCGAGGGGGACCACCCAGACCACTGCGGGGGATACGGAGCAGACCAGATGGCCTGGCATCTGTCGGTGGAAGTGGACCGGGACTCGTCCGTACCGCTCACCGCCCAGCTCCAGAACGCCATCAAGACCCGTATCGAGGACCGCGTTCTGCACCCTGGAGCGCGGCTGCCTTCGAGCCGTCAACTGGCCCTGGACCTGGGCCTTTCGCGCAGTGTGGTGGTCGAGGCGTACGAGCAGCTGATCGCCGAGGGCTATCTCGACGCGGTGCGCGGCTCGGGGACGCATGTGGCCCGCAAACTGCCCGAGAGCGCGGGCGACACCTCGCTGCTGGACTCCCGGCCGGCCACCAGCGCGCGCTGGGATCTGCGGGTCGGCATCGCCAATCTGTCCAACTTCCCGCGCCAGGAGTGGCTCAACTCCTATACGAAGGTGCTCCAGAACGTCGGCCGCGAGGGCATGGACTATCCGCCGGTGGCCGGCATCGCGGAGCTGCGCAACGAGTTGTCCGGCTATCTGGGCCGGGTCCGCTCCGTGCACACCGAGCCCGCGCAGGTCATGGTGACCGCCGGGTTCGCCCAGGGGCTCGCGCTGCTCTCCGACGCGCTCCAGCGCCTGGGCATCCACGAGCTGGCCATCGAGGAGCCCGGCCACAGCGGGCAGCGCCGCTTCATCCTGGACACCGGGCTGACCCCGCTGCCGGTCCCGGTCGACGAGGAGGGGCTGATCGTCGAGGCGCTGGAGCGCACCGGGGCCCGCGCGGTCCTGGTCACCCCGGCGCACCAGTTCCCCACCGGCGTGATGATGTCGGCCCGGCGCCGCGCGGAGCTGCTGGCCTGGGCCCGGGAGCGGGACGCCTGGATCATCGAGGACGACTACGACGGGGAGTTCTGGTTCGACCGGGGGGTGCGGCCGACCGCGCTCCAGGAGGGCGATCCGGAGCGGGTGGTGTACGCGGGCACCACGAGCAAGGTGCTGGTGCCGGGGCTGCGGCTGGGCTGGCTGGCGATCCCGCCGAAGCTCTACCCCCTGATGGAGCGGGTGCGCTCGCGCCAGGACCAGGGCTCCGACACCCTCACGCAGCTGGCCTTCGCCGAGCTGATGCGCAGCGGTCTGCTCGACCGCCATCTGCGCCGGGTCCGCTCGCGCTACCGCTCCCGCCGCGAGGCCCTGGCCCTGGCGGTGCGCGAACACCTCCCGGAGGCCCGGCTGATCGGCTGCGCGGCGGGGCTGCACAGCTACGCCGTCCTGCCGCCGGGCACGGACGAGACGGCCGTGGTGCACGGCGCGCTGAGCCGTTCGGTGCTGGTCCGCAGCGGCCAGCAGTTCCGCTTCGGCGGCCCGCCCGGGGAGCCGGGGCTGCTGCTGGGCTACGGCTCACTGCCCCTGACGGGCATCTCGGAGGCCATGGCGGCCATCGGCGCGGCGTACGGGGAGGCCCGCCGCCGCTGAGCGGCCGTACGGGCCCCGGAGGGCCCTGCCCGACGCCGTACGGGCCCCGGGGGGCTTCTCAACGCATGGAGCGTCCGCGCGGGGCGGCGATCAGCTTCTGCGCCAGGGCCTTGTTGACGGCGTCGATGCGCGAGACGGCGTCGAGCTTGTCGAAGATATTGCGCAGATGGCGCTTGACGGTGCCCTCGGTGATGCCGAGCCGGGCCGCGATCTGGCGGTTGCTCATGGCCTCGGCGACACAGGTCAGCACCTCGCGCTCGCGGGGCGAGACCGGTCCGGCGTCCTGGTCGTGCGGCTGGTCGCCGCCGGCCGTGTAGCCCGCGCGCGGCACCAGGATGGTGATCTGGTCGTCCTCGCGGGCCGCGTTGCGCACCGCGCTCAGCAGCGCCGCGCGCGAGACGCTCTTGTGCAGATAGCCCCGGGCGCCCAGTTGCAGCAGTTCATGCACCAGCGGCTGGTCGTCGTACATGGTGAGGATGATGATCCGCAGCCCGGGAAAACGTTCCAGCAGCCCGCGTACGGCCGCGCGGGGGTGATGGTCGGGCATCTCCACGTCGAGCAGCAGCACATGGGGCTGATGGCGCTCCACCAGCTCGGCCAGCCCCCGCCCGCTGCTGGCCTGGGCCACCACCTGGAGGTCGTCCTCCGCGTTCAGCAGCTCCGCCAGGGCGGTGCGCAGCAGGGTGTGGTCGTCGGCCGCGAGGATGCGGATGAGGTCAGGGCGTGCGTTCAGCGGAATCACCGGAGAGGTCCATCAGGGGGATCGTGACCGTGACCCGCGTGCCGCCGGCCCCGGGTGAGCTGGTGAACAGGATGGTGCCGCCGAGGAGTTCGACGCGCTCGGTGGCCGAGGCGATGCCGTTGGCCCGGCCCGCCGTGGCGACCGCCGAGGGGTCGAAGCCGCGGCCGTCGTCCTCGATGAGCGCCTGCACCTGGTAGGGGGCGATGTCCACGGCGGCCAGGACGTGTTCGGCCTCGGCGTGCGCGAAGGAGTTGCGCAGGCATTCGCGGACCACGAGGAACACCTCGTCCAGGACCTCCTGCGGGGCCCATTCCTCGCTGCCGTTGACCTGGACCCGCACCTTGGAGGGGGTGATCTCCATGGACTCCAGGAACGCGGTGAACGCGGACTCCAGCGTCCCCTCGCGGTCGGCCCGGCGCAGCTGGGTGACCAGGTCGCGGATGATGCCGAGCGCCTCGGTCAGGGTCTCCTTGACGGCACCGATGCGGGCGGAGACCTCGTCGGGGCGGGACTGCCAGGTCAGCTCGTGCAGTTCGATACGGCGCAGGGCGAGGCTGACGTGGTTGCCGAGGTGGTCGTGGATCTCGCGGGCGAGCTGGCGCTGCCCGGCCGCGTTGACCTCGCGCACGGTGTTGAGGAGATAGGTGTCGTGCCCGATCGCCCCGGCCTCCAGCCGCAGCCCGATCCCCCGCTGCAGGGTGCGCACCCCCGCCTGGAAGCTGTCGAACGCGGCGGGCGCGTCCACCATCACGCGGCCCAGCGCGTCGAAGACGATGTCGAAGAGGATCATCCCCGCGCGGATGGAGTGGACGGCGTCGATGCCCTGCGTCGCCCGCTCCACCCCCAGCCCCTCGACCTGCTGGATCAGCCGGTCGCGCACATCGGAACGCTGGGTGCGCAGGCTCTCCGCGCAGTCCCTGATGATCCGCTCGGCCTGGAGCGCGCAGGTGCGCCAGGTGGTCTCATTCGCTACCAGAGGACTTTTGATTGCTTCGAGCCGGCCCCGGTAGTCGGACAGTAATTCCGGTGTACGGGCCAGCAGTTGTTCGACTGTATCGGATTCAATAAAACCCGAATGCATCAGAAGAGCCCCCACCCTCACCAGAAACCGACCCTCGGATCATCATCGTACGGTTACGGCATGTCAACACGATGCCTACCGTCCCACGTTCTGAGACACGCCCCGCTAGGGCCATGAGAAAACGCTGACCACGGCACCCGCGACATCCGTGGCGACCGATCCCACATAGCCGTCGGGGCAGTTCACCTCGTGGACGTACCAATCCCGTGGATCACCTGGGCGGTTGGCCCGGCGTACTCCTTCCGGTCCGGGATCACCGACGCGCACGGGGATACGCAGCCCCGTTCCGGCCGCTTTCCCCACGGCCTCGATCGCCGTCCAGGTACGGAATCCAGCAATCCGGTTCTCTGGGCCGACGGCCGGTATCCGGGACCAGTCGAAAACGGAACGGACGCGTTCCACATCCACTCCCACGGCACCGGGCCCCCCGGCCACACCGACGAGCGCCGCCGCGCCCGAATGCGACAGGCTGAAGCCGATCTCCGGCCAGGGCCCGTCGACGAGCACGGGCCGCCCCTGTCCGCAGTCGCCGCACTCCTCCGGATCGGGGCAGCGGCGGACGAACCGGGGCACCGCGGGCGGGACGCCGAGATAGCCGGCGAGCACCGACCGCAGCGCGAGGTGCGCACCCCGGTAGCGCCCCCGGGCGAGGGGGCGGGCGATGCGCGCCGCACGGGCGCGCTCGCGGGGATCGAGGACCGCGTCCCCTCCCTCGGAGGGAACACGGTCGAGCGCGACGGACCAGACGTGAAGCTCCCTGGGCGCCGGGAAAAGGGCGCGCGGGGGTAAGGAAACAAGCGTATGCATAGTGGCTTCCCGGGGTCGGAAACGGACCAGGGCTGCCAACGGCCCATGACGGGAAGCGGGGTGCCGGAAAGGACCGGCGCCCGCCACCTCACCAGCGAAGCGCCAGGAGGGGGCGGGCGGGCGGTCCACTTCGGCGGCGGTCCGGCGTACCAGCGCGGCACCGGCCGGAGATCCACGGACGCTCAAGGACCGGTCGAGGAGGGACGGAGACCCGCTCGCGGTCCGGCAGAAAACGGACGGAGCAATTCGGAATCCGACCCGCCGGTATTCCGTGCCTCTTCCGTGCCTCTTTAGTAGTACGCATGGCTCATTTGCGGAACAGTCAGACACCTCTACCGGTGCCTAGGCTCCTGGTCATGCCTACGGCGACGATACGGCCACTGCCTGTGACTGCACCCAGTGGCACGAAGCACCGGAATCCCAGCATTCTTCGACTCTGCATCGAGGAATCCCGGCCCGCGGTTCTGACGGCCTTCCAGCTCCGCTATTTCGCAGGAATCGCCCTGGCGCTCGCGACGGATCCCGAGATCGGTCCCCGGGCGGTCGTCCAGGCCGTCTTCGGCTCCCTCGCCTGGTTCGGCGCCATCTTCTACACGTATCTCTTCAACGGCTGCATGGATTACCACGAGGACCAGGTCAACGGCTCGACGCGGCCCATCGCCGGGGGCCGGCTGCCGCGCCGCACCGCACTGCTCGTCGCCCGTGTCGCCGCCGTCGGCTCCCTGATCTCCGCGGCCTGCGCCGGAACGGGCCCGCTGCTGCTCTGCGCGGCCATGCTCCTGCTCGGCCACGCCTACTCCGCGCCCCGCTTCGCCTGGAAGAGCCGGACGCCCACCGCGATGGGCGTGGTGTTCGCCTCCGGCCTGCTGACCTACGCCGCCGGACCGCTCACCCTCGGCCTCTCGCCCCACTCCCCCGCGCTCTTCGTCACCGCCGCCGCCATGTCCCTGTGGATGGCCCTGGTCGGCGCCGTGGCCAAGGACTTCTCCGACATCGAGGGCGACACCGCCGCGGGCCGCCGGACCTGGGCCGTCACCCTGGGCGAACGCCGCACCCGCTACCTCGTCGCGGCCGGCGCCTGCACCGTCGCCGCCGTCTTCACGGCCGGCGCGCTGCGCTGGGCCCCCGGGCAGCTGCCCACCGCCGGCGTGGTCCTGGCCGGCGCCGTCGCCCTCGCCGCCGTGACGCTCCGGGGCCGCGCCACCGACAGCCGCCACCAGCGCCGCCGCCCGTACCGCTTCTTCATGGTCACCCAGCACTGCGCGCATCTGGCGCTGCTCGGCCAGGCCGTCGTCTGAGCGGAAACACCAAAGAAACATCGCCCCCTCCCCAAAGGCGCATTCACGCACCACTCAAGTGCAGTACACCGACACCACAGGGTGGTCGAAGTGGTTTCATCACCGGAGAAAGAACGGATCGCGAAAAGGTGGTCCGGGCGGCGAGATCCGGGAATGGAAAGAGCGCACGCGCCCCGGGCGGGGAATTCTCACCGCCGCACGGGACCGTATTCCACTCCGCGCACCAGCGCATCGCCCCCGGCCGCAGAAAGGAGACGGAAAGCGATGGCGAGTACCCGACTGGCGCTCATGTTCCCCGGCCAGGGAGCCCAGCGTCCCGGCATGGGCCTCCCCTGGCGCCGCACCGCAGGCTGGTCCGTGGTGGCGGAGATCTCCGAAGCGGCGGGCCGGGACGTCGAGTCCCTGCTGCTGGACGCCGACACGGCGACCCTGCGCCGCACCGACAACGCCCAGCTGACCACCTTCACCCTGGCCCTGGTGGCCCTCACCGAACTGCGCCGCCAGCACCCGCTGGCCACCTTCCCCGGCGCCTGCGCCGGACACAGCCTGGGCGAGTACGCCGCGCTGGTCGCCGCCGGCATCCTCGACCCGCAGGACGCGGCCCGGCTCATCCTGGCGCGCGGCGCCGCGATGCAGCGGGCCTGCGAACGCGCCGAGGGCGCGATGGCCGCCGTGCTCGGCCTGGACACCGACCGCGCCCAGGACGTCGTCGACGGCATCCACGCGGACGGCGGCCAGGTCTGGGTGGCCAACCTCAACTCCCCGCAGCAGACGGTGATCGCGGGCCGCGCGGCCGATGTGGAGCGCTGCTCCCGGGCCGCCGAGCGGGCCGGGGCGGCGAAGGTGGTGGCCCTGACCGTCGGCGGCGCCTTCCACACCCCGCTGATGGCACCGGCCGTGGAACCGTTCGCCGAGGCCCTGGCCACCGCCCGCTTCATGCCGGGCCACTCGGCGGTGGTCTCCAACGTGGACGCCCGCGCCCACCGCGGCGGCCCGCACTGGGCGGAGCTGCTGCGCCTCCAGCTCACCGCGCCGGTCCGCTGGTCGGACACCCTGCACACGCTCACCCGGGAGCTGGCCTGCGACCGCCTGATGGAGATCGGTCCGGGCCGGACCCTGACCGGGCTGGCCAAGGCCACCGTCCCGCGCGTCCCCCGGGACACCTTCTCCGACCCCCAGGCGGTCCTGACCCCGGCGGCCTGAGGAGCCCCCGCGTCCGGCGCCCGGCCCCGGGCCCCGGACCCACGAACCACCACCCGCGCACGGCCGCATCCCTCCCCCGGGCGGCCGAGCGAACGAAGGGCCGCCCCCCGCCGAAGCGGAGGGCGGCCCTTCGCCTTGATACGGGCGCGGCGTCACGAGCCGGACGTCACGCGCCGGACGTCACGCCCCGAGGAGCCTGCGCACCCGGTCCGCCCCCACGGCCAGGAGCAGCGTGGGCAGCCGGGGCCCGGTGTCGCGGCTGACCAGCAGCCGGTAGAGCAGCGCGAAGAAGGACCGCTGGGCGACCTTCAGCTCCGGCGTCGGCTTGGCCTCGGGGTCCAGCCCCTCCATGACCTTCGGCACGCCGTAGACGAGCGTGGTCAGGCCGTCGAGCGACCAGTGCGTGTCCAGCCCCTCCAGGAGCAGCCGCAGGGACTCGCGCCCCCGCTCGTCCAGCGAGCCGAGCAGCTCCTTGTCCGGCTCGTCGCGGACGATGGTGCGCGCCTCGGCCGGGACCTGGGTGGTGATCCAGTTCTCGGCGCGGTCGAGGCGGGGCCGGGCCTCGTCCAGCGAGGTCAGCGGGCTGGTGGGGTCCAGCTCGCTGAGGATGCGCAGCGTCTGGTCCTCGGCGCCCGCGGTGATGTCGGCGACCGAGGCCAGGGTGCGGTACGGCAGCGGGCGAGGCGTGCTGGGCAGCGGACCGGCGGCGGTCCCGACCGCGCGCGCGTACGCGGCGGCGTCGGCCGGGAGCACCGTGCCGTCGGCGACCTTGCGGCCCAGCGAGTCCCACTCGTCGTAGAGCCGCTGGATCTCCTGGTCGAAGGCGATCTTGAAGGACTGGTTCGGCCTGCGGCGCGCGTACAGCCAGCGCAGCAGCGGCGCCTCCATGATCTTCAGCGCGTCGGCCGGCGTCGGTACCCCGCCCTTGGAGGACGACATCTTCGCCATGCCGGAGATGCCGACGAAGGCGTACATCGGACCGATCGGCTGCACACCGCCGAAGACCTCGCGGACGATCTGCCCGCCCACGACGAACGAGGACCCCGGCGAGGAGTGGTCCACCCCGCTGGGCTCGAAGATCACGCCCTCGTAGGCCCAGCGCATCGGCCAGTCGACCTTCCAGACCAGCTTGCCCCGGTTGAACTCCTTGAGCCGCACGGTCTCCGCGAAGCCGCAGGACGCGCAGGTGTAGTTCAGCTCGGTGGTCTCGTCGTCGTACGAGGTGACCTGCGTGAGGTCCTTCTCGCAGTTGCCGCAGTACGGCTTGTACGGGAAGTAGCCCGCCGAGCCGCCGCTGCCGTCGTCCTCGCTCGCCGCGCCGGAACCGGCCTCGGCCTCCAGCTCGGCCTCGTCGACCTTCTTCTGCTGCTGCGGCTTCTTGCCGCCCTTGCCCGCGGCGGCCGGGTCCTTCTTGGTCCGGTAGCGGTCGAGCACGGCGTCGATGTCGGCGCGGTGCCGCATCGCGTGCAGGATCTGCTCGCGGTACGCGCCCGCGAGGTACTGCTCCGTCTGGCTGATCCCGTCGTACTCGACGCCCAGCTCGTCCAGGGACGCCGTCATGGCGGCCTTGAAGTGCTCGGCCCAGTTCGGATACGCGGAACCGGCCGGGGCGGGCACCGAGGTCAGCGGCTTGCCGATGTGCTCGGCCCAGGACTCGTCGACCCCCGCGACGCCGTTCGGCACCTTGCGGTAGCGGTCGTAGTCGTCCCACGAGATCAGGTGCCGGACGGTGTACCCGCGGCGGCGGATCTCGTCGGCGACCAGGTGCGGGGTCATGACCTCGCGGAGGTTGCCCAGGTGGATCGGGCCGGACGGGGAGAGGCCGGAGGCGACGACGACCGGTTTGCCAGGCGCACGACGCTCCGATTCGGCGATGACCTCGTCCGCGAAGCGGGAGACCCAGTCGGTCTCGGTGCTGCTCTGACTCTGAGCCACGGTCGGCACGTCCTTCTCTCGGCTAGGACTCACAGGGACGCCCTCGTGCGGGGGCGCCCCCATTCTCCCAGGTACTGCCCGCAGCACGAAAACGGCTTTGCGAACGGCTCGGCGCCCCGTGGGATACTTGGGCCATCCCTTGTACCCCTACGGAAACGGCAGCCCGTCCCATGCCTGAGCACGGCTCGGTCAATTCCCTCGCTTCCACGCTCCAGCAGCAGCTGGCGGACGCCCTGACGGCAGCCCTGCCGGAGGCCGGCACCGCGGACCCGCTGCTGCGCCGAAGCGACCGGGCCGACTTCCAGGCCAACGGCATCCTGGCCCTCGCCAAGAAGCTGAAGGGCAACCCGCGGGAGCTGGCCGACCGGGTCACCGCCGCGCTCCCCGCCTCGGAGCTGATCCAGGACATCGAGGTCTCCGGCCCCGGCTTCCTGAACATCACGCTGACCGACCGGGCGATCACGCAGACCCTGGCCGCGCGCGCCGCCGACACCGACCGGCTCGGCGTGCCGCTGAACCCCTCGGCGGGCACCACGGTCGTGGACTACGCCCAGCCGAACGTGGCCAAGGAGATGCACGTCGGCCATCTGCGCTCCGCCGTGATCGGCGACGCCATGGTGCAGATCCTGGAGTTCACCGGCGAGAGCGTCGTGCGGCGCCACCACATCGGGGACTGGGGCACCCAGTTCGGCATGCTCATCCAGTACCTGACCGAGCACCCCGACGAGCTGGGCCACGGCGACGCGGCGGACGAGGCGGCCGGCGAGGCCGCCATGTCCTCGCTGAACCGGCTCTACAAGGCCTCGCGGGCCCTCTTCGACTCCGACGAGGAGTTCAAGGCGCGGGCCCGGGACCGGGTGGTGGCCCTCCAGGCGGGCGACCCGGAGACGCTGGCGATGTGGCAGCGGTTCGTCGACGAGTCGAAGATCTACTTCTACTCCGTCTTCGACAAGCTCGACATGGAGATCAGCGACCCCGACATCGTCGGCGAGTCCGGCTACAACGACATGCTGGAGGAGACCTGCCGGATCCTGGAGGAGACGGGCGTCGCCGTCCGCTCCGAGGGTGCGCTCTGCGTCTTCTTCGACGACGTGAAGGGCCCGGACGGCAACAAGGTCCCGCTCATCGTCAAGAAGTCCAACGGCGGCTACGGCTACGCGGCGACCGACCTCTCCGCGATCCGCGACCGGGTCCAGAACCTCAAGGCCGACAGCCTGCTCTACGTGGTGGACGTCCGGCAGTCCCTGCACTTCAAGATGGTCTTCGAGACGGCCCGCCGGGCCGGCTGGCTGGGCGACGACACCAAGGCCCACCAGCTGGCCTTCGGCACGATCCTCGGCAAGGACGGCAAGCCCTTCAAGACCCGTGAGGGCGTCACGGTCAAGCTGGAGGACCTCCTCGACGAGGCCGTCGACCGGGCCACGGCCGTCGTCCGCGAGAAGGCCGCCAAGATCGGCCTGACCGAGCAGGAGATCGTGGAGAACGGCCGGTACGTCGGCATCGGCGCCGTGAAGTACGCCGACCTGTCGACCTCCGCCGTCCGCGACTACAAGTTCGACCTGGACCAGATGGTCTCGCTCAACGGCGACACCTCCGTCTACCTCCAGTACGCCTACGCCCGGATCCGCTCCATCCTCCGCAAGGCCGGCGACGCGAAGCCCGCCGCCCACCCGGAGCTGGAGCTGGCCCCCGCCGAGCGCGCCCTGGGCCTCCACCTGGACCAGTTCGGCGAGGTCCTCTCCGAGGTCGCCGCGCACTACGAGCCCCACAAGCTCGCCGCGTACCTCTACCAGCTCGCCTCGCACCTCACCACGTTCTACGACCAGTGCCAGGTCCTCAGCGACGACAACACCCCCGAGACCGTCGAGAACCGCCTCTTCCTCGTCGACCTCACCGCCCGCACCCTCCACCGCGGCATGGCCCTCCTGGGCATCCGGACGCCCGAACGGCTTTGAGGGGTCCGATACCCGGACCCACCGCCCCGCACCGGCTTCCGGTGCGGGGCGGTGGCGTGTACGGCGGGCCCCCGCCGGAGCCCGTTGACCACGGCCCCCCACCAGCGCGATAGTGACGCGGCTGACACGCGTCAGCAGAGGCACCAGGGGTGGGGATCTCATGCGGGAGTACGGGGACGACGCGTCGTCCGGGGCGGCGGACACAGTCCGGACGGGTCTGGACGGCGAACGCCCCGCAGGGAACGCCACGTCCTCCGCAACGGCGGCGGACGCGGTCCGGGCGGCGCTCGACGGCGGGCGCCCGGCCGAGGCCCGGTCGCGGGCCGAGGAGGCGCTGAAGGAGCACGGGGTGGACGCCGTGCTGTACGAACTGCTGGGCCGGGGGCATGTCGCCGAGGACGAGGACGACCACGACGACGAGGCCGAGCGCGTCTACCGTCAGGGCCTGGAGCACTTCCCCGACGACCTCGGCCTGCTCGTCGCCTACGCCGAACTCTGCCTGCGCGCGGACCCGCTGGACCATCCCGGCCGCAGCGCCCGGGGGCCCGTCCTGGCCGACCGGATCATCGCCCTCGCCCCGGACTCGCTCCAGGCCCTCCACGTGGGCCGGTACGCGCGCGGCGAGATCAAGGCGGTCCCCCGGGGCGGCACCCTGTCCCCGGGCGCCCTCGCCCACATCCAGCGCCACGACGTGCGCACCGCGCTGGCCGACGCCCCCGACCTCACCGAGGCGGCCCGCCTCGCCTGGGAGCAGGCCGCCGCCTCCCCGTACGATCTGCGCCTGGCGATCCGCGCGGACACGCTCCTCGCGCTCGACCGGCCCGGACACCGGCTGCTCCGGTTCCCCGCACGGGCGCCGATGACGACGCTGGTCATCGTGACGGCGCTGGTCGCGACGTTCCTGGTCACCCGGGCCGCGTTCCACTGGCCGACCTGGACGGGTGTCGTCGTCCTGCTGCTCTGCGCCCCGACGATGCTGCTCGCCCGGCTGGAGCACCGGTCCCGGGCCCTGGCCGGGGCCCGGACCCCCGTACTGCCGGACACCCCCCTGCCGGACAGCCCCCTGCCCCCGCCGCCCGCGTACAGCTCCCGCGAGTCCGTCGCCCGCCTCGCCGCCGGCACGATCGTCCTCTGCGCGGCGGCCTCCCCGCTGCTGTGGCCCGCCCCGCAGAACACGGCCTACCCGCACTACGTGGCCACGCCCCCACCCACGCTCATGGGCGCCCCGCTCCTCAGCGCCGTACCGCCCGTGGACGGCGTCGCCCCGGACCCGAACACGGTCACGACCGAGTCGGACGACTTCGGCCCCGGCACCTTCATGTACGTCTACGGCGCCCCGGACAAGTTGCTGACCGCCGAACCCGTCGCGCTCGTCATCGGCGCGACCGGCGACTTCCACGAGAACGAGCCGGACGCCGTCCGCGCCTACGAGCAGGGCCTCTCCGAGTCCGACTCGACCATCGACGACGTCTGGAACGCACCCCCCGGCCCCCACGGCGGCCACCTGCGCTGCGTCGCCTACTCCACCGACGCGGAGAACGACGGCGCCCACACCGCGTGCAGTTGGCTGGACCGGGGCAGCTACGGCACCGTCGTCCTCAACAAGGCCGACCTCAGCCACAGGACCGCCGCCGCGATCGCCCGCACGGCCCGGGACGCGGTGCTCCGGGAGGACACGTCGGGGAGCACCCGGGCCTGAACGCCGGATCACCGCTCCGGGTGGACTTTCGCCGGGACCGGCCCGGCGTACCGTGAAGGGGACCATCCTTTGCCCGGGGGGTAGGCGTGGGCGTATTCGAGTCCGGAATCGGCGACCGTCTGGCGGAGTTGAGGCTCCGGCGGAACTTCACACAGGAGGAACTGGCTCACAGGGCCGGTGTCTCGGTGGATGTGGTGCGCAAGCTGGAGCAGGGGCGGCGGACCTCGGCGCGGCTGACCACGATCAACGCCTTGGCCAGGGCTTTGGACACGGAACCTTCGTTCCTCGTGGGCCAGCCCTCGACGTTCGAGAGCAATCACCACACGGATGCGGAGATGCCCTCGGTACTCGCCCTGCGGCAGGCGGTGTCGCCGCTCTCGGATCTCATGGGCGGCGAGGCGGACCCGGAAGATCCGCCTACCGTCGTCGAGTTGCAGGCGTCGCTCGCGTCGACCGAGGTCATCCGACGTGAGGGCCGGATGGGGGAGATCGGGCGGCTCCTGCCGCAGCTGATCCGAGACGCCCGTGCCACCGCGCACGTGTCCACCGGCACCGATGCCGCAGCGGCGCAGTCCGTCCTGGCCGTGGCGTACCAGGTGGCCGCCACCACCCTGACGGCCCTGGGCAAGGAGGATGCGGCCTTCACGGCGATGGAACGGTCGTGGACCGCGATAAGGCACTGCGACGACCCGGACCTTGAGACGCTGGCCGCCTCCACACTGTCGTGGATCTTCACCAAACAGGGCAGGCTCGAAGACGCCGAACGCGTCGCCGTGCTGCGTGCGGAGCAGATCGAACCGGGATTCCGGTCCGCGCCAAAGGACTTGGCCCTCTGGGGTGTGCTCCTCCTGCGCGCGGCCACCGCAGCGGTGCGGCAGGAGCGCCAGGTCGGCGATCTGCTGAACATGGCGACCGGTGCGGCGGCGAGCATCGGTGCGGATCTGATGGTGTACGCGACCCCCTTCGGCCCGACGAACGCGGGGGTGGCCAAGGTGAACTTCCTCGTGGAGCTGGAGCGCAGCGACGAGGCGGTCCGAGCCGCGCGTACGGTTCCGGACCTCGGTACCCTGCCGCCGACGTGGCGGGCTCGTTTCCATGTCGACCGGGCCTTGGCCTACGTCGACCTCGACGACGACCCGGCGGCGACGCGGGCCTTGCTCCTGGCCGAGCGGGACGCTCCCGAGTGGATGCGCTACCACTCCACGTCGCGCCGCCTGGTGGAGGATCTGCGCGGCCGCGTTCGACGCAGGGACGCACCGGTACTGGCGCTGGCGGACCGTCTCGGGCTTGCCGGGTAGGACACTGCGCCCCAGCTGATCGCAAAGGTGGGGCGGTACGCCGCTGTGACAGCCGGCCGCCCGTTCCTAGCGTGGTTCCCCACAGACCCCGGCACCAGTGAACTCGGCCCGGGGACAGGGATCGACGCCGAAGAGGGGCGCCACACATGCGCGATATCACAGGACTTCACTGCCAACGGGCAGCCTCCGGCCGGGGAGCCCGCTGATGGGCATGCGGCTGCTTCCCTGGGCCGGCGAGGACGGAAAGCCGTCCTTCCTCATCACGGACGGTGGTGCGGGGTCGGTGCTGAACCGGTTGGCCGACAACCTGGAGGCGGTCCAGCTCGGCATGGCCTCCGACCTCCTGGAGTACATCGACGAGATGCTGTCGGAAGAGGACCTGTCGGAAACGGAGTTACGGGGCGCGGTCGCGTCCCTGTGCCAGGCGGTGCGGGACCTGGTGCGGATCGCGGAGTGCCGGGGTGGGCGTCTGCCCGTACCGCCGCGCGACGACGAGGCGTCCCGGGCGGCGGACGCGGTGATCGACAGGGAGATCGTCAATTCCTCCGCCGTGGAAGGACGGTAGCGGGGGCACATGATGACCGCCCGCGCAGGCGGGCGTTCACGGGGCACGTCGGGGCCGAGGCCGCCCCGTTGTCAGTGGCGCGCCCTACTGTTCGACTATGGCGACGCTTCCGAACCCGCTCCGTTCCCCCGCCGACGCAGGACTGCGACTCCCGCCGGGGACCTTCGTGGACTCCACGATGGTCGGCCCGTGGCACGAACCCCTGCTCTGGTACGGGGAGGAGGCGGCGGTGCCCGGGACGTGGGCGGCGCTGCGTGATCTGGGGCGGCCGGTCGGGCTGCTGCCGGTGCTGATCGACGGCGGGATGCGGAACGAGCTGCCGCAGAACTGGGATCTGGATCCGGACCGGATGTCGTACGCGGGGGACCACGAGGCGGAAGAGGTGCTGCGCGGGTTCTGGGAGGAGTACGCGGGCGACGAACTGCCGCCGGGCGACTCCTCCGTGATCGCCTGGCCGGGCCTGGCGCCGGTGCCGGCCGTGGCCGGGCCGGACACGCCGGAGGAGCTGGCGGCGGCGATCGCGGACCAGGTGACGGAGATGGGCGGGCCGATGGCCGGGCTGCGGGCGGGGCTGGTGCCCGCCCGGCGCAGCGCGGACATACCGGCGGCGATCGGCTGGGCGGGCCCGACGAACCATGAGAACGATGTGGCGCGGCTCTGCGCGGTGCTGCGTTCCTGGGAGGACCGCTTCGGCGCCCGCGTCGTCGCGCTCGGCTTCGACACGATGATCGTCTCCGTGAGCCGCCCGCCGACGACGGCCGCCGAGGCCCAGGCCCTGGCGGCCGAGCACTTCGCGTTCTGCCCGGACAACATCCAGCAGTCGACGCTCAGCACGCTGGAGGTGTACGCGGAGAAGGCCGTGCTCCACCAGGAGGTGTGGTCCTTCTGGTGGGACTGAACCCCGGACGGTCCGAACGGCGGCGGAAGTAACGCCTGCATTGGTCTTGACCAATTTCCCCGAGTGTGAGAATCATGACCGGAGTCGCCACAGAATCTTCATAACTGCTCCGCAGGAGAACCACGCACTATGCGCATACCGACCTCTGCCGCCCTCGCGGCGCTCGGCGGTGCCCTCGTCCTCGGGCTCACCGTCGCTCCGGCCGCCCAGGCCACCCCCGCCGCCGGAGACTGCGCCACCAACGCCTTCGGCATCGCCGGACAGTACGGCGAATTCGTCCTCGGGGACGACGTCCACTCCCCCGACGCGGAAGGTGCCGTGGCGGTGGGCGGCAACGCCGACTTCCGGGGCGGTTTCAGCGTCGGCAACGAGCTGACGTCCGCCCAGGTCGACGCACTGCCCGGCCGGGCGTCGCTCGTCGTGCGGGGCGACCTGCTCAACGGCGGTTCGGCCACCGTCGTGATGAAGGGCAACGCCGTCGTCGGCGGCTCGGTGAAGGACCGGGCCGTCGAGATGCACAACGGGACCTTCGCGAAGAAGGGCGATCTCATCGACTTCGACGGTGAGTTCGCCAAGCTGCGTACGTACTCCGACGCCCTGGCCGGGGAGCAGGCCACCGCCGGGACCGAGGTGCGGCTCGACGGGACCAGGCTGACGCTGACCGGAACGGACACCGGCCGCAACGTCTTCTCCGTCCCGGCCTCGCAGCTGGAGAAGGCGAAGGAGGTCTTCGTCAAGGTCCCGGCCGGGGCGACGACCGTCGTCAACGTCACGGGCGCGAGCTACGACATGGCGAGCGCCGGCACGACGGGCTTCTTCCTCTCGGGCGGCCAGGACTTCGTCCTGGACGACAAGCTCCAGAGCGCGAACGGCGGCGCGGTCCGCGCCGCGCTGCTGTGGAACTTCCCGGACGCCACCAAGATCGTCAAGAGCAGCCAGGCGGCCTGGCCGGGCAGCGTCCTCGCGCCCCGCGCCCACCTGGAACTGGGCACGGGCGCCCCGGTGAACGGCTCGGTGTGGGTGGCCTCGCTGCACGGATCGGGCGGCGCGGAGACGCACCACTTCCCGTTCACCGGCTGCCTCCCGGAGGTCCCCGGCACGACGACCCCGTCGCCCGGCACGCCCACGACGACGCCCCCCGCAACGGGCACCCCGTCGGCCTCGGCACCGCCGACCGGCAGCGCCACCCCGTCCGACGCCCCCTCCGGCACCCCGTCCGGTTCGGCGTCCCCCGGCGCCCCGGCACCGTCCGCCAGCCCCTCGAAGCCCGCCGAGGGCGACCTCGCGACCACCGGCAGCAGCAACATGCTCCCGATCGCCCTCGGCGGCGCCGCGGTCGTCGTCGCCGGTGCGGGCCTGGTCGTCATGACCCGCCGCCGCAAGCGCGCCTGACCCTGACACCGCCGTGTCCGACGGCCCCTGGATCCCGCCTCTACCGGGCGGAATCCAGGGGCCGTTCCCGTACGCCCCGCACCGGCCCGGCCTGCCCCTGCGGACGCACGAACGGCACCGCCCCACTGCCCCTCCCCCGGACGGACCAAGCACCTCAAGCCCTGGACAGAGCGCCACCACCCGCCCAGCATGGGGGCGTTGGCCGGGAAACCCATCCGGCCCCACCGCCCCCGGAGCCCCCAGTGACCCCACCCACACCAGCCGCAGCCCCCGAGATCCAGGCCCTGCTGACGGCCCTGGACGGCCAGCGCCGCCACATCCTCGGCATACTCGACGGCCTCACCGACGAGGAGCTGCGCCGCCCGGTCCTCCCCTCGGGCTGGAGCTGTCTCGGCCTCGTCCAGCACCTCGCGCTCGACGTGGAACGCTTCTGGTTCCAGGCCGTCGTCGCGGGCGACAAGGACGTCATCGGCTCCCTCGCGGACATCGACAACGCCTGGCTGGTCCCCGACACCACCCCCACCACCGACGTCCTCGCCCGCTACCGCGCGGAAACCGCCCTCGCGGACGCCATCGCCACCGCCTCCACCCCCGAGACCCCTCTCGCCTGGTGGCCCCAGGACCTCTTCGGCGACCCCCACCTCCACACCGTCCGCGACGTCCTCCTCCACGTCGTCACCGAAACCGCCTGCCACGCGGGCCACCTCGACGCGGCCCGCGAACTCCTGGACGGGCGGCGGTGGCTGGTGCTGACATAGGCGGGGCACGGCCGGGCGTGGCAGGGCGTGGCCTTCCAGGACATGGCCGCCGGAGTGTTGTGACCGGGAACGTTCACCGGTTGGCGGGGGCTCGCTCCTTCTCAGGACGGGTCGTGGGTCGGGTGGCAGGTCGCTTCGGGCGGGATTCCTATGTGCTCGGTCAGGTGCTGTCGTACCCCCGGTGTACCGTCCGGGCCGAGTTCAGTGTCATGTCGGCGGGCTGACGAAGGAGTGAGGATGAGGAGTTCGACACGAGAGACGGCGGCAGAGGATTCCCAGGACACCGGGGCCCCTGCGGAGGAGAGCGGGCCCGCTCCTGCCGGGTCGCCGGTGAGCAGCGAACTCGCCGCCCTCAAGATCGGTCTGGATCACCAGCGCGAGCACGTCCTGGGGATCCTCGAAGGACTCTCGGAGGAGGATCTGCGACGGCCGGTACTGCCCAGCGGCTGGAGCTGCCTGGCCTTGGTGCGCCACCTCACCCTGGATGTCGAACGCTTCTGGTTCCCTGGGGTGATCGCCGGCGAGCCGGATGCGTCTGCTCACCTACGGGCAGGCGCGGAGGCACACTGGTTCGTACCCGCGGCGATGAGCTCCGAGGAGGTCTTCCACGACTACCGGGCAGCCATCGCGCGCGCGGACGCCGTGATCGCCGCCGCGACACCCGATCAGGAACCCGCCGCCTGGCCCGTGGAGATCTGGCCGACCTGGCGACTGCCTGATGTTCGGCGCATCCTGATCCACGTGCTCACCGAAGTCGCCTGCCATTGCGGCCACTTGGACGCGGCACGTGAACTGCTCGACGGCACCACGTGGCTCGGAGGCAACCCTTACGCCGGCTGAACCGGCGACCGCCGCTGGAAGGTGATGCGGTGGCGGGCGAGCAGGCACCGTAACTCCTCGCGAACGAACGTCACCGCACATCCGGCCGCCGCAAGGATCACCCCGGCGAACCAATACGGTCAGAGCACTAGCCTCCCCCGAGGCCCCGGACGAACAGGGTTCCCGTACGCCGGGTGCCCTCGGGCGGGGCGAGCACGGACGCGGACACCTCCACGAAGCCGTGTTCCTGGAGCATCGGAACCCACACATCGGGTTCGTAGTCCCACCGCTTGACGACGGCGGGGTCCTCATCCGACCCGCGCGGAATGTACGACGCCTGGCAGCCGTAGCACCCTTCGACCGGGGGACGCTGGGAGAAGGCGAACACCCCGCCCGGCTTGAGATGCGCGCGAACAACGGGAAGCAGCAGGCCGGGGTCGGTGAACCAGGCGGCGCCGAAGACGCTGTAGACGGCGTCGAAGATCGTGACCGTGTCTGCGAGGTAGGCGAGCGCGTCGGACCGGTGGAGTTCCATCCCGTCCGCATCCGGCCACCGCTCGCGCGCCTTGTCGAGCTGCCTGGCCGAGAGGTCGATGCCCACGGACTTCACGCCGAGCGTGGCGAGATGCGCGGCGTTTCCTCCCGTCCCGCAACCGAGGTCGAGCGCGCTGCCACCCGGAGGGAGCCCGAGCACATCGGCCCCGGGGCCGTGGTCCGGGTACTGGGTCCAGTTGAACCACGTGCTCTCGCCCCTGGCGTTGGTCCTCCGCCGCTGGGGCTTGCTCTGCGCGTACGTGTCCCATGCGGCGCTGCGCGTGTCACTCACTACCTGTCCGTTCTCGTTCACGGCGTCGGCCGCCCGGCACGTTACCGGGCGGCGTACGCCCCGGACGGGCCACGGCCGCACCACGCCCCACCCCACCCCCACCCCGGAACGCGATGGCTCCGCCCCCGGCCGTCCCCATAAGGTCCGCCCATGAGCGAAGAAGACACCGAGTCCGGCTGTACGCACGACGACGCCTCCGGTGCCGCAAGGGTGGTGTCGTGGCGGGCGCGTTCCGTGGGGCTGGCGCCCGTGGACGTGGATGACGCGGAGCTGTTGCACAGGTGGCGGGCGGATCCGACCGCTGTGTACGAGATCGGGATCTGGCCCCGCTCGCTGACGGCGATGCGCGAGCGCATCGAGCGGAACAACGACAACGACGACCAGGACGACTTCCTCGTGCTGCTCCCGGACGGCACCCCGGTCGGCCATGCGGCGCTGACGCACCAGAGCATGGTCAACGGCACGGCGGAGGTCGAACTCATGCTGGCCCCCGAGCACCGTAGGAACGGGTACGGGGTCGCGGCCCTGGACGCCCTGGTGGACCTGGCGTTCGGCGAACTGCCGATGCACCGGCTGGTGGCCGAGACGCATGCGGAGAACGCCGCCGCCCTGGCCGTCCTCGGCCGCTCCGGCTTCGTCCGCGAGGGCACCAGCCGCTCCGCCTGCCTGCACCGGGGCCGGCGTCTCGACATCGCCGTCTGCTCCCTGCTGCGCGCGGAATGGGAGGCCCTGGACCGGCCCCGCGCCTGGGAGGACTGACCCGGCCCCCTCTGCCGAGCTGCGCGGACGCCGCGATGTCACACTTTGGGCATGAGCAACCCCAAGGACCTCGTCCGTCAGTTCCTCCTCGACGTCCGCTCCGGGCGGCACCCCGAGCGCGCCGGTGACTTCATGGCCGGGCGCGTCCGGGCGCATCAGGTGGTGTCGGAGGCGCCGGCGGTCGTGGAGCGCACGCCGGAGCAGTACGCGGAGCACGTACGGGAGATGCTCGACGCGTACGGGGAGTTCACGCTGACCGTGGACGAGCTGATCGCGGACGGGGACCGGGTGTACGCGCGCTGGACGCAGAAGGGGCGGCACGTGGGGCAGGTGGACGCGTTCGCGCCGACGGGAGCGCCGGTCACGGCGATGACCAGTGCGGTCTACCGGGTGGAGAACGGGCTGATCGTCGAGTACTGGATCCAGATCGATCGGCAGGGAATCGCGGCCCAGCTCCGGCAGGCGGCCGCCTCCGGGCAGTGACCTGTGCTCCCCCTCAGCGCCGCGCGGGCCGGGGCGGCCGGGACTCGCGCAGCAGGCCCCTGAGCCCGTCCACCCGGGCGCGGACCTCGCACTTCTCCGGGTCGGCGGCCACCGCGGATTCGGGGGTGCGGCAGGAGCGGCAGAGGCCGTCCGGGAGCGCTTCGGCGGGGCCGGGGACCCTGCACGCGGTGCACTCCATCGACGCGCTCGGCGCCGCCGGACCGGCAGCGGCAACCGCCCGGCGCGCGGGCGGAAGCTTCTTGACGAGCCGGTCGCGCGTGAAGCCGCGGGGCGAGGCGACCGCTTCGGGCAGTCCGGTCGTCAGGACGCGGACGAGGTAGTCGGTGTCGACGCCGCGCATGAGCCACTGGGCGGCGAGCGGTTCCAGTACGGCGCAGTCGTCCTCCGAGAGCGAGAGCCGCGCATCGCGCTCCCCGAGCAGGGCCAGGGCGCGGAAGGCGGGGGACGGCTCCACGGGCGCCACAGGCGCCCCAGGCACCATGGACGCCACAGGCATCACACGCGCCACAGGCGCTTGCGCGGGCGCGGAAGCGGCCGTTCGCTGAACCGGAACAGCGACTGCGACTGCGGCTGCGGCACCGGCACCAGCACCGGCACCAGCACCGGCACCGGCACCGGCACCGGCAGACACGGTCGCAGGCCCAGCGGACTCAGGAACAGGCACAGCGGACTCAGACACAAGCGCAGGCGCAGCAACCGTCTCGGACACACCACCAGCCGCCAGCGCCGCCCACCACTCGTTGTCGCGGGCCGTCCGCGACCAGTACGTACGGAACACCCACCGCACCTCGCCGTCCGTGCTCACCGGGCACCGGAAGCGGCGCAGGTGTCCCGCCACGGAGAGGGCCGTCAGCGCGGAGGCGATCGCCTGCTGCCCGTACAGGGGGATCTGCTTCGCGAGGCTCTTCACACTCATCGAGGCACCTTCGGGCAGACGCTCGATGAACCCGGCGACGCATCGCTCGCGCGCGGGCAGCAGGGCGAAATCACCTGATGAACGCGGGAGTTGGCCGGGGGCGTCGCGCTTGCCGTAGCCGGGATTCGCCATCGGATGCGAGGCCGGTCCTGCGGGCGCGGAGAGGGTGGAGCTAATGTCTTGTGCAGCCATGGATCGTCTCTCTTGTGCAGCGATCTTGGGTCAGACCCCGGCCGGTGTGCTAAACCGCGTCGGGGTCGTCTTATGTGCTCGCACCGTAGACAGCGGACACGCTCCGTCGCAAGCCGTCACCATTAGTCATACTTGCTCGCCGTTACGGGGTGGGGAGGCGGGGAGGTTTTCCCAACCCCCCTTAACCACCCATCAGTTAAAGAAGGCGCTCGAATCCCGGCGCTCGGAGCTCGACGCCTGGGTCCCGAGACCCGAGCTTCGGGCCGCACCCCTCTCTCCGATCGCTCGAACGGGTGACACGGGCCGCGATCCACGCCCCCACCCGTATCCGGCTCCGGCCCCCCGAAGCCCGAGACCCGGGACCCGGGACCCGGGCTTCGGGGCCCCCGGATCCACCCGAGCGCCGCACCGCGTCCCCCCGCCCAGGTCACACAGCGTGCACCCCGCTCCCCCGCATGTGACGGTGAGTCGGCCATAGGCCGCGCCCTCCACGCACCCGAAGGAGCACCACCCCCATGTACAGCAACCAACTCGCCCAGACCGGTACCGGAGTCCTCGTCATCGGCGGGCTGACCATGGCCGGCTGGTGGATCGCGGCGGTGGCGCTGGTCGCGGTCGTCCTCGGGGCGGTGTGCGTGCGGCTGGCGTTCCGGCGCGGTGAGGGGGTGTGAGCGCGGATGCTCCGGCACCGCTGGTCGCGCGTCGTCGTCCTGCGGTCAAGGTCGTCGCGGCGGTTGCGGCGCTGGCGGTACTCGCTGTCGGGCTGACCGCGTACGGCGCGCGGGCGTACGCCCATGTCGCCGGGGTTCCCGTACCCCAGGCGCAGTGGGCCTGGGCACCGCTCGCCGTGATCCTCGCCGCCCAGACCACGCTGTACTGCCTGGAACGCCCGCACCGCGCGTCCCCCGACGCCCAGCGGGCGCTGGACGGACTGCACGTGGCCGTGCTCATGCCGGTCTACAACGAGGACACCGGATATCTCCGCTCCGCCCTGCACTCCCTGCTGGCCCAGCGGCGCAGGCCCGACTCCGTCCATGTCGTCGACGACGGTTCGGACGTCGACTACGAGGCCGTGCGGACGTGGTGGTGCGCGGCGGCGAGGGACGCCGGGATCACCACCACCTGGCAACACGTGCCGCACGCGGGCAAACGGAACGCCCAGGTGAGCGCCGCCGCGCGGTGCCCCGGGGCGGACGTCCTCCTCACCATCGACTCCGACGCGCACCTCGCACCGGACGCCGTGCACGAGGTGCTCCAGCCGCTCGCCGACCCCCGGGTTCAGGTGGTGGCCGGGGTCGTCCTCGCCCACAACAACCGGAACGGGCTGCTCAGCCGGGTGACCGACCTCTGGTACGTCACCTCGCAGCTCGTCGACCGCTCCGCGCTCTCCCCCCTCGGCGGCGTCATGGTGGCCTCCGGCTCGCTGGCCGCGTACCGGGCGGAACTCCTGCGCGACCACGTCGACGCGTACCTCGGAGAGACCTTTCTCGGACGCCGCGTCGCCTTCTCCGACGACTCGCTGCTCACGCTCTACGGGCTGATGCGCGGCAGGGTCGTCCAGCAGCCGACGGCCGTGGTGTTCAGCGCCATGCCCGAGAAGGTGGGCCACCATCTGCGGCAGTACCTGCGGTGGATGCGCGGCTCGACGATCCGCGCGCTGTGGCGCGTGCGCTACCTCCGGCCCACCCACCCCGCGTATCTCGCGCAGCTCCTGCGCTGGTTCCAGCAGGTGGCCTCGACGGCCCTGCTGGTCTCGCTGGCCCTGCACCACCTCCACACCGGGACCCGGCCGCCCGCCGTCCTCTGCCTGGTCCCCCTCGTCATCGTCGCCGCGCAGACGCTGCGCTATCTCACCGTCGCCCGCTCCGACCAGAGCCTGCGCTCCCAGCTGGCCACCTGGTCACTCACCCCGCTCGCCCTCCTCTGGTCCTGGACCGTGCTGCGCGCCGTACGCCTGTACGGGCTGCTGACCTGCATGCGGACCGGCTGGGGCACGCGTACGGACGGGGCCGAGGTCACCCTCGCGCAGGTCGCCCCCGCCCCGGGCACCACTACTCCGGTCGCCGCCACCCCGGCCGGCTGACGGACCGGGACGAAGAAAACGGACCGGGACGAAGAAGACGGACCCGGACGGGGCGGACCCGGCCCCGTCCCCCGTCCGGCCCAGTCCCCCATGCCCCCGTACGGGTCCTGCGGCAGCGTGGGACGCGGTCGCGCGCGCCCGGGTTCCGGCCGGGCGCGCCCTGATGTGGGGAGAGCCCGATGTCCCGTTCCGACGACCTCGATCTGCTGGACTTCTCCGACACCACCGACTTCGAGGACGCGGACCGGGGGCTGGTCGCCGCACCCGCCACCGCCACCGTGACGGCGGAGGACGGACGGGTGGTGTGGGACTTCGGGGCCACGGCGTTCCTGGAGGAGGACTGTCCGGAGACCGCCAACCGGAGCCTGTGGCGGCAGTCCCAGCTGTGTGCGCGGGCCGGGCTCTACGAGGTCACCGAAGGCGTCTACCAGATCCGGGGCTTCGACCTCTCCAACATGACCCTGATCGAGGGCGACACGGGCGTGATCGTCGTCGACCCGCTGGTCTCCGCCGAATGCGCCGCCGCCGGGCTCGCGCTCTACCGCGCGCAGCGCGGGGAACGCCCGGTGACGGGCGTCGTCTTCACGCACTCCCACATCGACCACTTCGGCGGCACGCTCGGCGTCATCGAACCGGGAGCGGACGTGCCGATCGTGGCGCCCGCCGAGTTCATGGAGCACTCGGTCGCCGAGAACGTCTACGCCGGTACGGCGATGCTGCGGCGCGGGGTCTACCACACGGGCGCCGAGCTGGAGCCGGGCCCGGCCGGGCTCATCGGCGTCGGCCTCGGCTTCACCGCGTCCAAGGGCACCCCGAGCCTGCTGCCGGCCACCGTGGACGTGACCCGGACCGGCCAGGAGGAGACGCTGGACGGGGTGCTGTTCCGGTTCCAGCTCACCCCGGACACCGAAGCGCCCTCGGAGATGAACTTCCACCTCCCCCAGCGCCGCGCCCTGTGCATGGCGGAGAACGCCACCCACAACCTCCACAACATCCTGACCCTGCGCGGCGCGGTCGTCCGCGACGCCCGGGTCTGGGCGCGCTACCTCACCGAGGCCGTCGACACCTTCGCCGCCGAGTCCGACGTGCTCTTCGCCTCCCACCACTGGCCGACCTGGGGCACGGAGCGGCTGACCCGCTTCCTGTCCGAGCAGCGCGACCTCTACGCGTACCTCCACGACCAGACGCTGCGGCTCGCCAACCAGGGACACACCGGCATCGAGATCGCCGAGATGATGGAACTGCCGCCCGCCCTGGCCGGCGCCTGGCACGCCCGGGGCTACTACGGCTCGGTCAGCCACAACGTGAAGGCGATCTACCAGCGCTACATGGGCTGGTACGACGGCCACCCCTCCTCCCTCTGGGAGCACCCGCCCACCGAGAGCGCCCGCCGCTACGTGGACTGCATGGGCGGCCTCGACGCGGTCCTCGCCAAGGCCCGCCAGTACCTCGCCGACGACGACGCCCGCTTCGCCGCGCAGATCCTCAAGCACGCGGTGTTCGCCGCACCCGACAGCGCGGACGCCAGGGAACTCCTCGCCCAGACCTTCGAACGCCTCGGCCACGGCGCCGAATGCGGCACCTGGCGCAACAACTACCTCATGGGCGCCAAGGAGTTGCGCGAGGGCGTCACGACCACCCCGATCAGCTCCGGCAGCATGGCCGGGGCCCTGTCGGTGGGCCAGGTCTTCGACTCGCTCGCCATCCGGGTCAACGGCCCCAAGGTGTGGGACGAGTCCTTCACCTCGCTCTGGCACTTCACCGACCTGGGCCGCACCTACCGCCTCTCCCTGCGCAACGGCGTCCTCACCCACGCCGTCGTCCCAGACGCCCGGGTCCGGGACGTCAACGCCGACCTCGGCATCACCCTCACCAAGGACCGGCTGATGGACCTGCTCGGCGGCACGACCACCGAACCGATCGAGCACGAGGGCGACCTCATGGTCCTGCACCGCCTGCTGGACGCCCTGGACCGCACGGACCCGGCCTTCGCGATCGTCACCCCGTAACCCCTTCGGGCAAGGCGGCCCACCGCTTCCTCCGCACGCCCCTCAGCGCTTCTCCCACACCGAGGTGTCCCAGCGGTAGTAGTAGGTGGGCCGCCCGGCGATGCTGCTGGTACGGAACGGCTTCCCGCCGTCGTTGACCACCAGCGTGCCGGTGCGGCCGCCGCTGCTCCAGTCCAGCTCCAGGACCCAGCTGACGTCGTGCCCCTCCACGTGCGCCTCGATGTCGAAGACCTCCACATCGCTGGCGGTGACCCGGAACGGGAAGTTCTTCGCCGGGACGGGCCCGTCCGCCTGCATCCCCGCGACCGGGACGAGCGTGGGCCGGCTGTCGTCCAGGTCCACCTTGAACGACTGGGGCTCGATGGTGCTGCCGCAGCCCTCGCCCATCGAGAACGCGGAGTGCTGGAGGGGCGCCCGCTGGCTCAGCACCCGCACGCGCAGCGCGTTGAGGACGACGGCCTGCTCCGAGGTGCCCTGCACGGTGATTTCGAGCATCATCGTGCCGCCGTCGACCCCACCGAGCACCTTCGCCCAGCCCCGTGAGGTCTTCGGGTTGTCCGGCGGCGGCGGAACGCTGCCGGCGTCCTGGTCGACCAGATAGAACTGCCCGCACGGACCGTCCCAGTTGTACGAGGTGATCGCCGCGGTCGGCGGCCGGCCCGGCTCGCTCCTGGGCTTCGCCGCTCCGGCCCCGCCGCCCGCCGAGGAGGACCCGGAAGGCGTCGCCGACGGTGACGCGGAGCCGCTGCTCGCCGACGGGCTCGGCCGCTTCGACGCGCTGACCGAGGCGGACGGACTCCCCGGGCCCTCCGACACGGCGTCCGCCGCCTTGCCGTCCTCCGGGGCCCCGCCCGCCGGGCGCTCCCCGGCCGTACCGGAACCCGCGTTCCGCAACTCCCCCACCACCACCGCCGTGGGCACGGTGAGCGCGACCACCGCCGCCACCGCGAGCAGCACCCGGGTCCGCCCCGAGGCCCGCCGCCACCGAGAGGCGGCGGGCACCACGGGCTCCCGCGACACCTCGGGCACATCGCCGGGTCCGGAGTGCGACACGGCTACCGGCCCACGCACGGACTCGGGTTCACGCACGGACTCGGGCTCGGGTACGGGCTCGGCCTCAGCCTCGGGTACGGGTACGGACTCGGGCTCAGGAACGGGCACATGCACAGGCACAGGCTCAGAAGCAGAGGCGGCCGCAGGCCCCCGCTCCGCACCGCCCTCCGCCTTCCCCCGCCGCCGGGCCGCGTCGGCGACGATCCACCGCCGGTGCAGCTCCACCAACTCGTCGGGGGACGCCCCGCAGAGCCGCGCCAGCCGCTCGACGGGGGCGAACTCCCCGGGCACGGCGTCGCCGTTGCAGTAGCGGTGCAGCGTCGACGTGCTGACGTGCAGTCGGCCCGCGAGCATTCCGTAACTGCGCCCCGAACGGTCCTTCAGATCCTTGAGAAGGGCCGCGAATTCCTCGGCCTCCGGCGTCGCCACTGCGCTGTTCCCCTCCCGGTCCGTCCCGGAACGGCATTCCAGGGACGTGGAATCTTCCCAGGTCACCGTACGCGCAGTCGTTCCAGCATCCCGAATGGTTCGTGGGGCGTTGCGGCCGGAATCCGGCGTACCGCAAGCTCGGACCACACCACAGCGACGACAGGGAACGACGCAGTGCGACGCCCTTTCCGCATCGAGATCGCCGATCTCCTCGCGATGGCGGTGGTGATCGTGACCAGCGCGATCGTGCTGGTCCTGATCTGCCACCAGTGACCGACCGCACCACCCGACCACGCACCACCCGACCAGGCACCACACACACCACCACACACTCCACGGGGAGCACCACCATGCGCAGCAACCGCATCCGCACCACCGTCCTGGCCGCCACCGCCCTGCTCGCCGCGCTCTCGCTGACGGCGTGCAACGGGGACGACGGGGCCGCCGCCGGTCAGCCCGGCGCGGCCTCCCCCGCGGCCTCGGCCGACGCCGACGGCACCGCGAAGCCCTCGGCCGACGCGACCCCGCCCAAGGACTCCACCGCGGACACGGACACCGAACCGGCCGGCGACGCCAAGCCGAAGGCCCCGGCCGGAACGAAGGCCCCCGCAGGAGGCACGGGCGGCGGCAAGGGCGGCAGCGGCGGCAGCACCAGCCCGGTCACCTGCCTCGCGTCCAACACCAAGATCACCGTGACCAAGGTGAGCCGCCCCATCAACCACCTGCTGCTCACCCTCACCAACACGGGCTCCCGCCCCTGCTACGCGTACTACGCGCCGATGCTCCGCTTCGACGACGCGCAGGCGGTGTTCCCGGTGCTCCAGGACAGCAAGCCGCAGGCCGTGGTGACGCTGGAGCCGGGCCAGTCCGCCTACGCCGGCATCGGCCTGACCGGCGAGCCCAACGGCCGGAAGCCGTACAAGAGCGAGCACCTGGGCGTCTTCCTCGCCGACCGGAACAACCAGTCCGAGTCCGACGCCACCGAACTGACGCTGCCCGGCACGACCTACTGGGACGACAACGGCTTCGTCACCTACTGGCAGAGCGAGATGGACAACGCCCTGCTCTGAACACCCCGGATCCAGCGCCCTGCTCCGAACACACCCCCGGATCTAGACCTCGAAGTCGTAGTCGAACCACATCCGGTGCGTGCCGTCCTCGTCGACGGCGATACCGCCGCCCCCGCTGATCCCGGCGAGGGCGGCGGTCCCGCTCGACGGCACGATCGAGAAGAACTCGTCGGAGCGGTCCGAACCGCGCGTCGCGGCCGAGTGCACGAAGTTGAAGGTGCCCTCCCGGCCGTCGAGCGCGCCCTCGAAGGACTCCATCGCGATGTACGAGCCGGCGCCGGACTCCTGGTCGAACGCGGCGGTGAACAGGGTGGTGGACCGTCCCACGACCCCGCCCTCGAAGGCCTTCACGATGGTCGCGAGCCCCACCGGAAGGGCCGTCGTGATCGCGGGCTCGGGCTCGGGCTTCAGCTCGGTCGGGACGAACGAGGTCACGGTGAACGTTCCAGAAGTTCGCATGGCCCGATCGTAATGACCGCCTCTGACACCCACCCGAAAACGGGTCGGCCCACCCGAAAACCGGTCGGCCCGCCCGGGGGCGGTCACCTACCCTCACGGCCATGGCCATGTTCGTGCATCTGACGCCCGCCGCGTACGCGGACCGCATCCGCCGCACCGGCATACGGGCCGCCGCGCACGGCCCCGACGGCGGCCGGGGCGTGTACTGCTTCCCGGTCCTGCCCTCGTACACCCTGACGCATCAGTGGCTGCGCGAACTCGCCCGCCACCACGGCCCCCGCGGCCTCGTCGCCGTCCATCTGCGACTGCCCGACGCCGAGCCCGTCACCGTCGGCCACTACGGCCGCCGGCGCGGCGGAGCGCCCGCCGGGGTCACCGCGGGCGAGGCCGTCCGCCGGATCGCCGCCCTGGAGGACCCGCGCGGCTGGGAGGTGTTCCTCTCCCGGCCCGTCCCCCGCGGCGAGATCCACCGCGTCCGCGCCGTCCGCCAGGTGACCGGCTGGCGCTACTTCCCCGACGCCCACGGCACCCGCCCGTGCACCTGCACCGGCTGCCGGGTACGCGGCGAGTACGGTTCCGCCCGGCTGCGCCGGCGCCGCCCCCACCCGCTGGACGGCCCGGCCCCGGCCGTCCCCGTCCTCCTGGAGCGGCTCGACGCGGCCCGGGACGCGAGCGCCCTGGGCGAGGCGCTCTACTGGTTCGGCTTCCGCCGCCGGGGCCCCCTCGACCGCCTCGCCCCGTTCGCCGGTCACCCCGACCCCGCCGTCCGCGCCGCCCTCGTCCGGGCCGTCGCCCGCTGGACGACCCCCGGCACCGACGACCTCCTGCGCCGCCTGGCCGCCGACCCGGACCCGGAGGTACGCGAGGAGGTCGAGTTCACCGGACGGCTGGACGACGCCACCGACGGCGAGCCGTTGGCGGACTAGGCATCAGGCATCAGGCGTCAGGCGTCAGGCATCAGGCCCGCAGCAGCCGCGCCGCCTCCGTCGCCCAGTACGTCAGGATCATCTGCGCACCCGCGCGCCGGATCCCGGTCAGGCTCTCCAGGATCGCCGCCTCGCGGTCGATCCAGCCCTTCTCCGCGGCGGCCTCGACCATCGCGTACTCGCCGCTGATCTGGTACGCCGCGACCGGCACGTCCACCGATTCGGCGACCTTCGCCAGGATGTCGAGGTACGGACCGGCCGGCTTGACCATGACCATGTCCGCGCCCTCCACCAGGTCCAGCGCCAGTTCGCGCATCGACTCACGGGCGTTGGCCGGGTCCTGCTGGTACGTCTTGCGGTCGCCCCGGAGCGAGGAGCCGACGGCCTCGCGGAACGGGCCGTAGAAGGCGGAGGAGTACTTCACCGTGTACGCGAGGATCGACACGTCCTCGTGCCCGGTCTGGTCCAGGGCGTCGCGGACCACACCGACCTGGCCGTCCATCATGCCGCTGGGGCCGACCACATGGGCGCCCGCGTCGGCCTGGACCTGGGCCATCTCCGCGTACCGCTCCAGCGTCGCGTCGTTGTCGATGCGGCCGTCGTCGGTGAGCACCCCGCAGTGGCCGTGGTCGGTGTACTCGTCCAGGCACAGGTCCGACATGACGACCAGCTCGTCGCCGACCTCCTCGCGGACCGCGCGCAGCCCCTCCTGGAGGATGCCGTCCGGGTCGGTGCCCGCCGTGCCCCGGCCGTCCTTCTTCTCGTCCAGCGGCACGCCGAACAGCATGATCCCCGAGACACCGGCCGCGACCGCGTCGACCGCGGCCTTCCGCAGGGTGTCCAGGGTGTGCTGCTGGACCCCGGGCATGGCCGAGATCGGGACCGGGGCGTCGATGCCCTCGCGGACGAACGCGGGCAGGATCAGGTTCGCCGGGTCGAGCCGTGTCTCGGCGACCATCCGCCGCATCACGGGGGTCGTCCGCAGCCGACGGGGCCGCGAGCCGGGGAAGTTTCCGTACACAGTCATCCTTCGAGACTAGACCCGTACACATCACGCTCTTACCGACACCCGTGCCGGGAAAGTGCACCGGAAAACGCGCCGGGGCCCGGCCGCTTCGGAAAGAAGCGGCCGGGCCCCTGGAACCGGTCCGGAGGGTCAGGTCGTCGTACGACGTCTCCGCGCGCCCGGACGGCGCTCGCTCGGCCGGGTCACCGGGTCCCCGGCCTCCTTGGCCGCGTCCCGGCGGCGCGCGCCGAACTCGGCCAGGGCCTCGGCCAGCTTGTGCACCGAGGGCTCCGGGGAGAGGACGTCCACGCGCAGCCCGTGCTCCTCGGCGGTCTTCGCCGTGGCCGGACCGATGCACGCGATGACGGTCACGTTGTGCGGCTTGCCCGCGATGCCGACCAGGTTGCGCACCGTGGAGGACGAGGTGAAGAGCACCGCGTCGAACCCGCCGCCCTTGATCGCCTCACGGGTCTCGGCCGGCGGCGGCGAGGCGCGGACCGTGCGGTACGCGGTGACGTCGTCGACCTCCCAGCCCAGCTCGATGAGCCCGGCCACCAGGGTCTCGGTGGCGATGTCGGCCCGCGGCAGGAACACCCGGTCGATCGGGTCGAAGACGGGGTCGTACGGCGGCCAGTCCTCCAGCAGACCCGCGGCGGACTGCTCGCCCGAGGGCACCAGGTCCGGCTTCACACCGAAGTCGACCAGGGCGGCGGCGGTCTGCTCGCCGACCGCGGCGACCTTGATCCCCGCGAAGGCGCGGGCGTCGAGCCCGTACTCCTCGAACTTCTCCCGGACGGCCTTCACGGCGTTGACGCTGGTGAAGGCGATCCACTCGTAGCGCCCGGTGACCAGGCCCTTGACGGCCCGTTCCATCTGCTGGGGCGTCCGCGGCGGTTCGACCGCGATGGTCGGGACCTCGTGCGGCACGGCGCCGTAGGAACGCAGCTGGTCGGAGAGCGACGCGGCCTGCTCCTTCGTCCGCGGCACGAGCACCTTCCAGCCGAACATCGGCTTCGACTCGAACCACGCCAGCTGGTCGCGCTGGGCCGCGGAGCTGCGCTCCCCGACCACGGCTATGACGGGCTGGTGCCCGTCCGGCGACGGCAGCACCTTGCCCTGCTTGAAGACCTGGGCGACCGTGCCGAGCGTCGCGGTCCAGGTGCGCTGGCGCGTCGTCGTCCCGGCGGCGGTCACGGTCAGCGGGGTGTCGGGCTTGCGGCCCGCCGAGACCAGCTCGCCCGCGGCCGCGGCCACGGCGTCGAGCGAGGTCGAGATGACGCACGTCGCGTCGCTCGCCCCGACCTCGGCCCAGCAGCGGTCCGTGGCGGTACGGGCGTCCACGAAGCGGACGTCCGCGCCCTGCGCGTCCCGGAGCGGCACCCCGGCGTACGCGGGCACGCCCACGGCGTTGGCGACGCCCGGCACCACCTCGAAGGGGATGCCCGCGGCCGCGCAGGCCAGCATCTCGGAGCCGGCGCTCCCGTCCAGGCCGGGATCGCCCGCGACGGCACGCACGACCCGCCTGCCGCCCTTCGCGGCCTCCATGACAAGATTGGCGGCGTCCCTGAGAACGGGAACCCCGGCGGCTGTTGACTGCGCGTCAACAACCGCCAGCTCAGGGGTGCTCACCCCTGCCCTCGCATGGCAGCGAACGACCCCGAGGACGTCCGGCTCGGCGACAAGGACGTCCGCGCTCGCCAGCGCCTCGACGGCGCGCAGTGTCAGCAGTCCCGGATCGCCGGGACCGGCGCCGAGGAAGGTGACGTGCCCTGCGGACAGGACCGGGAAATCGGATGCGGCGGGGCCGGTGGGGCTCACTGTGCTCGCTCCCCCATAAGACCGGCCGCACCCTTGGCGAGCATCTCGGCCGCGAGTTCGCGACCGAGGGCCGCCGCGTCGTCGTGCGACGTGGGGACGGGACCGGTGGTGGACAGCTGCACCAGCGAGGACCCGTCGGTACAACCGACGACCCCGCGCAGGCGCAGTTCGTTGACAGCCTGACCGTCGGCCAGGAGGTCGGCCAGCGCACCCACGGGTGCGGAGCAGCCGGCCTCCAGGGCGGCGAGCAGGGCACGCTCGGCGGTCACGGCGGCCCGGGTGTACGGGTCGTCGAGCTCCGCGAGCGCGGCGGCGAGGTCGGCGCTGCTGGCAGCGCACTCGATCGCCAGTGCTCCCTGGCCGGGAGCGGGCAGAACGGTGTCGACCGACAGGAAGTCGGTCACCTCACCGCTCCGTCCGAGACGGCTGAGCCCGGCCGCGGCGAGTACCACCGCGTCCAGCTCCCCGCTTCGTACGAATCCGATACGCGTATCGACGTTGCCCCGCACCGGCACGGTCTCGATCTCCATGCCGTGGCTGCGGGCGTACGCGTTGAGCTGCGCCATGCGGCGCGGCGAGCCGGTGCCGATCCGGGCCCCGGCCGGCAGCTGCTCGAAGGTCAGCCCGTCCCGGGCCACCAGCGCGTCGCGCGGGTCCTCGCGCACCGGCACCGCGGCCAGCACCAGACCCTCGGTCGGCGCGGTCGGCAGGTCCTTGAGCGAGTGGACGGCGAAGTCCACCTCGCCGCTCAGCAGCGCCTCGCGCAGCGCGGCGACGAACACGCCGGTCCCGCCGATCTGCGCGAGGTGCTCCCGGGAGGTGTCCCCGTACGTGGTGATCTCGACGAGTTCCACGGCGCGGCCGGTCACCTCGCGGACCGCGTCGGCCACCATGCCGGACTGCGCCATGGCGAGCTTGCTGCGCCGGGTCCCCAGCCGCAGCGGCTGGATGCCCCCCGCGCCCAGGGGTGAGTTGTCGGTCATGACCGCCCTCGATTCGGGTCGTTCAGGTCTGCCCGGGAGACGGCGGCGACCGTCTGCGGGTCGAGGTCGAAGAGTTCGCGCAGCGCGTCCGCGTACCCGGCGCCGCCGGGCTCGCTGGCGAGCTGCTTGACCCGCACGGTGGGCGCGTGCAGGAGCTTGTCGACGACGCGGCGCACGGTCTGCGCGATCTCCGCGCGCTGCTTCTCGTCCAGGTCGGGGAGGCGGCCGTCCAGCCGGGCGATCTCGCCCGCGACCACACCGGCGGCCATCGTGCGCAGCGCGACGACGGTCGGGGTGATGTGGGCGGCGCGCTGGGCGGCGCCGAACGCGGCGACCTCGTCGGCCACGATGGTGCGCACCTGGTCCACATCGGCGGCCATCGGGGCGTCCGCGGACGCCTCGGCGAGCGACTCGATGTCGACGAGGCGCACACCGTCGAGGCGGGCGGCGCCGCCGTCGATGTCGCGCGGCATCGCGAGGTCCAGCAGGGCCAGGCGCACCGGTCCGGTGGACTGGGCGGGCACGGTCGCCCGGCGCACGGCGCGGGCCTGCGCGGTCGCCGTGGCGGAACCGTTCTCCACCCAGGCGGCGTGCTGCTCGTCCGGCGCGGCGGGTGCGGCGAGGGCCGCGACGGCGGCGGCGGGCGCCTCCCGGGCGGGCACGACGTCGACCCCGAGCGCCCCGGCGACGGCCTCGGCGGTGAGCACCAGACCGGTGGCACCGGTGCAGGAGACCACGATGTCGGCACGTGTCAGTTCACCGGAGACCTCGGTCATCCCGACGGCGCGTGCGGTGACTCCGGTGCCGTCGGCCTGGCCCAGGATCTCGACCAGCCGGTCGGCGCGGGCCCGGGTGCGGTTGGCGACGACGACCTCGGCGACGCCGGTGCGGGCCAGGGTCGCGGCGGCCAGCGAGGACATCGAGCCGGCGCCGATGACCAGGGCGCGCTTGCCCTTCGCCCAGGCGGCGGGCTCGCGTCCGTCGGCGAGCTGTTCCAGGCCGAAGGTGACCAGGGACTGTCCGGCCCGGTCGATCCCGGTCTCGCTGTGGGCGCGCTTGCCGACCCGCAGGGCCTGCTGGAACAGGTCGTTCAGCAGCCGACCGGCGGTGTGCAGCTCCTGCCCCAGCGCCAGCGCGTCCTTGATCTGGCCGAGGATCTGGCCCTCGCCCACGACCATCGAGTCCAGTCCGCAGGCCACCGAGAAGAGGTGGTGGACGGCCCGGTCCTCGTAGTGCACATAGAGATACGGGGTCAGCTCGTCCAGCCCGACGCCGCTGTGCTGGGCGAGGAGCGTGGACAGCTCGGCGACGCCCGCGTGGAACTTGTCCACGTCGGCGTACAGCTCGATGCGGTTGCAGGTGGCGAGGACGGCGGCCTCGGCCGCGGGCTCCGCGGCGAGCGTGTCCTGGAGCAGCTTGGCCCGGCTGTCGTCGGTCAGCGAGGCCCGCTCCAGTACGGAGACGGGGGCGCTGCGGTGGCTCAGTCCCACGACGAGGAGGCTCATGCCGGCATCACGGCGGGCATGTCCCCGTCGGGTCCCTTCCGGCCGGTGGTGGTGGCGCGCACGGGCGGCGCGGCCGGGTCGGGGCCGCCGTCGGCGGGCTCCTCGCCGGACTTGCGCTGCTCGTGGAAGGCGAGGATCTGCAGTTCGATGGAGAGGTCGACCTTGCGCACGTCGACGCCCTCGGGCACGGAGAGCACCGTCGGGGCGAAGTTGAGGATGGAGGTCACGCCCGCGGCGACGAGCCGGTCGCAGACCTGCTGGGCGGCGCCGGGCGGGGTGGTGATCACACCGATCGACACGCCGTTCTCGCTGATGATGCGGTCGAGCTCGTCCGCGTGCTGGACGGGGATCCCGGCGACCGGCGTGCCGGTGAGCGCCGGGTCGGCGTCGATCAGGGCGGCGACCCGGAAGCCGCGCGAGGCGAAGCCGCCGTAGTTGGCGAGGGCCGCGCCGAGGTTGCCGATGCCGACGATGGCGACCGGCCAGTCCTGGGTGAGGCCCAGCTCACGGGAGATCTGGTAGACGAGGTACTCGACGTCGTAGCCGACGCCGCGCGTGCCGTACGAACCGAGATAGCTGAAGTCCTTGCGCAGCTTCGCGGAGTTGACCCCGGCCGCCGCGGCGAGCTCCTCGGAGGAGACCGTGGGGACCGAACGCTCGGAGAGCGCGGTCAGCGCGCGGAGATACAGCGGAAGTCGGGCGACGGTGGCCTCGGGAATTCCTCGGCTACGGGTCGCCGGTCGGTGATTTCGGCCAGTTGCCACGGTGCTCCTGCGGGATGAGCGGGGCTGCAGGCGGCCGTATGTCCCAAGACCGCCCCGTCGAATGCAGGCTATGTCTTTGTGAACGCGTGCACAAAGATTGTGTCCGTTTTGTCCGGTCAAAGTGACCGGGGTCACGCACGCACGTCGCGCGATCCAGGAACCATGGATCGCATCAGCCCGTTGCAGGCCCGAAGGGGGCAAAGCGGAACACACTCCTCACAGCCACGCCCCCGAGACCACTCAAAACGCCCACGATGGTAACCGCGTTTGACTCAGGAAAGCAGCGCGCTGCGCAGTCTCGCCGGGTCCACACGCCAGAACGTGTGCTGTTCGTTATCAACCAGCACCACCGGGATCTGCTCCCAGTACGCCCGGTACAGCTCCTCGTCACCGGTGATGTCCTTCTCCTCCCAGGACGCCCCGGTCTCCTCGCAGACCGCCCGCACCACCTCGCGGGCGTCGTCGCACAGATGGCACCCCGGCTTCCCGACCAGGGTCACCACCCGCTCGGCGGGCTTCTTCTTCGTACGGCGCAGCAACGGACTCATGCCCTCATTCTGCGCCGCCGCCGACCCGTTCCCGGTTTCGGCCGGTCCCTCCGCAATCGCCCGTTTAACGTCTCCGCCGTCGAGAGTTCACGCCACCGCATCCCGGCAGCTCGGGATCGGGCGGGCCGAATGACTATGCTCACCGGCATGGCCGCTCTTGGATGGCTCACCCCCCGCCGGCGCTCCGCGACAGCACGGAGCGTGCTGGCGGGCGAGGCAGCAGCAGAGGCAGCACGGCAGTCCTCGCTCACGGATGCCGGGCACGCCGAGGACACCGCCGAGGAGCCCGAGTTCCCCGTCGTCGGAGACGACCGGGCGGCGGCCTTCTTCGACCTCGACAACACCGTCATGCAGGGCGCCGCGCTCTTCCACTTCGGCCGCGGGCTGTACAAGCGGAAGTTCTTCGAGCGCCGCGAGCTGACCCGGTTCGCCTGGCAGCAGGCCTGGTTCCGGCTGGCCGGCGTCGAGGACCCCGAGCACATGCAGGACGCCCGCGAGAGCGCGCTGTCCATCGTCAAGGGCCACCGCGTCTCGGAGCTGATGTCCATCGGCGAGGAGATCTACGACGAGTACATGGCCGACCGCATCTGGCCCGGCACCCGCGCGCTCGCCCAGGCGCACCTCGACGCCGGCCAGAAGGTCTGGCTGGTCACCGCCGCCCCGGTGGAGACCGCCACGATCATCGCCCGCCGCCTCGGCCTGACCGGGGCCCTCGGCACCGTCGCCGAATCGGTCGACGGCGTCTACACCGGACGCCTGGTCGGCGAACCGCTGCACGGTCCGGCCAAGGCCGAGGCGGTGCGCGCGCTGGCCGCCGCCGAGGGCCTGGACCTCGCCCGCTGCGCCGCGTACAGCGATTCGCACAACGACATCCCGATGCTCTCCCTGGTCGGGCACCCGTACGCGATCAACCCCGACGCCAAGCTCCGCAAGCACGCGCGCGCCCGGGACTGGCGGCTGCGCGACTACCGGACCGGCCGCAAGGCCGCCAAGGTCGGCATCCCCGCCGCGGCGGGCGTCGGCGCCCTGGCCGGCGGCACCGCGGCCGCCGTCGCCCTGCACCGCCGCCGCCGCTGACCCCCTCCCCCGCCCCGGGCCGCGCCCGGGGCGGGACACCGATCCGAAGTCCGTACGCCCCTACGGCTCCGGCCAGTCGGCCTGTCCGCACCCGGCCACAACCCGTCGCGCCCGCAGGCAGATCCGTAAGGAAATCGATCAATAACCGATCACGATGCGCTACTTGATGCATCGCAAAGTCGCTACAGAAGCGACGTAATCGGTGATTTGAGCAACTGGGTGTAGCACTGCCTGTACGAAGCGTTATTCTCCTCAGACGCATTCCGGAACCTTTCCCTCACTACGACGAGTGACGGTTCCGCACTGCACGTGATGGAAGCTCTGCCTCTGGGAGTCCCGTGTACCCACACGTCGGGGTTGACGCCTCGGGCCTGGCTACGCTGCGCGCATCGGTCGCCGACCGTCTGCGCGGCTTCGTCCCCACCGCGTACGCCGTCCCCGCCTTCGCCACCCCTGCACCTGTCGGCCCTTGCTATGCCCTGGCCGAACGCGGTGCGGCGGTCGGAAGACGGGGCAACCGCGGCACGACGGCCACGGCCGCCTCCGCGTCGACGTCCGCCCCCGTCCGCCGGCCGACCGCCGACAGCGACAGCGCGCGCATGATGGATCTCGTCGAGCGCGCCCAGGCCGGCGAGGCCGACGCCTTCGGCCGCCTCTACGACCAGTACAGCGACACCGTGTACCGCTACATCTACTACCGGGTCGGCGGCAAGGCGACGGCGGAGGACCTCACCAGCGAGACCTTCCTGCGCGCCCTGCGGCGCATCTCCACCTTCACCTGGCAGGGCCGCGACTTCGGCGCCTGGCTCGTCACCATCGCCCGCAATCTGGTCGCCGACCACTTCAAGTCCAGCCGCTTCCGGCTGGAGGTCACGACCGGCGAGATGCTCGACGCCAACGAGGTCGAGCGCAGCCCCGAGGACTCCGTCCTCGAATCCCTCTCCAACGCCGCACTGCTCCAGGCCGTGCGCCGCCTCAACCCCCAGCAGCAGGAGTGCGTGACCCTGCGCTTCCTGCAAGGACTCTCGGTCGCCGAGACCGCCCGCGTGATGGGCAAGAACGAGGGCGCGATCAAGACCCTCCAGTACCGTGCCGTCCGCACGCTGGCCCGGCTCCTTCCGGACGATGCCCGCTGACCTCCCGACCACCCCCGCCGGCCGGGACGTCCCGGCCCCGCTCACTCCCCGCCACCACCCCTTCACGCACTGGTCCGATCATCTTTCGTGCGTAACCCAAGTGCCGCGCCGCTCGTTGTGCCGGTTGCAGGCCCCCTGTCGTCACGCCCTGTCCGCCGACGCTCACTCGTTCGTGTGGAAGCGCTCAAGGTGTGCAACCTTCCGGACCAGCAGGGGAGTCGACCGTCATGACGAGAGGAGGTGCCGCCAGTGATCGCAAACGTCTCGGCACACCGGCGGGCGAACGCCTTCGCCCAGGCCCTGGAGGAGCAGTCGCTCCGCGGTGCGGCGGCCGTACAGTCCGAGGACCCGGCCGAACAGGCCGCCCCGGAAGAGCTGTTGGCCCTGGCGAACGGCCTCGGTGAGCTGCCGAAGCCGCAGTTGGACCCCGACGTCAAAGTGGTGCAGCGGGCACAGCTCGTCGCCGCCATGGAGACCATGTTCGCCGGGGGCGGTGCGTCCGCGGACCCTACCGTTCCCGAACAACGGGGCAGGGGCGCCCATCGGGCCTCCCCGCTCCGCAAGCTCCGCCCGAGATCGCGCTGGACCAAGGGACTGGCCGCCGGCGGCCTCACCGTGGGTGTGGCGGCGGGCGCCTTCGGCGGAGTGGCCGCTGCCAGCTCCGACGCCCTCCCCGGTGACTCCCTCTACGGCCTGAAGCGCGGCATGGAGGACATCCACCTCGGCCTGGCCAACGGAGACACGGACCGCGGCGAGGTCTACCTCGACCAGGCCTCCACCCGCCTCGGCGAGGCCCGCCGCCTCATGGAGCGCGCCCGCTCCGGCGACCTCGACCACGAGCAGCTCGGCGAGATCCGGCGCACCCTCAACCGCATGACGCACGACGCCACCGAGGGCCACCGCCTCCTCCACTCCGCCTACGAGCGGGACGGCAAGATCGGCCCCATCCAGACCCTGGACTCCTTCTCCCGCTCCCACCGCGAGAGCTGGAGCAACCTCCGCGACCGCCTCCCGGTCCAGCTGACCGACGTCGGCAACGAGGTGAGTTCGGTCTTCGCCGCCATAGACGAAGAGGTCGGCCCGCTCCAGTCGCTGCTCCCCCGCGCACCCGAGCGCAGCGGGACGGCACGCGACTCCGGCACCGACGGCACCGGCTCGGCCCCCTCCGCCCGCACGGGCACCCCGTCGCCCTCGTCCCCTGCGGACAGCCACGGGGCCGGCACGGACGGCACCAGCGCCTCGCCACGCCCCTCGGACACCGGCAGCACCCCGGCGGACGGCCTGATCGCCGGCGGCACCGACGGTCTGCTCAACCCCCCGTCGACCGGGACCACCCCGTCCGACACCACCCCGAGCACACCGCCCACCCCGGACATCACCCTGCCCCCGCTCATCCCGGGGCTCATCGGCGGCCTCGGGATCGACGCCCAGGACGACAAGGGCTGACCCGCATCCGGCGACCGGCGGCGGTCGGTGTTCTCCCCGCGAAGAACCTTCGCTAGAAGAACACCGACCGCCGCTGCACCAGCAGCTTGTACAGCGTGTGCTGGATCTGCTCCCGCACCTGGTCCGTCAGGTTGAACATCAGCATCGGATCCTCCGCCGCCTCCAGCGGATAGCCGTCCGTGGCGATCGGCTCGCCGAACTGGATCGTCCACTTCGTCGGCAGCGGCACCGCCCCCAGCGGCCCCAGCCACGGGAACGTCGGCGTGATCGGGAAGTACGGAAAGCCCAGCAGCCGGGCCAGCGTCTTCGCGTTGCCGATCATCGGGTAGATCTCCTCGGCACCCACGATCGAGCAGGGCACGATCGGCACCCCGGCGCGCAGCGCAGTCGACACGAAACCGCCTCGCCCGAAGCGCTGGAGCTTGTACCGCTCCCCGAACGGCTTCCCGATGCCCTTGAAACCCTCCGGCATCACCCCGACGACCTCGCCCTGCCGCAGCAGCCGCTCCGCGTCCTCCGCGCAGGCCAGCGTGTGACCGGCCTTGCGGGCCAGCTCGTTGACCACCGGCAGCATGAAGACCAGGTCCGCGGCGAGCAGCCGCAGATGGCGCCCCGCCGGATGGTTGTCGTGCACCGCGACCTGGAGCATCAGCCCGTCCAGCGGCAGCGTCCCGGAGTGGTTGGACACGAGGAGCGCCCCGCCCCGGGCCGGGATGTTCTCGATGCCCTTCACCTCGACCCGGAAGTACTTCTCGTACACCGGCCGCAGCATCGACATCAGGACCTGGTCGGTCAGCTCCTCGTCGTAGCCGAACTCGTCGACCTCGTACTCACCGGTGACCCGCCGCCGCAGGAACGCCAGCCCGCTCGCGATCCGCCGGTCCCAGCCGTCCTCGGCTCCCTGGGCGGCAGCGGCCCTCCCGGGCTCCGGGGACGGCCTCGCCCCGGGCTGCTGCCCCGGCAGGGCGCTCACGGAGCCCGTGCCGCCCCCCTGGGCCCTCCTGCGCCCGGCCCGCGGCACGCCTCCCGCCCGCGAACGGTCGTCGTCGAACGGAATGACCTTGGCATCCGCCATCGTCGTGCGCTCCTCTACCTCGCGCCGGGGATCGGATCCGTGCCGCCGTCCGGTCCGGCGATCCGCGCGGCCCCGCCGGCACCCCGGGACCCCTGGGCCAACACGGCCAGCCGGTCCACGGCCCGGCCGGCCTTCTCGGGCGGCAGCAGCCCCGGACCCCGGCCCGCGACGAAGGCGGCGAAGGTCTCCGCCGTGGTGAACCGCGGCCGGAACCCCAGCGTCTCGCGCATCTGCACCGTGGAGACCACCCTGCCATGCGTCAGCAGCCGGATCTGCTCCGCCGAGAAGTCCGTCATGCCGACCGTGCGCAGCGCCTGGCCGACCCAGGTGACCGCGGGCAGCAGCACCGGCAGCGTGGGCCGCCCCAGCCGCCGCGCGCACTGCGACAGCAGCAGCACCCCGTCCCCCGCGATGTTGAACGTCCCGCTGTTCAGCGTCCCGCGCCGCGCCTCGCCGGCCGCGATCCCCAGGACGTCGATCACATCGTCCTCGTGGACGAACTGGAGCCGGGGGTCGTAGCCGAACACCGTCGGCAGCACCGGCAGCGACAGATAGTCGGCCAGCGGCGAATCGGGGTCGGGCCCCAGGATGTTCGCGAACCGCAGCACGCACACGGCCACGTCCGGGCGGCGGCGCGCGAAGCCCCGCACATACCCCTCGACCTCCACCGCGTCCTTCGCGAACCCGCCGCCCGGCAGCGATTTGGGCGGGGTCGTCTCGTGGAAGACCGCGGGATCGCGAGGCGCCGAACCGTAGACACTCGTGGTGGACTTCACCACCATCCGCCGCACCGACGGCGATTTCTGGCAGGCACCGAGCAGCTGCATCGTGCCGATGACGTTGGTCTCCTTGACGGCGGTACGCCCCTGGGCCCCGATCGCCGTGCCGCTGACGTCCAGGTGGACGACCGTGTCCACACCGTGCTCGGCCAGCACCCGGCCGATCGCGGGGCGGCGGATGTCCGCGCGGACGAAGACGGCGTCGCCCAGCCGGTGGCCCGGCTCGACCGCGTCCACCGCGATCACCCGGTCGACCCCCGGATCCCGCTGGACACGCCGCACGAAACGGCCCCCCAGCTGCCGGGCCGCTCCCGTGACGAGCACGACCTTCCCCACGATCAGCGCCTTCCGTCGGCCTCCCGTGCGGGAGGTGGGGTCCAGGTCCCCCAGGACGTCACCGTAGCGGGTGGACACCCCCCGTACACAGCACCGCAGCCCTCCCGCCGGATCGGCGGAAGGGCTGCGGTGGACACGAACTGCGTTCGCTTACTTCTTGTTGCGACGCTGAACGCGCGTGCGCTTGAGCAGCTTGCGGTGCTTCTTCTTGGCCATCCGCTTGCGCCGCTTCTTGATAACAGAGCCCACGACTACCCTCGCTCACTTCTTCTTCACTGGTGCGGGGCGTCTGGGCCCACACGACCTACGTCGGCCTAGCCTACCCGCCACCGCGTGAGGGACGTAATCCGAGGGGAAACGTCAGGCGGACGCCACCCCCACGAAGGACTCGCGGAGATACTCGTGAACCGCTTGCTCCGGCACCCGGAAGGACCTGCCCACCCGGATCGCCGGCAGATGACCGCTGTGCACCAAGCGGTACACGGTCATCTTCGACACTCGCATGACCGAGGCGACTTCCGCCACGGTCAGAAACTTGACCTCGTTCAGAGGCCTTTCGCTGTCAGCAGCCATGACCCACCTGTACCTTCCGCACCGGACGCGCACCGGCTTCCCCTCCGGTGACTCTTCGTCGTTGTGCGCTCACTCCCCAGATTAGGGGCGGGTGATGCGAGTGGGGAAGAGGAGAGGCGATCGGCCGCCTACTGTGACAGACACGCCCGATTGAGTACATAGCGCGTCAGCGGCAGGTAGTACGCCGAGCGCACGGCGTCGTCGAGCGGCACCGCCACCGCCACCCGCCCCTCGGCCTCCCCGACGAACAGCGCGGGATCGTCCGTATCGGCCAGCCCGATCGCCTCGATACCGAGCTGACCTGCTCCGCAGACCCATCCGTGGTCCCCCACCACCAGCTCCGGCAGCGGCCCTCCGGCGTCCGCCGCAGCGGCCAGAGCCACCCTGAGAGGCAGGGGTGAATGGGTGTGTGCGCCGGTGCCACCACCGGGCACCCGCGCGCCGGGTTCGCGCACCAGCGCGACTCCCCGTACGTAGTCGAGGTTGTACGTGCGTACGCCGAACCGGGTCGTTATGTCGATACATCGCCCCTGCGCGGGGGTGAGGACGGCGCACCCCGCCGCCGACAGCGCGTCTGCCAGCGCTGCGTAGAAACCGAGCAGACGATGCGGATGCCCGGTCCCGAACAGCACCGGCGAACGCCGGGCCGCGGCCCGCCCCAGCCGCGCCGCGAACGCCTCCAGACCGGCCACGGTCCGCTCCGGATCGATCACATCGGGCCCGGAGACGTACGACGGATCGTCCGACACCCCGCACCGCTCGGCCATCAGCCGTAACAGCTCCCGCTCGCCCCACTCGCCGCCGGGCCTCAGCCCGAGCGTGACCCTGGGGTCCCCGGCCGCGAACAGCCGATAGCTCCGCAGACTCGTCTCCCGCGAAGTGGCCACGGGCCCGGCCAGCCGGGCCGCCAGCAGATGCGCACGCAGCGCTCCGGTGCTCAACACCCTGCCGATGCTGCCCCAACCGCACCGGACCGGGACCAAAACCCGTATTGCGCCCCACAGTTGGCGTAATCACGCCCCCGCGCGCCCCCCGGCCCCAGGGGCCGGGGCGTCAGGTCAGCAGCCCCCGCAGCGGATACGCCGCCCGCCGGGCCGCCAGCACCGCCTGGTCCAGCCGGTCCGCCGGGTCGTACCCCTCCTCCCAGGGCTTCCACACCGGCACCCGCCCGTCCGTCATCCGGGCCGGCCCGAGCTGCCGCGTCCGCGCGTACACCTCGTCCCGCCACGACGACGGAATCACCGTCTCCGGTTCCACCGGCGCGTGCGCGGCGATCCCCACCAGATGCGTCCAGGACCGCGGCACCACATCGACCACCGCGTATCCGCCGCCGCCCAGCGCCACCCAGCGCCCGTTCTCCGCGTAGGCGTGCGCGAAATCGTGGCAGGCCTCCATCACGGCCCGCTGCGCGTCGAGCGTGACCGCCAGATGCGCCAGCGGGTCCTCGAAGTGGGTGTCCGCCCCGTGCTGGGTCACCAGGACCTGCGGCCGGAAGTCCGCCAGCAGTTCCGGCACCACCGCGTGGAAGGCCCGCAGCCAGCCGCCGTCCCCGGTACCGGCCGGCAGCGCCACATTGACCGCACCGCCCTCTCCCGCCCCGGCACCGGTCTCCTCCGGCCAGCCGGTGTGCGGGAACAGCGTCCGCGGATGCTCGTGCAGCGAGATCGTCAGAACCCGCGGGTCCTCCCAGAACGCCGCCTGGACCCCGTCCCCGTGGTGCACGTCGACGTCCACGTACGCGACCCGCTCCGCACCCAGCTCCAGCAGCCGGGCGATGGCGAGGGCCGGGTCGTTGTAGATGCAGAACCCGGCCGCGCCGCCCGGCATCGCGTGGTGCAGACCGCCGGTGAAGTTCACGGCGTGCGCGGTCCCGCCCCGCCAGACGGCCTCGGCGGCGGCCACGGACTGCCCGGCGATCAGCGCCGACACCTCGTGCATCCCGGCGAACGCCGGATCGTCCGTGGTCCCCAGCCCGTAGCCCTGGTCGGCCGTACGCGGATCGGCGGACGCGGCCCGCACCGCGTCCAGATAGTCGGAGCGGTGCACGAGCCGCAGCGTGGACTCCCCGGCGGGCTTCCCCGCCACCACGTCCACCGCCCGGTCCAGGCCGAACGACCGCACCAGGCTCATCGTCAGACCGAGCCTGACCGGGTCCATCGGGTGGTCGTCCCCGAAGTCGTATCCCGTTACTGCGTCATCCCACATCAACTGTGCGCGGCCGCTCATGCCCGCCACCGTATCGGGCGGGCTCCGCCCCGAACGACTTGGCGTACAGGAGCGTCGCGAGGACCAGCACCATGGGCACGAGCATCGCCCCCCGGTAGCTCCACGCGTCCCCGAGCGCGCCGACGAGCGGTGAGCCGACCAGGAAGCCGACGTAGTTGAAGATGTTCAGCCGCGCGATCGCCACATCGCTCGCCCCGGGGAACATCCGCCCGGCGGCAGCGAAGGTCTGCGGCACGATCACACAGAGCCCGAGCCCCAGCATGGTGAACCCGAGCATCCCCACCCAGGCCCCGCCGGCCACGGCCACCACCGCGAACCCGGCCGCCGCCAGCACGGTCCCGCCCCGCACCACGGCCACCGCCCCGAACCGGCGCACCCCGAAGTCCCCCACGGCCCGCCCGAGCAGCGTCGTCACCATGTAGACGTTGTACGGAACGGTCGACATCTGCTCCGAACTGCCGAGCACGTCCTGGAGGTACTTGGCACTCCAGTTGGAGACCGTCGAGTCCCCGATGTACGCGAAGCACATCACCAGACAGAGCGGCATCAGCAGCTTGAAGGAGACGGACACGCCTCCGGCCGCCACGGGCGCCTCCCCGGCCCCGCCGGGCTCGCCCTCGTTCCCGTTCGCGTACCACCGGCTCCCGATGAACGCGGCGGGCAGCAGCAGGACGACCGCCGGGACGTACGACACCAGCAGCGACAGGTCCCAGTGCGCCCCGGCCCACGCCAGGGAGGCCCCGACGATCCCGCCGAGGCTGTACGCGGCGTGGAAGCCCAGCATGATGGAGCGGCCGTACGCCCGCTGGAGACTGACGCCCATCATGTTCATCGAGGCGTCCAGGGCACCGACCGACAGCCCGAACACCCCGAGCGCCAGCGCGGCCTCCCAGACCCGGCTCCCGGCCCCGACGCCGAGCAGGGCGAGCAGGACCACGGGCTGCGCCCACCGCAGGACGGTCCGGGGCTCCACCCGTGCGACCACCTTCTCGGTGACCACACTGCCCACCCCGGCCAGGATCGGAACGGCGGCCAGGAAGACGGGCAGCAGCCCGTCGGATATCCCGTACCGGTCCTGGATGGCGGGTATCCGCGTCACGAGGAGAGCGAAGGTGACGCCCTGCACGAAGAAGCTCCCCGCGAGGGAGGCTCTGCCGTGCCGCATACGTGCATCTGTCATGGGCGCGAGCGTAGGGCCAGTTTCTACCCGTGGGTAGACGCGTCAGGCGAGCAATTCCCGAAGCTGTCCCATGTCGGAGAAATGCCCGTTCACCCCGGCCAGCCGGTCCGCCGGCATCATCGACGTGAACCCGTACACGTCCATGCCCGCGGCCTTGGCGGCCTCCACCCCGAGCGGGCTGTCCTCGATGACGACACAGCGCTCGGGGCTCACCCCCATCCGCTCGGCCGCGTACAGGAACAGGTCGGGCGCGGGCTTCCCCCGGCCGACGTCCTCCGAGCTGAAGATCCACTCCTCCTCGAACCACTGGTCGAGCCCCGTCTTCCGGTGCCCGACGCGAATCCGCTCATGGCTTCCGGAGGAGGCGACGCAGTACGGGATCCCGTCGGCGACGAGCTTCCCCAGGAGTTCGTCGACGCCGGGGACGGGCTCCAGCTCCTCCCGGAAGGCCGCGAAGACCCGGGCGTGGAACACCTCGTCGAAGTCGGCCGGCAGCTTCTCACCACCGCGCTCCGCCACGAGGTCGTGCACCCGGTGCATGGCCGCCCCCATGTAGTCGCGGAGGGACTGCTGGTACGTGGTCGGGTGCCCGAGCTCCGTGAGGTAGGCGGCGAGGATGGTGTTGGAGATCGGCTCGCTGTCCACGAGCACACCGTCGTTGTCGAAGATGACCAAGTCGTAGCGCATGGCACGACCTTAAGCGCTCAAAACGCAAATGAGCCCCGTGCCACAAGGGCACGGGGCTCATTTACACAAGGAGTTCGGCGGCGTCCTACTCTCCCACAGGGTCCCCCCTGCAGTACCATCGGCGCTGAAAGGCTTAGCTTCCGGGTTCGGAATGTAACCGGGCGTTT